>CAZPIO010000098.1:0-28543 GCA_964586235.1 uncultured Planctomycetales bacterium
AGGGCGGGCTGCGGTTTCACCCCACGGTTTACCTCGGCATCCTGAAGTTCCTGGCGTTCGAGCAGATCCTCAAGAACTCGCTGACCACGCTGCCCATGGGCGGCGGCAAGGGCGGCTCGGACTTCGACCCGAAGGGCAAGACGGACAACGAAGTCATGAAGTTTTGCCAGAGCTTCATGATCGAGCTGTGCAAGCACATCGGTCCGCACACCGACGTCCCGGCGGGCGACATCGGCGTGGGCGGCCGTGAGATCGGCTTCCTCTTCGGGCAGTACAAGCGAATCCGCAACGAGTTCACCGGCGTTCTGACCGGCAAGGCCTTGAACTGGGGCGGCTCGCTGATCCGGCCCGAGGCCACCGGCTACGGGGCGGTCTATTTCGCCGAGGAGATGCTGGCCACTCGCAATGACTCAATGCGCGGCAAGGTCTGCGCGGTGTCCGGCTCGGGCAACGTGGCCCAGTACACCGTCGAGAAGGTTAACCAGCTCGGCGGCAAGTGCGTCACCCTGTCCGACTCGAACGGGACCATCTACGACCCGGCCGGCATCGACGCCGAGAAGCTTGCCTGGGTCATGGATCTGAAGAATGTCCGCCGCGGCCGAATCAAGGAGTACACCGACAAGTTCAAGGGCTCCGAGTACAAGGACGGCGTCCGCCCGTGGGGCATCAAGTGCGACTGCGCATTCCCATCGGCGACTCAGAACGAAATCAGCGGCGACGACGCCCAGGCGCTCGTGAAGAACGGCTGCAAGCTGGTGGCCGAAGGGGCCAACATGCCCACCGAACCGGAGGGCATCGAGGTTTTCCTGGCTCACAAGATCCTGTACGGCCCGGGCAAGGCGGCCAACGCCGGCGGGGTGGCCACCTCCGGCCTGGAGATGTCCCAGAACGCCCAGCACACCGTCTGGACGCGCGAGGAAGTCGACCGCCGCCTGCACGACATCATGATCGCAATCCACAAGGCGGTCTCCACAACTGCCGCCGAGTACGGCGAACCCACCAACTACGTCATGGGCGCCAATATCGCCGGCTTCGTCAAGGTCGCCGATGCGATGCTCGATCAGGGATTGGTCTGATCGAGCGGTGGGCGGGCCGGGACACCCGTACCCGACCTACGGACCGATCGAGTACCGCACAACCGGCCCCGGATGCCTTCAGAGCGTCCAGGGCCGGTTTTCTGTGCGCAAGCCCGTCGAATCGGCCTCGACCAGCAATCTGAGCGAGAACAACCATTCGAGCTCCCATCCGGTAAAGGGTTTGCAGAGTTATTCCAGAAGCGGCACAATGGTGTGCCAGAGGTGGTACGGATTGCGACTCTGGAAGCCGGGGGCTGAAGCGCATGGGGAACACTCGCGGATTTGACTTTTATCTAGTCATTGATTACAGTTTAGTAGTTAACGATATTGACGTTCGTCAACGCAGCCAATGGCGGTCCGGAGAAGTGGCAGTACCTCGGAAGGAGGGGCCCCGTGGCTGAACTGACTGATCCGCGCCGGTTGGCTGCTTATCGGACTGCGCTGGGCTTCTGGCGATACGACTGCTATGTGCACTTCCGGCGCAGGGCATACGAATGGGTGCGGGCCGAGTTGGAGAGCATCTCGCTACGGGAGATCGGACGTGTCATGCATGAGCACGTTGCGGGTGGTGGCCTGATCGACGAGATTCGCGAGACCCGCGAGCCTTGGGTACAGGAGTTCGAGTTCCATCACGATCTTCGGCTGGCACTACCCACGGGACGGAAGCTCTACATCGAGACCGTCCTCGAACTCGGCCACACCGCGGAAGACGCACGGATTACGGTGGTGAATATCCATGACCAGTGAACCCAAACGCAAGCCTTTCCCCTGGCGATGCCCGAACTGCATGAAGGTGGAGGTTCGCCCGGCCACTATTGCATACCAGGCGCGCGTCAAGCATGATGGTCGCCTGTACGAGATTCCCATCCCGGAGTTACACGCTCCGCGATGCGCGGCGTGCGGCGAACTCATCTTCGGCAACGATACGGACGAGCAGATCAACCTCGCCCTCCGGGCTCACCTTGGGCTGCTCCAGGCTGCGGAAATCCGGGCTGGACGCGAGAAACTCGGACTGACACAGAGGCAGCTCGCGGACACTCTCGGTATGGCATCGGAGAGCATCTCTCGCTGGGAGACCGGATTGCTGATCCAATCGCGTGCGTCGGACAATCTGCTGAGGCTCTTCTTCGAGATTCCGCAGGTCAGGGTGAGGCTGATGCATGGCGAGCCGGAAGTGACGGGCAGCAGCGGTGTCTGGGATGCCCTTCTAGCGGGCGCGCGGCGGGAACTGCAGACGTCATACGAATCGGAGCCCGTCACAAAAAGGAAACTGCAGGAACGGACGCCGAGCCTGCTTCGACTCTGGGCCGCCGCCTGCCGGTATTCAGTTCTGGTCGAGCAAAGGGATGTGGAAGCCTTGGCCCGGTCCCTGGCGGAATTGTCCGAGGCTTTGCAGCGAGATGATCGATCACGTCGTCGCGAATGGCTTCTCGTCACGCTGCGTGGACGGACCGACATGTCGACCGCTGAGACCGACCGGATTCGGCAGATCCTTGCAGAATTGGATGATGTCCCTCGCGACAAACGAGAGCAGGCGATCGAGGCTCTTCAGCGCGTTCTCTCTCTCGTGGCAAAGCATTAGTCTCTGAAAAAGGTATCACGCAGATCGGAACCCGGGCACGGGAGACGAAAGCAGTCGATCTGCCACCGTCACCGACCGCGGGAGCGGTAGCAGACAACCCGCTGGCTGAGGTTGTTGGCGTTGAGCTGGATGAGGCTGCCGTCGGGCAGGTCGGCGGCATCGATGACGCGGACCACGTGTGACCAGTTGGCGGCCGAGGGGAGGAGCTTCGCCAGCCGGTTCGGGGCCTTTTCGAGAAACTCCTCGTCGAGCCGGTTGCCCTCACGCCCGGGGAACAGGGCCAGGTAGAGGATGTCCATTTCCACCAGCTCGTTGAAGAAGTGCGTGCCCAGCGAGACGTCGGGCACCAGGTCCTCCCGCATGGCAACGATCTCGCACAGGACCGATATGGTATTGATTTCAGCGAATGAGACCGGCACGCCCAGCGAGGGCGTAGTGGTACCCCACCGCCCTGGGCCCAGGAGCATGACCCGCTCGGGACGGTGCGGTTCCTCGGCATGCATGAGGCGGCCGATCAGACGGGCCACCGCGTACCGCTCCGGAATCGGCAGGTGGCCATAGACCGACGGAACCACGTAGACCAGTCGATCAACGGTACTCAGCCGGCTCTGCCCGATCACCGCCCCGCGGGCTTCCAGGATCAGGTTCTTGTGGTCGATGTCGGCCGGCAGATCCGCGGCCTCACCCAGCCGGGCACCCGCGACCTGGAGCGGGCGGCACTGCACGAGGTTGATGCTGTAGTCATTCTCCTCAAGGGAGTTGGCGGTGAACTCGGTGTCCACCGGACAGCCGTAGGCCTTCTCCAGCGTCGCGAGCATGTCATGCATGTCCGCGACAAACGGCGTCCGGGACAGCAAATGCTCAAAGGTGAGAATCCACGGGAAAATGTCCTTGCGGCCGGTTTCGGCGGCCATGCGGTCCAGTTCCTCATCGCGAGATGCGAAAACCTGGATGGGGACGTCGTTGCTCTGGCGAATCACGTCGACGAAGTCGTTTGCGACAAGCTGGTTGGCGGCCAGGTCAAGGGCGTCGACCTTACGCTGAGTGTAACGGCGCACCTGCTCGATGCCGGCCTCGGGCCGCCGCTCCGGGGCGTTGAGCGCGACCACCCGCGTGTAGTCGTCGTCCGAGCGGTCCACCGCCCGGGTGCCCAGCCCGAACACCAGACGCATCAGACCTGCTTTCGGGTCGATGTCCTCATGCCAGACGTAAGGATTGTACGACAGCGCCACCCCCGCGACCTCCGGGAAGAACAGGTTCCCGTACAACGAGCCCGAAACCCGCTGCACCAGCAGCGACATCTGCTCATCCTTTTCGAGCAGGCCGCGCTGGGCCCGATACTGAAGGGCTCTTTCGCCCATGGTGCTGGCGTAGATGGTGCGGACGGCGGACATGAAGTCGGCCAGCCGCTTGTCACGCGAGCCCTGGTTGACGCAGAAGAGGCTCTCGTACTTGCCCGCGAAGGCGTTGCCGAAGGCGTCTTCAAGGAGGCTGCTCGAACGCACGATGATCGGCGACTGCCCGAAATAATCGAGCATGTCGGAGAACTCCTTCTGAGTCTCCTCGGGGAACGATCCGGTGATGATCCGGCGGCGGGCCTCCTCCGACCCTTCAAGGAAGTTCTGGGGGTTCTTCTGCTTCTCGCGCAGCCACCAGATGCCGTTCTGGACCAGGTAGGTGTAGAAGACGTCCGAGCCGATGTAGAACGAATCGTGAACCTCCAGGCGGCGGCTCCATCGCGGGTCGGACTGCTCGAGGATCGCGCGGGCCAGGAGCATACCGACCGACTTGCCGCCGATGAGCCCCGTGCCAATGGTCCGCCGCCGGATCTCGAGGATCCTGGCCGGGTTCAGGTATCGCTCCGCCAGTGGCAGAATCCGCTCGTCCCGTGAGATCAGCATCCGCAGCAGCCGGCGGTGCAACAGGCTCTTTTCCTCAATCGAACAGGCCTTCTGCAGAGAGGGGTCAACCAGTTCCTCAGCCTCGTGGAATGCCCGGGCCCATACTCCCTGTCTGGCGGCGATGGACTCCGCCCCACCCCACGGTCGCGAGGTGAGAATCTGAGCGATCGTCGAGCTGTCGTTCAGCGGGCGGAAGTGGTCCTGCTCCCAGGCGTGGAGCATGTACATCGTCGGCGAGTGGCGCTGCTGAACCTTGATCGGGTACAGATAGTACCGGTCGCCGTGGTGATACACGTCCATCAGGATCTGAGTGGTGTTCCCGATCGTGGCCACGGCCTGCGGCGAGTGATAGTTTTTCAGCAACGGGAAATAGGCCAGGCCTTCGACGTCGTAGACGTAGGGACACGTCAGCACGAAGAAGTTGCTGAGCATCCGGTCGCTGCTCCAGTCGACGGCCAGGTCGGAGAGGCAGTCAAAAACGTGAGCCCCCAGCCCCCGCGCCGACTTGACCACCTCGTGGATGGAGCTGATGAATTTCTCGAAGCCGGCCTGCGGTTCCAGTTCGTGCACCTCGGCGGGGCAGTCCGCGGGGACCAGCGGGGCGTGGTCGGCGAAACGGTAGTAGACCAGCCGCCGTCCGGCAGTGACGGCGTTGCGGCAGAAGGGCTCGAGAAAGGCCCGGTAATCGTCGATCGAATCCACCCGCCACACGAGGTTGTCGCCGGGCAACAACCCCTTGAGCACCCGGTCCAGGCCGGCAAGTCCAGTGCTGAGATTGGTGCTGATCATCGCTCACGCCTCCAGCCTCGATGCCGGCTGTCCCGCGGCCACCTGCCGGAACAGACCTCGACTGTAACGAACCGATCGGCGCGATGCACGGCCGGACAGCCCATGCCGGGTGCTCCGTGACCATAAGCCAAACTTCTACGGCGCATTAGAGAATTCAAAATAGTTGATCCTGGTTTCGCGCGGTATCATGCCCGGTGGTCCGCCGGCCGTTGAATATCGCCCGAGACCACACTATTATACGGCGTTTCGGACGCGCAGGAAAGCCGGCTCTGTTGCTGCGATCACTCCAAACCCGCCTTGGAGATTCGCTGGGAGACACTGCACCGATGTTTCTGATTCGAGAGGCCAGATGGCTTGCGCCTGGGGTTCGATGGCTCGTCGTCGAGGCGCCGCGCGTGGCCGTCCGGCACAAGCCCGGGCACTTCGTGATTGTCCGCGTCGCCGAAGGCGGCGAGCGGATTCCGCTGACCATCGCCGACTCAAGCGCCGCTGCCGGCACCATTACGCTGGTTGTCCAGGCGCTCGGGGCCTCGACGCAAAGGCTCGTGTCCCTCAACAGCGGCGAATCGATTCTCGATGTGGCCGGACCTCTCGGCAAGCCCACGGAAATCGAGAAGTTCGGGCACGTGGTGCTGGTCGGCGGGGGCGTGGGCACGGCGGTGATCTACCCGCAGGCCGGAGCTCTCAAGTCGATGGGCAACAAGGTCTCGGCGATCATCGGCGGGCGGAGCAAGCCTTACGTGATCATGGAGAATGAGCTGCAGGTGATCTGCGACGCGGTGCATCCGTGTACCGACGACGGCAGTCACGGCTATCACGGCTTCGTCACCGGCCGGCTGGCCGAGCTGATCGCCGACGGGTCCGACCCGGTCAACGCGGTTATCACCGCCGGGCCGGTCCCGATGATGCGGGCCGTGGCCGAGGTCACGCGTCCCAAAAGCATTCATACGATCGCCTCGCTCAACCCCATCATGGTTGACGGCACCGGCATGTGCGGCGGGTGCCGGGTGATGATCGGCGGCAAGATGATGTTCGCGTGCGTCGACGGGCCCGAGTTCGACGCGCACCAGGTCAACTTCGCCGAACTGGCCGACCGGCTGACCGCGTACCGCGATCATGAGCGGAGCACCCGGCAGCGTGCACAGGCAAACCACGAATGCAAGCTGGTCGAGGCGGAGAAGGCAATACGCTGAAGGATTCCTGCCACTGAGAGCGAGACGCCGCCCGCACCGGTGGTGCCCAAGGTTAAAAATCCATGCAAATGACACCTGCTGAACGAATGAAAATACCCCGGCAGCACATGCCGGAACAGGATGCGGAGCTGCGTTCCCGGAACTTCCAGGAAGTGAACCAGGGGCTGGCGTGCGAAGCGGCAAAGACGGAAGCTGAACGCTGCCTGCGCTGCAAGGACGGCAAATGCATCCAGGGCTGCCCGGTGGGGGTGGATATCCCGGGCTTTCTGGCGGCCTTGGCCGATGGCGATCTGAACAAGGCCGCCGACATCCTGTACGCGGCCAACGTGCTGCCGGGCATCACCGGGCGGGTCTGCCCGCAGGAGACCCAGTGCGAATCACTGTGCATCCGGGCCAAAAAAGGCTCGCCCGCGGCCGTGGGTTACCTGGAGCGCTTCGTGGCCGACTGGGCCCGCGAGAACCGGCCCGACCAGTACGTTCCGCCGGCACCGACGGGCAAGCGGGTTGCGGTCGTCGGCGCCGGGCCGGCCGGCCTGACCTGCGCCGGCGAACTGGCCAGAAAGGGCCACAAGGTCACCATCTTCGAGGCCCTGCACACCCCCGGCGGCGTGCTCATGTACGGGATTCCCGAGTTCCGCCTGCCCAAGAAGATCGTTGAGGTCGAGGTGGACAAGCTCCGCAAGCTCGGCGTGGAGATCGTCTGCAACGTGGTGATCGGGCAGACCTATACCATCCGCGAGTTGATCGAGACGGAGGGCTTCCAGGCGGTGTTCATCGCCAACGGGGCCGGCCTGCCGGTGTTCCAGGGCATACCGGGCGAGAACCTCAAAGGCGTTTACTCGGCCAACGAATACCTCACGCGGGTGAACCTCATGGGGGCCTATCGCGCCGACAGCGAGACTCCGGTGATCCGGTCGACGCAGGTGGCGGTGGTCGGCGGCGGCAATGTGGCCATGGATTCCGTGCGGACCGCCCGTCGACTCGGGGCCGACCCGGCGACGCTGGTTTACCGCCGCTCGCGAGCGGAGATGCCCGCTCGCGTTGAAGAGGTCAAGCACGCCGAGGAGGAAGGCATCAAGTTCGAGTTCCTGGTGAATCCGGTGGAGATTCTGGGCACAGCGGACGGCTGGGTGCGGGCAGTTCGCTGCCAGCGGATGGAACTGGGTGAGCCGGATGCCAGCGGGCGCCGCCGGCCGGTGCCGGTGCCCGGCAGCGAGTTTGAAATCCCCTGCCAGGTGTTCATCGAGGCCATCGGCACGAAGGCCAACCCGCTGCTGACCCAGTCGACGCCCGAGCTGAAGCTCAACAAGTGGGGCAACATCGAGATCGACCAGAACAACATGACCAGCCTCCCGGGCGTCTTTGCGGGCGGCGATATCGTCCGGGGTGCAGCCACGGTGATCCTGGCCATGGGCGACGGCAAAAACTCCGCGGCGGCGATCGACAGCTACCTCATGAACGGCAAGCCTTAGCCGCCAGCCCGCCTGCTCCTGTCTTGTGACACACCACCCGAACTCCGACCCGGAGGATGGTGCTCCTCCAAGCTCCTTGCGGTAGAATTTGGTCCTCGGAGCCCGGCTGGTCTGTCGGGCAACAACGGTAAGAGCCCCTTGGTGCAAGGAGTCTTCGCATGCAACCCAGCAAGACAGATCGGCGAACGTTTCTGCGTCATGGCTTGACGGCCGGGGCCGGGCTGGCCCTGTCGCAGATGACCGCATCCAGCTACGGCCAGGTCAAAGGGGCCAACGACCGCATCAACCTGGGGCTGATCGGTTGCGGCGGGCGGGGGCGGGACATCATGCGGAACATGGTCAAACCCGCGAACGCGAATATGGCCCTGGTGGCGATCTGCGACAACTGGAAGTTCCGGCTTGAAGAGTACCCGGCCGAGGCGGAGAAGCTGCTCGGGGCCAAACCGAAGGCATACGCCGACTATCACAAGCTGCTGGAGAATGCTGAGATCGATGCCGTGATCATCGCCACGCCCGATCACCAGCACGCCGGGCAGACCATCGACGCCGTTCGGGCGGGCAAGCACGTCTACGTCGAGAAGCCGATCATCGGCCTGCACATTGACCTGCCGGAACTGAACAAGCTGTACGATGTCGTGAAAGCCTCAAAGATGATTGTCCAGCACGGGACCCAGGGGGCCAGTTCGCCGGTCGTGAAGGCGATCAAGAAGCTCATCGCCGAGAACACACTTGGCAAGCTCTTCCGGGTGGAGTCGACGGAGACCGCTTACAGGCCTTATTGGGTCGGCTACGAGGGTCCCGAGACCGAGGCGGAGACCGACTGGAAGGGCTGGCTGTACAACCGCCCGGCGCGACCATTCGATGCCAACATGTGCGCCAAGTGGATGGGATACAAGGAGATCACCAGCGGCACGATCGGCGGCTGGATGACTCACTTCATTAACTTCGTGCATTGCGTGACCGGCTGTGGTTTCCCGACCTCGGCCGTGGCCTGGGGCGGCCGATACGCCTCAACAAACGATCCGAAGTGCACCGCCCCGGACCAGACCCTGGTCATTCTCGAGTATCCCGAGGGCTTCCACACCCAGTTCACCAGCCACTTCGGCAGCGACATCGACAACGAGAGCACCGTGTTCATGTTCGAGAAGGGCTGCGTCAAGACCCGTTTCGGGCACAGTCCGGGCAACCCGCTGGTGTTTGCCGATGACACGAGTAACAAGCTGGAAACCTACAAGCTGATGGGTGAGGGCGTGGACCCGCCGTATCCCGGTGCCGATCACGTCAAAAACTGGTGCGAGTGCATCCGCAACGGCGGGCAGCCCAACGCCAACATGGACTTCGGCTACAAGCAGGGCGTGACGGTCGCAATGGGCGACCTGGCGTGGGAGACGAACCGGAAGGTCTATTTCGACAAAGACAAACGCGAAGTGCGGGTATAATCTCACGAGCAACGTCAGCAGCATCTGTCCGGAGCGCGGGACGCCGGTGCCGGCGGAATTGCGGGCGACGTTGACGGGGAATGGAGGATCGGCTTGACGAGCCGGCGGGTTTATCCCGCCGGTGTTCGAACTGTCTTGCCAGCAAGAAGGAAGACCACGGGGATAAACCCCGTGGCTCGTCAAGCGGACCCATGGCTCGTCACCTGTTAAGCATACATGCGAGGATATCCATGAGCAGTAACGGAACCCAGAAGGTCCATCTGGCATACGGCAAGACCGGCCTGGATGTGCAGGTGCCGGCCGACGCCGTGGTCATCGAGCCGAAGTATGTGAAAGGCCTGCCCGACGAGCGGGGCGCCCTGATCGAGGCCATGCGCAAGCCGATCGGCACGCCGCCGCTTCGCGACCTGGTCAAACCCGGGCAGAAGGTCACCATCGTTCACACCGACATCACCCGTGCGACGCCCAACGAGCGGGTCCTGCCGCCGCTGCTGGCCGAACTCGAGGATGCGGGCATTCGGCGATCGGACATCACCCTGCTCAACGCCCTGGGCACTCACCGGCCGCAGACCCGCGAGGAACTGGAGGTCATGCTCGGCAAGGATGTCGTGGCCAACTACCGCTGCATTCAGCACGACGGCAACGACGACGCCAACCTGGTCAAGCTCGGCCGCACCCGCTTCGGCCATGACATCCGTGTCAACCGCCGCTTCATGGAGGCGGACGTTCGCATCCTGACAGGGTTCATCGAGCCGCACTTTTTCGCCGGCTTCAGCGGCGGGCCCAAGGGGGTGCTGCCGTCGATCGCCGGGGCCGAAAGCGTTCTGGATAACCACGGGGCGAAGATGATCGGCGACCCCAAGAGCACCTGGGGGATCACCGAGGGCAACCCGATCTGGGAGGAGATGCTCGAAGCCGCCCGGATGACCAGGCCCGCCTTCCTGCTCAACGTGGCCATGAACCGCGACAAGCAGATCACCGGGGTCTTTGCCGGCGAACTTCACGAGGCCCACAAGGCCGGGTGCGCGTTCGTCAAGAGCTGCGCGATGGTCCCCGTGCCCGAGCCGTTCGACGTGGTCATCACCAGCAACTCAGGCTATCCGCTGGACCTGAACCTGTACCAGACGATGAAAGGCGTTTCTGCGGCCGCCCAGATCGTCCGCGCCGGCGGGTCGATCATCGCCGCCTCGCAGTGCTGGGACGGGATCCCCGAGCACGGATGCTTCGGCAAACTGCTTCGCGAGTCCAAGAGCCCGGCCGAGCTGCTGGCTCGCGTGCAGTCGCCCGGCTTCGCCTCGCCCGACCAGTGGCAGGTGCAGGTACAGACCATGATCCAGGCCCGGGCAACGGTCTATATCCGCGCCGACGGTCTGACCGACGAGCAGGTCAGACAGTGCCTGCTCGAGCCCTGCCCCAAGATCGAGGACACCCTGACCGAGCTGGGCCGATCGGCCGGCCGTCGGTTGTCGATCTGCGTCCTGCCGGAAGGGCCGATCACGATTCCGTATGTGGCACGGGTGTAGTGGTCAGTGTTCAGTAGTCAGTCAAAAGAAGCTTATAGCTCTTAGCTGTTAGCTATTAGCCAGACCGTTGGGCAGCCCAAGTGGGGCTGACGCCCTCGTCGGCCCTTTTTTCGAATGGGTGGTCCAAGTCCTTGCCGAGCTTGGGTTTTGCTCTGTCGGCACGGATAGATCGGAGAGAGCCGTCCGCATATGATCTGCGGACATGAGCGACGACCTGATTATCCGAAGTGCTGTAACCGCCGACATCCCAACCATCACGGAGTTCAACGCGGCCATGGCCCTCGAATCCGAAGGGCTCCGGCTGGACCCGACGACCGTTCGGCGCGGGGTCGAGCATGCCGTTGCCCATCCGGAGCAGGGCCGGTATTTCCTGGCCGTGTTCGACGGCCGGGTGGTCGGCCAGCTCATGATCACCTGCGAGTGGAGCGACTGGCGGGCCGGGGCCTTCTGGTGGGTGCAGAGCGTGTACGTCCAGCCCGACTTCCGCGGCCGGGGCGTCTTCCGCCGGCTCTACCAGCACGTCGAATCGCTGGCCCGTCAGGACCCCGGCGTTTGCGGCATCCGGCTCTACGTGCACCACGACAACCATCGTGCGATGGCCACATACCGCAAGCTCGGCATGACGCCGACGGACTACCGGGTGTACGAGGCCGACTGGTCAGGACTTGGAAAGGATGAAGGATGAAGGCGGACGGATGAGTAAGAGATTCACGTCCGCCATTCGCGCCGGCGCGCCTCTCTTCTTTTATCCTTCATCCTTCCTACTTCATCCTTTCCTCCTATGCCCCCCTGGTCGTCTGTACTTCTCGGGCCACCAGAAACACCCCCAGGAGAATCATCACCACGCCCGCCCACTGGAGCGCCGACATGCGTTCGCCGAGGAACCACCACGCCACCAGGGCGATGATGGCGAATCCCCCGCCGACCATGATCGGATAGGCCACGCTCACCGGCAGGAACGGCGCCCGCAGGGCGTAGGCGTAGAACACAACGTTGACCGCGAAGCACAGCAGTCCCAGAATCAGCACCCAGTTCTGGGACAGCGTGGCGGTCAGCGACCGCAGACCGGGCTCCGCGTTCAGGCCGGAGGTGCTGAAGCGCCCGGATCCGACCTTCATCATCAGGTTGGCCGCCGCGTTCAAGGTCAAAGCCAATACCAGGGCAATCACGTGTTTCATGAGATGACTCCATGCCGGGTCTGTTGGTCTTTCCCGCGGGCAGATTGTATAACAACCGGCGGTCAAGAACAGTCCGGGCCGTCCCGTTGCCCCCAGCGGTCGCCCGGCCGTTTTGGGAGGATGCGATGGCCTACATTCACTGCGTGTTCTTCACTTTGAAACCGGGCACCCCGCCGGCCGCGGTTGAGGCACTGATCGCGGATGGGCGGGACTATCTTGCCAAGGTGCCGACGGTCCGCAGGCTCGACACCGGCCGTCGCGACCCCAACGCCGTCCGCGAGGTCAACGTCCAGGACTATGAGGTCGGCCTGGTGGTCCATTTCGACGACCGCGCCGGGCATGACGTCTACGCCACCCATCCGCTGCACATGGAGTACATCGAGCGCAACAAGCAGCACTGGGCCAAGGTGCGGGTGTTCGACTACCTGTCTGCGTAAGTCCACCGATTGTGTGCAGGGGATCCTCTGTCTGAGCCGCACCAGCGGATCGGAGAAGTGGGGCAGCTTTCGGATCACAGAAGCGGTGTGGCAACGATCCGCCGCCCGCGCAGCCGGCGGGTCTCCGGGGCCTCGGCCACACAGGTGCCGAGGATACGGAAGGCCTTGCCGATCAGTTGCAGCGTGCTGCGGTCGAGCCTGGCCGGCTCGACGCCGACGTCCTGCCAGCCGTTTTCGTCGGGGGTGAGTTTCTCCCAGTTGTGAAAGAGCCGGCCCCACTCGCTTCGCAGGATCTCCTCGACCCGGCTCTTGCCGTTGCGCGGGTACCAGTACATGTCATGGTAGAACACGCTGGCGATATAGGCCCACGGGGCCAGCCAGGTCTTGAGCGACCATTCGACGGGGCCCTTCAGCCCGCCCCAGTAGATCTTGTGCTGCATCGAGCTGGCGAAGGTCATCTTCTTGAAGGGCCCGTCGAAATGCCAGCTCTCTCGGGCGGCCTCGACGTCCCCGACGATCTCGATCTGGCTGGGGTCGCCGCAGCCCAGCCCCAACTCGTGCGCCAGCCGGATGAACTTGCAGTCCTTCATCGGATCGAAGCCCATCAGCTTGGCAGCCACGGCGTCAATCGCCACTTGGTCGGCCGAGGCCAGCAGGACGTTCTTTACGTGCGGCACCATGCACCGCGGGCCGGGACCGTCGCCGGCGAATGTCCCGTCCATGACCGCGAACACCCCGCGGTGAATCTTCTTCTGGATCATCAACAAGTCCACGAGCGTCTCGTGGATCACCGGGTGCGTCCAGTGCCGGTGTTCGTTCAGCAAACCGCCGAAGGCGTTTTTCATCGCCCCCGTCGTGGTCGTGAACACGTGCGTCTTGATCGTCGGCAGGTGGATGATGTTCTCGCCGATGAAGCGCCGCGGTATCGAGAATCCCTTCGGATACACCTCGTTCAGGCAGAGGAACTTCCCGGCCACGTCGCCAACGGCGTCGCGGATGTTGATCCACTCTTCGCCTTCGTACAGGTGCACGTTCCGCAGATTGTGGGCCTGGATGACGTTGATCTGCTTATTCTCGCGTTCACCCAGATGGGCGTCGATGACCACGGTCCGATTGTGGCAGGCGTGGATCAGGCTTGAATCATACCCGTCCCGCTTCATCGCCCGGATCACGCCTTCAAGCTGCCAGGGAGTCGTGCTGCTGCCGGGGTAGAAGAAGTGCCAGGAGATGTTGATCTTCAATCCCGTGTCGGCCGAGGGGTCAATGACCTCGCGGTACCCGGCCAGATTCACGAGCTCGTGGTAGTCGGCCAGAACGCTGGCCGGCCGGGTACGCAGGATGGCAACCTTGGTTCGCCCCATTCACCTATTGTATTCCCGCCGCCAGCCCCCCGCAACGCCGCCTCGCGAAAGAAAAAGGCGCGCTCGGAAGAGCCCGAACGCGCCCGGATTGTTCCAGCAGGCTCGCGGTTACGCCTGAGCCAGGAGGTTTTCCACCGACTGGCGCAGCCGATCCATCCGGAACGGCTTGTTGATAAAGTCCTCCGCCCCGAAGGTTTCGGCGCACTCCTGGTACCTCTTGCCCTGGTTGCCTGTGATCATGATCACAAAGGGCTTCGTGCCCGGCGGTTTACGGGCCTTGAGCTTCTCCAGGACCAGGAAGCCGCTCCGCCTTGGGAGCATGGCGTCCAGGATCAGCAGGTCTGGCTTCTTGCTCATCGCCAGGCTGACGGCCGTGTTTCCGTCAGAGGCGGTGACGACTTCGGCCCCGCTCTCCTTGAACATCTCGACGATCGCAGTCAGGATATCCGGGTCGTCGTCGACGACCAGAATAGATTTACCATCATATGGTGCCGGCATTTGTGCATATCCTCCGGAAGAAGACCCAGTGCAGCATGTCTACCGTGAATGATACATGCGTGGCTGTATTGAACAAGTATAAACGACCGGGGGGGCCGGATGCAATAGACCCCCCGCACCGGGCCGGCCTTGGGGGAAGCACCCTCCGGACGGGCCCAGGCGACCCGTGCTGTCGCCCGCCCCGGGCCCTCGCGGTATGCTGTACCGATAACATATGCCCGGACGGCACTTTACCACGGAGACCGAACCATGGCTCCCACTCGGGGAATGCCCACGACGCTCTGGCTGACGGCGATGCTGGTCCCGCTTGCCGGATGCCTCAATTCCGGGACAGGACCGACAAAAACCGCCGACTACCTCATCGTCGACCTGGTGGACGAGTTCGGCTTTGACCAACCCAGCGATTCCTGGCAATTCTCCACCGCAGACGCGTGGCGAATACAATCGGATGGGCAGCGGCAATTCCTCTATGTCGCTCCCCGGCCGCCCGGCCGGAAAAGCGGGACCGCCGCCCTGGAATCGGCCCTGCAGGGGAAATACCGTTTCCGCAACTTCAGCTTCTCCTGTCGCGTGCGGACCGACAAGGCCGCCGGCGGCAGGCGCTGCGACGCGTGCGTGCTGTTCGGCCGCCAGGATGAGCTGAACTGCCTTCGGCTCGATCTGATCGATCTGACCGGCAAACCGGAAATATCGCTCTTGCGGATCGACGACGGCCGAGCGACTCGATTGGCCTCGGCCTCACCGCCCTCCCAAAACGAGTTTGTCCGGCGCGAGTGGCATCAGGTCGGCATTCTCAGGAACCTCGATAGCTCGACGGTGGAGATCTACATCGACGAGGGGGCCGGCCCGCTATTGAAGGCCCGGACGACAGCGCATCAATGGGGCATGATCGGACTCGGGTCGACAACCGGCGGAGCGGCCTTCGGGCGGGTGATGATCAGCGGCGAGGCCACGTCGGTGGACTGACTGGACGCGGATCCCCTTCTGCGTCCGAGCGGCGCGGCTCGATAAGGCTCTCGTGCCCCCTCGTCAGATCGCATCCCATTCGTCCCCCTCCAGGACTCTCGGACGTCCGACCACCGTGCCCGCCGCCCCGCACGCCGGATTCAATGACAATTCCGTCAGCGACGGCAGCGTGACTTCGCCTTTGGCCGCACGAGTCAGCCACTGTACCGCGGCATCACGCAGCAGGTGCGTATCCTCCGGTACGGGCAGTCGCCGGGCCCGCAGGCGATATTCGGCCAGGTCGAGGGTCAGCCGTTTCAGCATCGCGGCCAGGGCAGGCTGCCCGCTGACAGCGATCGGCACCAGGTAACGCCTTGCGAGGTAGCTGTCGATCTCCGCCTCTGCCGCCGTTCTGGCCTCAGTGACCTTGTCCTCATCCGCCACGCCGGAGCCCGTATCATCGGTCAACTCGATGTACACCGTCGTCCCCAGCCGTTCTTCAATATCCCCGTTGGTCGCATACGACATGGAGCTTCCCCATCACCGCAGACGGGGAGCGGCGGCGAGATCGTCAGACACGGGCTAATCCAGGAGCACTCATCTTTGCTTCACTCGCCTAACCGCCCCCCGTCAGACACCCCTCAACTCAGTTGAACGCCACCCTCACCGCGTATTGCCAGTACCCGTAAGTGAGCCGGTATCTGGCCCGCACACCAAACAAAAGCTTCTCCCGTTTGAAACCTTCCTCGCTCTCCTCAGCCAGGGCCCCGAACTCGACCGGTTCGCGATCCTGGAAGATGAACGGCCGCACGACGCCGTCGGTCTTGAGCAGATACCACGCGTTCTGGGACGCCAGGCCCGGCATCGCGACGACCCGCGCCACCCCGGCCAGCACGTTCGAGGTCTGCTCGATGGTGGCCGCTCGGACCGTCTCGAGGGCCGTGTACAGCAGCATCGGATGCACGACACACACAAGCCCCGCGGGACTCAACGACATCGGCTCGCCCTGGTCGTCCTTGAACGACAGGATCTGGCCGATCGCCGCTTTCAGGGCAGCCTTGAACTCGTCGGTCGACGGGTCGTTCGGGACGGACACATCGAAACTCAGATCGTTGTCCTGCGTCCCCGACTGCCCTGACACGTGGGAATGGCTGAAAAAAGGCACGCCGTCATAGCCGTTGAACCCCGCGGAGTCCCCGTTGATCAGGAGCTGAGTCAACAGATAGTCCTTGTGCGTCGCTGCCCGCTGGGCCAACTCGCCGATGCGGATGCGGATCTGCCCGGTCTGATCATCGGCGATCTCGTCGCGGTCAACCTCGATCGTGGCTTCGTATTTCAGGTTCTCGACCGAGTAGCTCTCGCTGCGAAGCCCCCGAGCCAGCCGGCCGGTGCCCCATTCTCTCATCCGCGGCACCGTGCCCAGCCAGCGATACGTCTCCGAGTCCGACGTGGACACGATCCGCGTCGACAGGTCCTGGTAAACCGTCACCACCTTGCCCAGACGATCGAAGAACTCGCTGCGGAGCCCCTTCGTCAGCAATCCTGTATTGATCACCGCCATGGTTGCTTCCTTTCCTTCTCAAGAATGAGCGCTTGTACCTCACGAAATCCTCTTGGCCACCACCGACCACGCCTTGGCCCCGACGCACATCAGTGTGATGGAGTCGTAGACGGCGTCCATTTCAGCGTTGCTGGCACCGCCGTCGATTGTCCCCGACGCCTCCGGCAAAACCGTGATCGCACCGGTAGCACCGGCGACCTTGATCAGCGTCACCCACTTGCCGACATCCCCGGCCGCCACCGCGGGAAGCTGTACGCTTCGGGCGGTGGTGCCATTGTTGATGCCGACCGCGCCGCCAAGCTCCGCTGCGGCGAGACTGACGTTTCCACCCGTCGCATCCTTGGCCACGTAGGCGTGGCGGATGCCGGCGCTGACCAACTCACTGGTCATCGTCCCGCCCGCCAGGGGCGTGGGCGTGGTCTGAATCCGCAGCACGATGCGGTTCGTCGCCACCACGTCCAACTGGTGGCCCACAAAACTGTTGCCGCCCGAGGTCGGCGTCAACGTGCCGTCGTCGGACGCGAACACGGGGCTCCGATTGTTCGCTCGCGAGGCCGACGCCAGTTCGTGCTCGAAATCGCCGATGGTGAAGACCCTTACCATCGCGGCCCCGTCCGCTCCCGAGGTGTTGTCCACTTCCTCGTAGGCGATGCCCGCAAACGCGTCGCCGGCAGCCAGCGGCCGTGCGTGCCCGCCGTTCAGGCCCACAAACGCCCCCCTGAAAACGTGCGATCCGCCCTTGACCGGCAATGAGCGCAGTTCCTGGTCCACATACCGATCCACATCTCTGTTGGCCGTCAATGCCATGATGTCCTCCTTCCTCTCCGCGGCTCGGGTCTTCACCGCCCGGCCGCATGTCCGTAAACACTCGTTTGATCAGACCTCAATTCCGCTCAGTTCGGCTTCACGAAGGGCTTGCTGGATCCACGCCGACTCGGTGGTGATCAGTGACAGAGCCGATTCCGAGCGGAATGCCGCCCGCGCGGATGTGATCACCGCCGCACGGCTCTGGCTCTCCGTGCTCCCGCCGCCAGGCGGCTCGAGCCGCCCGGGCCTGACCACCACGGGCGCCGTCGACAGCCACTCGTCAAAGGCTCGCGGATCCTTCATCGCCAGCGAGGTTGCCCACGCGCGCTGCGCCGACGTGAGCTTCCCCGCCTTCATCGCCGCATCCACCTTGTCTCCCGCCGCACGCCCGAGCGATTCGGCCGTCAGCGAGACCAGTCTGGCCTCCGCCGCGATCAGCACGTTCTTCGCATCGCTGTCCCGTGGAAGCCCCAGTCGGCATCGCAGCACCTCGATCGCCTCGAGCACGTCAGCCGCAGCATCCTCATGGCCGCCGCCATCTCCCGCCGGTTCACCCTCACGGTTGACCAGCGGCTTCATGCTGACAATCGCCGGCTTGTTGGTGAGGGCAACGGAGTGCAGCGCCACAGCCCGCCGGTCGCTCTTGCGGACCAGCACTACCGGTGACAGGTACCGGTACTCTTTTGCGCTTAGTCTCCTGCAGGCCTCCGCGGTCCATTCCACCTCTGCGAACAGCCCCGGCTGCTCGCCCGCCTGGGCCGAGGTCACCACGTGCAGCCCGCGAATCCACCCCGCCGCCGGCGCCAGGCCCGTCGGCGAGGCATATTGCCCGCCCAGGCTCTGATGTTCGTAGTCGATGGGGATGTCCGTTCCGTGGGCCCGGAAGGACTCGATCACCAGCCCGGCCGCCTCCTCGTCGATCACGAACTCTCCGTTGAGGCTCCGAACTTCACCCCAGGGTGCCACCAGCACCCTCGAGGGCGGCGGCTGCCCCTCCGGCAGGGCTGACTGGATCAGCACCCGCTCGCGGTCTTCGGTCCTGGTGGCCGTTCCGATCGCCCCCCGCTCTCCTGCATGGCTCATCTCGCGCACCTCCTCTCCAAACCACACCTTTCCGACACGCCCGGACAGCCGATCTTGCCTTTTCAGGGCACCCGGCCGGCCGGGCACTTATGCACGTCGACCGCAGTATCACGGCACGCGCTCCGGTGGGGCGTTTTTCAACGGAACAGCTAAGAAAGACGAGCCCGGACGCGGGCCAAAGCCCGAAGTGGTCCTGAGAGGATGATCAGCGGCCGGATCGAGAGGGGGGACGCCCTCCCCGGCAGGCCGCATGGGAACGGCACTGGCGAAGGCGGGTCGACGGACTCAGGCTTCGGATGAAGGGGCCGAATCGCCTCCGTCCATCGAATCGACGTATTCCTGCAAACGCTGGAGCTGCAATTGCAGCTCGGCGAAGATCTTGTCCACCTGCGAGAAATCCTCGCTCTTGGCCATGACCTCGATCTGCTCGGCTTTGTGGCGAACCGACTCGGCACACAAGTTCGCCGCCGAACCCTTTAGCCCGTGGGCCACCAGCCGGAGCCGCGGCGCATCATGGTTGACAACGGCTGCCTCGACGTCTTTCAGAACCTGGGGTATGGTCTGGACGAACAAGGCCAGGACCTCGTTAAACAGTTCACGCTCGCCGCCCAGGTTCTCCATCGCCCTGGCCAGATCCACCGGGCATTCTTCTGCCGCCGCGGGTTTGGTCGTTTGGCTGTCGGACGTTTCATGGTTTCTCACGGAATCCTCTCTTTCGGTTGAGCCACGTCTGGGCCACTTCTCGAGAATCTTCATCATTTTCGCGATGGCGACGGGTTTGGAGATGTAATCGTCCATCCCTGCCGAGAGACACTTCTCTCGATCGCCCTTCATGGCGTTGGCGGTCATGGCCACGATGGGGATATGATCACCCGTCTGCTTCTCCCGCTCGCGGATGACGGCAGTCGCCTCGAAGCCGCCCATCACCGGCATCTGCACGTCCATCAGAACCAGATCGAAGGCCTCCGGTCCGTCCCGATCGAGGATGTCGATCGTCTCCTGCCCGTTGTTCGCCACCGTGACCCGATGGTTGTATTTCTCCAGAATCCGAACCGCGAGGCGCTGGTTGACGGGGTTGTCCTCCGCTAAAAGAATTCGCATGCCTTCGCGGGAGCGGTCGGGAGAGTCCGCAAGGCTGCGTTCGGCCTCGACAACACGTACGCCGCCGGCACCCAGGGCGGTCATGATCGCATCCAGCAGTTCGGAGCACTTGATCGGCTTCGTCAGGTAGACCGTGATGCCCAGTTCGCGGCATCGCACCACGTCCTCGCGCTGGCAGCCCGATGACAGCATCATGATTTTGGCCCCGGCCAGCTCGGCGTCCCGCTGGATCCGTCTGGCCAGCTCGAACCCGTCCATTTCAGGCATCATGGCGTCCAGAAGAATCAAGGGGAAGGGTGTCCCAGCCTTCTTGGCGCGATCCAGGGCCGCCAGTGCCGCCCGGCCGCTGTCCGCCAGAACAGGTCTCATGTGCCACCGCCGCAGTGTCCGCTCGAGCATGCGGCGGTTGGCCGCATTATCGTCGACCACCAGCGCAGGCATGTCACGGAGTGCGGGGAGGCCGGTCGTGTCGGACGCCGCGGCCGCAGCACCCGGCGAGCTAAACTCGGCCGTGAAATGAAAAGTACTGCCCTTGCCCGGAGCGCTGTCCACCCAGATCCGCCCGTTCATCAGCTCGACCAGCTTGGCCGAGACCGCCAGACCGAGTCCCGTCCCGCCGTACTTCCGGGTGGTCGAACCGTCCACCTGGGCGAAGGCCTCGAAGATCATTCCCTGTTTCTCGCGCGGAATCCCGATGCCCGTGTCGGTTACCGAGAAGTGCAGGGTGACCCATCCGTCGCCGACCGCGGGCTCGGTTTTCCTGGCCGGCGTCGGACCCACACCGCTCGGCGTTCTCGTCGGGTCCCATCTCTCGCACTGCACGCAGATCTCGCCCGACTCGGTGAACTTCACGGCGTTACCCACGAGGTTGACAATCACCTGCCTCAGGCGCCCGGGATCCCCGATCAGCATCGCGGGCACGTCCGGGGCGATATCGCAGATCACCTCCAGCCCCTTCTTGTGAGCCAGCAGCGCGTGTGCCTTGACCGTGTCGCCGAGGCTCTCGCGCAGATCGAAGCCCACCCGATCCAGTTCCATCCTGCCCGCCTCGACCTTCGAGAAATCGAGAATGTCGTTGATGACGATCAGCAGCGAGTCAGCGGATTCCTTCACGATGAGCAGCGATTCGCGGTCGTCGGCCGTTATGTCGCCATCCAGCATCAGATCCGTCATGCCGATGATGGCGTTCATCGGCGTGCGAATCTCGTGGCTCACGTTGGCGAGGAACTCGCTCTTGGCACGGCTCGCGGCCTCCGCCGCCACGCGCGCCCGCTCGAGGTCGTCGACCATGTTGAGCGAGGCTAGCCTGGCTTCCTCCAACTGCCTCGCCCGCTCGCTCAGCTCGCGGTTGTATCGCTCGAGATCCTCTCTCGCCCGAATCATCTCCGTTACGTTGGTGACGGTCAGCAGCGCGCCGGCATAGTCGCCGTCGTCGTGGATGGGCTGGATCCGGAGAACGAACTGCTTGCCGCCGATGCGCTGCTGAATCTGGGCTGCGGCGGCGGCCGGCTGACCGCGGAAACCGTCGAGCACCGCCTCGACCTGCTCGGTGATCGCCGCCAGGCGAAGCTCCCGCAGCGGCCGGCCGACGATCTGTTCCCTGATCCTCCCGGCAAACTGCACGAAGGAGGGGTTGGCTTCAATGACGGTGTCGTCCGCACCGACGAACACGACCCCGTCCTGGATGTTCGCGAGCATCGTGCCCAGCTTGGCCGCCTCCTCCTTTGCCATCGCCTCGGCCCGACGGTGCGAGGTGAGGTCGTCGAAGGCCACGCCGAGCCGGTTGCCCGGCATCCGAAACGCCCGCACGCGGAACACGCTGCTTATGGGCCCGTTCGCATACTCGATCTCCTCGCTTTCCAGCATCTCGCCGGTGCGAGCCACCTTCAAGAACGCCTCGTGGACGGCCTCGCTCTGCGGCCCCTGCCACAGCTCCTGGAAATCCTTGCCCAGGCTGGCATCCACCTCGATGCCGGTCATATGCCGTGCGGCCGGATTCCCGTCGATGAGCAGGAGCCGGTCCGGAGGATCGTACTCGAATATCAAGACACCGGACGGCGTCGCCGCCATGATATCCGCCCCCGTCTGCAGCGACCGATGCACCGCCTCTTCAACCCGTTTTCGCTCGGTGACGTCGCGAACGATGGCCAGCAGGACCGTCCGCCCGTCCATGCTCAAGGCCCTGAGCCAGGTTTCCGTTTCGACCGCCGCGCCGTTCTTCCGCCGGTGCCTCCAGGCGAAAAACTGAGGAGTCCCCGCAAGGGCGGCCTCAATGTGCTCCTTCGCGGCGTCCTTGGAAGCCCGTCCGTCAGGTTGCGTCGGTGGCGACAGGTCCTCCGGCGGACGGCCCACGATATCCGCGGGGGCACAACCCAGCATCTTGCACGCCTGCTCGTTGCAGGCCAGGAAAACCCCATCCAGAAGAAACAAGGCGTCCATGGAGCTTTCGAAGAGCAGCCGGTACATACCTTCGCTCTCTCGCAGGGCGGCATTGATCGTCCTGGCGTCCGCCAGGGCCCGCCTCGCGGCGGAGGAGCTCCACACCGCCACAAACAGGAGCATTCCGATTGCCACGCTTCCCCCGCTCACCAGGGGGCCCGCGGCCCGGCTCCAGCCGCTCCGGAACGTCGACAGACTCGATGCATAGAGGGTGAACACCGAGGTCCCGACGCGGAGATCGACATATCGCTCGAAAACCGGATCGCGGCCGGATTGCAGCACGGTCGGCGGATGGTCGCCGCCGCAGTGAATCAGGGTTTCCTCCGAGGCGCGGATGCCCTCGAACACGCTGATGTCGATTCCCTGGCCGGCGGATTGTCTGCAGAGATCGCCCACCAGCCCTTCCGAATCGAGAGACATGCAGACCCAACCGGCCAGCCTGTGGATCGAGTCTTTAGCTGTTCTGTCGGAATCGGTCTTGCGGTATGCCGCCGCGAACAAGCGGTAATCCCCGTTCTTCTCCTCGGGCGGCGCTCCGATCCGGCCGCGGCGACCCTCGACCATGCCGCTGTGGCGCGAACGCTCCATCGCCATCTTCCACTCCGGGTCGGCACCGAGGTCCAGACCGATCTCCCCGGCGGCAGCGCCGGCCGGATACGAGTGCAGGATCACCAGGTAAGAGGCTCTGTCTCCCTCCGGGCGAACCGTGAAACCGCGATCCCCCGCCTTGCGCCGTTCTTGCACGTAGTCTTCGAGGTTGTCGCGACTGACCTGCTCCACAAAACACAGTGACTTCACCGCGCGATGGTTTCCCTCGCCCAGCGTCGCCTCAGCGAAAACGCCCCATTCGGCGGCCCCCACGCTCCTGCTCGCCTCGAAGAAGCCCCGCATGGACCTGGTCTTGCTCTCGCAGTCTCGCAGCCTTTCCTGGAGCGCCGATCTGGCGTTTTCAACGCCGGCATCAAACCGGGCCCGATCCCTCAGTCGAGCCTGCTCCTCGGCAATGCGACCGGTCGCCATGGCCACCACCAGCACCAGTGTGAGCGCAACGCAGGCGGGCCAGCGATCCCGGAGTGCCAGATTGGCCATGAATCGAGAGATCATCCCAGACTGACAAAGGCTCCTGTGAATCCGTCTTACCTCCGCGCCGCCTCGGCGAACGCCAGATCGTACACCTCATCCAGCCCCGCCGCCCGGGCCATCTCGTTCACCTGCCGCTTCAGTTCGATCATCCGCAGCTCGCGCCCGACCGCCAGGCGGTTGAACTGCTCGAGCTCGGACATGTTCTTCTTCAGTTGCGCCTCCGCCTGCTTCCGCGCGGTGATGTCCCGCTGGATGCTGCCGAGGCACATCGGCTCGCCGGTCTTCGGGTGCCGGATCAGGAAGAAGTCAACCTGCATCGCGGTCCTGCGGCCACTCTTGATGTGCCGGACCTCACCCTGCCACTCCGCGTTCCCGTTCTTGAGCACCATGGGCAGCTCAATCTCGCGCACGCGGGCCCATTCTTCCTCGGGCATGTAGTCCCCGATGGTCGTGCCCACGACCTGCTCGGGGCTGTCCACGCCGGTCATCTCGCGGCCGGCCCGGTTCAGATACCGCACGCCGCCGTCGAGCGAGCACATCATGATGAGGTCGCTGCTGTTTTCGACCAGCGACACCAGCTTCTGCTGTTCCTCTTCAGACCGTTTGCGATCGGTAATGTCGCGAACGATGCCGGTGAACGTCCGGCGATCCCCGACGCGAACTTCGCTGACCGCCAGGTCCATCGGAAACACGCTGCCGTCTTTCCGCCGGCCCTCAACCTCGCACCCTCGCCCGATGACCTTGGGATCGCCGGAGCGGATGTAGGAGCGGATGAAGGTGTCGTGGGATTCGGCGTAGGGCGCCGGCATTAGCATGCTCACGTTCTGGCCGATCACCTCCTCCGCCTTCCAGCCAAAGACCCTTTCCGCCGCGGCATTGAATGATTCCACCATGCCCTGCTCGTCAATGGTGATGATGCCGTCCGCCGCCGTATCCAGGATCGCCCGCGTCCTCGCCTCGTTCCGCTCCAGCGCCACCGTCCGGTCGTAGACGAGTTTCTCGAGATTCTGGGCGTAGTCCTCTACCTTGTCGGCCATGTGGTTGAACGCCTGGGCCAGAACGCCCATCTCGGCGGGAGCGTTCTCGCTGGCACGGTGGGACAGGTCCCCCTCGGCGATCGCAGTGGCTGTTCGCACCAGCCCGGCAATCGGAGTCAGCAACCGACGCACGCTCACGATCGTGACCGCCAGGCCGATGGCGATGACCGCGACCGAGATGGCCACGCCCGAATACACGTCGCTCGCCAGAACCGAATAGACTTCCTGCAGTGTGTACGTCAGGAGCACAAAGCCGATCGGGCCCGGATCGCGATTCTCCTTTGATTCCTCCTCTGCCGGCCCGAGATCGAGGGGATGGCTCACCGGCCAGATCGGTACCAGCACCAGGCACTGATTCGACGTTCGAAAAACGCGGACAGAATCCTTGCCCGGAGAACCGCGAAAGGCCTCGACCACCCGAACCTGAGTTTCCGGAACGAAAGCCACGTGCCGCCGGGACTCGGCCAGAACCTTGCCCGAACTGTCGAGAATCTGCGCAAGCTCCAGCGAACTGCTCGCCGTGGCCGCCTGGGTGAGACGATCCAGCGATTGAATGTCGTTCAACAACACGTAGGGTTCAGCGCTCAGACCGACGAACCGGGCGTTCATGATCGCGTGGCTCTCCACCGCGTCGATCGAGCTGGTGAAGTGCCGCCACATCAGGGCCGCGCAGACCGCTCCCACCGTGCCCAGCAGCAGGATGACTGCAAAAGCGATGGCCAGGCCTTTCAGCCCGAGCGACCCGAGACGCACCATTCGGCAGAACCCTCGTTTCCCCTGGGCCAGCGGTCCGGGTGAGGAGTGTCCCCTCCAACATGTCCGCGCGAAAACACCGGGCGGACTCCGGCCGCTGGGGTGACAACACGCCCTGTCTTTCATCGGTTACCTGCCGGGGCATATTTGCGCCGCCGGCCGAATGCGCCCTGTCACACATGCGGGGGATTCGAGAACCGCTCGGATTCCGGGTTTATCGGATGACGAAACGGGCGATAACCGGTGGCGTCGTGATGGGGAGCGGCCGCCACCGGCCGGGGACGCCCTCGAAGCCGGTCGACACTTGGCACGCCGTGCAAGTCGCCGTAGTATGCCCCCCAGGGCGGGTGATCGCATTCGTCGAAGGAGCAGTCCATGAGTGAACAACCTGTCGCTTTGGTCACTGGGGCGGGGCAAGGCATCGGTCGGGGCATCGCCATCCGGCTGGCCCGCGATGGCTTCGCGTTGGTGATCAATGATGTCGTCGCCGATCCCGGCAACACCTCGCAGGGAGCATTCGAGGTCAAAAAGACGATCGAATCGGCCGGCGGGCGGGCCGAGGTCTTCAAGGCCGATATCGCCTCCGCCGGCGACCGCCGTGCAATGATCGATTTCATCGATCGCCAATACGGCCGGCTCGACCTGCTGGTCAACAACGCCGGAGTGGCCCCGAAACAGAGAGTCGACATTCTTCAGGCCGGCGAGGAGAGTTTCGATCGCCTGATCTCCATCAACCTCAAAGGGCCCTATTTCCTGACCCAACTGGTGGCCAACCGGATGATCGACTGGAAGCGGGCCGGGCGCATTGCCACACCCCGCATCGCGTTCATCACCTCGATCTCCGCCTACACCTCCTCGCCGGCACGCGGCGAGTATTGCGTCTCGAAAGCCGGGCTTTCCATGGCAGTCAGGCTCTATGCCGATCGACTCGGGGAGTACGGCATCCCGGTCATCGAGATACGGCCGGGCATCATCGAGACCCCCATGACCAGCGTGGTCAAGGAGAAGTACGACAAGCTCATCGCCGAGGGGCTCCTGGTCAACCGGCGATGGGGGCAGCCGGAAGACGTCGCCGCGCTGGTCTCGGCGTTTGCCCAGGGATGCCTGGACTACTCCACCGGTGAAAGCATCGAAGTCAGCGGCGGCTTCGGGATTCGAAGACTGTAACCTCGAGGTGGCAAAATGATCACCAGGACCACCATCGAAATGAACGGCTTGAGCGTCCCGGTCTACTCGCTCAATACCGTGGTCGTCGGGAGCGGGGCGGCCGGCCTCAACTGCGCGTGCCGCCTGTTCCGCGAACTGGAGGAGATGGGCGTGGACAGCCCGGCCGACCGGGTCGCCCTCGTCACCCGCGGCATCGGCCTCGGAACCTCCAACAACTCCGGGTCGGACAAGCAGACCTACTACAAGATGGGCACCGGCGGCGAACCCGACCGCCCGGCCGACTTCGCCGATACGCTCACCGCCGGGGGCTGCACTCACGGCGACGTCGCCCTCATTGAAGGGGCCAACTCCCTCCGCGCGTTCTACCGCCTGGTCGATCTGGGTGTGCCGTTCCCCCACACCGCCGACGGCATCTTCGTCGGCTACAAGACCGACCACGACCCGCGTCAGCGGGCGACCTCCGCAGGGCCGTGGACCTCGCGTTTCATGGTCCAGAAGCTGCTGGCTGAACTCGAACGCTACGCCATACCCGTCTTCAACCGCCATCATGTGCTGGCAGTTATCACGGGGCAGGAGAGTGACCGGCAGACAGCGCATGGGATCCTCTGCGTCGACCTTGCCCGGCAGAACGACGAGAACCACGGCCTGGTGCTGTTCAACGCCCGCAACGTCGTGGCGGCCGGCGGAGGCCCCGGCGACCTGTACGAGATCTCCGTCTACCCGCACGGCCAGATGGGGCCGTACGCCGCTCTCTTCGAGGCCGGCGCCGAGGCCCACAATCTCACTGAATCCCAGTTCGGCCTCGCCTCGGTCCGCCCGAGGTGGAACCTCTCGGGCACCTACCAGCAGGTCATCCCGCGTTATTACAGCACCGACGCGGGCGGCAAGGACGAACGGGAGTTCCTCAATCCCTATTTCGATTCGATGGCGACACTGGCCACGGACATCTTCCTGAAGGGCTACCAGTGGCCCTTCGACCATGACAAGATCGCCGGCTTCGGCTCGTCGCTCATCGACATCCTGGTCCAGAACGAGATGGTGAACCGCGGCCGGCGGGTGTTCATGGATTTCCGCGAGAACCCCAGGGCGACAGACGGCCTGTCACCGTTCCGCCTGGAGGACCTCAAGCCCGAGGCCCTGACCTATCTGCAGAAGTCCGGCGCGATGCAGTCGACGCCCATCGAGCGGCTGGCCCACATGAACCAGCCGAGCATCGATCTCTACTGGCAGATGGGTGTTGACCTCTCACAGGAGCCCCTGGAAATCGGTGTCTGCGCCCAGCACTGCAACGGCGGCTTCGCCGTCGACAACTGGTGGGAATCAAGCGTGCGGCACCTGTTCGTCGTCGGTGAGCTGGCCGGCACGCACGGCGTCAAACGCCCGGGCGGGTCGGCGCTGAACTCCGGCCAGGTCGGGGGCATGCGGGCGGCCCAACGTATCGCGCACGTTTATCACGGCGATGGCCTGCCGGTGGATTCGTTCGTCCGCCGCGCGGAGGCCGTCGTGCCTCGCTTTGTCACCGAGATCGAACGGATTCGTGCCGCCGGCAGCCAGGCCCTTGACTGCGCGACCGTCAAGCAGGAAATCCAGCGGCGGATGAGCCGATACGCCGGCATGGTCCGCTCGCTGGCCGGAGTGACTCGGGCCCTGGATGAAGCCCGCCAGCAGTGGCGGCGAATCCGCGACCGTGGACTGCAGCAAGATGCCGAGGGTTATACGCGGGCGATCGAGATCCGCGAGCTGGCCCTCGCCCAACTCGGCTACCTGGAGGCAATCCTCGCACTGCTCAAACGAGGAAGCGGTTCGCGCGGCTCACACCTGGTGACGGATCCGAAGGGCACCCTGCCTCATGCCGGGCTCGGAGACGAGTGGCGATACATCCCTGAGAAGCTGGATCTCCGTGCGGAACTCCTTCTCCTGAAGTATTGCCCCGAAAGCGACAGCTTCGAGGTTCGCATCGCGGCCCCCAACGCTCGTCCGGAAGGCGAATTCTGGTTCGAAAACACCTGGGCCGAATATCGCCGGGCCGCGATCTTCAAGCGCGACAACGACGACGAGCCGCGTCCGTGCAGGATCTACCAGGGCTGACGCCCACAGGCCACCGCTCTCAGAACGCGC
>CAZPIO010000099.1:0-28439 GCA_964586235.1 uncultured Planctomycetales bacterium
AGATTTCGCAGATTCGCGGAAGAAGGAGGAAGGCAGGAGTCAGAAAACAGCAGCAAAGCGGGAGAGTGTGGCCGCAGATGAGACCGACCAAGCGGACTGACGCGGATTTCGGGCGAGGGGGTCGAGATGGGGATGCGAACCACGAAGGTACAAAGACGCCAAGAGACGAGAGCGGCGCGAGAGGAGCCGAATGATAAACACTTCATCCTCACACCTTTTACGAGCCGCGGGCGGTTGCGGCTTTCCAGCTTGCAGTTTCCGTGTTATGATTACCGCATGACTTCTGCTCCCGACGTCGTTCATGAGCTTGTCGAGAAGTTCCGTACCAATGCGGAGCACTACACCTCACCGGCCTACAATGAGACCCTCTGCCGGGTGGATTTCATCAATCCGATGTTCGAGGCGCTGGGCTGGGACATGGCCAACCGGGCGGGTTATGCCGACGCCTACCGCGATGTCATCCACGAGGATGCAATCAAGATCGGGGGAGCCACGAAGGCCCCGGACTACTGTTTCCGGATCGGCGGGACGCGGAAGTTCTTCCTCGAAGCCAAGAAGCCGGGCGTGGATCTGAGGCACAACCTCGAGCCGGCCTATCAACTGCGTCGTTATGCGTGGTCGGGCAAGCTGCCGCTGTCGATCCTGACGGATTTCCAGGAGTTCGCGGTTTACGATTGCCGAGTCCGGCCGGACAAGCAGGACAAGCCGTCGACGGCCCGCATCTTCTATTGCGATTGCGACGGCTATCCCGAGCAGTGGGACAAAATCGCCTCGATCTTTGCCCGGGAATCGGTTCTGAAGGGCTCGTTCGATCGGTACGCCGAGACGGCGCGGGGCAAGCGAGGCACGGCCGAGGTCGATGCGGCTTTTCTGGAGGAGATCGAATCCTGGCGCGGCGCACTGGCCCGCAACCTGGCCCTGCGCAACAAACTGTCGCAGCGGGACCTAAACTTTGCCGTTCAGCGGATCATCGACCGGATCATCTTCCTGCGAATCTGCGAGGACCGGGGTATCGAGATATATGCCCAGCTTCAGGGGCTGATCAACGGCCAGAACATCTACGCCCGGCTGCGTGAGCTGTTCAACCGGGCCGACGAGCGGTACAACTCCGGGCTGTTTCACTTCCAAAGGGAAAGAGACCGCCACGAGGCCCCGGACGAGCTGACACCGGGCCTGACGGTCGATGACAAGGTGCTCAGGGACATCATCAGGAGCCTGTATTACCCTGACAGCCCGTACGAGTTTTCGGTTCTGCCGGCCGACATTCTGGGGCAGGTGTACGAGCAGTTTCTGGGCAAGGTGATCCGGCTGACCGGCGGGCATCGGGCGGTGGTCGAGGAGAAGCCGGAGGTTCGCAAGGCCGGCGGCGTCTATTACACGCCGACCTACATCGTCGATTACATCGTCAGGAACACGGTGGGCAAGCTGCTGGAGGGTAAGACGCCCCGTGATGTCGGAGGGCTGACGGAGACGTTCAAGCCGTCCAGGACTCAGCGGCCGATTGCGATTCTGGACCCGGCGTGTGGTTCAGGGTCGTTTCTGATCGGGGCTTACCAGTACCTGCTCGACTGGTATCGAGACCGATACGTCGAGGACGGCCCGCAGGCTCACGCCACGGGGCGCAATCCGCGGCTGTACCAGCGTTCGGGCGGCGACTGGCGACTGACCACGGCCGAGCGCAAGCGGATCCTGCTGGCCCACATCTACGGGGTGGATATCGACAGCCAGGCGGTCGAAACGACCAAGCTTTCGCTGCTGCTCAAGGTGCTGGAGGGTGAGAGCGGGGAATTGATCAACCAGCAGCTTCGGTTGTTTCACGAGCGGGCCTTGCCCGACCTGGGCGACAACATCAAGTGCGGCAATTCGCTGATCGGGCCGGATTTTTACGAGAATCAGCAGATGATGCTGCTCGATGCCGAAGAGCGGCTGCGGGTCAACGTGTTCGACTGGAAGACCGAGTTCTCCGAGATCATGAAGGCGGGCGGCTTTGATGCGGTGATTGGAAATCCGCCGTATGTGCGTATTCAGACAATGAAGAATGTCGTTCCGGAAGAGGTCGAGTATCTCAAACGGCGCTATGTGTCCGCTGGTAGAGGCAACTACGACGTCTACGTGGTCTTCGTCGAGAGGGGCTTATGGTTGCTCGGGGAGCGCGGACGCCTGGGCTACATCCTTCCACACAAGTTCCTAAACGCCCAGTATGGTGAGCCATTGCGCGGTCGGTTAGCGCAAGGCGGCCATCTAAAGGCGCTGGTTCACTTTGGGCATCAGCAGATCTTCCCCGGTGCTACAACGTATACGTGCTTGCTTTTCCTCTCCGCAGAAAGTGTGGATCACTGCGAGTTCGCGCGTGTCGATGACCTGGCGTCGTGGCGCATGAGCGGGACAGCGGCTACAGGGCCCGTCCCCAACAGCAGGATCTCGGCGGGAGAATGGAATTTCGCCGTTGGTGAGTCCGCATCGCTGATCGGCAAACTGAGGGAGTTAACGCCCAGGCTGGAAGAGGTCGCCGATATCTTCGTGGGACTACAGACGAGTGCCGATGATGTTTTCATCATGAACCTCCTTGAAGAGGGTGAAGATGAGATGACCCTGTTTTCGAGGTCTCTGCAGCAACCGTACAAGCTGGAAAAGGGTCTCCTACACCCCCTGCTGAGCGGCACGGACGTGGTCAGGTATCAGCCATTGCCGTCCCGCCAATACATTCTGTTCCCTTACACTGTCCGTCAAGAAATCGCTTCTCTGATATCCTTCGCTGCTATCGAAGACACATTTCCGCGAACGGCAGCGTACCTCCAACAGAATAGGAGTAGGTTAGAGAGCCGAGAGAAGGGGAAGTTCAGAGGCGAGCACTGGCACCGCTTCGGCCGAAACCAGAACCTTGGAATTCAAGGGCGCGTCAAGCTTTGCGTGCCGCGACTCGTGGAATCTCTGCACGCAGGTCACGACAGCGTCGGCAGTCATTTCCTGGACAATGTGGATGTCGGAGGACTCACATTCAAGGCCGGTTATGAAAAGCATAGCTTTCACTACCTCCTTGGGCTCATTAACTCGCGACTTCTTCAATGGTTCTTCCCTGCGGTGAGTGCGCCCTTCCGCGGAGGCTGGTACTCCGCGAATCGCCAGTTCCTCTCCCGGGTGCCCTTCCGCATGATCGACTTCTCTATCGCAGGTGACTCAGCCAAACATGATCGTATCGTGTCGCTTGTCGAACAGATGCTGTCGCTACAGACACAATTATCTGCGGCTAAGACCGCCCATGAGAAAGACGCCCTGCAGCGTCAGATTGACGCGACGGACCGGCAGATCGACCGGCTGGTGTACGAGCTGTACGGGTTGACGGAGGAGGAGATCGCTATTGTGGAAGGAAAGACGTGAGGCTCTCGCAGAGGCGCAGAGATCGCTGAGAAAAGGGCAGAGCGGATTGCCCTGCGGTCCCGGCGGCTCTGCGAGAGATCGGCATTTCCCGAGTGTGGAATGCCGAAGGGATTCGGCGAAGAGGGGCGGCCCGGAGGTGATTCCGGGCCGAGCGGGCCCATTGGAGGTTCAAGGAGGCTATACGACGGAACACAGACACGACGAAAAACGAACCTGATCCCGTTTTTTCGTCCTTTCCAGACTCCTGCCCTCTCCCTGCGCGCGACGCGGGCGGCTTCGGCCGTGTGGGGGGTCGGAGAGCAGGTCTGGCGCACGATTGACGACGACGGCCGGCAGAATTAGCCTGAGCGTCGATACGGCGTTCCGACCGCCGGTCCCGGGCAGGGAAGGAGGACTCATGATCCGAAAAGGCACGCAGATATCGTGTTTATTCCTTGCCGCGGCGGTGGCGCGTGATTGCACGGTCGTGGCTGCCGAAGCGGCGTCCCGGCCTCACATTCTGTTCCTGCTGGCCGATGATCTGGGCTGGCACGACGTCGGATTCCACGGCAGCGAGATCAAGACGCCCCACCTGGATGCGCTGGCCCGCAACGGGACACAACTGAACCAGTTCTATGTTCAGCCGGTGTGCACTCCGACGCGGGCGTCGCTGATGACCGGGCGGTATCCGATTCGGTATGGACTCCAGATCGGCGTCATCCGGCCGTGGCTTCGGAAGGGTCTTGCGCTGAGGGAGCGGACGCTCGCCGAGGCCCTCAGACAGGCCGGCTACACGACGGCCATCGTGGGCAAATGGCACCTGGGCCACTATGCGTCGGCCTACCTGCCGACCCGCCGCGGATTCGATCACCAGTACGGGCATTACAACGGCGCGCTCGACTATTTCACCCATGAACGCGACGGCGGCCTGGACTGGCAGCGCGACGACAAGACGCTTCGAGAAGAGGGCTACACGACCGAGCTGATCGCCCGCGAGGCGGTGCGGCTGGTCAGCGAACACGATCCGGCAAAACCGCTGTTTTTGTACGTTCCGTTCAATGCCCCGCACGCGCCGCTGCAGGCGCTGCCCAGGTATCTCGAGCCGTATCGAGAGATCAAGCCGCGCAAACGCGCGCAGTATGCGGCGATGGTGACCTGCCTGGACGACACCGTCGGTCAGATCGTCAAGGCGCTCGACAAGAAGGGTATTCTGGACAGGACGCTGATCATCTTTTCCAGCGACAATGGCGGGGAATCCAACGCGGGGGCGGCCAACAACGAGCCCTTGCGCGGGGCCAAGGGCCAACTCTATGAGGGGGGCGTTCGCGTGCCGGCTTTCGTGGTCTGGCCCGGCCGTATCCGGGCGGGAGCAATGGTCGATCAGCCGCTGCACATGGTGGACTGGTATCCGACGCTGCTGAGGCTGGCCGGCGGCAGCCTGGAGCAGCCCCTGCCTCTGGACGGGCTGGACATCTGGCCGACGATCTCGGAGGGCAGGCCCACACCGCATGAAGAGATCCTGCACAACGTCGAACCCGCGGGGGGGGCCGTGCGCCGCGGTGACTGGAAGCTGATTCACCGCAAGGCGGCCGGGAACCGGCCGGGGAAGACCGAGCTGTTCAATATCGCCGACGACCCGAGCGAGAAGAATGACCTGGCCGACAAGAAGCCCGAGAAGGTGAGGGAACTGATGGCCCGGCTGGATGCTTACGCGGCCCGGGCCGAGCCGGCCCTGCTTGATGGCAGCGCGGTCCCACCGGCGGGTTTCGAGTTTCCCAAGGTCTGGGTGCCCGCGGAATAGAGGCGGATTCGCCGGGCATGACGTAACACTGCGAGGAGCCAAAAAGCCTGGAGACAGTGGCCAGGGCGGGGCACTTCGGTTACCATGCCGGCGGTCGTCTGCGCGACCACATCTCGTACCGGAGTATAGCCGGGAGGCGCTCACATCATGTCCACAGCCCAACGGCGCGACGTTGCCTTGCTTTCGATGTTTTCGGGCCTGCTCAGACAACGACGATGCCTGTGCCGGTCGATTGTGGTCAGCTCGCTGGTCTGGCTCGCCGGGTGGACCGAGGCAGTCCGGGCCGCGGACCCAACGACACCCAACGAAACGCCCCCGCCGGCCGCGGCAGCGGCACCCGATCCGGGAACCGCCGAGCCCGGTCGCGACGAGGACCCGGTATTGCAGTTGGGCAGCGCCTCCGTGCCCCTGTCCGCGCGGGTCAGCGAACTGCCCCGCGAGACGACGACCGACAACCAGCCGAGATGGAGAAGCCTCGACTGGGCGATCCGGGCCTTTACGGACTTCGTCAACTCTGAATGGAACTACGGCACACCGGCGGACCAGGACCAGAAGATCCTGGATCAGCTCGACCGGGAAGTGGATACGGAGATGACCCGGCTCCGGGAGGAGTACAAGCAGAGGCTGACCGCCGAATGGCAGGAAGCCACCGGGGACACGACGCGCGGACCTCCGGACGAGCTGCTCAAACAGGCCGAGAAGGCCACCCTCCTGCAGATCCCGGGCGACATCCGCACGGCCGACAAATTCCACAAGATGCTGGTCACGATCTATGAGGACGGGGGCCAGAAGCGCGTCAAGCACCTCGTCGACCGCGGAGCCATTTCTCAGAAGCTCGGTGAACTCCTCAATCGCGTTCGGTTCGAAGCCTACACCGCGGCCATGTATGACGTGGCCAAGGAGTACCACGGCGGCGACGTGTCGGTCTTCTGGTTCAGTTTTCCCAAGCTGATCTCCAGCGATATCGACCACACCGTCGTCGGCGTGAAGTTCCCCGACGGGACGATCATCCCCGCCACGAAGGTGATCGACCAGTTCAACGCCCGCTTCGAAGAGCATCTGGTGGCCCCGGACGTGGCAGACGTGATGGCCCACGACGCGAGGAATCGGCCTCCGGACGTGTTCAGCGGCATGATCGACGACGGCGGCACGCTGGAGATCCGGCTTCGGCCGGAGGCCGACGCCGCGTACTACGAGGATGCCGGCCGGGCCACCAAAAACCTTCAGCACACCAAGGACGCGTACTGGCTGTTCGCGCCGTTCGGCACGCAGGTTGACCGCCGGTCGCTGACCGGCACCGCCGAGGAGAACTACTTCCGGATCACCGCCGAGGACATCGGAGCCCCCGACAGCCCGAAGTTCGCGTATCGCGAAGAGCGGGTCACCGCCCGCGAGGTGATCTACAAGAATGTCCCGCCCCTGCTGAGCCAGAAGGTCGGCTTCGACACCATGGTCGGGAACTGGCTGCTGGCGACGGACCATGCGGCGGGCAAGGACCCGACGGCCGCATCGACGCTGACCGAGCAGGCCAAGTATCTGCTTCGCGGCGTGACCGAGGGCATGTTGACCTCGGCGATGGAGAACGGCAAGCCCAAGTACGACCCGTATGAGCCGCCGGACTGGGGCAAGATCCCGAATGCGGAGCGTCGCCGCATGATCGATGAGATCGCCGGCCGCCAGTTCCCCGATGAGGCGAGCCTGGCGCATTTTCGTGCCCTGGTCGACACCGCTGACGCCTTGCGGAGCGGCAAGGGCGACAGCGCGTTTGCGCCGATGATCGAGTGGTACAAGCAGCACGGCCCGGAGGCGATCCGCAAACTGCCGTCCGATCAAGCGATCCTCGCCGCAGCCAAGGAGAATTTCGGCAACCAGGCACGGGCGGCACTCATGCAAGGAGCCCTCGCGGTGGCCGAGGACCGCGTCCGGGCGATCATCTCGCCCGACATCCCGCTGAGCTACCAGGATCGTATCCTGAAGCTCGCCACTGACGGCGAGGGGGACGCTAAAGTCCGGGCCAACCAGATCGTCGAGGTTCTCGGCGACAAGACGGCCAGCGCCGCGGTCACGAAGCGTCTTAAGCACGTCTGGGCCAACCAGTTTCACCACGCTCTCAACGCCCTCGACGACGCGAACTTCGACCGGGCGGCCCAGCGCTTTGATGAAGTCATCAAGAACCTTGACGCGGGCCGTGACGATCGGGCCCTGATGAAATCGATCATGGAGAACCTTCGCACCCGACGGGCCCGTCTCCGGGCGATCCGCAGCGATCTGGAGGCCCGTCTGGCGAGGATCGATGAGCCGCCGCCGGTCCGCATCGGTTCCGCGGACGATAACGCGGAGAGCACGGTCAACTACGTGAAGGGGCAGCAGGCCGAGTTGAAGCGCCTGATCCAGGAATTCGGATTCGAGTTACCCGATGTCCAGCTTCGCCAGCGGGTGCAGGAAGCCCTTGACGCCAAGCCGGTCTACAAACCTGTTTCGGAGCGGGTGCCGACGTTCTCGGAGCGGATCAGCACTGTCTTTGCCCCCGACGGCCAGTACCGCCGCCTGGGAGGGGCCATTGACACCACCGCCGGCTTGCTGGGCGAGGCGACGCGATACGCCAACTCGGAGGTGGCCACGCATTTCGGATGGGACGTGGATGCGGAGACGGCCGGCATGTACCGCAAGGCGGGGCTCGATCCCTCGGGGCTGCCCAAGCAGTTCACGTTCGGCACGCTCTTCAAGTCGCAGGTCGACCTGGGCACGATCGGCAGCGCCCTGACCGTCTACGAGGAATACCAGAAGGACGCCGCCGTCGATCCGGAGGCGGCGTGGGCTCGGGCCAAGGCCCGGATGCTGGTGGAGTATAGCTACGCGATCCCGATCTACGGTGACGGCCTGCAGGTCATCGATCAGGCGATCGCCGGCGAGTGGTACGGCGCCGGCAACACCATCGGCATGTTCGCGCTCACGAGGGGCTCGCAACCTTTCACCCAGTGGGCCATGACGCACGCCGGCTACGCCGAGGCCAAGGCCGCCGAGACCGCCGCCGCCGTGGGCCACGTCGTGGGCAACCTGGCGCAGGGATGGGCTGCCTACGGTCTCGGGCGCCGCATCGGCGAGACCTACGTCGGACCTGCAGTCTACAAGAATGCCGCCCTGGAGTTTTACGAAGGGGTCGACCCAAGGAAGGGGCCCGACTCGTGGGGGGCGACGTTCGCCCAGTGGGCGGCCCGGCAGCTCAACGCCGCGGCGGATGGGCTGACCAGCCTGGAGGGCTGGTTCTTTCCGCGGGCCGCCCCCGATCTGGACAAGACGATGGGGCTGCTGCTCACGGGCCATCCGAACAAGGCTCGCTACCGCCTCAACCAGCTCGACCGCATTATGCGTCTCGACCTCAGGCAGCAGGCCGACAAGCCGGCTGCCCAGGCTTACATGAAGATTGCCGACGAGCTGATCCAGACCTACCGCGGCCGCGTATCGAAGGCCCTACAGGAATATAACAGCAATAGACTCTATTCCGAACTCCTGCACGATGACCCGTGGTTCAAGCTCAACCAGGAGAAGGTTGACAAGGTCATCGCGAAGTTTCCCACGCTGCCGGACCTGCCGATGATGTTCGACGCGGGGAGCATCGTCGGGGCCAAGGAACTGGACGACAAGTTGTGGAAAGCCGGCGTCGAGCCCCGTTCGTGGGAGCTCTACGTGCGGACGCTCCGACCGGAGTCGGTGAACATCAACCGCTTTCCCGATGATCCGCCCGGCGGAGCAGACGCTCCCCCGCTCGATCGCTACCGCAAGGAACTGCTCGATCAGGCCACCGCCGCATGGAAGCCGTTTCTCGAAGCCGAGCACTACAAGGACAACCAGACCACGCCGGAATATGAAGCATTCATGAGTGCCGACCTGGCTGTCAGGGAATACCGGCTCAAGGAGCTCGACCGGATCCTGCGGGCGAAGCCGGGCGACGTTCCCGAGCTCTCCGCCCGGATGCTGAACGCCGCCCGTCGGGCCCGCGATACGATTGCGGCCCAGGTCGAGCGCATTCGCGAGACTGATCGCCGAGGCTATTACGGTGACGATTTCCGCCAATCGGCGACAGAGATACCGAAAAATGCCCTGCCCGTCGCTCATGAGGTGTGGCGAGCCCTGAGCGAGGACGTGCGTCGGGGCGTTCAGGCCAACCGCCGGATCCTCGACGAACTCGGCGTCACCATGGCCGAGTACATCTTCATCGCCGAGTGGCTGCGTCCCGAGTACGCCCGGTTCGACGAGCTGCCCGACACGCCGCCGCCGGGGACGAGCATGGATGCCTGGCGCCAGAAGCTCCTTGGCGAGGCCAGGAGCATCTGGGACAAGTTCATCTGGTCCGAGCTGGATCGTCGCGGCATGAGGCCGCCCGTCGATCCGCGACACGTGACACCCGTGATCCCGGCCGAAAAGATCAGCGTCCTCAAGTGGGTGCCCGGCGCCGACGCCAAGGAGAAACGCGAGAACGTCTACGCGACCTTCTTCCCCATGATCAAGGAGCGCTGGATCCAGGAAGTCGGATGGGCCAAGCTGCTCGGCCCCGGCGGCGGGCGCGGCCAGTCGAAGCTGACGCGCACCGGGCTCACCGAGTTCGTGGTCAATTCGCTGGGCGGGCCGCCACCCGAGCGCAAGGCTCTGCCGCTCGAACTGGCGGTGCATCACGAGGTCGCGCGCGAGTTTTTCTTCCATTACGTCGAGAACTTCGCGACCGGCGGGTACCACGACATCTACCTCAACCGCGAGACGCCGCTCCCCGGCCGGATCACCTTCGAAAACATGAGCAAGTGCGCGAACCCCTGGCTCTGGGATGTCGAGACGCGGATGTGGTTTCACCAGAGCGGCAAGCACTACTGGGCGCTGATGGAGTCCAAGGACGCGAAGGATCTGCTGGTGTCGATGCTCTACAACGACTACGTCACCGGCATGACCCAGCGCCTCGCCGACGTGGGTGGACTCCAGCAGGCCGACCTCGAGGACGACGCCAAGATCGGGCACGTCTGCCGGCGGATGTATGACGAGGTCCTGCGGAACACCGTACCGAGCAGCGACGCAACGACCTTGAGCATCGTCCAGCAGCTTTACCCCGAGAGCCGGGCCAATCCCCCGCCCGACGCCGACGACTGGATCAAGTACCAGGCCATGCCGATCACAGGCGAGGCGGTCAAGATCCGGGGCAAGCCGTTCCTCATCGTGCCCCGTCTCGACCAGGAGGTGACGCTCAACCTTCACGCCGAGGTCTCTGTTCCGCGCTACGCCGCGGTGCGCCCGTTCGAGTACGAATGGGCGATTCAGGGCGCCGGCAACGCCAACATCGGCGATCGGGAAGGGGTGGGTCTCAAGCTCAGTGATCTCACACCGGGTCAGAAAGTGAAGGTCTCGGTCAGGGTCTACGACGCGAGCGAAGCCCGCAAGTCGATCGGCTCAGACGAGATCGAAGTGACGGTTGTCGGCGGGGCGGCTTTGGTCGACAAGGTCGCGGTCTATCACAGTGATGCTCCGGACGCGTCGCTGGGCGAATGGGACGCCGAGTCGGTCGCCACCCGCATCGCCGCGGGCCACGGATACGAGCTCGAGATCGCGGGCGAGGCCTCCGACGAGTACACGGGTATTCAGCGCATCGGTGCGGGACTGATCCCGAGGAAAGCGGTGGTCGACATGCTCGGCGAGAGCTCGTGCTGGCAGCGTCATCTCATCTCCTCGGACACGCTGCTCGCCGAGCCCACGCTCTCATCGAGCGCAGCACCGGCACCGGGCGCGGACAACGGCGCGTCGAGCGCGGGCACGACCCCAGGCAGCGCGCCGCCGTCCGGCGGCGGGACGGCTTCCGGCGAGCCGAACGACGAACGACTTTGGCGCTCGCTGGTCGACGTCGCGGCCTGGAAGACGATCGATTCTCCCGATCCGACCCAGCCCGCCAAGGAGAAGCTCCGCTACCGTGTGCCCCAGGAGACCGAGACGTACGTGCCCTTCGTCGTGGCCGAGTCGAAGGATGAAGGCATCCGGTACTTCGAGGTGGCCCGGGGCACGATCGAGGTGGTGTCGGCCCCGACGCCTGAAGCTCGCTTCGCGACGGCCGTCCTCGAGCGCGAGCTGGACGGCCAGAAGAGTGACATCAATTTGTTGGACGGCACCAGCCTCATCCGCGACACCCACATCGTGTACCAGGGCAAGCTGGGCACCGCCAAGTTCACGGTGCTGGCTTCGACGGGCGGGCCGAAGCCCGAGACGCTCGAGGTCGGCTACATCAAGGAAGAAGAGCAAGGCCAGTACAGGGCGGGCAGTTTCCGGCCGATCACCGCCGAGGCCAAGGAGGTTTCGGCGGGTACCGGCGAGTACAGTTGCAGCGGCGAGTGGAACGCATCGGGGGCCGGGCTCGGCACGTATCTCCTCTATGCCCGGGTGAAGAACCCGGTGCCGCAAGCGGACTTCTTCAAGCCCGAGCGGCTCAGCGACGAGACTTCGGTCTGGGACCTCATCCAGGTCGAGCCGAACCCTGATCAGGATGCCAGCACTTCGACGACGGCCAGCCAGCCCGGTGGGGCGGCCAGCCAGTCCGCGTCTCAGCCCGGCTCTCAGCCCGGCTCCCAGCCCGGCTCGCAACCCGGTGATAATGGCAGCGACGGCACCAAGCCGCCGATCGACCCTGGTCTGCTGGACGGCCTGGCCGAGCAGGCGGAGGTCCAGGCGGTCGAGTTCAAGTCAACGTTCATGCTGCAGCGCATCCGCCGCGACGGCGACGTGAGGATGCCCGAGACTTTTTTTGCCCGGGCCATGGCGGTCAAGCTTATGCCGGTGGTCAAGGTCGACAGCCTCTATCCCGGCATGAAGGTTCACATCGAGACCGGCTACATCGAAAAAGGCAAGATCCGCCGGTTGTTCCAGCAGGTCGTCCCGATCACCGGGGACAAACATGAGGTGAGCTCGCTCACGCTGGACCTCTCGGGTCGCGGCGAACTGGCCCCGCGCTGGGTCGGCAAGCAGATCTTCCGCGGCGACCACGTGGCCTTCCTGCACGTGCAAGTTGTCTCGCGAACCGGGCGGTATCGCACGGAAGTCGCGAAGAGCGAAATCACCTTCCAGGTCCAGGAAGAGGGTCTTGGCGCCGCTTCGTTCAAGCCGATGGCGTTCTACGACGTGCGTGAGAACAACCGGATGCTCGTAGGCCAGAAGTTCTGGGACGACGCCAATTTGCGGGTCGACTCGCCGCTGGAGGTCAGCGAAGTCTACGGGCCAGAACTGATCACCGTGACCCACCGCTTCATTTTGACTTCGCCGGGCGGCAAGACGCTGCGGTGGCAGATCAACGACCGCATCACCGTGTCGGGAGGCGGGCCCCACAACACGGTCAAGATGCTGAGCCTCAAGCCGCCGATCGAGCACGGCACCTGGGTCGTCCGTCACGAGGTGGTGGACGTCAAGGACGCCGACGGCATCGATGTCCTGAAGCCCGGCTCGCCCGTTTTCCAGAGCGAAGGACGGTGCCAGATCGTTGAGCCGAAGGTTTTGTTCACGGGTCTGGAGGACTGCTACCAGATCCAGCATCCGCCGGGCAACGTGAAGGGGGCGCCGGTCTACGAGTTTCTCAAGGAGACCGATCGTCCCACTGCCCGGATCGCGTTTCACGTCGCCGACGTGCCCGTCGACTGCAACATGCGCGGGGCGCTGACCTGGATGAGCCCCGACACCGGCCGGACGATCATCCAGTTGCCCGCCGTAGTCAACTTGCGGGAAAACCAGGGCAGGGCGTACTTCGCGTCGTACGTTTTCAAGAAGGACGACTACGACGGACTCTACACCGCCGAGGTGATACTGGAGTTCTACCGGGCCGGCCGCCAGCCACGGGCCAAACTGGATCTCAAGCCTTTGCGCTTCCGATTCAAGGGGCGCAAACGCTCCGGGGCGAACCTGGAGGACATCACCGTGGCGTCGCGACAGGTCGACTTCCGGATCTGGGACAACGGCGGCCTCGAGGACGACGTGATCAACGTCTACGTGGACGGGCGGCGGGTCATAAGCGGATGGAAAATGCCCATTGCGGGCAAGGACTTCCACCTGACCATCCCGAGTGATCGCGATGAGGTCATCTTCACGATAGAATCAGTCTCAAGCGAATCAGGGCCGAACACGGCGGCGATCACGTTCAAGGGCGCGATCGAGGTCTCCCGGCAGACCCAGAGCTGGTGGATCGAAAAGCCGGGTCAGAAGGCCAGTTGCGTGATTACGTACAAGCCGCCGGCCCAGAATCAGCCGAACCAGCCGCCGGGAGGCGGCGGGAGCCCGTAAACCCGGTGCTTTTCATGGGAGGTATCTCCATGCGTGGTTTTGCCTGCTGCCTGATCATTCTCGGGGGCATCGTGGGCTGCGGCCCGCCCGACGCCCTGCGCGAGATGCATGCGGCCTTCAATCAAGGGCAATGGGCCGCCGTCACCGAGAAGTTCGCCGACCTGGGCCGCCCCCGCGATCTCGATGGTGTTTCGTATGCCCGCGTGGGCGTTGCGGCCACCGAGGTGTACGTGAAGTCGAAGTCACCTGCCTATCTTGATCTGGCGATCGAGTGCTTTCAACTGGCGGCGGATCGGGATCGCTCGCTGGCGGACGGGCATCACTTCGCCCGGGGTGAGCTGCTGTTGTATGGGAACAGGAAAGACGAGGCGATTGCCGCCTACCGCGACGCGCTGGCCGTCAACCCCCGTCACGTCGCCGCGGCCTGGCGGGCAGTGATCCTGCTGGTCGAGGCCAAGCGAGCGGCCGACGCATCGCAGGCGGCTCGAGGACTCCTGGCCGTGCGACGACCGGTCAATCAGCAACTGCTGCAGGGCTTGAGTGCCCTGGCCGCCGCCGAGGCGTCGCAGGGTCGGCATGACGCGGCCATTAAAGTGCTGCGCCACGCGGCTTCGATCGGCCCGAGCACCTGGGGGCCGGATATACTCTACGCCCTCGCGTGCTGTTACCAGGCACAAAACGAGAACGGCCCCGCGCGCATGGCGATGCGCAAGGCGCTGGCCGCGCTGCCCGAGGGTGACCCGCGCCAGCCGGGTTTCGAGAAGTACCTGGAAGATCTGGAACTCGCGTCGCGGAAGATGACCGGCGGCCCGACGCCCGAGCCGGCCACCGGCAGCGGCCCGGCGGACACGCCTCGGCCAGAAGAGCCGCCGGGCCCGACCACCGAGCAGCCCGCTCCTGCGCCGCCGCCGCCCGCGAACGATTCGCCTGAGGCCAAAGCCGCCGAGCTGGCCGCGAAGGCCTCGGCCCTGGCTGCCGAGAACAAAATCGAGGAGGCGATCAAGCTGCTGGAGGAAGCGGTGGGGCTTGCACCCAAGCTGCCGGCGCCGTCGGCGCAGCTCGCGAACCTTTACGTGAGGCAGGGCCGGTATGCCAAGGCCATCGAGGTGCTCGAGGCCGCCATCCGGCACAACCCGGACAACGTGATTCTCAAGCAGATGCTGGATAAGCTTCGCAGCGCGCTTGCGGCCGAGTCTCAGCCGGGTCGGTGACGTTTCGCGTGAGGGCCTTTTGTCGAACCGAATCCATCAGGAGTACGAATTATGGTAAAGCGGATCATCGCCAGCCTCGCCGTCATGCTGACCGGCGCGCTTCTCGGCTGCCAGGAGCCTCACAACATCCGCATGCGGTTCGCCGCCATGGTACCCGGATCACCGGAGCAACTGGTCGGCGTCGACGCGGATCATCGCATCCTGCTCTGTGACCCCGAGACGCAGGACGTCGTCCGGGTGCTCGGCTCGCATCGCGGCCCGGTGCGCGAGCTGCGAGTGAGCTCGGAGGGTGACTACGTCGCCGCGGTGGGCGCGGATGGGAGTTGCCGCGTATGGAGCACGGCCTCGGCCGCCGCCGCGCCCCTGGTGGTCTCCGTGCCCGGCGGGGGAGACGACCGCGGAGCGGCCGCGTTCCTTGACGACGGTGCCCACATCGCCTGCGGCGGCACGGGCGCGGTGGACATTGTCTCCCTTCGCGGCGGCACCCTCGTGCGCCGCATCCCGGATCGTCACCATGATATCCTGTATGAAAACAGCGATTTCCAGGCGCTGGCCAAGACTCTCCAGGAAGCGCGGATTCTCAGTCTCGACGCCCGCCCCGGCGGACGCCACCTGCTTGTTGGAACGGATTGCGGCGCGATGGAGATTGACTATTTGCGATGCAGGATCATGTGGCGTCAGAAGGAGCGTGTCGGTCAGGTTGCGACGCTGGTCCGGTATCTGCCCGACGGAGAGCAGTTTGTCGTGCAGGACGATTCGGGGCGGTTGACGCTCTATGCCGGGCACAAGAGCGTGTGGTCGATCCGGCCGGGGGAATCGGGGCCGGGCGGCCGCGGCCTGGTCGGGGTGACCGCTGCCGAGTTCACCAACGACTCGGCGTACCTGGCGGCCCTCGGCTCCGACGGGCGGTTCCGGGTGTTGCGGCTCAGCGATCAGAAGTTCGTGCAGGAGGTTGCGCCCGGCAAGCTGGACACGGGCGGCCTGGCCCTTTCGCCCAATCGCGGCAGCGTATGGGTCGGCAGCCAGGGCAACGTCGAGCGTTTCACGCGGCTTGCTCTGCCCCGGGAGATGACCGCCGCGAAGGTGACAATCGACTGAATAAGGCCCGCCTCGGGAAGCCAGACGGCTTCGTAGAACAGCAGATACCGCCTTGGCACCACCTCGGACGACGATCCCGGCGAGCTCCGACCTGGCGCGCCGGACGCGGTCGGCGCGGTCCCCGGAGAGAATCGCGATCAGGGTGTGGTCCTGCATGTGAGAACGAGCTATCGAGCCCGCGCACACCTTCTTGCGGTTCGGACGAGCAGCAATCGTTCGCAGGATATCCATTGAGGATACGAAGAGGTCCGTGATGCGGACCGCACGCTGGTCAGTATTCCTCCAGGGGGCGCTCAGGACGGACAAGCAACCAGGCCGCCAGCGCCAGGCCGTTGAGCAGCGCGCCGACCAGGAAGAAGGCATTGTGCGTGCCTGTCCAGGCGAGGAGATAGGGAAAGGCGAGCGAGGTGATGAACGAACCCAGGTTGCCCGCCATGTTCATCGTTCCCGAGACGGCGCCCGAATGACGGCGTCCGATGTCGATGCATGCGGACCACGAAGGGGCGAGGGTCATGTCGGCGCCGAAGACGGCCAGTGACAAACAGCCGACGGCGGCCAGCGGCGTGGCCATGAAAACGCTGGCGACCAGACCGGCGGCCGACAGCAGGAAACCCGCGATCGCCGGGATTCGCCGCGAAGGTGTCCAGCGGCCGCGGCGATAGAGCCAATCCACCAGCAGCCCCGCGAGCCAGTTTCCCAAAGCGCCGGCCAGGGGCGGCATCGCGGCATAGACGCCGGTCTCGACCATCCCCAACGCATATCTGCCCTTCAAGTAGGGGAACAACCACGACAAGCAGAAGAAGAAAGTGAAGTTGGAGCAGAAGTACTGCCCCATGAGCAACCACACGTTGGGGCTGCCGAACAGTGTGCGGGCGGTAAGGCGGGCATTCTGCGCGGCATCGGGCGCGGCCTGCTGGCGCGTGCGGAGAATCAGGTCCTTTTCCTCCTGCGTAATCCGAGGGTGGGTCTCCGGATCGTCTCGGAACCACAGGTACCAGAAAGCTGCCCAGGCAACGCCGATCAGTCCCAGAAGAATGAAGCTCGAACGCCACCCGAGCGTCTCGACCGACCATGCGATTACCGGGAGGGCGAAAGCAGCCCCGAATCTGGAACCAGAGAAGGTCAGGCCCTGCACCAGGCCGCGTTCGGACATGGGAATCCAGGAGTAAACGGCACGTGCGCACCCCGGGAAAGCCCCGGCCTCTCCTGCACCAAAAAGGAAGCGGAACACCAGGGCGGAGACGAAGTTGAACGCAGTCGCGGTCAGAGCGGTGAACAGGGACCAGAAGGTGACCACGGCGCTGAGGATGACTCGCGGTCCGAACCGGTCGGCCAGGATGCCCGAGGGAACCTGGAACAACGCGTACCCCAGGGCAAACGCCGACAGGACCCAACCCATCTGTTTTTCGGACAGTCCGAGGTCCAGGGCGATGGCGCTCTTGGCCGACGAGATGCAGACCCGGTCGACGTAGAGCAGCATCGACAGCAGAAACATCCCAAGGACCAGCCAATAGCGTTTGGGCATGCGGAAGGTCTCAAGCGGCGGTTGCCTGTCGTTTCGATGAACGAAGCTTGCGCCAGCGTACAACGCGGCTCCGGACCGACGCGTCCGGCGTCAACGGTCGCCATCGCGGGGCGACGTTCTCACTTTCCTCCGCCGGGCTCAACGAGCGGTCGCATCGAGCAGCCGACGGGCCTCGGCGAAGCCCGAGTGCCCGACTTGCAGCACCGGCACCCTTGTCTCGTGCTTGATCTGGGCCAGGCTGATCTGCCCCAGGACCAGCACGTCGACCCTGTCGGCCAGCCTGTCCATCTCCTCGTGTACAAGCTCGTTGTGCCGGTCGATTTCGCCTTTCTGCAAGTGTTCGAAGGCCTCTTCGTTCAGGACGATTTCAATCTGAATAGGGAGGCCGGCTTCTTCGGCGGCACGTGCCAGCAGCTTCCTGGTTGCCATCGGACTGGTAGGGACGGTCGCGATGATGCCCAGTCGGCGGCCCAGTCGCACCGCCTCGCGGGCCATGGGCTCGTCGATGTTGAAGACCGGGATCGATGCGTACTTCCGGGCGATGCACGAGGCTTCGCCGACCGTGGTGCAGGTGATCATGGCGACGTCGGCGCCCATGCTCTCGGCGGCCAACACGTAGAACTGGAGACGTTTGATGACCGCGGGTGTCGGGCCCTGGTTTGCCAGCGACTCATGGAGCAGGGAATCATCCATGATGTTGAACACCTGGACCTGCGGATTCGCCTTCAGCCAGGGTTCCACAAATGGAATGGTGATGACCTTCTGGTACCAACTGACGGTATGAATCAGGGCCAGCTTTTTGGTTTTCACGGTGAGTCCTCCAGAAACGGCTCAAGACGGAACACTGTGCCGGCGGGGCCGGTTCATGTCGCTGATGCGTGCTCAGGTTTCTTCCAGCGGGCGAAGACCGATCAGCTCGCGGGCGCGAGCGGCCCGTACGACCTTGCGACCGGCCCTGGCGGCCTGTTCGACAGCATCCTCGACGAGCTCGACGTTGTTTCCGGCCCGGCGGCCGTTGCTCATAAAGGGGCTGTCCTCGAAGCCGACGCGGATGTGTCCACCCAGCTCCATCACCCGTCGCAGGTCGGCCACTCCTTTCTGATGGTGGCGCACACAGAACCAGACCGCCTCCGCCGGCAGATGATCCACCAGGAGCTCAAGGTATCGATCCGAGTAGGGCAGCGCGCAGGGCACGTCGAAGACGAACTCAAACACATAAGGAGGCGACAGTTTGCCATCCTCAACCAGCCGCCGGTAGTTGGCCATGTGTGAGAGATCAAACACGGCCATGGTCGGGGCGATGCGGGCTGACGCCAGTTTGCCGGCATAGAAGCAGATGTCCTCGTACCTGTTCTGGTAGACGCCGTCGAACATGTTGACCGAGCCGAGGTTGAGGGATCCCATCTCGACCTGGGGGACGGTGAATGTTACGCAGCGTTGTTCGAGGGTGTGCTCGGGCGCGCCGCCGGTCGAGCCCTCGATGATGATGGGGCAGGACTCGCGGATCCTGCGGACCTGCGTGGCGAACAGCGCCGGATCGACGGTCTGAAGCAGTTTCTCATCGCGGGCGTGCAGGTGCCCGATCGCGGCGCCGGCGGCCTCGCAGCGAATCACCTCCTCGGCCACGTCGATCGGGCCGGGGTACTTTTCCTCCTGCTTCTCGCCGGGGACGGGGGCGACCACGATGATGATCTCGCTATCCTTCATAGTTGAACTCCGTCGCGCTCATTGCTTTTTCGGCGGGACCACTCGTCCCTGTGTCACCCGTTATGGCGGCTTACCCGGCGACCGTCAAGGTCAATGCCCGGCCTGGCCCGGAGCCAGCACGGTTCCGAAGAAGTCGTCCTTGCCCACCTGGCCACCCTTGAAGCAGATTTCCATCCCGTCCAGCGCCGAGCCGGGAATATGCGCCCGGCACAGTGGGCAGCCGGGGGCGACCGGCGCGATCATCTCAAGAGACTCCACGGCCAGTTTCCTGGCCGCGAAGAAGGAAGTGTCGCCACCGGTGACCACGGAGCGCCGGACCTTGCCTCGCTTGAGCAGCCGCAGCAGGATGGTTCCCAGCGCCTCGCCCAGGACCCGGCCGCTGTTCTGCCTGGCATCGTGGCCCATGGCCTCGAACCGTCTCACCGTCTCTTGCCGGCGAGGGTCGGAAGGACCCCGGGCGCTGTGGCAGATCACCGTCCTTCCGCATTCGTGCAGCTCCAGCGCCTTGGCCACCGTCGTTTCGATCTCGGTCTCCGCCGTGTCAGCATCCGCCAGGTTGGCCGTGTTCAGCGCGACCTCCGCCGCCCCGTGCTCCAGAGCCCAGCCGATCTGTCGATCCGTCACCGGCGAACAACTGCCCGACACAACGATCATCTTCTCAACTGTCGCCCCGGACGATAGCGGAGCCTCCGGCAACATGCCCTGGTTCTTCCAGAATGCCGTCAAAGCGTACTCCACCCCGGAGGAGCCGACGATAAACAACGTGCTGCCGTCCCGTATCTGGTCGCACAGCACCTTTCCGATGACGGTTTCCTGTTCGCGGTACAGGATATCGATCAGGATCACCTGCGCTCCGCCGCGAACGAGCTCCTGGTATTTGGCCGCAGCCTGGTCCACGTTCGCCACGGACAGGATGTCAAGCAGTCCGATCTTGCGAACGGTCTGCCGGGCCAGATGGAGGCGGAGGTCGCTCTCGGTCATGGGGGTGATCGGATGCCGGCTCATGGTGGGATGCCGGTCGAGCCGATAGGGCTCGGTGTCCAAGCCCGATCTCGCGAACAGATTTCCGAAGGCGCAGTAGCGTCCCAGGATGGGGGCCCCGACCAGAAGGGGTACTACGGGGGTTCCGAAGACGTCGGCGCCGATGTCCAGAGCGTGGCCAATGCTGCCGATTCGGGGCGAGGAATCAAAGGTCGAGCAGACCTTGTAGTGCACCATCGGCAGGTTCAACTGCTTGAGGGCCCTGAAGGCCTCGCCCAGTTCCACTTCCATCTCTGTCGGCGGCAAGGACCGGCTGCAGCCGGCCACGCCGATCGCCCGCAAGCCGTCGTATTGGCGCAGTTGCTCGATGCGCGGGGGCGTGATGAAAAGCACCGTCCGCAATCCCGCGCGTGTCAGGCCCTCCATCGCGTCGGTAGAGCCGGTGAAGTCATCTCCGTAGAAGCCCAGGAGAAGGTCGTGAGGGGGTGCCGCCGCCATGAGTGTTCCCACTAGCGCAGAGAGCCGAACTTTTCCAGCGCCTGCCGCAACTCCGGATGTGTCGTGGCAGACGTTTCCAGGGTCACATCGTTCTCGGCGGCCTCCCAGGCCTGGCGAATGGACATGACTCCCGATGCCGCTCCGGCCGGGTGGCCGAAAATCCCCCCGCCGGCGAGGTAGATCAGATCCTGGGTCCGCGCCTTGGAAAACGTCTGAGGGGCCTGGCCTGCCCATTGGCCTGAGCCGATGACCGGCATAACATGGTGGCCCCCGAACAGCGGGGCCATCACCGCCCGAATGGAAGCGACCACCGAATCGTCCGACTCCCAGAACTTGTTTCCAAGACCGTTGACATGCAGGTGGTCGACTCCGATCAGCCGCCAGAGTTTCTGCCAGGCGGCGAACTCGATCCCGAGATGCGGACAGCGGGTGAGCATGTCCCAGCCGTTGCGGTGAGCATGAATCGGAAGCCGGCAGCGCCGCCGCAGCGCCAGGACGCCCATGTAGCCAATGCTGTTGACGCTGACCATGACGCAGGTCCCGCCCGCCGCCGCGACCGCGTCATGATGATGAAGCATCGCGTCCACTTCATCGCTGATGTTGAAGGCGTACATCACCTTTCGGCCCGTCCGGTCGGCGAAGTCATTGATCACCCGCATCACGGATGCCACTCTTTTCTTGAGGGGCGAATGAGGCGGGTTGACCATCACCTCATCATCCTTGATGAAATCGACTCCCGCCTCGGCGACCTGTCGCACCTTTTCCGCCGTCTGCTCCGGCGTGAGTCCGAGGTTGGGCTTGATGATGGTCCCGATCACGGGCCGGCCGTGAACGCCGGCCAGCCGGCGCGTGCCCTCGATTCCGAACTGGGGCCCAGGATAAGCTCTGCCGAGTGATTCGGGCAACTCCAGATCGAGCAGGCGCATGCCGGACACCTGGCTGAGGGCAAAGAAGTTGCCCATGGTCATGGAAATCAGGGCGGGCAGGTTCGTTCCGACACCCTCGATCGGAAGCGACAGGACCACCTCTCCCCGGTTGTACCTCGCCGGGTGTTGTGTGACATTCGGACCCCGCGAGCCGGGCAGGCCGGGCGCATCGACGACGTCACCGGGCACGATTCTCTCGACCCTTGCCGCGACGCGCTGCCGCAACTGATCCGTCAGGCCCGGCACGTCGACGAAGGTAGCGGTGGAGGCGCCGGCCATGGCCTCGGCGGCCGCCTCGAGAGAAAGGGGAGTTTCGACGGCGTACCGTGCAACGATCCGCTCTCGCGGTGTCCCGGTCCTGCCGTCAGCGGACGGATACCTCTCCACGTGCAGGAGATGGGAATCCTTTGCTCTCGTGATTCGAGGCAGTCTGGCGCGCCGCATGGGCATAGGCGGTCTCCCTGCTGAAAACACCCTGAAGCCGAACCGATGCCGTGCCGGCGTCAGGTCACACGATTCAATCCTACCGGCGTGAGGCGGCCCGCGCCTACGGTGGCGGACTCGCGGATGTTGTCTTTTTTGAGAAATGAGTTATACTATTCGCTAGGAGGCGGATTAGCGCCTTCCTTTCGCACGCGGGCGAGCCGAGGACGAAACCATGCGGCGGGTTGCGCTTCTGATCGAGACTTCGCGCGAGTTCGGCCGGGGACTGCTTCGCGGCATCGCGCGATATAACCAGGAGCGCGGTCAGTGGTTGACCTACTGCCGGCCTCACGGTCTGGGCGACATGTCGTACTCGTGGCTCCGGGGGTGGCAAGGGGACGGGATCCTCGCCCGGATCACCGACCGGCGGATGGCCGCCTCGATTGCCAGGCTCAAGGTACCGACGGTCAACCTCCGCGGGAGGCTGGCGGGTCTCCCGTTTCCGTATGTCGGCGTTGACAACGAGGCCATCGCGCGAATCGCGACTGAACACCTGCTGAGTCGGGGGTTTCGGCATTTCGGTTTCTGCGGTTATCGGCGGCGATACAGCGCCGACGGCGACCGCCGCTGCGATGCCTTCCGGGCCTGCATCGAGGCCGCGGGATTCAGGGCCGACGTCTGCGCCGTGTCGGAGCCCTCCTACGGTCAGCGCGAACTTGGCACCTGGAGGCAGGAACTCGCTCTGATCGCACGCTGGATTCGTGGTCTGCCCAAGCCGGCGGCCGTCATGGCCTGCACCGACGATCGCGGCCTGCAGGTGCTGGAGGCCTGCCGTCAGATCAAAGTGGCAGTGCCGGACGAGGTGGCGGTGGTCGGGGTTGCCAATGACGAGTGTCTGTGCTCTTTGTCGATTCCGCCCATGAGCAGCGTGGACGCCAATGCGGAGCAGATCGGCTACCGGGCTGCCACCCTTCTGGACGAACTCATCGACGGGGGCGAGCCGCCGGAGAAGGTACTGCTTGAACCTCGATGCGTGATATGCCGGCGATCGACCGACGTGCTGGCGATCGAAGATCAGCATGTAGCAGCGGCCATCCAATACATCCGCGATCATGCCTGCGAACAGATCTATATCGAGGACATCACACGGCATGTACATGTTTCACGGTCAGCGTTGGAGTATCGGTTCAGGCAGGCACTCGGCCGCACGGTGGGGCAGGAAATCCAGCGAACCCGGATTGCCCGGGCCCAGCAGATGCTGGCGGACAACAAGCTGCCGATCAAACAGGTGGCGGATCGGGCGGGCTTCAGAACCGTGCAATACATGACCCGGGTATTCCGGGCGACGATCCGGCAGACCCCAGGCGCCTATCGCCGGTCGGCACAGTCGTGAGCGATCCAAAAATGCAAACCTTTTTCCATAAAAGACAAAAGTCCGCGGTGTTTCCCCCTTGAACCGGTGAACCGCGGACCGATAGCATGTCAAGTGTTCGGACAATGGGCGTGTCTGTCCATCCCATCGTCCTGGTGTGACAGTTCATTCATTTTCAGAGGGAGCGGCGACAATGGGCCGGCGGTCGAACGGATTCACGCTGATCGAAGTCCTCGTGGTCGTGGCGATTATCGCCCTGCTAGTGGCGATTCTGCTTCCTTCGCTGGCCCGGGCCCGGGCGCAGGGGCGCTCCTCGGTGTGCCAGAGCAACCTGCACCAGGCGGGCGTGGCGGTGGTGACGTACGCGACGGAGTACTCGGATTTCATTCCCCGCGGCGGCAACGTTCAGCGGTATTTCTCCAATGGTGATATTCACTGGTCGATTGTCCTGCTCAAGCAGGTCGGTGAGAAGCTCGTCCCCGTTTTCAAGCAGGCCCAGGCGTCGGGTACCGGCATGCAGACCTTTCCGGACGGCCGATCTTATGAAGCCAGAGGAATAACGCTCAACTACCTGCTCTGGGAGAAGCTCAAGAAGGTGAACGTCTTTCATTGTCCGGAGCGGGCGGCGAAGTCGTCGGAGGAGGAGGTTCTCAGTTTCGTGGTGAACGCCTTTGATCCCAAGGCGTTCACCGGGGGCCACGGCTTTGCGGATACGAGAGAGGCGACGAGGCTTTCGCTCTGGAAAAGGCCCGGTCAGGTCGTTTACCTCGCGGACCTGGAGGATTCGGCCGTTTCGACGGCGGCGGCGGAGGCGTACCAGCTCAGGGATCTCAGCCGGTTCGACGCCTTTGAGCCGAGCGATCTGCCCAGCGGTCCCGGCCGGGAGCGGCGCGTCGCCCGGGCGATGCATCTGAACCGCCGCACGAACTGCCTGTTCGTCGATGGTCACGTTGAAAGCCCGGACTCCCTCCCGCGCGGGGGTGAGCCGGATATCGACGTTTCGGGAGATTACGCGCTGCGATGGCAGCGGGCCTTTGGAGTGGAGAGGCCCTGAGTGTACGGGCAAGGAAGGAGGGTGCATTTCTCAGGCAATCATTCAAATCAGCAAGAACACGTTTTGGCGTGTCCGGAGTCGTGAGTGGCCGCGTTGAGAGCCGGCCCCGAGACCGGACGGACAAGAGGAAAAGCAAGAGAGTATGGTACTCTCTATGGGTATGAAATGAGGAGGAGGTTCAGCATGAAACGCTTATTGTCTCAGCTATGGCCGGTGATGATCCTGCTGACGATCACCGCCGGGGCTCAGGGCACGATCTGGGTCAACGATTTCAGCGATTTCACAGGTAGCAATGCAACCGCCGTATCCAACTACACGGATACCGACGGCTTGAACGGCAATTCGTTCGCCGTCCAAGTTGACAACACCCTGATACAGCCCAGTCAGGCCGGACCCTGGCTGAGCCAGGGGGACGTGGGCGGAGACAAAACCGCGAAGTTCCTCAATATCGCCGACGGCAGTACTGGCCGAGGGCGTTTCAAGACCCCTATTCCTGCCAGTATGGATCTGACGCAAGGGATCAGCGTAGCTTGGCGAATACGCGTGGGGGCGGCCAACAGCGGCCGGGGACCTATTCAAATCACGGGCACGGTGGACGGATCGCTCAGTAGTAATCCGTTCAACGCCTACATCCGCCTGCAGAACTCGGGCGATCCGAGCGGCAACAGCTATATCGATATCCAGCGGAACGGCGGTACACTATACAAAGACCTGACCGGAACGAATGACCCGCTACGGGTGGACCGACTGGTCCTGAGCGATAATCTGACCGACGAGTTCCACCAGTGGTCGGCCGCCATCGTGTACAACGCCAACGACAACAAGGCGTACTGGAAACTCTGGCTGGACGGCCAGCTCCTCCTGTTCAGCGGCCCCTCCGGGTCGCCCGTCCTCGGCAGTGAGCAGTTCAGCTTCAGCACATTTCAGGAACCATTCACGGGCGATCCTTACATCGGCTTGGGCGACCTGAGCAACCAGGATGCCTGGGACTTTGAGTTCAGCTTCGTGAATTACCGGGACGACGGAGCGATGTTCTTCGTGCCGGAGCCGGCCAGTGTGTTGCTGCTTGCTGTGGGTTCACTGCTCCTGGCACGCCGCCGCCGGTAGTGCGGGTTCCTGCTTAGCCGCTGGCAAGCGGCGACAGTGCGGTTGGGCTTGGCGGTTTGCGCAGGTCCAACCGCCGGGGTGAGAATGAGGGCGAGAGGGATGGCAGAGGGCCGCTGCCCTGCAAGAAGTCACGGTGTGCGCTCTCAGGTTTTTGACCCTCGGGACAGCCCGCGTGACCGGATGTGAAGGATGCGTCAGAATCGCGATCGGGGAGGTGGACCAGCGGGGCCGCCCGGCATTGATCGGCGTTCGGGGTGATAGCATCCAGATGAAGGATACGACTCGCGGAGGAGTCGACCCCAGGAGATCTTAGCGATACGCAGGAAAGGAAGAAGACGATGTTTCCGAGAAAATCAGCTATGTTATGGGCGGCGGCGATGACCGTTCTGACAGCGAGGTCGACACAGGGAACGCAATGGGTGGCAGATTTCACCGACTGGTCGGGGCAGAACGCAACTGCCGTGTCCAACTACACGGATACCGACGGCTTGAACGGCAATTCGTTCGCCGTCCAAACCGACAACACCCTGATACAGCCCAGTCAGGCCGGACCCTGGCTGAGCCAGGGGGACGTGGGCGGAGACAAAACCGCGAAGTTCCTCAATATCGCCGACGGCAGTACTGGCCGAGGGCGTTTCAAGACCCCTATTCCTGCCAGTATGGATCTGACGCAAGGGATCAGCGTAGCTTGGCGAATACGCGTGGGGGCGGCCAACAGCGGCCGGGGACCTATTCAAATCACGGGCACGGTGGACGGATCGCTCAGTAGTAATCCGTTCAACGCCTACATCCGCCTGCAGAACTCGGGCGATCCGAGCGGCAACAGCTATATCGATATCCAGCGGAACGGCGGTACACTATACAAAGACCTGACCGGAACGAATGACCCGCTACGGGTGGACCGACTGGTCCTGAGCGATAATCTGACCGACGAGTTCCACCAGTGGTCGGCCGCCATCGTGTACAACGCCAACGACAACAAGGCGTACTGGAAACTCTGGCTGGACGGCCAGCTCCTCCTGTTCAGCGGCCCCTCCGGGTCGCCCGTCCTCGGCAGTGAGCAGTTCAGCTTCAGCACATTTCAGGAACCATTCACGGGCGATCCTTACATCGGCTTGGGCGACCTGAGCAACCAGGATGCCTGGGGCTTCGATTTTGACTGCGTTACTTACAAAGATGATGGGCTCGAGCAGTTGACCTGCGGAACGCCGCCTTCCTGCGGCAGCTTCGTTACACCTGAGGGGACCCAGACATCCACGGCGCTGCGGGCCAGTGCAGCCGATCCGCCGAGCCACGCCTATACGATCACCAACAGCGGCACCACCACGCTGGACTACACCGCAGCGGAGATGCAGAAGGTCGCTCCGGCAATCGCGAGCCTGTACAACACCGGGGTGGACAATTCCCGGGTGGTCCTGGGCGAACAGGTGCTCGACCCGCACTGGACGATCATTGCGGGCGGCCTGGACGGGACGTGCACGGAAGGCGCCCCCTGCTCGGCATACACGGCGCTCGATGACGATTATCCCATCCCTCCGTGGCTGGCGAACGATTCGACATCCGTGTGGATCACCGCCAGTCCGACCGACGGGGACGCGAGCGCTCCTCCGGGCGACCACGTCTTCCGAACCACGTTCACCCTGGCCGATCAGGCGGCGGTGGACGCAGCCTTGATCAGAGGTCGGATGGCGTACGATGATCTGCTGACCGACGTCAAGCTCAACGGGGTCGTCGTGGTGACGGGCAGCGGCACATGGGGCTTCGCATCATGGCAGGAGTTCATCATCGACAGCGGATTCCAGATCGGCACGAATACGCTTGATTTCACGGTTCAGAACGGGGGCACCGCCTCCAACGCGATGGGGCTTCGCGTCGAGTTCTTTGACATTGTGGCTGGAGACGTACCCTGGCTGACCCTCGACAAGAGCCTCGGTACGATTACGCAGGGCAACAGCGATATCGTAACCGCGTCGATCGTAGATACCGATCTGCCCGGCGGCACCTACACAGCCTACGTCGCTATCGCTAATGACTGCCCATCGCCGACCACGGAGATGCGCCGGATCGATCTGACTGTGATCGACTGCCGGTCGGCGGTATCGCCGGCAACCAACACCGGGCGGGCCTTCCTGGTCGGCTCTGCTCAGACCCCGGCCCCGGTGATCTACACCTTCGAAAACACCGGCGCGCCGCCTGTGAGCTACACGATCACGTCGGACGCGAGCTGGCTCCAACTCGACAAGCCCACCGGTGTTCCGATCGGGCCGATCGCTCCGGGCGCCTCGGATGTGGTCACGGGCACGATCAACGTGGCCGGGCTGGCGCCAGGCGGCCACGTAGCCACTTTGACCTTCACCGACACCTGCAACCCGGCCATCCAGCACGTCCGCCAGGTGCTGCTGTCGGTTGACGAGCCGATCGCCACTTCGGGCGACACTCTGCAGCAGTTCAAGGCGGAGTTCACCGAATTCACCGCATCGGACCTTGCCGCCCAGAGTCCGCTGGAGTCATGTGATCCCGGCGGGACGACGGACCGCAAGTTTTCGGTCGGCTTCAATGATGGAGACGCATTGTCGTTGTTGGACTGGCTGACGCAGGGGAGCGTTGACGGGACACCGACCACGGCCAAGTTCAACAATCCGGACGACGATCTCACCGGTCGGGTACGGTTCCGGACGTTCCTCCCGTTCGATAACACCTTTGATCCGGCGAAAGGCATGGCGGTGGCCTGGAATATGCGGATCGGGACTGATGCCAACGCCCGTGGGCCGATTCAGATTACCTTCCCGCGCGTCACCGGGCCATTCGGCACCGATGACGAGATTTCTTCCATCGAGGGAGATGTGTTCAATGCCTATATCCGGGTGAACGACGACAGCGTCCGAATCCTCAACAACAGCGGTAACGCCATTACCACTATCGGTGAGTTCACGCTCGGGACGTCGATCGCCAACCAGTATCACCAGTGGACGGCGTCGGCCTGCTACAACGCCGGCGATCAGATGTCCTACTGGAACCTGTGGCTGGACGGTGAGAAGCTGATGTTCGGCGGCGCCGATGGTTCGGTCGTCGGACCGGGCGGGG
>CAZPIO010000100.1:0-28229 GCA_964586235.1 uncultured Planctomycetales bacterium
CCCCCTTGGCAAACGGCTGGTCGTTGCTCCGCTCGGACATCTGGCAGCGGAGCACGAACTTGATGGCCTTCTGATAGGTCGGATCGCTGGCGGGCAAGCCGCTCTGATGGAGGGCCTCGAGCATCATCTGGGTGTTCGACAGGTCCGGCCGTTTGCCCGCTCCGTAGCCCGCCCCGCCATACCACGGGTGTTCCTCGTCGATGACCTTGCCGTCGGCGTCGCACTTGCCCTCCGTCCACTGATTGTCCTTCAGGTACTTCTGTGCCCCGGTCTTCAAGTCGTTGACCGCCGGGTCCTTCATCGCCGACAGCGACATCAGCACCACACTGGTGGTGTAATTCCGGTAGCCGATCTGCGTGCTGTAAATACCGCCGTCGGGCTGCTGGAATGAGGCGATCAGCTTCATCGCCCGCTGAACGATCGGGTGCCTGGGGCCGTAGTTCGGGTCCTGCATGAAGCACTGCGCCGCCATCGCGGTGACGGCGGGGTCGGATGTGCCCGTGTACGCGGCCCAGCCGCCGTCAGTCTCCTGTTTGCCCGCCAGGTACTTGAGCCCCCTGTCGATCGCCGGTTTCGCCGGCTCGGCCAGGACCGCCTTGCTGGCCACCGCGCCGCTGGGCCGCGTGGCCGTTTTCTCCTCAGCCTGAACGCTCGTGGTCAGCCCGATCACCAAAACCACAACACAGATTGTCGCCACCGGTCTCGAAAGCATGCCTGGTTCTCCTGTGAGCCCCGATCCCCTGTCTGCCCCGTGCGGGAACAATCACTCGCGTCAGCGTATTATATGATGGACTTCGCTCGCGTTGTAGACCCGATCGGGCGACAAGGAGAAGAGCGATGAACGTTCGGAGAGCGCTTGAGGGCCGGTACCATGCGGCCCTGGCCATGCTGAAGCAGGCTATCGAGTCGCGAAGCAACTGCCCGGCTCAACACAAAATGAGACAGGAGCAAAGCAAGGTGGCTCGGTACTCAGGTACAACCGGCGGCGTGCCCACCATTGCTTCTTCGCCGGGATCGAGTTCGAGCAAGCTCAGCATTGGGGCGGTTGGTTGGGCCCTCCCAGACACTCCATGAAACTGGCGAAATCGATCTGATCCACAGCGCCGTCGCTATTCGCATCCGCGGCTTGGCAGCCTGCCGGATAGCTGATTCCGGTGCCGGACAGACAGACCTGGAACAGTCCGAAATCAGAGAGGTCCACGTCGCCGTCACCGTCGAGGTCGAGCGGCGCCGGCGCGGTCATGAAAACCCAGACAGGCCCTGCGGTGTCGCCGAAATCGTTTCGGCAAACGATGCTCCACTCGTAGGTGGTGAGCCACAAGAGCGGTCCGGGGGCGTAGGACGAACCCGGCTGGTTGCCCCGAAACTCGGCCGCTCCCTGCGGGCCGAAGTAAACATCGTAGGAAGTGGCCAGCGACGCGTACCAGCTCAGCACCGCGTCGCGGCTGACCCCGGTGGCGCCGTGTCCGGGGTTGGGGTTGCTCGCCGGCGGGGGCGGCCCGGGATCCGTTATCACCTCCACCACATCGATGTAGAAACGGCTGGTGGACGGCCCGGCGATGCGGAAGTCGGCGCCGTTGTTCTGGCGATTGCCGAACCAGGCATCCTGCACGTGGAAGGTGTGCCGCCGCCAGGTGCCGCTATCGGTGAGCGTGACCGCGCCGCCGTTACCGTAAGCCCCGCCGGCGCTGTCGTAGTCCAGTCTGAGCGTGGCGGTGCCTGAGTCCAGGAACTCGACAGCAATGTACACGTCCGGACGGCTGCCCTGGTAGGCATAGGAGCCGACCACGTTGAAGTACATGTAGCCGTCGGTGCCCAGCGTCTTGTTGGCCCGGCAGTTGCGGCCGCCCTGGTTAACCACCATCGTGTTGCCATCGCCGTTGGGCACCCGATAGAGTCGGTTTTCGCCGTCGATCCGGCCGAGGTCGATTCTCGCCGGCAGCTCCGGCGGCCCCGTCACGGGGTCGCCGACCACCACCACCCAGTCCGAACTGCGGGGAGCGTTGAAGACGTGCGTGCCGGGGCTGTACGTGCCCAGCGGCAGCTCCTCGTAGTCATCGATGGCGTCGATGGCCACTGCCCGGGCGGCGGCGCTCAAGCCGCTGAGGTTCATGCTGATCGACGAGGTGTTCTCCTTGTAAAAGATGTAGAACGATCCCGGGACCGCCAGGCACACCGCACCGCTGCCGGTGAGATCGTTGCGGCGGACCATTTCCTTCTTGAAGCGATTGCGGAACACGCGCGATGCGGTCAGCAGCTCATGCTTGTTCGGGTAGACGCCGCTGCTCCCGTCGGACGGGGCAGGTTCGATGAGATAGCCCCAGATGTTGGCCGCGCCGCCGGCCATCGTCGAGTGGTACAGGCCCCGGCGGGTCATCGGCAGGTCGTAATCCTTCTCGGGATAGACGTTCACCCGCACGCGGAAGCGGTCCTCGAAGAACTTCGGCTGCCCGGAAAAGAGCGTCTCAATGCCTTGCACATACGTGTCGTACGTCGGCCGCCACTGCTGATAGGAGGCGTAATCCAAACCGTCGTAGAACTGCGTCATGTCCGGGGCCCGGGCTCCCAGGTAATGGTCCCAGCCCATGTGCTGGTGCATGTAGGCGTGCCACTCCTGCATCTGCGACCCCGTAACCCATTCCTGGAGGTCAAAGCCGTAACACATGCTCCAGTTGGGCAGCGGCCCCAGCCGGGCGCAGATGTAACGTTGCAGGCGCTTGTCCACGGCGCCGTTCATGCCCCACTTGATCGGGGTCATGCGTCGCTGCTCGTCGCCCCAGGCCCAGATGTGCACCATCCCGTTCACCTCCGCGGCCTTGTTCATCATCACCTCCAGGGCGGCGAACGTCCGTGGGTCGGGGTTCGGGTCCATCGAGGGAATCTCGTCGTACGTCTGCTTGGTGATGTCAAACCAGGCGCACATGACACCGGTGTGCAGCCCGTTAAAGCCGTGGTCGCCAAAGAAGTTCTCCAGGTCGGCATCCAGCCGGCCGGGGTTCTGGTGAACGTGGATCGGCGCCGCGTACATCGCATATTGAGGCACGAAGGCTTCATCCAGCCCGCGCCGGCCCCAGCGGTTGCCCCCGGCATACTTGGTTGTGACCCCGGCCTTGCCGGGGTTAGGCTGGACGTCAATGGTGTCGGTCTTGCCGTTCAGATCCGAGTCGGCGCTGGTGGTCACGAACGTCCACGCTCCCGTGCGGGTGCCCGTGAAACGGAGCTTCCAGTTGCTGCCGGTGCCCTCATAGAAGAGCTGGGTGGTGATCTGTTCGCCGCTGGCTGGGTGGCTAAAGGTGGCACTCGCGATCAGGTCGAAGGGGTTCCCGGAGCAGGTGGGGTTGCTGTACGTCCATTCGATGGTTTCCCACAACCGGGAACTCTGGCCGGCGTGCACGGCGGAGACGAGCAACATGGCCGCTGCGACACACAGGATCCTATTCTTCATATCCGCCCCTTTCTTGCTGTCCTGACATCGCCCTTACACCCCATCATCAAGTGTATCGTATAGCGTTCCCGACTGAATTGGAATAACCCTCGATTCTCGAACTCGAAGCTTTCGCGACTCAAGAGGACGCCGGCCACACTCAGAGCGAACCAGGCGAACCGACGGCCTGACAGACCGGGCCAACGAAGAAACAGCGCCTGCAAGTCATTTCTCGACGTGCAGGATCTGGCCCTCACTGCTCAGGATGTCCTGAAGCTGGTCGAGGCTTACGTGATGAACGGGCCTGGAGACCTTGGCGGCCAGGGCGGCCGCCACGCCGACACTATGACCCGCGATCATGTAATTGGGCTCCATGCGGAAGGACGCGTAAGCCACCGTCGAGGCGGAGATGCAAACCGGCACGAGCAGGTTCGAGCACTCCGAGTAACGCGGCAGCATCGCACGATATGGGATTTCCCACGGCTCGACGGGTTGGCTCAGGTAGCCTTCGAGGAAGACCTCATCCTCGGCCTTTGGGAAATGAGTGTTGCGCACCGAAACCCATTGCACCTCGCGGATGTCGATGTTGTAGCCGGCCATGCCGATCGAGTCGTGCTTGCGCCGGTGGGTCTGGAGGTCGTGCTGCGTGAGCACGTATTCGCCGAGCATGCGCCGGGCCTCTCGCACGTAGAGCTGGTGCGGCCAGCCGCCGCTGTCTGCGAACTCGTCCTTGCACAGCCCCCATTGAGAGTAGCTGGCGCGGACCTTCTCGGGCACGGCCGGATCATTCTGCAGGAAGTACAACAGGCCGTGGGCCCAACTGCGGTGCTGCTCCCAGATCTCGGCTCGTCGCTCGGGCGACGCCTCAGGGTACTCCTGGTTGGCGCCGAGCAGATCCGACGAGACCGGCCCGGTGCTATTGGCGTCGCATTTTCCGTTGGGGATCCCGCCGCAATACAACAGGACGGGCACGTCTTCGTCCTGCCCAAAGGCAGCGATGTAGCGTCGCACGAGTTCGTAGCGTGCCGGATCGTAGCCATCGGGTTTGACGATCGGCAGGCGGTTTTCGGGCCGATTGGTCAGGCAGAGGCGAAAGCAATAAGCCTGGAACTTGCCGTCTCCGGCCCCGACGGGTACGAGCTTTTCCTGCGGGGTGATGTGCGGCAGCAGCTTGCCGTCGAGCCAGGGTGAAACCGCGGCCTTGAACTGATGGTTGTTGGGCAGCAACTCGCACCGGCCGGCGAGGGATTCGCCGTAGCGATCGCGCCCTTCACGCCCGACGACGTAGGAGACGCCCGCCGCCTTCATGAGGTCGCCTTCATAGGTGGCGTCGATGAATACCCTGGCCGTGTAGGTGCTCCCGTCGGTCGTCCGCAGCGCCCGCAGGCGATTCCCCTCGGTCCGAACGCTCGCCAGCAACTGGCCGAACCGCACCTCGGCGCCGACCGGCTCCATCATGGCTTTGAACGTGGCCTCGGCCACGTGCGGCTCGAATTGCCAGGCAACGGGCTTGCCGTAATGCTTCCCCACCCGTTTAAAAAACTCGAGCGCCTGCCCGCCAATGAGGTGTTCCTGGCGATGCACGTCGCAGCGGCCCAGACCGCCTGAGACCATCCCCCCGACGTGCCTGCCCGGCTCGAGAATCATCACCGACGCATTGGCCTGGGCCGCCGCGACTCCGGCCATCGCCCCCGCCGCGGTTGCCCCGTAAACCACCACGTCCTGATCGAAATCAGCGGCGCGGACCGGAACCGCCAGCAGCATGATCACGGCGAGAAGGAGCGCGCGAGCTCTCGGCCATCCGTCACGCAGCTTGGAGAAATCATCGCGCTGCCCAGACCAGCCAAACCATACGACTGTGCGAGCGCGTGTTTTCAGCATGGCAGGTCCTTCCTTCGAGGGCTGTTCAGCTATTCCGCATATCCCCGTCAGACGCGCGACGAGGAAGAAGTCAGTAGTATGAAGACTGGAGCGGCGCGGTACAATAGCCTGGTCTTCCCTGCGGGGCGGGGGGGTCCGTGACAGTTTAGGCGGGGTCTTGTAGGAGCGGTCTCCGACCGCGATTCTGCTCCGGATCGGGCTCAGAGAGCCCTCCTACAAACGATTGGTACGTGTGGGACCGGCATCTTGCCGGTCTGCCTTTCTGAAGGAGCCGCCTAAACTGTCACGGACCCGGGGCGGGGTGAGACCATTTGGCAACAATGGGGCTGCCTTCGGGGACAACCTGATGCGAGATGTTCTGGGCATCTTCTGTGTGGCCGCCGCGATGCTGATTGCCGCACCTGCGCGCGGGGACTACGCCAAGGTCCTCATCGCCGACGTCCCTCACGTCCGGCAGAAGCCCGACTTCTGCGGCGAGGCTTGCGCCGAGATGTGGCTCGCCAAGCTCGGCAAGAAGTGGAGCCAGGACCAGATCTTCAACGCCTCAGGCGTGGATCCGGCCCTGGCCCGCGGCTGCTACACTCGCGAGCTCAGCACTGCCCTCAAGCACATCGGCCTGGCTCCCGGCGATGTCTGGCACCGCATCGCCGCCGACAAATCCGCCGAGCAGATCGAAGCCCAGTGGAAGGCCATCCACGCCGACCTCGTGGCGGGCGTACCCTCCATCGTCTGCATGCACTACGACGACCGGCCTGATGCCAGCGAGCATTTCCGCCTTGTCCTTGGGTATGACCCCAAGGGCGACGAGGTGATCTATCATGAGCCGGCCGTGGCCGACGGCAAGTACGCCCGGATGAAGCGGTCCCTTTTCCAGAAGCTCTGGCCGCTCAAGGTCGACGATCGCTCCGCCACCCTGATCCGCCTGCGCCTGGCGGCCGACAAGATTGGCAAGCCGCCCGCCGGTTCGGGCTTCACTCCGGCCGACTTCGCCCAGCACGTCATGACCCTGAGGAAGACGCTTCCAGCCGGGTTTACCATGGTGGTGCAGCCGCCGTTCGTGGTGGTCGGCGACGAGCAGGCCGCGACGGTCCGCCGCCGGGCTACGGACACCGTCAAATGGGCGGTCGACCGGCTCAAGCAGGAGTATTTCACCCGCGACCCTGTGGACATCCTCAACATCTGGCTCTTCAAGGACGAAAACAGTTACCGCAAGCACGCCAAAAAGCTTTTCGGCGACACGCCCGACACGCCCTATGGTTACTATTCGGCCGCTCACAAGGCCCTGATCATGAATATCGCCACCGGCGGCGGCACGCTGGTGCATGAGATCGTCCATCCCTTCATGCACGCCAATTTCCCCAAGTGCCCGCCGTGGTTCAACGAGGGTATGGGCTCGCTCTACGAGCAGTGCGGCGATCGCAACGGCCACATCTGCGGCCTCACCAACTGGCGCCTCGCCGGCCTGCAGGAGGCGATCAAGAAGGACAGCCTCCCCACTTTCGAGAAGCTGACGGCCATGGACGATGACGAATTCTACCGCCGCGACCGCGGCACCAATTACGCCCAGTCACGGTACTTGTGCTATTACCTTCAGGAAAAGGGCCTGCTCACCCGGTTCTACAAGGAATTCACCGCCAACGCGAGGGATGACCCGACCGGATACAGAACGCTGGTCAGGATTCTGGACGAGAAGGACATGGTCGCGTTCCAGAAACGCTGGGAAACCTTCGTGATGAAGCTTCGGTTCCCATGACCGCCTCCCTTCGTTCGAAACAGCAATCAAAGCGCAGAACCCTTCTGTTATCGAGTCTAGACCTCACCTCTGGTGCCGGCCACCCGGTTCAGACTTCTGGGGCCGCGATTCGTTGGGAAGCAAGGGGGCAGCGTCGGGCGGCAAGAGGCCGTTTGCCGTTGGCGACAGGTTTCTGCGGCTTGAGCCTGGCGGACACCACGGCGACCTCCTGCACGGTCCCAGTAAAAACAGCAGGGCGTCGCGCAGCCGCTGGAGGAACCAGCAACGAGCCGGGCAAGTCATGACCATAAAACGGCCAGCTCACCCTCTGCCGACATTCGACAGCAAAGCAGCCTCACGATCGTGGCCCAGTGAACTCCCCTTGAGAACCATCTTTCCCTGCGGTACCATCCCGATCAGTTCTCCTTGTCGAGCGGAAGGAGCATCACTCTGAAACAGTGTCCTTTCATCCCACGTCCTTGACGGAGGTTCACATGAGTAACGCACAGATCCTCTGTAGTCTGGTGGCCGCTCTCCTGCCGTTTACCGCCGTTCCAGGTGCAGCACTCGAGGCCACTCCCGGCTTCGTCCTGAAGAATGCCCCGACACACCAGTTGCCGGGCGTGGCCGATCCCAAGCTGCAGAAGGTCGAAGGGGGCATCGACTGCAACAACCCGTCGCACTGGGACGGCGACACGATGTACCTGTTCTCATCCTGGGGTGCCCCCTACCGCAGCGAAGGGCCGAGCCTTGAGAAACTGAGCCGCCCCTCCACCCGCACGCGATACAACAACGAGGAGCGCTACAACGGCGGCCGCTGGATCGAGTCCACGCACAAGGTCAAGGGCGGCAAGCTCTACGGCTGGTACCACCGCGAGCCCGGCGGTCTGTGCGGCGACAAACGGGTCACCGCCCCGCGTATCGGCGCCGTCGTCTCCGAGGACAACGGCATGAACTGGCGCGATCTGGACACCGTCCTGCAGTGCCCCGATGACGCCCTCAAATGCGATACGGTGAACAAGTATTTCGCCGGCGGGAACGGCGACTTCTCCGTCCTGCTCGACGAGAAGGGCCAGTATTTCTACTTCCTCATTAGCACTTACCACAAGGACCCGGCCGAAAAGGGCATCTCCATCGCCCGCATGCGCTACGAAGACCGCGATGCCCCCCAGGGTAAGGTCTTCAAGTGGCACAAGGGCAAATGGGAAGAGCCCGGCATCGGCGGCCGCGTCACGCCCATCTTTGCCTCCAAAATCGATTGGCATCGCGAGAACGCCGACGCGTTCTGGGGCCCCTCCATCCATTACAACACCTACCTCAAGCAGTACGTGATTTTGATGAATCGCACCAAGGACAAGAACTGGGCACAGGAAGGGACCTACATCACCTTCAACCCGGACATCAGCGACCCCACGCGCTGGTCGGAACCGAAGAAGGTCTACGACGGCGGCCCGTGGTACCCCCAGGTCGTGGGCATCAATGCAGCCGAGCATGAAACGGACAAGCGGGCCGGCCGTGTCGCCCGCCTCTTCCTCCGCGGCCGCTCCGAGTGGGAGCTCGTGTTCCTCCGGCCCCAGGAGACCAAGCGGGACGCCAGGCAGTACGGCGATGACGTCGACCTTCTGTTCCTCGGGCCCGGGGAGCGCGCGCCACAGGGTACCCGACCTCGACAGCCCTGATGGACATGGTCCTTTCGTCGTTGGCATGGGCAGCATCCGCGTTCTACTGAAAGGAGTGTACTCTCACCATGCTCAACCAGGTAGCCAATCGGCATCGCAATTCTGACCGAGCGTTCGTCGGCACGCTTGCTCCGGCAATCCTGATCGCCCTCTCCGTCGCCATGACTCAAGCAGCGGACCCTGCACCGCAGGCCCTGTCCGCGCCGAACACCCTCTATGAGATGCCCGCCGCACCGCTCCAGACGCGCTGGTACACCTTCGAGAATCCCAAGGGCGAAAAGGGCCAGGCCGGAAAGGCCAGGTTCGGCCGCAAGGGAGCCCCCTGCACCGCCATCGGCAAGGGCAAGCAGCTTGTGCTGGCCGACATCACAGAGAGCGGCACCATCCGCCGGATGTGGGCCACCCTGTGGAACCGCAGCCCCAAGGCACTTCGCGGCCTCAAGATCGAGATGTACTGGGACGGGGCCGAAACCCCGGCCGTCCGGGCACCCTTCGGCGACTTCTTCTGCCAGAGCCTCGGGCAGATGACCGCCTTTGAGAACGCCTGCTTCTCCTCACCGGAGGGCCGCTCGTTCAACTGCATCATCCCCATGCCCTTCCGCAAGAGCGCCCGCGTCGTGCTGGTCAACGAGTCCGACGAGAACAACGGCATCTACTACGACATCGCCGCCACGCTCGGCGACCGCCACGACGACAGTATGCTGTACTTCCACAGCTTCTGGCGCCGCGAGAACTACACCGCCGTCCGCCAGGACATGACCATCCTGCCCAAGGTCGAAGGCCGCGGGAGGTTCCTGGGCTGCAACCTGGGCGTGCGCCTGCACCCGGCCTGCGCTGCTGGCAATTTCTGGTGGGGTGAAGGCGAGGTCAAAGTCTATCTCGACGGCGACCAGGAGCATCCCACGCTCTGCGGCACCGGCACCGAAGACTACATCGGCGACGGCTACGGCCAGAACCTGTTCGACCACCTGTACCAGGGCAACCAGTTCGTCTCCACGAAAAAGGACGCCTACGGCTTCTATCGCCTGCACGTCCCTGACCCGGTGTATTTCCACAAGGACATCCGCGTCACCATCCAGGTGATGGGCGGCCCGAGCTACCAGGGGATGCTCGACGCCTTGAAGCGGGATCCCACGCTGAAGTTCATGAAGGCCGGCAAGGGTGACGAGTATTACACGCGCGAGGAACTGGAAAAGAACCCGACCCGCGCCGAGGTCATGGAGCGAATCGACGACCACTGCGCGACCGCCTACTGGTACATGGACAAGCCCGAGGACAACCTCGGCCCGTTGGCCGCCGTGGCCGACCGGATCAAGGATCTGCCGAAGTAACGGGCGCCGGCAGGTTGTCTGAAGTGGCAGACATGGCGGCGTCCGCCGCGGCGGACTCGGCCACCCCGAGTATTGAGCAGTTCGTTGCACGCCCCGCGAGGATTGCGTGGGACTACTTCGTCGCGTGCACGCCGTCCAGGTGAACATGCCAGCCGTGCGTCAGCGTGTCAATGCCGTACAGCGACGTCCGGGCGGTGATGAAGAGCGTCCGCCAGCCGGCGCCACCGAAGGTGCAGTTGGCCGGCTGCTCGGGCGTCTCGATCAGGCCCAGCCACTTGCCCTCGCCATCGAGCACCCAGACCCCGCCTCGACCCGTCACGTAAAGCCGCCCTTCCTTGTCGATGGTCATGCCGTCCGGGTGCGTGACGTAAGCGATACGTTCGCCCTTTCCGATTCTGCCTGGGCCGCGAACAGGGTAGCGGTACAGCTTGTCGGCCCCGTTGTCGAGAGCGTACAGGTGCCGCCCGTCGGGTGAGAGAGCGATGCCGTTGGGCCTGACGAGATCATCGATGATCCGGGTGATTTTCCTGTCGGCCGAGACGTAGTAGACGGCCTCTTTGTCCAACTCCATATCGTCGCGCTGGCCGTAACGCGGGTCGGTGAAGTAGATGCCGCCCTCAGTATCGATCCACAGATCGTTCGGGCTGTTGAGCCGCTTGCCCTCGAACCGGGACACGATATCCTCACCCGGTTTGCCCGGCATCGCCCGCGACAGACGCCGCCCGGCGTGCTCACAGGCGATCAGCATACCCTGTTTGTCAAACATGAGCCCGTTGGATTGCCCGCTGGCGGCGTTGGCGACCTCGGCCCGGCCGTCGGCGTAGCGGACGATCTGAGCCCTCGGAATATCGCTGAAATACAGGGCCCTGGTCTCTGCGTCCCAGGCGGGGCCTTCGGTGAACTGGAAATCTCCAGCCAGCTTCCTGACTTTGGCCCCCTCGCCCAGAACGCCCTTCAGAACCGGCTCGGCCGGCAGCAACTGCACGTTGTCGATCCGTGTGACCACATCCTGGAAATCATCATTGGTCGAGTACTCCCACCCGATGAGGTAGCTGTCGGGGATCAGCTTGCCCTCTTTGGGGTCGCAGACCGGGTAGATCATCGCCTTGTACGGCTGGCTCTTCAGCCGGGCATTCTTCATGAACACCAGCGTCGGCTGGCTGTAGACGGCCTCATTCGGGAGGCCGTCATTGCTCACCCAGAAGCCAAACACCTGGTTGCCGGGATCGAACTCCGCCGCCCCGCTCTTGAGCGGCGGAACTGTGTACGTGCTCTTGTCGAGTTCCTCCTTGGGCTGCTTGAATTCATACGACCAAAGCTCGCGGCGGACCTTGTCCACGTCAGCCGGGATCTGGGTCACGGTCGGCCCGGCCGGATACCATCCGCCGCGCGTGGGCGTTTCGAGGCCCCAGGCGATGATCGGCGTGAAAACCACCGGCTTGCGACGGTCCGCTTTGCGGAACAGCCCGGCCGAGGTGACGCCGTCCATAAGAGGGTTGCGAAGATCCTTGTCCATGTCCAGGCCGGACTGCCTCAGGACCCATTTCCAGTTCGGCTCGTTCTGCGCGGGGCTCACCGGCGGCTGCTTGCCAGGGACGGGGCTCCCACAAAGCAGCAGGACGCCCGACAATGCCGCCACGTACGTCCGGAGTCTGTCAGAGGTTCTCATCGTTTCTCTCCACCGGTCGCGATTCGTATGGCCTCGGCCACATCCAGCTTCTTCTCGTAGATCGCCCGCCCGACAATGATGCCGCCCAGCGGAAGCACCGCAAGGGCCCTGATGTTTTCGAGGGTGGTTACGCCGCCCGAGGCAATAACGGGAATCGTCGAGGCCCGTGCGACGGCCAGCGTCTCCTCGATATTCGGCCCCTGCATCATCCCGTCTTTGCTGATGTCGGTGTAGATGATCGCCGCGACCGGCAGACCCGCCGCCTTCCGCGCGACCTGCACGGCCGTCTCTGCCGTCTCTTCGACCCAGCCGCGGACGGCCAGTTGCCCCTTCCGGGCGTCCAGTCCGAGGGCGATGTGATGGGCGAATTTGGGCCGCTGCACCAGGTCGGCGAACCAGTTCCAGTCAACCAGTGCCTGGGTCCCGACGATGCACCGCTCGACGCCGGCATCGAGCAGTTGCTCGATCGACTCCGCCTCGCGCAGCCCCCCGCCGACCTCCACTTTCAGCCTTGTCGCTGCGAGAATCCGCCGGATGGTGGGCAGGTTGCACGGCCGGCCTTCCTTGGCCCCGTCCAGGTCAACCAGGTGCAGCCACCTGGCCTCGGCCGCCTCGAACTGCCGGGCCACCTCCACCGGGTCCCCGGAATAGTCGATCTGCTGAGAGTAGTCGCCCTGCAGCAGGCGAACACACTTACCGCCGCGAAGGTCGATCGCCGGAAGAATATCCATCAGTCACCTTCGGTTACAAGCACGCCGGGCATGTCCCCGTCAGAGGTTCTTGAGCCGCTGGTCGAGATCGTACTTCTGGAGAGCGGCCACGAGGTCATCCAGCTCGCCATCCATGATACGGTCAAGGCAGTAGAGGTCCAGCCCGATGCGATGGTCGGTGCAGCGGTTCTGCGGGAAGTTGTAAGTGCGGATGCGTTCACTGCGGTCACCCGAGCCGATCATGCTCCGGCGACTGGCATCCCGCTGTGACCGCTGGGACTGTATCATCTGGTCGTAGAGACGTGACATCAGCACGCGCCGGGCCTTGGCCCGGTTCTTGTGCTGGCTTTTCTCATCTCTCATGGACACGGTGATGCCAGTCGGAAGATGTTCGAGACGAATCGCCGACGAGACCTTGTTGACGTTCTGGCCGCCCGGTCCGCCGGCCCGGCTGACATGCTCGACGACGTCCTTCTCCCAGTCGATCTCGATCTCGACATCCTCCGGTTCCGCCAGCACCGCGACGGTCGCGGCCGAGGTGTGTATCCGCCCCTGGGCCTCGGTGATCGGCACGCGCTGGACGCGGTGCCCGCCACCTTCGTAGCCCAGGTGCTGGTAAACCGCTTCACCTTTGATATTCAGGATGATTTCCTTGAAGCCGCCCAGGTCCGAAGGCGAGGCGTCCATGACCTCGACGCTGAAGCCCTGGCGGTCACAGTAACGCTGGTACATGTCGCGAAGGTTGCCGGCGAACAGGGCGGCCTCCTCGCCACCGGTGCCGGCGCGGATCTCCAGGATAACCGAGCTGATCGCGGCATCGTCGCCGGTCACCAGAGCGGCTTTGAGTGATTCCATCAGGCCGGCGGCGTTCGCCTGGCCCAACGCGAGTTCCTCCTCGGCCAGGGCTTTCAGCTCGGGATCAGCCGCAGGATCGTTCAGAATCGCCCGGCTCTGCTCGATTTCCATCTGCGCCCGGCGGTAGGATTCGTACGGCTCCATGATCCGTCGCAGCTTGCCGTGCTCTTTGTTCAACCGGACGATGCGATGCGCGTCGCCGGCCACCTCGGGCCGGTTCATCTCTTCGGCAATCGCCTCATACCGGCTACGAAGCTCCTCGAGCTTCCGCAGGACGGGATCAGCATCACCCGCTGATTGTGCAACCATGAGCAGCTCTCATCCGGCCGCGGACGCGACGGCCGTAAAACAGGACCACCTCGGATTGATCGCGACTTGCTTTCGCTGCCAATCCGAGGTGGACCAGTCTGTATCAGCGCCAAGCGAGCCGCACGCTTGCCGGGCAACAGCCGCCTTACGGCCGCGGTCGCCGTCGGCAATGTGCGCCCCTAAGCCTTGGCCTTGGCTTTGCCCTTTGCCGGCTTCTCGGCAAAGTACTTGCCCCCGAACTTCTTCGTGAACCGCTCGACACGGCCGGCACTGTCCAGGAACTTCTCCTGCCCCGTAAAGAACGGGTGGCAGTTCGAGCAGATTTCAACCTTCAACTCCGGTTTGGTCGACCGGGTCTTGAACGAGTGCCCGCAACCGCAGGTCACCGTGCATTCCACGTAGTTGGGGTGGATCTTGTCCTTCATCTGGGCCATCCTCAGCGTCGTAAGTCTCTGCAAATACCGTAGCCCCGTAAGTTTACATTGTTTCATATGAAATGCAAGCCAGGATAGCGAGGTGTTCGCGACTGCTCGAATCACGTACCTCGGCCGGATGCCATCGCCCCCCTGCTGCCGGTTCGATGCTCAGGGTAGCAGACCGCAACATTTTATAACAAAAGAGCTTAGAACCCAACCTGGACCGGCTCCCGCACCACGGCGTCTTCGGCTTCGAAACACGCTCGTTCCCCAAAGCCTAAGCCCAATGCGATCAGGCTGGCGGCGAACACGTCGATCCGGCTGCCCGAGTCGCGAGCATCGGCGTTTTGGAACAGGCATGACAGGAACAGGACCGAAATCGTTCACCGCCAACGCCGAGCCGATCAGTTCATCTCACCTGGTCAGGGCTGTCCCCGAAGCGGCCTGAAACCCTGCCAAGCGGTCTGTCAAAGCCGCCACGCAGGCGATCGGCACCTGCGGCATTACCGGTCGTGGGACTCCCTGGAGAGGTCTGAGCGTCTTCGGTGCCAACCGCTGCCCGGCGGGGATGGGCGGGTCCATGACACTCTGGGCGGCTCCTTCAAAACCCCGAACCTGGTCGACGTGGCGACCGCAAGCGAGGGGCCCGTCCGCGAAGTGGTCGGTACTACAGGGGGCCCGCTCCGTCACGGTCGCAGTTCTGAAAGAAGCGCACCGTCTCCCTGCCGCATGTACCACGAACTCGGAATGGACAAGAGGCTTTCTATTTTCTTGTCTTTTGGGCAAGGTGGCGGTATACTTAAGGACGGGTTGCTTGATGTCCGATGTTACACTTTGGCGATTCCTGAACACCACCCGGCGCCTCGGCGCTGGTTCTTGAAGGTGACCGAATTGGTATAGACAGAGAGGCCCGCGAACCACCAATCGCAGGCCCTTCAGAGGCCGACGTAGCGGACGCGCGTCGCCCCGGCAGCCGCATCACCTTACAGGGTGACGGGCAGAACATCAGTTCGGAGGAATTGAAATGGTCGCCATCACCACGGAACCCCCTCTCCACACCCCTGCGGACAATGACCGCGAGAAATACCTAACGGCGAAGGAGCTTATCGGCGACATTGAATGCGAGATTCTCCTGGAGAAGGACGCATCCGGGCAGTATCATGAGGTCATGCTGACCCCGATCGGCGAGCCACCCGACAACCGCCGCTTCTGAGAATCCGCGATCGCTCGGGCCTCGCGTCCCCGACAAACGGCACCCCCATCCCGAACTGCCATGCCTGCGGTAGCCCGCGCCGACGGAAGTGGCGTTTCCCGGCCAAGGCTGTGCAACAACAAGATCGGCGTTTCAACAAATCCTTCGGGTAAACCCGGCTGAGCGGCCTGTCTTTTCGGCGTCGTTTACTCGTGGCGCAGTGATTCGACGGGATTGAGTCGCGAGGCTCTCCGAGCCGGCAGAAGCCCGAACACCATGCCCACGACGACCGCGAACACCATCGGCAACACGACCAGCCAGGCCGGCATCAGGGCGGGGATGCCCGTCTTCCTGGAGATCAAGCTGCTTCCAATCATGCCGAGGATAGTGCCCAGGACGCCCCCTACCCCGGCCAGGGTCCCGGCCTCGATCATGAACTGGTGCATGATCATGCGGCGGGCTGCGCCGAGTGCCATGCGAACACCGATCTCCCGGGTCCGTTCCATGACGGTGACAAGCATGATGTTCATGATGCCAATGCCACCGACGAGCAAGCTGATCCCCGCGATGCTGACCAGGAGTCCGGTCATGATGTTCGAGGCCGTCTCGGCCGTCTTGGCCGCTTCGGAGATCGATTTGACCGTGAAATCGTCCAGGTCGGTGTCGCGTAGCTGGTGCCGGTGACGCAGGACGCTTGTGAGCTGATTGATGGCCAGGGGGATCTGTGCCTCGCTGGCCGCCGAGGCCACCAGCGCGTGAACATGGTTGTCGCCGGTCAGGTGACGGAAACAGGTCGTCAGCGGAATGATGATCGAGTCATCCTCGTCGTACCCAAGCGGGTTCTGGCCCTTCTCCTGGAGCAGACCGACGATTGTCATCGGCGTCCCTTTGACTCGCACTCGCTGGCCGACCGGGTCTTCCTGGCCGAACAGCCGATTTGCCGTCGTCTTGCCGATGAGACAGACTTTGGCGGCGCTGACCACATCTCGGGGCTCAAGGGGACGGCCCGATTCGACGCCCCAGGAGCGAACCATAAGGTAATCGGACGTCGTGCCGCTGATGGGTGTGGCCCAGTTGCCCAGTTCGCTGACAACCTGGCAGACAAGCCGTATGACCGGGGCCGCATAAGCCACGGCCGGACATTCCCGCTGGACGGCATCGGCGTCTTCGGCCGTGAGAGTCCTGGCGGAGCCCGTCCCGCCGTGGACGCCCCCCTGACTGGTCGAACCGGGGACAACCAGGATCATGTTGCTGCCGACCTTGGCGATCTGCCCCTGAATGCTGTTCTTGGCCCCCTGGCTGATCGAAACGACCGCGATGATTGCGGCGACGCCGATCACCACGCCGAGCATCGTCAGCATGCTGCGCGTCCGATGCCGTCGCATCTCGCGGAACGCAATGCGGAACCCTTCCAGCCAGACAACCGGATTCACTTGGCCTGCCTCCCCTCGGTTGCCGCGAGCAGGCCGCTGTCGACGATCGAGCTCAGCGACTTAATGGGTGGTATCGGAGGTCCGCCATGCAGGGGCGAAGGCTGATCGTGGGCAACCTGCCCGTCGTGCAACATCACCACTCGATGAGCGAGTGAGGCGATCTCCGCATCGTGGGTCACGAGCACGACCGTCAGGTTCTCCTCCCGGTGCAGTCTGGCGATGAGGTCCAGCACCTCAGCGGCGGTCTTGGAGTCGAGATTGCCCGTCGGTTCGTCGGCCAGGAGCAGGCGAGGCCGGCTCACCAGGGCCCTGGCCAGGGCAACCCGCTGCTGCTGGCCCCCTGAAAGCTGCCAGGGCATGTGGTTCATCCGGTCGGCAAGACCGACGATCTCGAGCACTGCCTCGGCCCGCCGATAGCGCTCCCGCAGGCCCACGCCGAGATAGACCAGCGGCAACTCGATGTTCTCCAGGGCCGTGCTGCGGTGGAGCAGGTTGAAGTTCTGGAAGACGAAGCCCAACTTGGTTCGCCGGCATCGGGCCAGTTCTTCCTCGGACAGGTCGTTGACGGCCTGGCCGTCGAGGATGTATGTCCCGCTGGTGGGTTCGTCAAGACATCCAAGCACGTTGAGCATGGTGCTCTTGCCCGAGCCGCTGGCCCCCATGATGGCCGTGAATTCCCCCTCACGGATGGTCAGATTCACGTGGTGCAGGGCGTGAACCTGAACCTCGCCCATGTCATAGACCTTGTTGATATCAACCAGATGGACAATCGGCTTCATGTTTGGAGCGGTCAGAACCGCCGGTTCTCCGGCTGGGTCATCAGGATGGCCTGCTCGAACTGACTGGGTCCTCTTCCACCGGAGGACATTACCACCTCGCTTGCGAATTCACGCCCCTGCTCCACACCGGGAACGGCGAACAGCACGGTCTCGCGGTTATCCGTGTATCCCGTCCAGACGGGGACAGGCGTCCATGCGTTCACGGCAAACCGCCAGAGCGTCGCCTTGGTCGGTCTGATGGGCGGCGGCGCGATGCTGACTTCACCGGACTTGCTGGTTGCCTTCGGATCACCGGCCACGGGAATCGGGGTGGGAGCCGGCGGCCACTGCGCCTGATCCAGGGCTTTTCTTACCTCATCCGGAGGCAAAGGGGGCCGGAACCTCAGGGCGGCGTTCGCAATCTTCAGCGTCTGGTCCAATCGGACAACCTCAATGCTGATGTCCGCTGGCATGCCCGGCCGAAGAAGAAGATCGTTGTTTGCTACTTCGATCACGACGGTGTACGTCACCACATTGCCGACACTGTGCGGCTGGTTGCGGATCTGGCGAACGACCCCCTCGAACTCACGATCCCGGTAAGCGTTTACGGTGAAGGTCGCCCGCTGCCCTGCGCAGATATAGCCGATGTCCGCCTCGCTGGCGTCGGCGAGGAGGTCCATTTTCGATAGATCCTCGGCCAGGACAAAAAGTTCGGGGGTCATGAGCGTAGCCGCGACTGTCTGTCCCACATCCACACGACGATCGAGGACGATCCCGTCGATCGGTGACGTAATCTCAGTCTTTCCAAGACGATATTTCGTCAGATCGACGGCATTCTGAGCACCTTTCACGGCCGCCCGACCGGCCTCGGCACTGGCCGCGGCCGCTTCCCACGCAGCCTTGAGGGTCTTGTATTCCTCGTCTGGTGCGGCGTTTTGGGCTTTGAGCCTCTCCACCCGCTCGAACCGCCGTTTTCCCTCGGCTTCCTGGACTTCGAGCTGTTTGAGAGCAGCCTGTGCTCGGGCAAGCTCAGCGTTAGCCTGTTCGTGCTCGGCGCGGAGGAGTTCGGGCTTCAATCGAGCAATCAATTGACCCTTCTTGACGGCGTCGTTATGGCCCACGTGAATCTCGCCCACGGTGCCCGAGACCTCGCACCCGACCAGCACCTGGGTTGTCGGAGCCAGCTTGCCGGTGGCCGTCACGGTAAGCGAGAGCGGCCCCTGACTGACCGGACAGGTCTGGACCATCATCGACTCGACCGGTCTGAAATATCGCCATCCGGCCCACACCCCGAGGCCCAGGAGGCCGACCAGGAGCAGCCGAATAATCCATTTAAGCATCATTTATCCTCTGCCAAGGCGGACCTGCGAGCGACCCCGACAGGTCCGGGACCCCGGCATCTCGCTGCTACCCTTGGCCCCCTGCCCCGCCCGGGACGCAACAGATAGGGTCCAGCGACCGCCGCGCCGGCGGTCCTCCGCCCTGTCATGCCTCCAAGGCGCCCCAGCCACGAATCTTGAAGGCAGGTTGACAGGTGCGGATCATTCGGACAATATACGCGTCTTTACTATAACGGCTGACTACCAAGGCCAGTAAGGTAGCATAGTCAGACCACTAGTGAAAGAGAACAATACGTGAGCGCAGAGTTCCACCGCGTCTGCATATCGGGTACGGGTTCGTTCCTTCCGGGCGATCCCATCCCAAACGATCGGCTTGACGAGATCCTCGGTCCCCTGGACAAGGCCCCGGATAACGTCAGGTCGTACGTCAAGAATGTCGCCTCGCGCATGCTCGCCTCGAGCGGCGTCGAATACCGGCACTTCGCCATCGATCCCCAGACCCATAAGCTGACGCACACCGTGGCGTCGCTGGCCGAGGAGGCGGCCCGTCGGGCACTCGAGGTGGCGGGCAAACGACCGGAGGACGTTGAACTGCTCCTGCTGTCGGCCCCCAACTACGACTGCTCCACGCCGCCGACCTCTGTTCTCCTCCAGGAGCGGCTGGGGATCAAGCAATGCGCGGAGATGGAGATCCACTCCAACTGCGCCGGGGTGGGCAAATGCATGCAGGTCGCCTTCGATGCCCTGCGATGCGGTCGATACAAGAACGCGCTGGTCGCCTATTCGCAGTTGTCGAGCGTCTACCTGCGCGACTGCTACTACAACCAGAGCAAGATCAACAAGAAACAGGCTTCCCTGCGGTACATTCTCGCTGACGGCAGCGGCGCGGCCCTTCTGCAGGCCGTCGAGCCGGGGACTAACCACGTGCAGCACGAACTCCTCGGGACCTACATCGAGTCAGTGGGTGGCGGAATGCCGGCCGGCATGACCGCCGGCGCCGGCGTAGCCGACCTGGTCGACAGTGAACACCAGATTCTGGACATCTACGAGTTCGGCTCGCACCATCTCGACCAGGATTTCTCGGCGGTCAACCGCAGCGCCGGACGGCTCTTGTTTGACGGCCTGGTGCGGATGACCCAGGCCTTGGGGATCGACCCCCACAAGGTCGACGCCATTGTCGCGTCGATCCCCACCAAGCAACTCTACGAGGACAACATCGATCTCTTCACGGAGTACTTCAAGATCAGCCGGGACCAGGCCAGGTTCCGTGCTGGCCACACGGGCTACTGCGGCGGCACATCGCTTCTGCTTCACTTTGACGAGATGGTTCGTTCCGGAGAGATCAAGCCGGGCCAGACCGTTCTGCTGGATTCGGTGGAGTCCAGCAAGTGGATGACGGCCGGTTTCGCGGTACGGTGGTGAAATGCCGGGACGCAGCGGCCACACGGACCCGCCAGGACCTGCCAGGAGGGTGTCGGCTCTGGTGGAACGCCTCCCGGTGACCGCACGCTACGCGTTCTACACTCTCTTTTTCCTGACGTTTCTACTGGTTGTTCTGCCGTGGCTGGCTTACCGTGTCGACATCCACGCGCCCTGGCTGCACGTGGAAGCGGGCCAGGTTGTGCGCGCGGCAGGTATCGTCCTGTTCGTTCTGCTTCTGGCCGCCTACATCGCGTCCTCGCGCCTGCTGACCAGCCGGGGCCGCGGGGGCCATGTCGAGTTCGACCCGCCGCGTGAGTTCGTGGCCTCCGGAATCTACCGGTGGGTCCGCAACCCCATCGCCGGCAGCGCCGTGTGCATGCTCCTGGCAGAGGCACTGGCCTTCTCCTCGACGGGCATCTTCCTCCTGTTCATTGTGGCGGCCGTGGTCGCCCACCTTCAAGTCACGCTGTTAGAGGAGCCCCTGCTTCGCAAACGCTTCGGAGACAGTTATACTGACTACCTCGGTCGAGTCCCGAGGTGGATTCCGCGGCGTCCAAGAGGGGCTGGTTGATGCAGGCAGCGATCACCGGTGGCACTGGGTTCCTTGGGCAGGCGATCATCCGCCTGCTGGCGCCCGAGGCGCAATCCGTGCGGGTTCTGGTACGCCGCCCCGAAGACGACGCCCGAATGCGATCCCTCGGGGCGGAGCCGATTCGCGGTGATTTGACCGACCCCCGAGCCTGCCAGGACCTGGTCAAGCCCGGCGACGTCGTGTTCCACTGCGCCGCCAGAGTCGAGATGACCGGCAAGTGGCAGGATTTCGTGAAGACCACCATCGAAGGCACAAGGCGCCTGCTGGCCGCCGCGTTGCCCTTGAGGCCGACGCGTTTCGTGTACATCAGTTCGGCGGCGGTGTACTCCAAGCGGGCCGCGGCCGACGGGCCCATCTGTGCGGACAGGACGCCCGCAGCCCCGGTGCGGCATAATCTCTACGGACGCGCTAAGATTGCGGCCGAGGGACTGGTGCGGACGGAATGTGAGCGGGCGGGGTGTTCCTGGGCGATCGTTCGCCCCGTTTTCGTATATGGGCCGGGAAACAGGGTCCTGGTTCGCAATTTCGCCCGCCTGCTGGAGCGGGGGCGTCTTTTCGTGGTCGGCCGGGGCGACAATCGTATCTCGACCGCATACATTGATGAGGCCGCCCAGGCGGTGGTGCTGGCCGCCCTTCACCCCAAGGCCCACGGCCGGGTGTATGACGTTGCCAGCGACGAGGCGGTCACCCAGGTGGACTTCCTGAACGCCACGGCCGACGCCCTGCAGATGCCCCGCCCCGCGCGGCATGTCCCAGCACGGCTGGCGTTTATGGCGGCGTGGGGGGCGGACCTGATCGCCAAACTGCCCGGGTGCGAGCCGCGGTTTACCCGGGCCATGGTCGATCTCATGAGCACCGACCAGGAGGTCGACTCAACGCCGCTGAACCGGGAACTGGGCTGGCAGCACAAGACTCGATTTGCTGAGGGCATGTGGCGGATGCGAGAATGGTATCGCGAACTCGATACAACTGCGGATTTGGCGCGTTTCGACGCGTCTGAAGGCAGGATCAGGCAATCAGCATGACCGGCAAACGCCCGAACATCCTGGTGGTGGTCGCCGACTGTGCCCGCTCGGACCGCTGGCTCGGTCCCCGACGGTCCGCCAGGACGCCGAACATCGATCGGCTCGGCCGCGAAGGCGTGTGCTTCCCGGACACCATCACTGAGAAGAGCTGCACGACCCCGAGTTTTGCCACCCTGCTCACCGGCCTGTACAGCCCCCGGCACGGGGTCCACCTTGTCTGGGGGTATCGCCTCAGCGATCAGATCCCTATCCTGACCCATGTCCTGAGCGAAGAGGGCTATCACTGTTACGCCGAGATGACGGGCCCGATGCTTCCGGAGATGGGGCTGGATCGTGCGTTCGATTCTTATACCTATCGGGCTCCGTGCGATTACCTCCACACGGAGTGGGGCAACCTTCTGCTCGGGCGAATCCGCAGCGGCTATTATCGCGAACCCTGGCTGCTCGTGCTGCACTTGTGGGAACTGCATCCGCGGCGACAGGTCCTGCCCGAGTTCGGCCGGCATGAGTTCGGGGCCACCGATTACGATCGCGCCGTCTCCAGCCTCGACGCCCAGCTCGGCCGCGTCTTCGCAGCAGCGGGCGACGACACGGTCATCGTGTTCACCGGCGATCACGGCGAGAAGACCGAGAGCGAGGCCTATCGGCCGGGGACGGCGGTTGACTATTCGCGCAAGCTCCTGCGGGTCGACGAGGCGAACGGCATGGTGCCGTTCAGCCTGGCCCGCTGGGCGGGCCCCAGCGTGCTCCAGCAGCTCTACGGGCAGTGCGTGCCGCTGATGCGCGATCTGCGCCTGCGCGAGATCGCCGAACGACCCGCTTACGGGCGCTGGCAGCGTTTTCGCGACCGGCTTCGCTTGCTGCGGCTCACGCCTTTCGTCTTCGTGCAGGACTTCCTCAAGCTCGGCTCGCCGGTGAAGCTGACGGCGCTCATGAAGCGGCGGGGGCTGCTGGATGAGAACCGGGCGAGGTCCAAGGTTCGCCGCTTCGTGGACTCCGTCGGCAGCGATGAGCTTCTGGACATGCACATGCGCATGTGGGCCAGTTCGTACAAGCGCAACATGCGGGAAGGCCACATCATCGCGCTTTACGATTTCCTGGTGCGGGTGCCGCTGGTCATCCGCGCGCCGGCCGGGCTGCCGCGCGGCCGCGTCTTTGACCGCATGGTCCGACAGCCGGACATCCTGCCCACCGTTCTCGACCTGCTGGGCATCGACCAGGAGCGCCTGGGTGACATCGACGGGCGATCCTTCAAGCCGCTGATCGAGGGCAGGCCCTGGGACCCCCTGCCCGCCTACCTGTCGCTGACGGGTCTGCCGGGCGATCTCGAACTGCGCGGCGTTCGTACCGAGCGGTACAAGTACACTTACGGGCCCAGCAACCCTGAAATGCCTCAGGAACTGTACGATCTGCAGACCGACTCCGGCGAAACGCACAACCTCGCCGACGTCGAACCGGCCCGCTGCGCCGAACTGCGCCGTGTCGCCGAGAGCATGCTCCCCGGCAAGGGGCACGAGCCGATGGAGATGATCGACATCACGGCCGACCAGCGCCAGGCCATCGAGCGACACTTGCAGGAACTGGGTTACATCGAATAATCAAGGCACGGCTCATGCCCGCCGCGATGCCGGCACTCCGGCTCGTGCGATGCGACTGCCGCCGAAAACGGGAGGTCACGACCGTGGAATCCGCCAGTACACCCGCGTCCTCGGAGGCTCGCGACGATACGCCGGCCGAACCCAGGCCGGCCAGACCCTTTGACATGCGGGCGGCCATGTGGGGATTCCTGCTGCTGGACCTCTGGGTCCGGTTGACGCTGTGGAGCACGGCGCTGGGCCTAACCACCGCCGCGTTCACCGCGCTGCACCTGTGGCCTTCGGGAAACCCATTCTCCGACGGACTGGGCGTGGCCATGCTGTGGGCAAAACGGGCCGCGCAATGGGCCCTGCTGTTCAACGTTGTCTACGTGCTGGAACTCGTCCTGGTCAGACTCCCGATTCCCACGCCGAAGGAAGGCACCTACTCGACCAGCAAGCCGGGGTGGCCGAACCGGCAACTCATCTGGGCCAGCCTTCTCGGAGTGCTGACCAAAGCCCGGTACCAGGCACCGTTTCCCGGCTTTCTCGTCTTCCACATCGCCAACCTTCCACCGTTTTGCTGGCTGGTGAGTCGGACTTTCGGCCCGAAATCGAGATCCTGCTACGCCACGGAGCCTGAGGTCATCGATCCATCTCTCGTCGAGATCGGGCGGAATGTGATCATCGGGTATGGGACCCGGATCGTCGGGCACATACAGGAGGCCGACAAGGTCACCATCCGGCGGACGGTCATCGAGGATGATGTCCTGATTGGCGGAGAGGCCTCGATTCTGGCGGGCGTACGGCTGGGCAAGGGCTGCGTCATCGGGGCCCGGTCGCTGGTGCTGCCCAACACCATCGTGGGGCCCTATGAGTTCTGGGCCGGCCAGCCTGCGAAGAAGATCGGCATGACCCGTGAACAGGATGCACCGGCGGTCGCTTGAGGCGTTCTGAAGGCATGATGGAGAAGCCATCGGCAACCGGGACCCGGACAGATTCCGGCATCACGCCGGGCCGGCCGGGCACGCCCCCCTCCGCCACGGCTGCCAGCCGGAGGACCCGCCTGATCGCGTTTTCGCTGATTCTCATCGGTGTCGCTGCCCATCTGCCCTCGCTGCGATGGGGGTTCATTTATGACGATTTCATCCACCAATTCATGCTCGGGACGGTCGCATCGCATGACCCGGGGAGAACCTGGAGCCTGTTTGACTTCGGCACGCGTCCGTCGGCCGGCCATCCGCTCTACAAGTGGGGTTTCTATCCCTGGTGGACGGATCCCGACTTCAAGATCCGTTTCTTCCGCCCGGTTACCAGCCTGAGCATCGCGCTCGACCATCGGCTGTATGGCCAATGGGCACCCGGCTACCACCTGACCAGTATCGCCCTGTTCGCCGTCCTGCTGGTGCTCGTCCACCGCCTGTTTCGCAGCCTGGAACTGCCGGATGGAGCGGTTCTGTGGGCCCTGGCCTTCGCCGCGTTCAATGACGTGAACACGCTTCCAATCGGCTGGATCGCGAACCGCAACACGCTGCTGGCGGCGGTGTTCCTGGTGGCGATGCTGGTGACCCTTCACTCGAACCGGCACCGGCCGCGAGCAGTCAAAACCGTGGTCGCCGCCGCGTGTTTGCTGCTGGCCTGCGGCTCGAAGGAGTCCGGCATCATCGGGCTGCCCCTGGCCGCTCTTCAGGCGTTTCTGTATCCGAGGACGGAGGGCCCCCTGTCGCTGCGAGCCCGGCTTTCGGCGATGCTGAAGTCACCGGCCCTGTGGGTCGTGCTCGCGTGTACCTGCGTTTACTTCGCCGGGTATGCCATCGCCGGTTATGGCACGCGTTCGCTGCTTTACCCGACGCCTTGGCGGAGCCCGGGGCAATTCTTTGTCAGACTGGCCGCCATGGGGCCGCTGGCCCTGATAAGTCTCCTGTTCGGGGTCAGCGCCGACGCCGTCTCGGGTCTTCCGCAGCACATGTGGTGGGTGCTGGCGGTCTCGGTGGTGGTTCTGGTCGTCGTTCTGTGGATCATGGTCCGCAGGATGGCCTGGACGCCGGCGATCGGCCTGGGCATCGGCCTGATCGTCTTTTCCCTGTTGCCTGAGGCCGGGGCTGATCCCTCCGACCGCCTTCTGTTGAACGCCTCCATCGGAAGCTCCCTGCTGATCGGCCTGTTCCTGCATCAGCTCGGCTCCTGGCGAGGGCTTCTCGCGAGGCGCGACCTGGCCGCCCTGGTGCTCGCGGCGGTGCTCGTTGTTCGCGGAATCATCCTTCCCCTGCCGGGTACCTGGGCGCGGGGATGGGGCTTCTCCAGGATGGGCGGATATGACCGTGAATTCATCGCCGCGGCGGATATCGACCGCCAGCGCCCGGCTCCCCGCCACGTTTTCGTGCTCAACAGCCCGACGAGCCTTCTGGCCGTCACCATGATGGCCACGTGGGCGGTCGTCCACGATGACGACGGGACCTGTATCCACATGATGCAGATGGGTCGGCGCGGACTGGAGTGGCATCGGGAGGACGGCCGCCGAATGACCTTGACGGCACGCGGTACGCCGTTCGGCGACCAGCGATTCGAGAGCCTGTTTCGCACCGGGCGGCAGCCGAAGACCGGTGAAGTACACTATCGAACCAGCGCGTTTACGGCCATACCGTTGGAGGTTGAGGCCGACGGCATCCGGAAGGTCCTCCTTGAATTCGACCACGATCTTGATGATGACCTCTATCAGTTTCTCGTGTGGGACAAGGACAAGGCGCGGTTCATCCGCATCCGTCCGCCGCGCATCGGTGAGACAATCGAGATTCCGGAGACTCCATCACCATTCCTGCTGGTTCCATGATCGTCGGTGGACAGCAGCGTCAACCCGCACTTCCTCGCTTCATCGGGCTGGCGTTCGAGGGCCTGCCGCAAGGCGAGGACACCCACAAAAAAAGCACGGGCAAGCGATGCTCACCCGTGCAGATCACTCGTTCGCTGGCCCCAGAATCCCTTCTGGGGTCCTCGGGGTCGAGGATTCCGATCCTCATTCGTGCGGAATGCGGAAGGGATTCCGCCAAGCAAGGTGGCCCGGAACGGACTCCGGGCCGAGCGGTCCCTGCCCGGCACGCTAAACACGCACGGGCAAGCGATGCTTGCCCGTGCAGATCACTCGTCGGCGCCCGCCTCAAGACACAGGGCGGCGACGTTTGTCACATCACAGTCTCACGGCAACTGCCCGGTGCTCCCGCGACTCGGGCAGCGGGTCATCGGCCCACGGCTGCGGCCTCGGTCCGTCAGGGCAGTGATCCGTCGCCGGGGACGCACAACGGAGTCTGGGCACCAGTCCACGTAATCCCCGGACCGGTGGCGCACTTCTCGAACTCCGCATAATCGTCGCCGGTGATTTTATCGTCTGTAACGCGGTCCAGGCAGTCGCATTGACCCGTGAGGGCCGGCGGACTGGCCAGATCGCCCGTAAAGCAGCCCTGGAGCACGGCAAAGTCGTCCTGGTCAACATCGCCGTCGCCATCCGCATCGGCAAACGGAACGCTGCAGGGGCAGGTGATGCCCTCTTCGCAGATCGTACCGATGCCCTTGAATTTGAGATCCGGGCAGGCGCCGAAGTTCATCAGCTCGCACTGCCCCGGCGCCACGCAGCAGGCACCCAGGCACGTCGAGGCCTCGCAGACGCTGCCCAGCGCGCCCTTCTGGCCGTCAATCGATGTGCAATAATCGGGCGGCTCTTCCTCGCACGTCCCGTCCGTCTTGCAGCACGAGCCGAGGCAGGTACCAGCCGCGCACACCGAACTGGCGCTGCGGGGCACCCCGCCCCCGTCGGTGCAGGTCGCGGACTCCACGAAATCGGAGCAGGCACCCGTCATCGGATCACAGCAGGCGCCGGGGCAACCCGCGTTTGCACACAGATAGTTCGCCGTCCACCGCTGCTGCCCCGAGATGTCCGGGCAGTCCGCTGCGAACCTATCGTTGTTGCAGGAGCCGATCACGCAGCAGGCGCCGGTCTCAGGCAGCGGGAAGTCGGCAAGCGGAATCGTCAGAGTCCAGCCGCTGGTCTGACTGATCACGAGCGACTGATCATTGGACCCATCCTCGTCGTCGGTACTCGGGACGATGAGAGGAAACGGTGTGCCCGGAACATCGGGGGTGAGCGTCAAGAACGTCGGACTGGCCGTTGCAGTGAAAGGAGTGCAGAGCGGGCTGGTTGAAGCATTCCATGCGGCTGCCAGGCCGGCAGTTACATCCGCAACCGACGCCGCTGCCGCAGCGTATGAAATTGTGGTCTGATTCGGAGCCGTGCCAACCGTCAGGATAAAGATATCCCCGATTCCAACCTTGAACGGTGCCACGTCCACCCGCGACACAACGCCAATACCACTGACCACCACTTCGTTGTCGTTGGCCGCAACGCTATAAGCGCGGTGCAACCTGGAGAACGGCCCCAGGTTCCCGCCGGCTGCCAGGTAGGAGGTCAGGTCATACACCTTCCAGTTGGCCGGCTCGGCATCGCGCAGATCCCAAAGGACCGCACGCTCCGTGCCGCGATAGTTCATGCCACAGGCCCATGCGCCATCCGCGCTGCAGCCGTACGGGCGGGCATTGCTCGCGCTTCCCGCTGTGTCGGGATACGCGGGCAGTTCGTAAATCGCCGTTTGGGTGGGAATTCCTCCCGTAAGGGGGTCGGTGTTGGGCACAACTACCATCATGTACGGCCAGACTCCGGTTCTCCCGCCCAGCACCGGCGAGACACCGAAGACCTTCGTCCCATCGCGACTGACCGCCCATGCCTCCCCTGCGTTGGTCCCATCGAGGCCGGGCAGCCAACCGTTGAACTGCGTGCCCAGGCCGCTGCTGTCTATGCTCCCGGTACAAGACGTTCCGTTGCCGCGGTATTGAAGAAAA
>CAZPIO010000101.1:0-27961 GCA_964586235.1 uncultured Planctomycetales bacterium
GCGGATCTCGCATCCGCTGGTCCTCTGAACCTTCGCGTGACGCACAACGAACCCACCGTCCAGCCCCACTTCAATCGACGCCCAGCCGCCACGGATCTTCGCACGATGTCGCCGCGTCGGAGTTCAACGATCCTGGTCTCCCGCCACGGCTGGCAGGCCTCCGGCGGCCTTCCGCCTTCAGCCCTCTCCCCCTCCGAGGGCGGCTCAGTCTTCAATCTGGATAACCGTCGTATCGGGCTCTCTGGCGGGGATTGCATGAGCCTCAATCCCCAGCAGGTCGAGGGCGTTGCGCTCGACGATCTGGCGAAGCTGCTCGCGAGGAATCGTGGGCAGATTGGTGCCATGATAGAACTGATTGATGCTGTAAAGCGACTCGATGCACGTGGCCGGGGAGGCATACGGGAAATTGCTGCCGAACAGGAGGCGGTCCATGACCCCTGCCTGATATGCCGACAGCAGGGCGTTGTAGGCGTGCCACGGCCGCTTGGTCAGCCCGCTGATGTCGGCATATACGTTCGTGTGTTTGCTGAGCAGCGCGATCGTCTCCTCCGTCCAGGGATAGCCCAACTGGGCAACCACGATCTGCAGTTCGGGGAACTCGCGGGCAACCTCGTCGATCAGCACCGGCCGGGCATATTCCATCTTGCTGGGCGGCGCCGCGGCGACGTCGATGTGGAACAGCACCGGCATCCCCAGTCGGCAGGCCTCGGGGTACACACGCATGGCCGACGTCGCCGCCGGGTGGAAATCCTGTGCCGCCGGCCAGATGGTCAGGCCCACCATGCCTAGTTCCTCGCGGGCGCGGCGAAGCTCCTGGATCGCGTCCTGCGGCCGTGTGGGGTCCACGCTGGCAAAGCCGATCAGCCGATCAGGCTGCTGGCGAACATAGGCGGCCACGTAATCGTTCGGGACGTCCGCCTCGAGGTAGTAGCTGCGAAACGCGAGGACAAACGCTTTGTCCACCGGTCGGATGGCGGCGCGATGGGACTCCGTGCCCGCACGCACCTGCTCGTTGCGTCCGCGAGCCTGGGTCGGGCTGAAAGCTCGCCCCAGTTGCTCAACTGATTCCCAGATATGTGTGTGGCAATCGATGATCATGTTTTGCACGGGCGTCCTGATTGCCCGTTGACGGCACGGGCGGGCCGTCCGATCACGGCCTCATGGCTTGCGTTTATATCGTTTTCCGGTGGCTCGGTCAATTCGCCCAGCCTGCGCGGGCAAGCTATTCGAGTACCCATCCGTCTCTGAAATGGTTGCCGGCGATGACGTTGCGCGCAACCGCCACAAGAACTCACAACCCTCACGGCGCCTGGCTCGTGGCGGGCGCCGACGTGGCCGGGCCGCCGATCCGAATGGGCTGCTTGCCCTCCAGCGACCGGACGGTTTCCCCCAGTTGACCGAGCAAGCCCTCCCGCCCGGTTGCCTTGGCAATCTGATAGGCCGTCTGGGCGGCTTGCAGGGCCTGGTCGAAGTCGCCGGTCTCGGCCAGCGCGGCCGCGAGCGTGCCCAGCATGTTGGGCTCCTTCCAGGCCGTCGCCTTACAGGCCTGCCGGGCAAGCTCCACCGCTCTCGGGCCGTCGCGCAGCCGGACATCGGGGACGGTCGCCAGCAGCCAGGCAAGATTGTTGCGGACCACGGTACTATCCAGCCCGGCCGCCAGCGCCGCCTCATAGTGAGCGATCGCCTGCTCGAAAGCGCCCTTGTACTCCAGGGCCATGGCCAGGTGCTGGTGAGCCGGAGCATAGCGCGGCTGCAAGGCCACCGCCCGCTGCAACTCCTGGATCGCCTCGTCCATCTGACCTATCTGAAACAGGGCCAGACCCAGGTGATTCCTGGCCAGCAGGTAGTCGGGCTCAACCGCGAGTGCCGCACGGTACTGCTCGATTGCCTTGTCCGGACGATTCTGGCCGAAAAACGCAAGGCCCAGATTGGTCAGGGCCACGTAGTTCCTTGGCCTCAGTCGGACCGCCTCTGTAAGACACCGCTCGGCCTCGGGGAGCCGTTCCTGGGACAGCAGATACTGCCCAAGAGTCTCCTGGGCCACCCATGCCTGCGGGTTGCAGAGGATCACCGCCCGCCAGAAGGTCTCGAGGTCGCGAAAACGGCCCGCCTGCCGAATCGTGAGCACTGCCAGGACGAGAACCAATACGCTGCCGGCAATCCCTGCCATCGACCTGCGCCACCGCAGCCGCCGGGCAGCCTCGGCCAGCACGGCCGCCACGAGGACAATCAGTGCCGGGCTCGCATGGTAGACCCACCGGTCAGCCACGACGCTGTACGGCATCGTGTAGATCCTGATCAGGCCCAACGCCGGTGCCAGCGTGCAGGCAAATAGCAGGACGGCCGTGACCGGTCCACGGGCGATCCGCCCGCGAAGCACCCACAAAGCAACGATCATCACGGCAGCGGACAGGGGAAGGAGATACTGTGCCGCACGGGCGGCATCAGCATTCCATTGCGGGTAGATGACGCAGAGACGCAGCGGGCAGAGCAGTTTCGCGACGTAGAACCAGAACGCCCGTCCGGCGATGATCAGACTGTCGGCGAAGGACCTTGTGAATTCGGGTTCGGGCACCCCGGCTCGCCCCTTTTCGATCCACCATGCAACCATGACCGCACCCACGGCAATGGCCGCCGCCGGCATCAACGGGACGATGTTACGCAGCGAAAGCCGGCCGTTTTTCCACCAGACGATCAGCAGCATGGCTAACGGCCACGTGGCGATGATCGACTTGGCCAGAAGCCCGCAGACCAGGCAGACTATCGCGATCACAGACAGCCACCAGCGGCCGGGACCGGAACCGCCAAGGATCCCCGTATATCGGAGATAGGCCAGCGCCGCCAGGAGATAGAAGAGCAGCGAGAGGACATTCTGACGCTGAGCAAGCCAGGCAACCGACTCGACGTTGACCGGGTGGACGGCAAAGAGTGCCGCCGCCAGCCACGCGGCCGGCACTTGAAGTCTTTTCAGGAGATAGTACAGCAACACGGCATTTGCCGCGTGCAGAAGAACATTGTCCAGATGATACCCGATCGGATCCCGGTGCCACAGGCGGTATTCAATCCAGTACGACGTGAATGTCAGGGGCGAGTACTGCGGTGACGCCGACGGACGAAACCAGATGTCGCCCAGTCCCGCGCTCGAATGCATGAGGGCGTTACGCGTCAGGTAGGCGTCGTCCTCGAAAACAAAACCTGCCCTCAAGGCCGGCAAATACGCCACGAAGGTCAGGCACACGAGGGCGGCGCAGACGAGCACCGTCAGACGCCCGTCGCCGTTTGAGGGTGCCGCTTTCCTGTCCGTCGGGTTGGCAATATGCATTGCGTGTTGCACGTGGTCCGCTGCCTCCAATTACCGGCGGACAGCCTATCGGATTCCCTCGCGACGGGCAATCGCCCACCGCTGATCCCCTGCGAGAGCGTCCTTTGCCGCACGGCAGGCCGGTCAGTCTGCCACTGCTCCATGAGCGGTGCCCTGTCCATCAGCCGTCCTGGTCCGGCGGATGCGCCGTCCGCCCGCACCCCAAACTGTCTGGCCGATTGCCTCGTGGCTCCTCGCGGATAGAATGATGTTTGTTATCGGCAGTCGGCTGCACGCAGGCCAACTCGGGAGTACAACCATGCTCATCGTCGCCGTCCATGTCCATGTCAAACCGGAGTGCGTGGAGGATTTCCGAAAAGCGAGCATCGAAAACGCCGCCAACAGCGTTCGCGAGCCCGGCATCGCCCGATTCGACGTTCTTCAACAGGCTGACGACCCGACGCGGTTTGTGCTCATGGAGGTGTACAAGACGCCCGACGCACCCGCGCAGCACAAAGAAACCGCCCACTACAAGAAGTGGCGGGACACGGTCGCGAACATGATGGCCGAGCCGCGAACGAGCGTGAAGTATTCGGATGTGTTTCCTCCTCCGGCCGGCTGGGAGATGCCCCGATGAACTTCGAGTTCGCAACGGCATCGCGGATCGTATTCGGTCCCGGGGCCCTGTCGGAAGTGGGACCGATCACTGTCAGCCTGCTGGGCAATGTCCGCAAAGGCAAGGTCATGCTGGTGACCGGCGTTTCAGCGAGTCGCCCCGGCCGGGTCACCGCTATCCTCGCCAAGCACGATGTGGAGTTCGTGACCCAACCGCTGACGGGCGAGCCAACGGTGGACATGGTCAGGAGCGCCGTTGATCGGGCGATAGTGGCCAACTGCCGCATGGTGATCAGTATCGGCGGCGGAAGCGCGATCGACGCCGGCAAGGCGATCGCCGCCATGATCACCAACGGCGGCAACCCGGTCGACTTCCTCGAGGTCATCGGCCAGGGCAGGGCGCTGGGCAATCCGCCGCTGCCCTTCATCGCGATTCCGACCACGGCCGGGACCGGCGCGGAGGTGACGCGGAACGCCGTGCTGGCTTCGCCCGCTCACCGAGTCAAGGTCAGCCTGCGCAGTCCGATGCTGCTTCCGCGCCTGGCGATCGTCGACCCGGAGTTAACTCACGAATTGCCCCGCCCTCTCACCGCCGCGACCGGCATGGATGCCCTGACGCAGCTCATTGAGTCTTTCGTGTCCATCCGCGGCAACCCGATCACCGACGGGTTGTGCCGCGAGGGGATAATGCGGGCCGCCCGTTCGCTGGAGCGGGCGTGCGAGCATGGCGACGACGCCGCTGCGCGCGAGGACATGTCGCTGGCCAGTCTGCTCAGCGGCCTGGCCCTCGCCAATGCCGGCCTCGGGGCCGCACATGGCATCGCCGCCCCGCTGGGAGGCATGTTCACCGCCCCGCACGGGGCCGTCTGTGCCGCCCTGCTGCCTCACGTCATGAACGTCAACATACGAGCTCTCAGGCAACGCCGTCCCGACAGCGACAGCCTTCGCCGCTACGACGAGGTGGCCCGCATCCTGACCGGCAACGCCTCGGCCGTGGCCGCCGACGGGATCGGACGGGTCGGCGAGCTGCGCCGCACCCTCGGCATCCCACCGATCGGGACCTATGGGGTTCAGCCCGGCGATATCCCGATCGTGGTCGAAAACGCAATGAAGGCCAGCAGTACGAGGGGCAACCCGATTGCCTTGACGCCCGAGGAGATGGTGGAAATCGTGAACGCCGCCATCTGAGAAGCTGAGCCGGATACACCCATACTGCTAATGAAGGTCACTGTCCGCCTGAGCGACGGCCGTCGGGTTCTTCACCCCGAACAGCTTGAGCCATTCCGCGTAGTGCTGCTCATCGTTCTGGCGGGTGAACAGGCCCTTTGCCTCAACGTGGTCGTCCTGGAACAGAAAGCTCGATCTCGTCGGCGACCTGGCAGGGTGCATCCCGCGCGCCACCATTCGCGGCCCGGGTTTGTCATCCACGTTAATGCCGTGTTTGCCCTGCGGCAGGTGCCCGCCCTTCCAGACGGTCATGGCGTGCACGCCGCCCTGGTTCCAGGTCGGCGGCCCGGCGGTCCATTGCTCATGGGCTGTCTTCACCGAAGGGACCCCCTTGAAGTCCACTACCTTCGCTTCATGCTCGGCCTCTGTTAGCAGAACCGTATCCGATGACCGCGATGTCGAGCCCAACTTGAGGTACTTCCGTGCCCTCGGGTCACCCCACTCGCCGGCTGCATTCGGCCCGTTCGGATCCACGCCGTTGCTGACGTAATCGAGAAAAGCGTCGGGGCGTCTCCCTGTTCGTTCGGGACAGTGAAACAGCTCCCATTTCCCGAGTGGAAACTGGTTAGCATCAGCAGCGTGAGTCTGCGTCCTTTTCAACAAACCGGTTTCGCTGGCCACTACTCCCACCCAGCCTCGCTCTCCAGGTGATGAAGCAATGGGCACAAAGCCCTTGTTTGCGACTCCATACATCAACAAGCCCTGACCTGCCTGTTTCAGGTTCGACAGACACACGACTTGGCGGGCGTTTCCCGGCCGTCTGGGCCACGCTGGCAGGAGGATGGTCACAGCAAGCACTATCACGCTGCCGATCACCGCAGCGACGATGATGACATCCTGCCTTGTCGCAGCCTGTCGTAGCGAAGCCTGCGGAATGCGTCGAACCATGGCGGTTGGCCCTTTCACTCCCGTTGGCGACAGACGGGGCGTCCCGTAAAGCCGCATGTTGCGGCTGGAGTCATTGTACAAGTTCTGTTTCCTGATTTACACTGTCCCTCATGACCAAGACCAAACTTGTCACCACCGCGGGCCCGGCGTGTCAGGATCCGGAAATAATCGCATCGATGATCGACGCCGGCGTTGATGTCTTCCGCCTCAACTTCTCGCACGGGACGCTGGATACGCACACAGAGGTGCTCAAGCGCATCCGGCAGGCGGCCACCGACCGCGGCGCCATGGTCGCGGTTATGGGCGACCTCTGCGGGCCGAAGATCCGGTTGAACAAGATCGACGGCGGGCGCTGTCGGCTTCAAAAGGGCGCCACCGTGGTCTTCCAGCGTGGTGACGCCGTTGGCAATGCCGGCCGTCTGACCTGCTCCTACCCGGCCCTGATCGACGACGTCCAGCCGGGTCATCGCGTGCTGATCGACGACGGCAATGTCCAGCTTCGGGTGGTCCGCAAGTCGCCGGACGAACTGGTCTGCACGGTCGAGGTCGGCGGACCAGTCAGCGACCGCAAAGGCATCAACCTGCCCGACTCGCATGTCTCCTCGCCCGCCCTTACGGACAAGGACCGCGGTGATCTGGAGTGGGCCGTTGCTCATGACGTCGACTACGTCGCCCTGTCGTTCGTACGCCGGCCCGAGGATCTCACGGAACTGCGCGAACTCGTCTGCAAGAAAGGCAGCAACGCCCGGATCGTTTCCAAGATTGAAAAGCCCGAGGCCGTCGGCTGCCTGGAGCCGATTATCGAGCAGTCGGACGTGGTGCTCGTGGCCCGCGGCGACCTGGGAGTGGAGATGGACGTGTCGCGCGTGCCGCTGATCCAGAAGGAGATCTGCCTGCTCTGCCGTCGGGCGGGCAAACCGGTCATCGTCGCCACGCAGATGCTTCAATCGATGGTCGAATCACCGGTCCCCACCCGAGCCGAGGTCAGTGACGTCGCCAACGCCATCCTCGACCAGGCCGACGCGGTGATGCTCTCGGCCGAAACGTCTATCGGAAAGAACCCATTGGCCGCCGTTGAGATGATCCGTCGCATCGCCGACCGGACCGAAGCATTCCGAGGTCACTTCCGCGACCATCTCGATGCCGGTGCGAAGATGAAAATCAGCGTCGATACGGCCCTGACAGATGGGGCCGCCGTGGTCGCCGAACGCCTTGGCACCAAACTGGTAGCCATCTGGAGCAGAGGCAGCGACAGCGCCCGGCTGCTGAGCAAGCACCGCGTCAGCCAGCCGCTGGTGGCCATCACCGACGACGAGCGGGTCTGCCGCCAGATGGCCATGTTCTACGGGGTGATTCCGGTCTTCCACAAGGCCCCCGAGCAGTTGAACCGCATACCCGGCTTTCTCGACACCATCCTGCTCGAGCGGAAACTCGCCTCGGCCGGTGACCGCGTGGTGGTCACCGTCGACACCCGCCCGGATCTGCCGGGGGCGACTGATGCCCTGTTTATCCACGTCGTGGGCAGTACCCTAACCGGCGCATCCGGCCGGAGCTGACCCGAATCTGGTGCAGGTCGCCTCTCGCCGGCTGAAACCGCGCGTCCTGACATCGCGAACCGGGAGAATCATCCTTCGAACTCGGGCAGGCCGTGTCCCGGCTTGTTGGCGTAGAGCAGCCAGTAGGTGATGGGGATCACGAACAGTGTGAAGATCGTCGAGGCCAGCAGGCCGAAGATGAGCGACCATGCCAGGCCGGAAAAGATCGGGTCGATGGTGATCGGCAGAGACGACAGCAGCGCGGTCGCCGACGTCAGCAGAATCGGCCTCAGCCGCACCACGCGGCTCTCCATGATCGCGTCGAACAGCGATCGCCCCTTGGCCAGCGACAGATGGATGAAGTCCACGAGAATGATCGAGTCGCGGGTGACGATTCCTGCCAGGGCAATCATGCCGATCATGCCGGTGGCCGTGAAGAAGATCGGATCACCGTAAGCCCCGACCTGCTCGCCGGCAATCATGTTCAGGAGCCAGAAGCCGGGCATAATGCCCAGAACAGTCAGCGGAATCGCCAGCATCACCACCACAGGAATCACGAACGACTTCGTCTGCCCGACGAGCAGGATGTAGATGCCGACCAGGGCGGCCGCAAACGCCAGCCCCAGATCGCGGAAGACATCCAGCGTGATCTTCCACTCTCCTTCGCCGGCGAAGTCAACCCTGAAACCCTCCGGCAAAGCCCATTTAATTCCGCTGCCCGCGGCGAGGAACGATCGCCCCGTCGTGGGCCGCGGCTTGTCGGATGCGACGAAACCGGTTGCCCTGTCCGGCAAAAGATCGGCTTGGATATCCACTACGCAATCAGCCGGCGGTCGCCCGGCAGTTTCGGCAAACACGTAGACCACGGGTTCGAGGTTCTTGTGGTAGATCGTCTTGTCCACGAGCGTTTGCCGCACCTGTCCCAGTTCAGCAATCGGAACCAACTGGCCACCGGCCCCGAGGAGATGCAGTTGAGAAAGGTTGAACATGTCTGATCGGATCGCACGAGGCAGACGCATGATCATCTCCAGCGGCTGGCGCTCGCTCGGCACGTTGACTGTCCCGGCCGAACTGCCCCCGAGAGCGATCTGCATGGTCTCAGCGATATCGGCGGTCGAGACGCCGTTCAAGGCCGCCTTTTCCTTGTCAGTGACGAAGACGAGCTTCTCGCTGTCCGCCTCGATGCTGTCATCGACGTCGACGACGTTCGGTTCCATCTCCATCCGAGAGCGAACCGTCCTGGCGGCGGCGGCTATCTCAGCGTAGGTGTGATCCGGCCGGCCGTAGACCTCAGCCACCACCGAGGAGATCACCGGCGGCCCCGGAGGCGTCTCAACTATTTTCAGGTTCGCGTTGTGGCGATCGGCGATCCGGGTCAACTCGTCACGCAGCCGCAGCGCAATTCCGTGGCTCTGCTGCGAGCGGCTCATCTTTCCCACGAGGTTGACCGCGACCTGGGCCACGTTGTCACCCTTGCGCAGGTAGTAGTGCCGCACCAGGCCGTTGAAGTCCATCGGCGAGGCCAGGCCCACATAACTGGTGAAGTCGGTGACTTCGGGAACCTGACACAGGTACGCCTCGAAGTCGCGGACGGCCGCGTCCGAACGCTCCAGAGTCGTTCCCTCGTCAAAGTCGAGCACCAGCAGGAGTTCATTCTTGTTGTCGAACGGCAGCATCTTGAGCGGGACGTGCCGTGTCGCCGCAAGCATCATGGCACCCACCGTCAGCAGGCCGATCACCGCCAGGAACGTCCACGCCGCCCACCGCTTGTGCATGAGCGGAGCCATCAGCGGGTAGAAGAATCGGTACAACGGCGATTGCCTGATCGTGTCCGGATCAAGATCGTCCGCCGGGCCGTGACTCAGAACCGGTTGCCCCTTGTTGTACCGCCGCGCCAGAACGTGGTACGACAGCCACGGCGTGATGGTGAACGCAACCACCATCGACATGATCATCGCCACGGGCACGTTGAGGGCCATCGGGCGCATATATGGCCCCATCATGCCGGTGATGAAGAACATGGGCAGAAACGACACGATCACCGCGAGCGTGGCGGTGATCAGCGGCGGGCGGATTTCAGCAACGGCCTCCAACACAATCTGTCGCGTCTCTTTTTTGCGAAGCGCGAAGTGGCGCGAGATGTTCTCGACGTCGACAATCGGGTCATCGACCAGCAGCCCCAGCGACAGGATCAGCGCAAACAGCGTCACCCGGTTGATTGTGAAGCCGAAGATCAGGTTCACCGCGAGGGTCAACCCAAACACAACGGGGACGGCCACCGCCACGATGAGAGACTCTCGCCAGCCCAGTCCCAACGTGAGCACGACGATGACGAACAGGACGGCGACGGACAGCGCTTCGACCAGCTCGTTGACCTTCTCGTTGGCGGTGAGGCCGGCGTTTCGGGTGATGACCATGTCGATATCGTCGGGCACCACGTCGCCCTTGAGTTCGCGAGCCGCGGCGATAACGTCCTCGGCCACCCACACCGCGTTGGAGCCTTTCTTCTTGGCAATTGCGACGGTAACGGCCGGATTCGAGATGTCGGGAGATCGCACGGTCTGAGCCGGCCCCAGAACGCTGCCGGCCGCGTGATGCTCCTCTTCGACCTGCTGGGCCGAAGGGCCCCACCCGTGTCGAACGTAGTTGTCCCTCTCGGCCGGGCCATCCACGATCTTCGTCACGCTCCTGAGGAACACGGGCCGCCCGTCGAACACGCCCACCACCAGATCGTTCAACTGCTCCGGGCGCGAGAACGCCACGCCGGTGTCCACCCGGACGACCCGGTCATTCTGGGTGTATTCCCCGCCCATCCGCGTGACGTCAGCCGCGCCGATCGCCCGCCGGACCGCGAGCGGGTCGAGGTGGAAGGCCTGCAGCAGGTTGGGATCCAGGTAGACGTGAACCGTCCGGGGCAACCCGCCAATGACATAGGCCCGAGAGACTTCCTCCGTTGCCGCCAGGCGAACGACGATCTCCTCCCCAACCCGCCGCAGCGTGTATTCATCCGCGTCCGCACCGGTCAACGTCAGCGTGACGATCGGAACATCATCGATCTCGACCGGCTTGATCAGCCAGCCGGTCACGCCCGGCGGGACAAGGTCGAGATTCTCGTCCATCTTCTTGAAAAGCTTGACCAGGCTGCGCTCGCGGTCCTCGCCGACGTAATACCGTACGGTGATGATCGCCGTGTTCTCGCGCGACATCGAGTACACGTACTCAACGCCGTCGATCTGATAGAGGATCTTCTCGAGCGGCGTGGATACGAGCCGCTCGACTTCCTGGGCCGAGTGGCCGGGGAAGCTCACGATCACGTCTGCCAGCGGGACGACGATTTGCGGGTCCTCCTCGCGCGGCGTGACTACCAGGGCGGCCACTCCCAGGACTGCGGCCAGCAGCGTGAGGATCAGTGACAGGTTCGAATGCAGAAATACATGGACGATGGCGTTGGTGAAGCCGTGGGTCCTGGCCCCGACGTGGCCCGCTCCCTGAGAGCCGGACGACGTCTGCTGCGACTGACTGCTCTGCGTCATGGCCTGGCCCTCACGAATGCGGCATGGAAGCAGCGGACGCCGTTGTCATCCCGGCCGGTACGGCCACCTGCTCGCCTTCCCCCAGTCCGGCCAGCACCTCCATCTGCCCGTCGAGCTCCCTTCCGAGTTGCACCGACCGTCGCCGCAGGATCTGACCGTCGGCCACGTCAACCATCTTGAGCTGGCCGACAGTTCGCACCGCCTGCTGCGGAATGACCAGTATCTGCTCGTCATCCAGCGGGATGGTCAGACGGCCGAACATCCCCGCATACACGCCGGGCGGGCACGGCCCGGTCACCTTCACCAGAAAGCTGCGGCTGGCCGACTCCGCCTGCGGGACAATTTCGCTGATCCGCCCTTCACAAGGGTGTCCCAGCGCCGCGATCGTGACCTCAATGCCCTGGCCGACTTTCAGCCGGTGCGTCAACGATTCCCGCACGCTGGCCACGAGCTGCATCCGCGTCGGATCGTAGAGATTGATCAGCACCTGGCCGGGCGTGACCGTATCGCCGACGTCGACACGCTTGTCCACCACGGTCCCGTCCATCGGCGAGCGAATCGTTGCATAACCGAGTACCGTTTCCGCGTCGTTGAGGGCTCCCTCCGCCCGGTTCAACTCCGCTTCCGCCGTTTCCAGCGCGGTCTTGCCCCGGTCAAATTCAATCTTCGGGGCTGCATTGTTATTGAAGAGTTGGCTGACGCGCTCGAACTCGGTCTTTGCATGATCACGCGCCGCCTTTGCCGCCGCCACCGCCGCCGCAGCCTGCTGCCGCCTGGCTTTGAGGTCGGCGTCATCGAGCCGGACCAGCACGTCATCCTTCTTGACCCGGTCGCCCGCCTTGAGCTTCACTTCCAGCACCTTGGCCAGGATCTTGGACGCGATCGCGGCCTCGTGGACGGGGCGCACCGTACCGACCGCGGATTCCGTCACCGGTATGCTGATCTTCTCGACGGGAACCAGCTTCGCGGTGCCGATCGGACGGCCGGTCGCCCGCTCGACCTTGCCGGAGATCTTCGGATGAAACACGCCCATCAACCACATCATGGTCACGACGATGAAGACGATCGTGCCCATGGAGATTCCAATGATCTTCGCTGCAGACCGCGCTCTAGATGTCTTTGAAGGGACCGTCATGGGGCGTACTCCTCATGGCTGCTTCGATCGACGCAGCCTCGTTGCCCTGGCCGTTGTTGTTATCGGGAAGACAGTCCCGCGTCAAGGCTCCTCATCCGCCGGGACCGGTTGCCGACGGTGCTCTCCATGTGTGGCGGTGCATGCGGTAACCACCGGCGAGACTGTAGACCTTCCCGAAGCCCGACTGCATCAGGATTCGAGCCGCCTTGTATGATCGTTCACCCACGCCGCAGTTGATCATCACCGGCCGCGAGCGATCCAGCTCATCCATGCGCTGCCGCAGGAGCGGCAAGGGGATGTTCCTGGCTCCTGCCAGAGCGCCGCCCGCGAATTCCGCTTCGCTTCTCACGTCGACGAGTTGATTTCCGACCGGCTCGTCGCCTGGGAGCAGCTCTTCGATCAGTCCTTCTCGCTTGTTTTGGGCGATGAACGCGGCGATGTGAATCGGGTCCTTGGCCGAGCCGAACTGCGGCGCATACGCCAGGTCCAGCCCGGCGAGGTCGTCAATCGTCCCCTTGAAGTGAATCGTCGTCGCGATGACGTCGATCCGCTTGTCCACTCCCGCGCCGCCGACTCCCTGCCCGCCGAGCACCCGCCCGGTTTTCGGATCGTAAACGAGTTTCAGGATCATCTGCTCGGCACCGGGGTAATAGCCGGCATGATGCCCTCGCAGTGCGTACGCAGCTTCCGCCGGGATACCGCGTCGGCGCGCGCCTTTCACGCTCAGCCCGGTCATCCCCGCGCTCACGCCGAACGCGCCGACAATCACCGTGCCCGCCACCGACGCGGCAACGAAGGGCCGCGCGGCCGCCGCATGCCCGCCGGCGTTTCTCCCGTTCCGGTTCGCCGGCCCGGCCAGCGGAATCCTTGTGTCTTCATTCGTCACAGCGAAAACCGTCTCCGCCGCGTCGCCGACCGCGTAGATGTCCGGGTCACTGGTCAGCATCTGGCCATCGACAGCGATCGCCCCACTCCGGCCGATAGCCAGACCTGCCTCCTCGGCCAGACCGGTGTTGGGTCGCACGCCGATGCAGATCAGAACGAGGTCCGCCGGAACTTCCCGTCCCCCGCACAATCTGACGGCCTTGACCCGGTCACGGGCTGTGACGAGATCCTCCACTTCGGCCGCGAGCATCACCTCAACGCCGTGAGATTGCAGCGCCGCCTCTACTTCACGCGCCATCTCGGCATCCATCAGCGGCAGCACCTGCGGCTGCAATTCGATGAGTGTGACCGACAGACCCCGCTGAGCGAGGGCCTCGACCATCTCCAGGCCGATGTAGCCCGCACCGATGATGACGGCCCGTTTCGCCCCGCCGGCATCGACAAGAGCCTTGATGCGATCCGTGTCCACCACGTCACGAAGCGTGAAGACGTTCGGTTTGTCCACTCCGTTCCACGGCGGCACAATCGGCGAAGCGCCGGGCGAGAGAACCAGCTTGTCGTAGTTCTCCATCCATTGCCTGCCGCTGGCGCGATCGACCACCTCGACCTGCTTGTTCGCCCGGTCGATGCGAGTCACCTCGCAACCGATATGCGCCTCGATGTTGAAGACCTCTTTGAGGAGCTTCGGCGTGGCCAGCAGCAGCTTCTCGCGGTCGGGGATCTGCCCGCCGATGTGGTACGGCAATCCGCAGTTGGCGAATGAGACGTGCTCGCCTCTCTCGAACAACACGATTCGAGCGGACTCGTTCAACCGCCTTGCCCGCGTGGCCGCACTGGCGCCGCCCGCGACACCGCCGACGATTACGATCTTGCGTGCATTCATTTGCGTCCTACCCCACGGCACAACCACCGGGCGCGCAGCCCGCGACGCGGTTCCACGGCATTCGCTCGAGCAAACAGGCCATCGGGCAGGTGCCCGTCGCGCCCGCGAAGATCATGCCGAACCCGACAAGCGCGTCGACCACCAGGAAATACGGGCTGTACAGATGTGCCAGCAGCAGGCCGAGGAATACCAGCACGCCCGCGACCAGCATGACCTGCCGGACAATCGGAATCGTCTTCTTGACCGTGATTACATCCAAGCCGGCTGCTCGACAGGCCTTCAGCCCGCCTTCCAGCATGACCAGATTCGAGAAACCCATGGCTGCCAGCCGGCTCATCGCATCTCGCGAGCGAACCCCCGCAGCACACATGAGTATCAGCGGTTCATAGCGGTCCCAGTCGGCCGCCTCGACCGTCAGACGGTCGAGGGGCACACAAACAGCCCCAGGGAGCCGCTCAGCCGCGAACTCGCGTTCTGTCCTGACGTCCACCAGACGCCCCTTGCTGTTCCTCAACTCTGCCGGGACTACACACTTCATTCTCATGATCTCCTTCATTCAGCGCAGTTCAACCCCTTCAGGGCCTGCCGAAAACCCATTTCACTGGTCCGAGGGTGTTATCGCGCATGCGTGATTGCGGATGCACTGCAGCAGCCAGGTCGCGCGCGGATCGCAGACGCGGTAATAGACAGCTTTGCCCTCACGCTCGCAGGCAACCAGGCCGTGGGCCTTCATGATGTTCAGGTGCTGGCTTACCGCGTTGCTGGCGAGGCTCAGATGCTTCGCCAGGTCGTTCACCGGCACCCTCTCGGCCATCAGCAACTCACAGATCCTCAGGCGGTGCGGATGCGCCAGCACACGCATCACCGAGGCGCTCTGCTCCAGGATGGCCATCGGAACAAGACCGTTATCCGTTGACCTCATGATCTCATCATATCACGGGATTATGAGATGTCAAGTGGGTTTCTGACATTTCTGTTGCCTTGTTGGCCGGACCGGGAGCGGGCTTCCCTGGAATATGCCCCGCCGTCCGGAAAAAGCGGCGTTCTGAGACCGCCCCCGGCTCCCGACGAGCCGCCGATCGTCACAGACTGAGTTCGCCAAGGTCGTGCCGGCGGTTTGTTCGCTTCAATCCAACCCCGCGCCGAAGCCTTCCTGATTCTGACGAGCCGGCGGGCTCATCCCACCCGTTTCCTTCGGCGCGGCGGGCTCCGGCGCGGCCTTCGCCGGCGTATCGGGGATCACCGCAGTCTGCTCCTCTCGTCGCTCCTGCGGCGGTCTGGGGACGTCAGCCCGTTGCTGCTCGCCAACAGGCAGCGAACTGCGGCCAGACCGGTCACGGCGACCCTCGCTTGCCCCCTTCTGGGGCGGCTCGATGTCCGCGGCAACATGGCTTTCCTGCAGTGCCGGCTCCGGGACAGGTCGACCAGACTTCTTCTCGCGGCCCCACGGCCGGTCGCGCCGCCGGTCGTCGCGGGTCGCTGCCTCCTGTTTCAGCTCGGCGATCAGCGAATCGTAGTCACTGAAGGCCGACTCGTTCATCTTTGCCTCTGTCTCGATGTCCTCCTCGGAGGCCTCGGCAACCACCTCATGCTCGGCGGCGGTCACGGCCGTCGGGGGCTCTTCGGTTTCCAGCATCTCGACGTCATCGAGAAGGCCCTCGTCGGCCTCGTCGAATCGCGCAGGTTTGTAGTCGGGCGACTTGGATCGCTCGAGCTCCTCCTCGTACGCCTTGATGACCGCGGTCTGAATCATCTCGCGACACTCAGTGTTGATCGGGTGGGCCACGTCGGCGTGAATCTTGGCCCGCCCGTGGGAGTCCCTCGAAACACGCTGTTCAACGAGCTTGTGGCCGCATTCGTTGCAGAATCGGGCCCGCAGATGGTTCTTTGCCCGGCAACGCGGGCAACGGTCGCACAGCTTGCGTGACGGCATGGCCACGAACACGCCCCCGCCATTGCCGCTGCCGATGACTTTCAGATCACGCACCACAAACGCACCATCGAAGGTGATGCTGCAAAAGGCCCGAAGCCGTTCCCGAGACTTCTGCACCAGCTTGACTCGAACCTCAGTGATCTCCATAACTGTCTCCTTCATCACGTCAGTCAATCGTGGAAAACAACCGAGAAACTCATGTCGCATTGTCCTTGTGCGTCCCTGTTACACCGCCTTGGCAACAGCGTCCTGATGCGACTCGCGAGGCTGATCGACTCGAACCACGCGGGCGGCGACGCTCATTCGTTTTTCGGCCTCGCTGGCAAAGCGATCGGCCTCATCCTGCGTATCGAACGCCGTGAACAGCGTCGACCCGCTACCCGAAACCCGGACCGGACGGCCGGCCAGCTCACCGCCGGTTTCAATGAGCGGCCCGATGGCGGAACACACCCGACACAGCGGCTCTTCGAGCATGTTGTATGCCGCCCGCATCCATTCCTTCGCGTCCGGCCTTGACACGGCCTTGCCGGCGATGACATCATCCATCAGCGTGTGCTCGGCCTGCTGCTCCGGCATCCGCCAGGCACGGTAGACCTCCGCGGTCGAGGTCGAAAACGGGGGCACCAGCAGTACCACCCAGCCGTCCCAGGGAATGGACACCGGTCTGATGCTTTCTCCACGCCCGGTCATGACCGCCGACCCGCCCCACAGAAAGAACGAGACATCACTTCCGAGGCTGGCCGCCAGGGGGGCGAGACGCTCGGTCGGCCAGTCGAGGCCCCACAGTTGATTGAGGGCCAGCAGAGCGGCCGCCCCGTCGGAACTGCCGCCTCCCATGCCGCCGCCCAGAGGGATCCGTTTGGCCACGTGACAGGTCACCCGGGGCTCGAAGCCCGCCGCTTCGGCCAGCAGCAACCCCGCCATGACGATCAGGTTGCCTTTATCCGTGGGCAGATCGGCCCGATCGCAGACCAGCTCGATACCCGGCTCGGAGCGATGGTAGAAAGCGAGGTCGTCGGCGAACGTGACAGCCGACACCAGAGAGGCGATGTCGTGAAAACCATCCTGGCGGCGACGCAGAACGCGCAGACACCAGTTGATCTTGGCCGGAGCCCGGAACCTGAGGGGGGTCCCTGACACGATCAGGCATCCTTGCCGGAATCGGCTCGCCGAGGACCGATCAAACCTGGAGATTGGCGCTGCTGCTCAATCATCCGGGCGTTTCGATCCTTCCGCTCGCACCAGGGATGAATCCGCAAGCCCGATACTTCTCGCCCGCGAACGAAAAGCTCTCGATGCTGTCGGCCTCAGCCTCCACCCAGCGGGAGGCGCAGCCACACCCGGGCGGACACGCTCTCGATCGTACCATCAAAACAGGTGCAAACCTCGCCACGAAGAACGGCGAGAAGCGGGCGACTTCGATTCAATCCCAAGGTGCAGACCATGTTGCTGTCCACGTCGCGATGTCTCGACCCAAGGTGTAGCACCATTCTAATATGCTTACCCAAGCTGTCAACGGGTCCAATAAGGACCACGAGAAGATGTTGGCATTCCGGGTCGGCAAGCCCCGGTCAGACCGAGGCGAGGCCATGTCGGCCGCTCCGGCAGCCACGCCGATGCACCTCCCGGGCGATTTTGTGCGACCCTGCGGGCATGGGTTGCAGCTCGTACAGGCGATGCGAGCAGGCCGGCTGCGTCGGCGGCCCCTTCTTGTTTCCGGACCCGCCTTTGGCTGATTTCCGAATGCGAAAGATTCCAGTTTTTGCGCGGCAGCGGTTTTATCTTATGCTCTCGGTGCCGCGACCCGATTTCACTAGGGTCGAGCTGGTATCAGGACCGGAGAAGAGGCGTTTCCGAACATGGCAGTCACGGTCATTTGTCCCAATCTTGCGTGTCGGAGTGTGCTGCAGGTTGCTGACAGCATGCGTGGGCAGAAAGTGCGTTGTGGCCGTTGCGGCAAGAACTTCCGGGTTCCCGAGCCCACCGGTACCGGCCCCAAGCGTCCCGAGACGCCTGCGGCCCCTGAGGTCCCATCCAAGTAGCTCACGCCGAGCCTCGCGTCCGATAGCGTCCAGGCGATGACCCGGATGGCCTGCGACGCGAACGACTTCTACATTCCACGTCACCGGCTGGCCACGAACTCTAAGAATTCGGATGGAATCCAGCTAGGGAACATCGACGCAGAATAGAGTATGCGGGGCATCGTAAAGCGGCTTCGCAGCGTTAATTGCGCACGCCCCTGGCAGAGCGTGCGTCTAGGGCCGTTGGGTTCGTTCCGCAAAAGGCGGTTGTCAGTCATCGGTGTTCAGCTCTCGGTCGGACAAAGCCGATGGGCGGTGCTGCATTGTCAAAGAGCGTGGGGCGCTGCCTGGCTCTGCGAGTCCGGCTCCGGCGGATGTGGGCAGAGTATCTTCGCAGGTCCCGTTGAGGACAGAACACGGCAACCCGCTCGGCAGAAGGCGGCCGGAGCAGAACACACCGGCGAGCGGGAATGACGGGCGACGAATGATGAGTGATGAGTAATGAGTGTCGCAGACTCGCCGTGGCGAGATGGGTGATGAGTGATGGCCACCGGGAGACTGGAGGCTCGGGACCGGAGGGACGGGCGGAAGGGTCTGACCACGGATCACACGAATCACACGGATGAGGAGGCAGCAGGGTCGGCGATGCTGTGCGAAGTGGCGACCCGCCACACAGCACGAGTGCCCTCGCCGGGCATTTCTGTTTGACGCCGGAAACCGATCGCCGAGGGTCGAGGGCTGAGAGCTTTGACCGACCGCACGGTACCGAGGACGCGGAGGACACAGTCCTCCTTTTAACACCCTTAAGGACAATGGCTTCGGACCCCTTTTCCGACCGCTCCAACCGTCAACTTCTCTGCACTTCCGGATTACTCCTTCCTTTTGGAACATAATCGAGCGTGATCTGACCACCTCGGCTCTCATGCACGTAAAGGTCAAGCGTTGCTGCAAGTCTGGAGTATCGAAGCACCCGATGCGTAGCATCAATCGAGGCGGCTGCGGCACCGACTGACGATGGAGTATAGTCTCCATCGGGTTTCCCCAGAATCATTATCACGTTCTGCAGGGTGTTGCATCCGCGGAGACGATCTGACAACTGTTGAGTTTCTTGAGGCGACACCGCGAGAAACAGATCCGCTCTTCGTGAAGAGGGCAGTTTACACCCACAAGAGGGGCAGTAATGAATAAAGAAGAATCCCTCTCTACTATACCGCAATAAATGATATTCATTTAGGGCACTGCTGTATTCAACCAGCGAGTTGCCTGCGATCGCAACTCGCCCGAGGTAGCCGCACTGACAGAGGGCGCCGGAATTGATAGGGTCCCCACAGAGAATGCAGTACATGCGTGAGAGGAGGATCGTCGGCGATACAGAAAGCGAATAAGTTCCCGAAACCGGATCGCGCGATATCGGCACATCGGGGTCCGAAAACCACTCCTTGAGATGTTCGCAGGCGTTCATAACAAAACCGTCTCCGGATGAACTCATTAGGATCGAGTCAACTTGGGCAGTCGCTGACAAGAGGCGGCTGGCCGTATCCGTCTGCTGGAGGGGGTGGACACGTTTGCTTGTCCTCGTAGTAGCGAGTAATCGGGGATTTGGAGAACTGTTGAATACAAGTTTGCACTACAGTGAAGACGCATAATGATTTGCATTTGCGATGCCATCGCCTTCTTTTCTCGTATTTGCACTCGACACCCCCTCCTGCCATGCGCCGCTCAGAATTGTTCGTTGGCCCCATATCAGAATCAAATGTCCAGCGGCCGCATGATTTGAGTCCCTTTGCATCGAAATAATCGGTAGGGGCATTCTTCATGGCGAGAAACAGATTGCGTGGCGCCTCGGATTCTCGTGAACGACTCAAAACAGACCATCCAGGCTCAGCAACAGGGTCCGTACTTGCCCACCTTCCCAGCCTCGGACTGTAGTACCGGTATCCCCAGTACCCGAGCCCGGTCTCGTCATCGAACCACTTCGTCGAGAAGCGGAAGGGATTCGCGTCCTTGTACGGGCCGCTGCTGCTGATCACGCTGCCGTAGGGGTCATATTCGTACCTTGCCGCCGGGTCACCGCTCAGGTTGTCGGCGTCCATGATCTGTCCGACATTGCCGTTGGCATCATAGAAGAACCAATAGCGATCATCGTCGGTCTCAACTTCGGTGCCTTGAGTCTCCACGACCGCCAGCAGCCCGCCGATACCCCCGGCACCCTGGATTGTGCCGCTGAGGTCCAGGCCCCAGGTCAGTTTGCGCTTGGTCGAGTTGTCGGATTTGAGGACCAGCACCGGATTCCACCCGTCATACACGAAGCGAATCGGATAACCTTCCTGGACCTGCCAGCCGCTCGCGTACACCTTGTACGTCTTCTCCACCCGTCTACCCATATAATCATACGCGAATTCCAGCCAATTGTCATTGCTCTGGGGGTTGCCCAGGTCGCTGCCGGTGTACATGCTGATCAGCCGATTCTCGGAGTCCCAGACGTACTTCCAGGCACCGTCCTTCGCCTCGCAGTTCGAGGTCGGCTTACCGCTCCGGGTCAGGTTGCCGTCGGGATCATAGCACAGGTACTCCGACGGCTCGTGCAACTCGTCGCTCGAGGCCACATGCCCGTAACGGTTCAAGTCGTTGGCCGTGTAGACCGTGTCCGGATTGGCGTCCAGGCCATAGGTCACTAATGACTACTGAAGCTCTGACCCCACGGTCTTCCCTGACCCCACGGTCTTCTCTAGGCGCGCGGGATGGGGTCATCTAAGATCTTCCTGACGGATTCGCGGGAACGTCCGAGACGACGCGAAATCTCCCTCATACTCATGCCACTTTGTCTTGCTCGCACGATTCGCTGGTAATCCTCTGGTTTCAGCATGTTCACGCTCCTCGGGACAAGGGGACTCTTCGCGCTCCACGGAGATTCTGGCATCAGTGTGAGCGGCATACCATCGCGGGACATGGAGGAGGAAGGCTGGCTCTCGGGTCAGATCCGGGCAGTCTTTCACGTTGCCGATGTTCCCATTGTCTCTTTGATGTCCCTTGGCGCTTCGCGGCCTGGCTGCCGGTACGGCACAAGCAACGGCGATCAGGACATGATTCCCTGGAGGGTTTCAAGAAAGGCCGCGAGCTGCTGATCGTTCTGCCAGAGCGTATGCGCACGCATCGCGAGCACGCCAGGCGCGGCGGAGCCGGCGAAATCCGAGCGGACCAGATCGGCACAGGATCGCACCTGGGCGTTGGCCGCGAAGTGCCGCACGTTAGCCTGCACCTGATCGCGTTCCTGTTCGGTTAACATTGCCACGATGCGGAACACATCCAGAGCGTGGTGACGGCCCAGATCTTTGTCAGCATCGTTCCGCCGGTCGCGGTACGCGGTGAGCTTCATTAGCAGGTAACTGAAGGGATGGGGAATTGTGACCCGCGCGGTGAACGCCTCGTCAGTCGAAAGCGTCCCCGTGACCTCGATCACCAACGGTAATTCGCTGAGCGTCAAAGCGCCATCGGTGGGATGTGCGTGGAGTTTGGGACGATCGGCCGCCGCGGGCCTGGCCCGGCGACTATCGGCATTGATGGCGGGAATGCCCTTGAGCACGTCGAGCTGCGCGGTCAGCAAATCGATCTTGACGAACTGCATAGCGCTGATGGTCCGGACGAACTGCAGGTACTCCGAGCCCTTGATGACCTTGTAGTTCAGTTTGTCCAGCGCAGTGCGGACGGCGGTCATGGAGCGTGCGTCCGCGACCAACTCGGCCGACAACATCAGATCCAGATCTTGGGTCGCCCGCGGCGCCGGCCACAAATCTGCGCTGATGAGGGTGCGCACGCCCGCCTCGGCCAGATGCAGTTGTTTGAGGTACAGACCGTAGCCGCCGCCCAGAAGGATACCCTGCGCATCGTCGCCCAACGCGTGCAGCAGATCCAGGAGGCTGGTTCGCAGCAGGCTGTCGTTCACGTGGCGGCCCCCGTCAGGATGGCGCTGCGAATCTGCCCAGCGACTTCCTTCTGCCGCTTGTCGCCGCTGGCCATCTCCAGCCAGGCCTGAATCGGGGAAGCGGCCAGGTTCGGCCGGGCATCGAAGTAGACCAACTGGTCGTCGGTCTGAGTCAGCCGCAGATTGGCAAACGCGCGGGTCTCTTTGGCTTCAGCGCCGAGTCGATCGAGCAGCGTTCTGGGGGACGCGCGGCAGTAGCACGCGATGAGCGGTTCGCCAGCCCAGACCGCGTACTCGACGGCCGAGGCCTCGCCGGTGCGCACCAACCCACCATCGGCGGCGATTCTCTGCAATCGGGCCAGCAACTCGGAGGCGGGAAGCGCGACCTTGCCGATCCACGTTTCCTGTGTCTTCGGTGGTTGGTAAGCATCCAGCAGCCCTTCGAGCAACCGTTCGGGCTGGATGACCCGCACGGCGTTGCGGCTGGGACGTTCGATGACCAGGTCCGCTTCGAGCCGCTGGAGAACCTTGGAGACCATGCTCATCGTCAGCGAGCCGCCACGGGAGCGGATACCTTCCAGAATCTCCCCGACCGCCTGGAATTGGCGCTCCAGCAGCAGCACGCGCGCCACCAGCGACCCGTCACCACGGTACGCTGAGCGGATGGGGGAACTGTCGGGGTACTGGTTGGGGTTGCCGGTCTTGTAGAAGAGGAACTCTCCGGGAACCTCGATGGCGGCGTTGCCGCTGAAATCGATGGCGCTGATCCCGGCGTCGAGCAACTGGTCGAGTTTCTCGCGGCTGAAATAGGGCGCGATGATCATGGGCCGGCCCTGTTGAGTTGCGCCGGCGTACTCTCGGACCTGCTCGATGGCCATCTTCAGCGTCAGCGGCTTGGCGTCGCGCCGAAGTTCGGCCACAAACCGGCACGAACGCCCGCGCCACGTCACGTCGACAAGGGCACCCCCCCCCGTATCCTGGCGGCTGGCCAAGACCCGAATCTCCAAGGGCGGGACCGCCAGGCGGCCATCCCGCAGCACCACGTCAAAGTTAACCGCGTTCATTTTCCTCATATCGACATTTTCCGTAGCCGGAAAATAGCATATCTCAGGAAAATCGGAAAGTCAATTTTCCTATTCAGACAATTTTCCGTCCTCGGAAAATGTCGTTGTTCAGGAAATGTCGCCTTATGGCCGGGTTCAAGACGGCGGAGTTCAACCGGGACCGTCTGAGGGCCACAATGGGCTCACGTGAAGCCCGACCCCCCGGGGGTGATAACACGCGATGGCTCCCCGAACGGAGACTTGTTCCGAAGAGAGTTGCGCCTGGGGACCCTGCTGGGTATCTTCGCCCTGCATGCGGGCCGGCGGCGGGTAATCATTTCGAGAGCGGCCCTGGCTTGCCGGGGTCAAACGTGCCGCGCGGCTGGAAATCGGACGAACGGGCGTAGCCGATGAACTGGTCTAGCAGGCAGACGGCCTCGGGATGCGAGGTGAGCAGGTCCAAGCCCGACGCCAGCAGCTTGCCTCTGCCTGCCCTGGCCTGAAATACGTGCACCAGATACCCCTCGCTGCCCCGCCCTACCATCAGCGGCTCGGCTTGGCGGAGCGATTCGTCATTTGCGCGCATTGTCTTGCCCAGCAAGCGGAAGAACAGCTCATCCACGTACCCTTGCTGCGGAAAGGCGCCGAACGCCGGATGGCGGGCGACGGCCGTGCCCGCCTGTTTGCTGATGCTCCACCAGCCCAGGTGCAGGCCGGGAGTCTCACCGGGAAGCCGCAGAAGGATGACCGTCTTGCCTTTTTCGAGGGTCTGCGTCGCGTGGGCGTCCAGCCGGTCGGTCAGCAGGAGGCCGCCCCCCGCGGCCGCTGGATCGTTCGCTTCGGTCAGGCCCGGGTAGCGGTCCTTGATGGCCGCAAACACGCCGGGCGACGCGCCGATGCCCTTGCCCGCGTCCGGCCCAGCCACTCGAAGTGGAAACGCCCAGATGTCCCAGGAATTCCTGGCGGATGTGTCGGCCAATTCCACGATCAATTGCAGCCTGGCCGGTTCAGCGATGGCCGGGGCGGTGAGATTCGAACGTCCGATGGCCTTCACATCACCCGTGTCCGCATCACACGCCAGCTCGCCCGAAGCGAGCGTGTTGTCGCCCTGCCGGAGGCGCCAGGTCAGCCGCTGCCGGCGGATTGGCTCGGTGCCAAAGGCCGAGATCCACCATTCGATGCCGAGCTCTTCGCCGGCGGTGAGGATTCGCCCGGATGGCGAGAATTTGGCCAGAATGGCGGTCGGGCTGTTGAACTGGCGGAAGAACTCGGCGGTGCTGACCTTCGGCTCCCAGAACTGGTTGAACAGACCTTGGGCGGCGGGCGAGCCGACATCGACGATGGTCCAGTAGATGTAGCCGTCGCAGGCCGGGTCGAGCCGGGCCTGCTCGAGGCCGCGTTTCTGGTAGATGCTCTGGAGATGATTGCCGGCGTCGAGCGTGGCGACGCCCCACTCCCAGGAGAGGTTGGCTTTCGCCAGGCTGGCGCGGAAATCCTCCGGGGTCAGCGGCGGGCGGATTGCACCGGTGTAGTTCACGGCCAGTCGCGGATCTTCCTCGGTGGCGAGGTTCAGGTATTCGTGCGCGTCGAACGGCCACGATGCATCCTGCTTGCCGGGCTCCCAGGGATTGACCGGTCCCTGGTAGAAGTCGGAATTATCGCGGCGGTTGGCGCCGCCGTCCTGGTGGATCGCCAGGCGCGTGGGATCCAGCCGCTTGGCGAGCTGGTACACTTCGCGATCGATGGGCGAGCCCATGTGCCCTTCGTTACCGGTGCAGTAGGTGGAGAGGGAGACGTGGCGGCGATAGTGGGTGTAGAGCTCTTCGAGATCCTCCTTGGGCTTGAACAGCTCCGGGACCGCCGCGGAAGGCTTGTCTCCGTAGTAAGGCAGTTCGGGCTGGACCATGATGCCGACTTCATCCGCCGCATCGTAGAACTCGGGCACCTCGCAGTGCGTGTGATGCCGGACGTAAGCGAACCCGTAGGATTTCGCAAGCTGCAGGTGCTCGCGGTGCGTTTCTCGGGAGGCCGGGGAACACAGGGTCAGCGGGTAGATGTAGTCGTCACCGAAGCCGCGGATGAAGTATTTCTGGTTGTTGAGGTAGAAGTCGCCGCCGCGCACCTCCCACTTGCGGACGCCGAATCGTTCGACCCAGCCGTCGATTGGCTTGCGGTCGACCTTCAAGACCACGTCAGCCCGGTAGAGGTTCGGTTCCTCCGGCGACCAGGCGCGCAATGGATCGAGCGGGATGGTTAGAACGACGTCGACCATGCGCTCATCACCCAAGCGCATGATTCTGCTGGTCATGGCCATCGGCTTGCCGCCAAGCTCGGCTACGGTCACTTGCACCTCCACCGCGCCGGATGCCGCCGCGGGCTGCCCGGCGTTGCGCAGCCTGACGTGAGCGAGGGCTTGCTTGTGGTCCAGATCGCCGACGACGTAAGCATCATCGATAAACAACGCGGGCGTGGCGTCCAGTTCGACGCTGCGATACAGGCCGCCGAAGCGGTGAATCCAGCTCATAAGCCCCTTGCGGCTGGGCACGTCGTTGCGCACCCGGGCCGCCACCACTACCCGCTCGCCGGGTTTGACCAGGTCGGTGACGTTGTACTTATACGTGCCGCAATAGCAGGCGTTATGAGCGACATACGTGCCGTTTACCCAGAACCAGCCCTGGGCATGGACGCCGCCGATCTTCAGCCAGACCTGCTTGCCGGCCCATTCTTTCGGCAGGGTGATTTCCTTGCGGTACCAGGCCGTTCCGACATAGGAACCGCGCAATGGGCGAATGCTGCGTTCGGGCGTGACCGTGCTGCTGTCGCCCGGGCCGCCGACGCCTTGTGCCTCCCAGCAGCCGGGGACGCGGAGGGTGATCTTGCCCGGCACAGGCGTTTCGGCGCTGAACCAGTTGTCTCGTTCACCGACTCCGGAAGGATCGGTGGCGAAATCCCAGTCGCCGTCCAGGCTCAGCGTCTGGCGAAGCTCCGAGCGCACGGCCGGGTTGACCACCGCGGGCGTGGCTTGGCGATCCAGTGCCCAGGCCCCGCTTTCACCGAGGCAGACAAGCCACACTATCGCGGCGACGCGGCACGCGCACCGCGACAATTCGGCAGCGGCAGCGTGGATCTGGGTTTCGTGATTATCGTTTGTGTTTCGAATCATGCGTCTGAGGCTCCGATTCATGGAGTGGCCGGCGGATCCAGATTGGGCTGCTGCCTTTGGGCCACCGTGTGAGACGGCAGCTTACCACGGAAACGGGGACATCGGCCAGCGAATCTGCCTCGTGAGTCGGCATGCGCTCCGGATGAGCGGACATGGCGACGCCCCGGCGAGCCAGGGGTTGGCCATGCCACCCCGCACTGCTCGCAGAGCAGTGGCACACGGCCGTGGTACCCCCTTTTCATCTGCACTTGCCGACAGAGGCGATGCCGGTGGCTCGGTTGACTCGCGCGGCACAGGACTCGACAATGTCGGTTGAAGGCACATCAGGTTCATTCAGGCCAGGCAGGCGAAGGAGGACAGTCATGAATCGAAGAGAGTTTATCCAGGCGACAGTGGGCGGCGGTTTGCTTTACCTGGGCGGGCCGGGCGTGTTCAGTCTTGCGGCCGGGCCACAGGTAGCCGGGCTGGTCAGTCCTGGTTGCCGGGGCTCAAAGGTGAGGGTTGCCCGGTTGTACCTGGGCGTTCCCAAGGCGCATTATCCCAACCCGGCGATCGACGTCGAATCGGAACGCCGCGAGTACCAGGGGCATTTCGACAAATTCAAGGACGAACTCGCCGATGTCGATTTCTTCGTGGACGAGTTGATCGGCAAGCCCGAGCAACTGGCGCCGCTGAAGGAGCGACTGCAGCAGGCCGACGGCATCCTGGCAGTCCATCTGACGCTGCACACGCTGCCGGTGATGCAGGAGCTTCTCAAGATCGGCCGTCCGACGATGATCTACTCCGCTCCGTACGCCGGGCACGAGTGGTATCAGCTCAGCGAGCTTCGGCGGCAGGAGGTCGGGCGGAAGATGGACTGCGTGCTGACCACCGACGCTCGCGAGCTGGCGGCGGCGATCCGGCCGTTCCGGGCGCTGCACCATCTGCGCGAGGCGAAGGTGCTCAACCTCGCGAGCGCTCACCGTCCGCAGGAATATCCGCAGCAGGCCAAGGCGAAGTTCGGGACGGAGTTTGTGCTTGTCGGGCGCGATCGCATGCTGGAGGTGTACAACTCGATTGCCGACAAGGATGCCAGGACGGAGGCCGACTGGTGGACGAAGAACGCCACGGCCGTCGTTGAGCCCTCGGCCGAGGAGATCTTCAAATCGTGCAAGCTGTCGCTGGCGTTCCAGAAGCTGATGGACCAGGAGAACGCAACCGTGATGACGGTTGACTGTTACGGCAGCATGTGGCGCCAGATTCCGGCCTATCCGTGCATCGGGTTCGCCAGGCTGAATGACATCGGCCTGGGCGGGATCTGCCAGTCGGACCTGCCGTGCGTCATGATGCACATCATCTTCCAGGGACTGACCGGCCGTCCGAGCTTCGTGTGCAACCCCACGTTCGATTTCTCGACGGACTCAGCGACGCTCATCCACTGCCTGGGCTGCACGAAGATGGACGGCCCGGACAAACCCTCGGCTTCGTACAAGCTTCGCGACGTGATGGAGCGGCAGGAAGGAGCCGTGCCCCAGGTGACGATGCGGACTGCCCAACAGGTTACGGTCGCCATTCCCGACGAGATGTCTGCGATGCGGTACTTCACCGGCCAGATCACCGGGATACCCGAGACGGAACGAGGCTGCCGGACACAGATCACGGTCAAGATCGACGGCAACGCGGAGAAGCTCTGGCAAAACTGGACGGCCGGGATCCACCGCGTCACCTGCTACGGCAACCTGGTCAAAGACCTGGAGCGGTTCTGCCGGTTCGCGGACGTCAAGTTGACCAACGAAGCGGTATGACCGGCGCAGCTCAAGACGAGGTGCCCGCATATGAGAATTCGCCGGTTTGCCGTACTCCTATCCTGCGTCGCTGCGCCCGCCTGCGCGGATCCC
>CAZPIO010000102.1:0-27706 GCA_964586235.1 uncultured Planctomycetales bacterium
TACCAGTCGAGCGGTCAGATCGACCTGATCAGCCTGACAGGCTTCAATCCCGCGACCAGCCTCTCGTACCTGGACAACCTGCAGGGTCGCCGAATCGGCCCCGCGGGCGGGCCCGCGGATTTCGACGTCGACGGTGACGTCGATCAGGACGATCTGGGCATGCTCCTGGCCTGCATGACCGGTCCCGGCCAGGGACCACCCGCGGTCGGCTGCGAAAACGAGGACCTGGACGCAGACAGCGATGTCGACCAGGCCGACTTCGGCCGTTTCCAGAAGTGCATCAGTGGCAGTAATGTGCCGGCGGACCCCGGTTGCGGCGACTGACAACCGCTATCGCTTCATCGCGTTCATCTGTTCGCGGAACAGTCTTAGTTCCCGCTTCTGCGTTTCGGTGACAAAGCCGTCGCACTCGTAGTCCTCCCAGAGCACACCGGGGCAGTGGCCCTCCTCATAGGTGATCCTCCAGACCGGGTAGGCCGCCTGCAATACGTGCATCATGGCCGCGTGCGTGGGCTTGTCGAGGTTGTAGTTCATCTGGAAATCGCGGCCCCATCGGTCGTTGAGCACCATATCGCGGGCGGTGCAGAACTGCGGAAGGTAGTTGCCGCGCATGCCCTGTTTGCTCAACTGCCGCAGCAGGTACCGCCACTCGCTCTCGGTGTAGGGGATGGTGGTATAGTCGCTGTGGTATTTGAACACCTTGCGCCGGGCGAGGACCTCGGCCACCAGGGCCTGGCGACGCTGGGCGCAATAGCTGTGGCGCAGATGCGGGTCCTGGCTGTCCGGCGGAATGACCACCGGCACGAAGCCGCCTTCCGTGCGGATGTTGATCTCGGCGCGCGGGATCTTCTGCCGGACCAGCTTGAGGATCTGCTCGTACACGTCGCAGCGAAGCTCGGTGCGGAAGACATCCCAGTCCTCGACGGCCGGGCTCCAGTCGTGGAAGGGGTTCTCCTTCCTGTTGTACACCGGAGCGATATGGGAGAGGTCGGCGCCGAACACCTTCCCCTCGTTGCCCTGGTTGGCCTGGGGGTCAATCTCCTCAAAGCTCTTGTAAGAAGTGCCCCAGGCCTGGTTCGCCTTGTCGACGGTGCCGTACTTGTTCCGCAGCCACATCCGCCACCGCTTCATCGCGTGCTGGCCGAGGAAGTACCGCACGTTGATATCGTCGCGCAGCCAGCCCCAGGTATCCTCGACGTCAATGAGTATGTCGCCATCGGCCGTGCGGTACCACTGCCTGCCCCAACGGGCGTGGTTGAACAGGATGGCCCCCGCCTGAAGCGCGGGATAGTCGGGATGCCCGACGTCCAGATCACCCCGGCCGACATAGGCATAATGGTCGCCCGTAGAGGGGACATCAAACTGCCGGCCCCAGTAGAACGAGCCGATCGCCAGAAGGTTCGGCGTGCGGCATGGGAACAGACCCCAGCCGGTGACCGGCATATGGAATCTCGGCGCGAGCACATCGTAGTAGTACTTGAACGTCTCGGCCTGGGCGTCGCCGACGAAACTGTCGGCGTTGACGATCTCCGGAACGTGCCAATCGCCGGCCGTGCTGCAGACCAGGTTGACGCCGCAGTCGATCATCTCTCTGAGCCGGGCCGGCAGGTGCTGCTCCGGATTGGGCCCGAGCTGGACATTGGCCCGCATGGCCGACATGTCCTGCGTGCAGAAGGCCGGCGTCTTGCGGGTACCGCGGGTGACAACGAAAGGGTTCTCCGGGTTGCGCCGGATGACCAGGTTCCTCGTGGAGATGGAGATAGGGACGGCCACGGTCGTGATGCGGCCCGGCGAGTTGCCGATGAGCTTGACGATAATGTGCTTCGTCCACGGGGCGACCTGAAGATAGAGGATACCGCTCTGCGGCCCGCCGAGTTGCCCCTCGTCGAAAACCTTGAACGAGGTCATGAACTCCTCGAGCGAACTGACGTATCGCGTCATCCGGTCGGCACTGGCCGGCTGGAATTCGAGCTCCTTGCCGGTCACCTCGCTGCGGCCGGCGGTTTCGCTGACCTCGATAGGCACCTCCAGGCCGGTCCACAACTGTCCACCCCACATGTTGACGCCCCAGTCATACTGCTTGTTCATGCGGTAGGCGGCCCGGTACTGAACCTTGTACTTGCCGAGGGGAAGGGTCCGGCAATGCGCCAGGTCCTGGCCGGCGGCCCAGAAGTGGACCCACTGCTCGAACGACTCGCCCGGATAAAGGTACTCCAGGTGCCGCTCAAACCGGTTAATCGTCGTGGCCGTGAAAGCCTTCTCGCCCTTGGCCGTCTCCCGCACCGCCTCCGGCCAGGCCATCCAGCCGCCGAAGCCCTCGGCATCGAGGATCGTGTCGCCCACGTTGGTAATCCGGAACCTGAAGAACAGGTAGTTGCCGCGCTTGACCGTGCCCGAACGAATAAGTGGTTCGACCACGTAGGGCGGATAGACCTCATGCCGGCTGACAGGCGTCAGACGCGTCACCCTGCGCGGGTCTAAAATGCCCGTTCGGCTGCCGAGGTACTCGATTTTGAGCTTCATATTGCCTGGTACGCCCAGGTCGTACAGATCCTTCCCCTTGCGACGAGCCTCCTCCTCGAACGCCACTGCCTCTACGGCCACGTGCTTGTCGGGATTGCTGCTGCCCGAGAGGGTGTACTCGATCGGAACCGTGTCGTAAGCCTCGCCGCTGACCGGAACGCGCAGGTCGAGCCTCATGTCGCCGAGTTGGAGCGAAACCGGTTTCTTCTCGACACTCGCGTACTTGTCCAGTCGCCCGAGCTTGCGGGCCTCGGCCGAGAGCGGCTCATAGGTGATCTTCTCGCCAGCCAAGGACGACAGACACGACACTACGACCAATAATGAGGCAATCCGCAGACTCACGATGACCCTCGCTTCGAGGTCAACAGGCGGTACAGACAAATACCGGCAATCAGGACCGGCATGCATTCATCCTACCAGGCGCTGTCAGATCCGTCGAACCTCCGCGGAGGCGAGGAGCGGGAGGTTTATCGTGTATCGCCCCATTCTGCTGTCCTTTCGCGCTTTCTTTCTTTGGTGTTTTCGTGATAATCCGAGCTGTGGTCAACGGCCGGCGTGTTCACAAGGCGGGTGGAATGCGTCGCAGCGGAGTCACGAATCGATGGGATGCTAACGCATGAGAAAGTCGTCCTGGTTAGCCGGTCTGTGTGGGTTGATTGCCCTTGTTCCGCATCTGTCAGCGGCGGAGTACAAGGCCGCCTTGCTGCGGTCCGGACTCCCCGATGATGATCCGGCTTTCGCCGGCGCGCTCACCCACCAACTGACCACCGCCGGTTACCACGTCGTCGAGATCAACACCGACATGTTGTCCGACGCCGCGACACTGACGGCGGCCTCGTTCGATCTGCTGGTGCTCCCTGATTCCGCGACCGCCCCAAGGACCTCCATGCCGGCTGTCACGCAATACCTGCGCGGCGGCGGCGACCTCATTGCCCTCAATACTCCCCTCTGGCAGGTGCAGATGTTGAACGTCGACGGTCAGTGGATGACCCGTAATGAATACGAGCAGACTTTCGCGGGCACCCCGCCGGAGCACGCACTTTTCGACTTCGCGGCCGACGGCGTCAAAAGCTGGCAGCGATCGGTCGGCCCGGGAGCCAAGGAAGCCACGTACGAAACGGTAGTTGACGGCCCAGCCCCCGGACAACGGGCGCTGCACGTGGTGATACCGCAATTCGCCGCATGGGACACGTTCGGTTCGCCGCCCCAAGAGGGACTCTTCCCGAAAGGCCACGTATTCACGGTCTTCTCGGCCAGGGGTGGTCCGGACACAACGCAGCTTTCGGTCGAATGGGATGAAAAGGACGGGGCCCGATGGGTGGCCGTCGTGCCGCTGACCACGCAGTGGCGCCGGTACGTGCTCGCACCCGAAGACTTCCGCTTCTGGCAAAGCGTACCGAGTCGCGGGAAGGCCGGCGACCGGTTTCGGCCAGAAAACGCCGTGCGGATGTTCGTCGGCCTGTCGCAGTCACACACTGGCCACTCCGCCGGACGGCACGAGTACTGGGTCGGCCCGTTCGGCACCGCCCCGGTCACACCGGTCTACCAACAACTCACCCAGGACGACAGCCCGCCGCAGTTGGATACGCTGTGGCCGTCGTTCAAGCTGTTCGATTGCACCGGTGTCACATCGTTGGCGACTCGCCAGGACCAACTGTTTGTCGCGGCGGCGAAGCTCGACATTCCTCGGTCGATACGCTCGCCCCACCCGCGTCCCCGTGCGGTGGGCATCGATAAGAACCGTAAGTGGCGCTGGATTCCGCTGCTCGAGGCTCGCACCGCCGACGGCCAATGGCGAGGCACACCGGCAACGCTGCTGGTCCACGTTGACGGCGAGTTCAAGGGCGGTGTGTGGGCATCGCTCGGAATCGGCGACCCCAAATGGTATCGCCAGCCGGCCGTCCTGGACCTGATCGGCCAGGTCGCCCGCACGATGCGCCGTGGGCTCTTCATGATCGAGGGCGGAGCTGACCGATTCACCTGTTTCGAGGACCAGGTACCCAGCGTCGGCGCCCGCGTGGCCGCTGTCGGCAAATCGATCACTGAAGAACCGACCGTCAGAATCACGCTGAGCGATCGCAGTACTGGCCGCCAGATCCGAACGCAGGAATGGACGCTGGAGAAACTCGCCGCCACAGCCGATGGCGTCAGCGAACAGACCATCTCGACCAAGTGGCCGGTTTCTCAGTGGCCGGCCGAGGGTCTCATCTGCACCGTCGAGTTGCTGACAAGCGGGCAGGTCATGGACCGCGTCAGCCACGAGATTCACGTATGGCGACCCAAACAGAACAAGCAGTTCGTAACCGTCAAGGACGGCGAATTCATGCTCCAAGGCCAACGCTGGTGGGCCCACGGCATTAACTACATGCCTTCATCAGGCATCGCCTCCAACGACTGGAAGTACTTCGAAAACTGGCTGAGCGCTCTGTCCTACGACCCGGAGGTCATGGACCGCGACCTGGCCCGCCTCAAGGACATCGGCTACAACGCGGTCAGCATCTTTCTCAACCATCCGGACATCAAGGCCCAGAACCTGGTGGACCTCCTTCGGCGGCTGGATCGCCTCTGGATGAAAGCCAACGTGTCGCTCCGCCCCGGTACTCCCATGGACTTTCCGTGGCCGCTGATCCGGGAACACATCGAACAGCTTCGGCTGGCCGAGAACGACACCGTGTTCGCATACGATCTGGCGTGGGAGCCGATGTTCGGGCACCACGAGCAACGGCGCGAGTGGGATGGCCGGTGGGAGCAGTGGGTCGTCGAGCGGTACGGGAGCATTGCCAACGCCGAGAGGGACTGGGCTTTCGCCATGCCCCGCGACACGGCCGGCAAGGTGACCAACCCTTCCGCTCAGCAGATCGATCAAGACGGTCAGTGGCGGCGGATGGTCGCGGCCTACCGGCGGTTCCTCGACACGCTTCTCTACGAGAAGTACAGCCGGGCCAGAACGCTGGTGCGTGGCATCGATCCCAACCACCTGGTCAGCTTCCGCATGGCCGAGGCCGGCAACCCGACGCTTCGCTGGAACGGCCTGGTTCCGTATGACTTCGCGTACCTGGCGGCCGCGGTGGACATTCTTGCTCCGGAAGGCTACGGCCGCATCGGCGACTGGGAGAAGGTCAAACCGGGATGCTTTACGCATGCGTACGCACGCTGGGCCGGCCCGGACAAGCCGCTTATCTGGGCGGAGATGGGCAACACCGTCTGGGATCCGGCCCTCATGGCGGCACCTCCGCAACGGCTGCAGTTCCAGGCCGACTTCTATCGCGATTTCTACAACATGACGATTGGCAGCGGCGCCGACGGCGTGTTCTCCTGGTGGTATCCGGGCGGTTTCCGATGCGGCGAAAACAGCGATTTCGGCATCATCAATCCCGACGGCAGCGATCGGCCGGTAACGACAGTCATCCGCGAACGCGGACCGCGACTGTTCAACTATGCGTCCGCTGACCCCATCGATCACTGGATCACCGTCGACCGCGATGCCCGGGCGGAAGGGCTCACGGGCATCTACGAAACCGTGCAGGAGGAATTCTGGAGAGCGCTCACGGCCGGCAAGACGCCGGGCCTGCGCACGGCCGGAACCGGCAGCGATTCGGCCAACTGCCCGCCGCTGGCAGTGGGCAACACACCCTGGAACGGGACCAACCCGCCGAAGTATCTCGACGCGGCGCTCGACCGCGTGGAGATTCAGGAGGCCAACGGGAAATGGATGGAAGTTGAGAAAGGTGGCCGCGTCGAGGTCGCCCATGACAAGCCGGTCATCGCTCGTGTGATGCTGACAAACCTGGGCGAAGCGAAGTGGATCTCCCCCGCTGTTGGCGCTGAGACAGGTGCGGTGTTTGTGATTGTCGGCTCACTGGAGTCTTCTCGCACCCCAATCCCCAATGACGTGCCTCACTTCGCATCGGTGGGGGTCGAGGACATCCAACTCGCCCCGACGGGGCTGACACGGGAGACGCGGACGCTCATCACCCTGCTGGCCGATGGGCGAACACCGTTCGGTGAGAAGTTCACGCTGACGCTCGTGCCGAAATGATCCAACGCTCTGGCCTGCAGTTGTGGGGGATTCATGCACCAGCGCAAACCGCACAACTCCTGCATCGGCGTCGGGCGCTTCAAATTGCCTTTGTCCGGCGATAGACTGTCGGCCATGCGATACCTTGCGGCGGTGGCTGTCCTGTTGCTGCTATTGCCCGCGACGGCGTGGGCCGTTGCCTGGAACTTCGTCGAGACGGATCTTTCACTCCGCCCGGACGGCAAGGCAACGATTGTCTACAAGGTCGCGATCGATCCGCAGGGCATGGCCCTGCACGGCTTCTACTTTCAGGGCTACGGCGACCGACCGCACTTTGACCGCTCGCAGTGTTACGCCCTGGCCGGCGGAAACCGATTCAACCTGGACATCAAGGACCTGGGGGACAAATACGACGTAGTGCTGGCCGGCGGCAGGGAGGTCCGCCGCGGGCAGGTCATTTATGTCCTGACCTATGGAACCGACCTCGGCCGGGCCGGACACCTGGCCAGGACCGCTTCCCCCGAGCACGGCGAACTGGTTGTGCTCAACTGGGCCCCGGTGCAGTGGGATGACCCGCTGGGCCATTACACGCTGGTCATTCACTGGCCCGCACGCGTCGCCGGCAAGCAGGTCACGCCGGAGGAGCTCGCGAAAGTCAAGCTGCGGACTGAGCCGTTCATGAATCAGTCCTACAAGCTCGACTACTTCGGAACCGAGCACAACGACGCCTGGTGGCTCACGCAGCGCGTTCACTGGGACGCCGTGCCGGCGCGAGGCAAGCTGCGAGTCCAGGAGTACGTAGACGCCTCGCTCTTCCGCGATATCGTCGAGGCCCAGACCCCGCTGGTCGAGGCGCCGGAAGGGACACCGACGCCGCAGCCTCAACCACGTCCAAGGTTTGTTCAGGAGTATCCGCAGTTTCCTCAGCAGCCTCCCACCCGGTACCACGCACCGGTCTCAGACAGCCACCGACGGCCGGACGGGGAGCAGCGGCGGTATTTGATCCTCATCGCCGTGGCCCTCGGTCTCGTCTTCCTGCTGGTGATCGGCACCAAGCATCGCAGCATGCTGAAGGCCGCGGACGGCCTGAAGGAAATCAGTTGGCTGGACGCCGACTGGACGCCGCCGCAGATCATCCTGTCCAGCTACCGCAAGACCGGCAAGGTGCCCGAACTTGAGCCCATCGAGGCGGCCGTGTTCATGGGCGTGCCCCTGAACAAAATCCTGGGAATCGTGCTGGGCATGATGCAGGCCAAAGGAGCCCTGCGGCTCCACGACGACGGGACCGTTGAGGTGATCAACCCGGCGTGCAACCTGAGCCTCCACGAGACGCAGCTTCTGGAGTGCGTCGGCACGGACAGCAGGCTCTCTCCGGAGAAGGTCGGGCAACTGATCCAGAAGGTCATCGACACTGTCCAGAAGAAGAGCTGGGACGCGGATGTCGAGGCCACGCGGAAGCACTATGCCGCTCAATTCGAGGAGGCTAGGCAGACCCTCTCTTCCCGCTACGGCGACCCGGACGACCTGAATGACATCGCCAGCCGGCCTGGCACTCTCGACTCGCTCTATCGATACCATCTGTACAGGCATTTCGTCGACGCGGAGTACCATCCCGACCGGTTCGTGCCGGCGATCTTCCCGCAGCAGATGGCGGCGGCTGCCGCGGGCGCGGCCAATGATTATGAGAGCTTCATGTCCAGCCCGGCGTGCTACGAAGGGTGTTTCGTCCACTCGGCCTGCCATGACGCGTGCCATTCGGCCTGCCACTCCGCGTGTCATTCCGCCTGCCACTCGGCTTGCCATTCCGCATGCCATTCGGCGTGCGTCAGCGGAGGTGCCCATTGATGCCTTTCGCCGACTCGCCGGACGTTTTCGCGTGGGTGGACGACTACTTCGCCAACGTCCGGCCGCACTTCGACGTTCGCGACCGCGATCATTTGCTCATCGTCCTGCCCAACCGGGCAGTGAAACTCAATCGCAGCGGCCTGGCCATCCTGCGTTTTCTGCGGAATGGCGGATCGATAGGCCGGCTGCTTGAGAGCATCGGTCCGCAGCCGCAGCGCCGGGCGGATCTGTTCCACTTCCTGTGCGATTTCCGGGCCATAATCAACAACTGCCTCGGCGAGGGCCAAGGCCGCAAGGCCGTGCGAGTCGCCCCGTTCGATTCGGATTTCAACTGCCTGCCGGTGCTCTCGGAGATCGCGGTGACTTATCGCTGCAATCTCCGTTGCCGGTTCTGTTATGCCGCCTGCGGCTGCAGGGGCTCGGCCAACGGGCCGGCCGGCTCAGAGCTGTCCACTCGGCAGGTAGTTCGCCTCCTGGAGGTCATCCGACGAGAGGCCGAGGTGCCTTCGGTGAGCTTCACCGGCGGAGAGCCGGCCCTTCGTGACGACCTGGAGCAGTTGGTGGCGGCTACCCGGACCGTTGGCCTGCGCTGTAATCTGATCACCAACAGCACGCTGATCGACCAGGAAAGAGCCGACCGACTGCGCGAGGCCGGCCTGGCCTCTGCACAGGTCTCACTCGAAGGACCCGACGCATCCATCCATGATGCTCTGACCGGCGTCGAAGGATCATTCGACAAAACCATAGCCGGGCTCTTCGCCCTGCGGCGAGCGGGCATCCACACGCATACCAACACGACCATCAACGCGGTCAATGCCCCGCATCTGGATCGCCTGGTGGACATGCTCGCCGGCCTCGGCCTGCGGCGGATGTCGGCCAACCTGGTGATTCCCAGCGGCAGCGCCGCCGATCTCAGCCTCCAGGTCAGCTACACGTGGATCGGCGAGATCGTCGAACGGCTCGGCCACCACGCCCGGCAACGTGGCATCGAATTCATGTGGTATTCTCCGACGCCGATGTGCCTGTTCAACCCGCTGGCCAACGGACTGGGCAACAAGAGCTGCGCCGCCTGCGACGGCCTGCTCAGCATCGCGCCGAACGGCGACGTCCTGCCCTGCTCCAGCTATCCGCAACCCGTCGGCAACCTGCTGCGGCAGGAGTTCAACCAGGTCTGGAACTCGGCCCAGGCCGTCTTCTTCCGCCGCAAGAAGCAGGCACCGGAACAGTGCGAGGGATGCGAGGATTTCAATGCCTGCGCAGGCGCGTGCCCGTTGTACTGGTCGGCCATGGGCACCGGCGAACTGGCCCGTGCAAGGGGGGAACATGCCGCTGTCTGAAGCACGATTCCTGCCCAGCCCCCAGCGACGCGGCGAGATCCAATTCGTGTTCGCCAAAAGCCTTCCCTATAACACACGGCTGGCGGTCATTCTGGCATTGCTGGCCGCGGGCTTTGCGGTGCAGGTGCTGTGGAGCCTGGCCGTCGGGGCAGCGCTGTTGTTCGTCGCTTCGACGCTGGCGGTCGTGCGCGGTTTCAGCAACGTTCCGGAAGAACTCGGGCATACCGCCGAATGGCGCGGCGCCGGCCGCGAGCAACTGGAGCAGATCCTCCGCATTGCCCAGAAGAGCCGCCGATGGGATCAGAGCTTCATCGATATCACCTGCGGCGTCGGGTTTCTGGGGCTCTTTCTCGCCGGCGGGCTCGTCGGATTCGTTTCTTTCGTTCTCTTCAGCCTGCGGCTGGAGTGGCTGGCGATCGCCTGCATCGTGGACAGCATTGTCCTGCTGCTGCCCCACTGGATCACAGGCGTTCGCCGCGTCCTGACCAACGCTCCGCTGACGATCAAGGTCAATCTGCTGCTGGAGATCATCCGCTGCTGGGAGAGCGCCCGCCGCGACGGCGAGACAATCCACCCCCAGATGCAGGTCCTCCTTTCCCCCAAGGGCGAGATGCCCGACGACGCGAAGCTGCTGGTGCGGTTCGAGAAGCTCGGAGATGACTTCCTGGGTTTGCAGGTCCAGGTGACGGCAAACCGGGTGCAGGGCAGCGACTATCCGTACCTTTACTGCGTGCTGGTGGCGAGGCCCGGCCTGCGGATGCTCGAACGGCTCAAGCCCGATCCGCCTGACGGCATCGTCGCCGAGTTGGACCCCAAGCAGGGCGTGGACATCGACATCATCGTCATCCGCCAGCACACCACCAAGACCAGCGGCTACCACACCGACTCCGCGGCCGCCCAGGCGATCTTTCTCTATGCCCTGGGACTCTGCCGCGAACTCGAACAAACGGTGAAAGCCTGATCATCGTCTCCACAACCGCTTCGTCCTCGCCTCCACCTGGGTGCAATCGATCGCTCGCATCGCGGCGTCTGGCGACGGCGGCGACTCGCTCGACCGCTTCTCGAACAGCACCAGGGCTTTTCTGGTCAGGAACCGCGTGAGCTGGGGCACTGTGTGGGCGTCGCCGGTGCGGTATTTCACGTGGTAGTAGCGGAGCGGGAAGTAGACGTAGAGCCAGTCCTTGGCCCGGGTGAGGGCGACGTAGAACAGGCGCCGCTCTTCGTCGATCTGGGCCTCGTCTTTCGTGGCCATGTCGGAGGGGATCATTCCGTCGGCCGCGTGGATGACGTGTACCGAGGTCCACTCGCAGCCCTTGGCCGAGTGCATGGTGCTCAGGATGAGGTAATCGTCGTCCAGGTATGGCGGGCCGGCCAGATCGGCGGTCGAGTTCGGCGGATCGAGCGTCAGATCGGACACGAACCGCCGCCGCGAGCGGAATCGCCCGGCGATCTGTTCGAGCTGCTCGATGTCGCGGATGCGAATCTGCCAGTTGTCGTAGATCTCCTTGAAGACCGGCTCATAGTAGTCTCGCAGCCGCTGGATCTGGACCGCCAGAGTGGGGGCACTCCCGGCCGTGACCACGCTTTCGGCCTCGTCGGATTCTTCGTCGACCTCCTCGACGCCGTGGCAATCCTTCAGTGCCTTGCGCAGGCTGGCGATCAGTTTCTCCGAGTCCGGGGGGACCTTAAGCCTGACGGAGAAAAACCGGCTCAACGGTGAGACCTGCTCGCCGGCCTGCTCCTGCTGGCCGCCGTCGGGGGCCGTATGCCGCCGGACGCCCAACTGGCCCATCACCCGCCGTGCCCATTGCGGCCCCATGCCCTTCATCATGCACAGGATGCGGAACCAACTGATCTCGTCGTGCGGGTTCTCCATCACGCGGAGAAACGCCAGCATGTCCTTGATGTGGGCGGCCTCGATGAATTTCAGCCCGCCAAACTTGCGGAACGGGATCCGCCGCTGCATCAGCTCAACCTCCAGGGCGTCGCTGTGGTGGCCCGCGCGGAATAACACCGCCTGTTTCTGCAGACGGATGCCCTGGTCGAGCTGCTCCAGGATCCGCTCGCACACCAGCCGCGACTGCTCGGCCTCGTCCAAGCAGTAGTAGAGCACCGGCTGGCGATCCGCGGCTCGTGTGGACCACAGGTTCTTGGTGTATCGCTCCCTGGCCTGCTCCATGACCGCGTTGGAGAGATCGAGGATCGGCTTGATGCTCCGGTAGTTCTGTTCCAGGGTGATGACCCGCGTGCCGGGGAATCGCTGCGGGAAATCGAGAATGTTGCGGATGGTCGCCGCCCGGAAGGAGTAGATCGACTGGGCATCGTCGCCGACGACGGCGATGTTCTTGTTTCGCCGCCGCATGCCCGCCAGGATGTCCGCCTGGACGATGTTGGTATCCTGGTACTCGTCGACCAGGATGTGATCGAAGCGCCCGCCCACGGCGTCGCCCACGCCCGGTGTCTCGCACAGCAGCTTCCAGTGCAGCAGCAGGTCGTCGTAATCCATCACGTTGTTGGCCCGCTTGCGGTCGACGTAGCGATCGAAGATCGGGATGAGCAACTCCTCGAACTCGGCACACCAGGTAAAATGCCGCTCGAGCACCTCGGCCAGCTTGTCCTGCGAGTTGACCGTTCGCGAGTAGATGGCCACGAGAGTGTTCTTGTTGGGGAACCGCTTTACCTCTTTCGAGACGCCGACTTCGGTGCGAATCAGGCTCATCATGTCCGCGGAGTCGCCCTGGTCCATGACGGTGAATCCGTCGGGCAGGCCCATGGCCCGACCGTAGATCCTCAGCAGGCGGTTGGAGACAGCGTGGAACGTCCCGCCCCACACCCGGCTGGAGACCTTGAGGCCGGTCATGTGGTCGGCCCGCGAAATCATCTCCGCCGCCGCCCGACGGGTAAAGGTCAGGAGCAGGATCCGCTCCGGCGATACACCGCGATGCAGCAGTTCGGCGACGCGCGAGGCCAGGGTCCGCGTCTTGCCCGTACCCGCCCCCGCGATGATCAGCAACGGCCCATCACCATGAGTCGCCGCCTCACGCTGCTGATCGTTCAGACCTTCAAGCCACGGTTCGGACATACCGCCCCCGTTTGACCCCGGCAACAAAGCCCGGGTAACCTACACTCACAACAGCGTACCGAACTTCGAGGGAGTTGGGTAGCCGTTATGACCGCAGGGGCGCCCTGCCCACACTGCCCGGCCGGGAGTCTGATGCATGCATGCAAAAGAGACGTTGATCGGAGTCGCAACGCTTGCAGCGGGGATGGCAACTCTCCTTCCCGCCGTCAAGTCAGCCGGCGCCAGCGAGCGTTCAACCAGCGCAGGACAATCTCGCTGGATCTGGTCCGACCCGGCCGACCCGACACCCAAAAACCGCTTCACCTGGTTCCGCAAGGTCGTCAAGCTCGACAAGCTGCCGGACGACGCTGCGATGCACCTGGCGGCCGACAGCAACGCCCGCGTCTGGATCAACGGCCAGATCGTCCGCCGCAAGATGGCCCGGTACCACGAGGAACACATCACCACCGAGCGGATCAACGCCGCCCCCTACCTGCGAGTCGGCGACAACGTCGTCGTCGTGCTGCACCACAACTGGGGAGACATCCTTACCTTCCAGCGGACCGGCAACAAACACGCCGGCCTCTACGTCGCCGGGACATGGATCAGCAGCGATACGTCGTGGAAATGCCTCAAGGCCCCCGAATACGTCGAGCACGACAAGCAGATCCCCGGCGTGATCGGCGACCGGCGCATCCGCTACCCGGTGATTGCCGACGCCGCCAAGACGCTCAGCGGCAACCTGCACGATCCGGCTTTTGACGACAGCAGTTGGAGCCCAGCCGTAGTCGTGGAGAATGGCCCCTGGCCGGCCAGGCCCACAGACGTCGAAACTCCCGGCCAGCGGGAATACCCGGTTCGACCAGGACAAGTGCTCGCGGCCGGCACCGCCGAGCGAACCATGCCGGTATCCGACGAGCCACTCTCCATGGCCGCCAGAATCCGAACCTCGAAATGCCGCCCCGACGCAGAGTTCACCCGCCTGGCCGGCGAGGTCATCAGTGGCAGGCCGGTGACGATCTCCGGCAAAGCCGGCAAGACGAAATACATCACCTTCGACTTCCACAGGCCCGTCCACGGCTACCCCTTCCTCACCCTGGCCAGCGCCCCGGCCGGCGTGAAAATTGACCTCGGCTACTGCGAGCTGTCCCGGTCGCTGTGCACCGGAATGATGCACGTGGACGAAACCGGCTGGATCAATCCCGAGGGCGTGGTCGGGCCAGGCTATTCCGACCGCTACATCACCCGCGCAGGCACCCAGGCGTTCGAGTTTCCCGACGAACGCACTGCCCGCTGGCTTTCGCTGCACATCCATTTCGCCGCCGATGGGCAAGTCTCCTTGAGCGACGTCGGAATCACGAAGTCGCAGTACCCGATCGATCCCGTCGGCAGCTTTGATTGCGGCGACGAACGTATCGCCCAGATCGTCCGGCTGTGCCTGATTCACGCCGAGGTCACCATGTCGGACGCGTACGTGGACACCCCCGGCCGCGAGGACGGCCAGTGGATCGAGGACGACCGGCCGCGGGCCATCCTGACGGCCCGGTGGTTCGGCGACAACCGGCTGCGGCGATTCATGATCCGCACCTTCGCACAAGGCCAGGGCAAGGACGGCCAGTTTCACCCCTTCGCGCCGAGCAACTACCCGGCATACCCCGCCCCATACGATTGGAGCGTGCAATGGGTGGCCACGCTCTATGACGACTACATGTGGACCGGCCAGACCGACCTGATCAGGGAACACTGGGACACGCTCTCGCGCTTCTGGGAAAACTGTCTCAAGCATGTTGACGAAGCGGGGCTCTGGAAAACGCCGCACATCCTGGCCGACATCCGCAACAGCCTGCGGCCAGAGAACAACAAACAGTCCAGCGGCATCGTCACCCCGTGGATCATCGAGCGACTCGGCTGGTCGGCCGAAATGGCCGAGGCAATCGGCAAGACCGAGCAGGCCAGGGCCTGGCGCGAAATGCGGGACAAGATGTCGACCGCGTTTCGCAAATACCACGTCGTGCCCGCCAAAGGCGACGTTCCCGTCCACGTCGGCGATCGCGTGGACCCGGCCAACCCCAACCTCGAACGCGGTTACTGCCAGGCCGGCCAGACGGTGGCGCTTTTCGCCGGGCTGTTGACGCCAGAGGAGGCTGTCGCGGACCTCAACTACGCGTTCCGGGAACCCGACGGCTCGCCCGGCCCGGGCGTCAAGCGTTGGAATAACCCGACCTACGGCTATCGCTCATTGCGAGCCCTGTCCGACGTCGGCCTGACCCGCCGCGCGGTCAATCATCTGATCGAGCGTTACTTGCCCTACCTGCCCGGCAACCCGCGAAACAAGGTGCCCCCGGCGCTGCAGGGGCCTCTGGGCGGCCCTCTGCCGGAATACTGGATCAGCCGCGAGGATCTCGGCCTGAAAGACGGCGACAAGAACCCCGCTCAACCGGATGACGAAACCGGCTCGCACGGCTGGGGCTGCCTCCCGCTCTTATGGCTGCACGAGTCGCTCCTGGGCGTTCGCATCACCTCACCCGGCGGCGGAACCATCCGCATCGCCCCCGACGAAGGCGGCCTGCCCTACATCGCGGGACACACCTGCACACCCAAGGGCCCGGTGTGGGTCTATTGGGACCCGCAGCAGTGGCGCCTGGAAGTGAGCATTCCCGCGGAGGTGAAAGCCGATCTCGTGCTGCCGCCGGCATGCCAGGGCAAGCGCATCGAGATCGTCGAATCGGCCGGATCGGCTGAACCGGCGGGCGAGGGCCGGTTCGCACTGTCTGGGTTCGGCAGATATGTCTTCATCGCCAGATAGGCGATTCATGCGGCCGCCAGCGGGGCAAGTTCTTCTGGCGTGGCCGGATCCTGATGAACAGCAGTGAGGACACTGTTCAGCGCATCCAACGAAACCCGGGTCGGGGCCGTGATCTCGATGCCGATGGGGCACCCGTCGGCAGCGAAGTCAATCAGCAACCCCTCGTCACGCTTCTCCGTTCGAACGCTGACGTCTCCCGAGTTTCTGGGCAGATAGAGATACGCCGCCAGTGGCTTGCCGTTTCGGAAAGTGACTTCCAGATATCGATTACTCATGGCTGACACCCACTTATACCTGAGAACCTGGCGAGAAGCGAGTAGTCGCGGACCGTTCACTGGTCTATCTGGCAAGAGGGCGGGCTGCCCGCTCGACGGCCACGGCCCCGAGGCGTATCATTTTCACCACGGCGGATGGAGGCCGAAACATGCCGGTTCGTTTCGTTGTGGGTCGAGCGGGGAGCGGCAAGACGTGGCGGTGCCTGGAGGCCATCCGGGCACGCCTGCGCGAGGACCCCGTCGGCGGCAACAGGCTGCTTCTGCTGGTCCCCGAGCAGGCCAGCTTCCAGATGGAGCGGGCACTCATCGAGACGCCCGACATTTCCGGCTTTGTCCGCGGCGAGGTGCTCAGCTTCCAGCGACTGGCCTACCGCATCTTCGCCGAGACGGGCATTTCAACCCCACGGGCCGACCAGACTATTGGCCCGCTCGGCCGGATGATGGCCATCCGCCGCCTGATCCGCCGTGAAAGGCATCACCTGACTCTTCTCGGGGATGTGGCCGACAAACCGGGCCTGGTCAGGCAGGTGGCGGTGGCCCTCGACGAACTGATGCGGGCCGAGATGGAGCCGGCCGCGCTGGCTGACCTGGGCGAACGATACGAACAGACCAGTCCCCTGGCGGCCGCCAAGCTCGCCGACCTGACCCGCCTCTACCGCGCCTACCTCGACTATCTCGATGACGGACGCCTGGACCCCGCCCAGTATCTGCATCTGGCCGCCGAACGGCTGGACGACTGCAAATGGCTGAACGGCGCCGAAGTCTGGGTCGACGGCTTCGCCGGCTTCACCCGGCAGGAATACACGCTCCTGATCGGCCTGGCCCGGCGGGCAGCCTCCATGGAAATCGCCCTGCTGGTCAACCCCATGGCCTCGGCCGTCGAGGCCACCGAATTGCCGCCGATCACATACTCCCTCTTCGCCCGCACCGAGCGAACACTGGTCCGTCTGCGCAGGGACCTCACGGCCGCCGGCATCCCCATCGCCGAACCGGTTCGCCTCGACCGCGATCCGCCACCGCGTTTTGTCGCCCCGGAACTGGCGTTGTTGGAAAGACAACTGTCGCAATCAGGTTTGCCCCTAAGCCCGCCTGCGGGGATTTCCGCGGTCAGCTTGCTGGAAATGCCCGACCGCCGCACGGAAGTCGCCGCCGCGGTCGCCGAGATCCGCCGCCTCACACAGCGGCCCCGATCGCCGCTGAGATATCGCGACATCGCCGTCGTCGTTCGCGATCTGACCGAATATCACGACCTGCTCTCGGCCGCCCTGCGGGCCGACCGCATCCCCTTCTTCATCGACCGCCGCCAGCCGACCACCAACCACCCCCTGATCGAATTGACCCGGGGCCTGCTTGCCGTCGCCGCAGATGACTGCCGCCTGGAATCGGTCCGCCTGACGCTCAAAGCCGGCCTGCTGCCAATCAAGGACGACGACGCCGACACGCTCGAAAACTACCTGCTGGCCCATGGCATCGCCGGGCGACAGGCTTGGCTGCGGCCGTGGTCCTACAGGCGCATTTTCAAACGGCACCGCAGAGATGAGCCGCTCTCCCCCTCGCAACAGGCGGTGTTGGACCGCGTCAACCAGGCTCGGACCGAATGGCTGGCTGCCGCGGGCACTTGGCTAGAAACCGCCGCAGCCCCGGGTGGGCATCGCGGCCGCGAATGGGCCACGTCGCTTTTCGACTGCCTGGATCGCATCGGTGTCGGAGCCCGTCTGGCCGCGTGGGCCCAGGCCGCTGAAGACGATGGCCACAGCGACGAGGGGCAAGCTCACCGACAGGTCTGGGCCGACTTCACCGGCTTTCTCGACGAGTTCGTACAGGCACTCGGCGACGAGACCCTGAGCATCACCGAGTTCCGCGAGACGATCGAGGCGGGCCTGGCCGAATTCGACCTCGGCCTGGCGCCCCCGACGCTCGACCAGGTGCTCGTCGGGGCCATCGAGCGCAGCCGGCACCCGCCGGTGCGAGCGGTGCTGCTGCTTGGCTTCGATGAGCAGCATTTCCCCATGCGCCGAGCCGAGGACCCCCTGCTGGGCGATCTTGAACGCGACGACCTCGAACAAGCGGGCCTGGAGATCGGCCCTTCGCGGCAGCGGCAGTTGCTCGACGAGCGGATGCTGGCCTACATCGCCCTGACGCGGGCCAGCGAGCGGCTGTGGATCAGTTACCCGCGAACCGCATCCGACGGCAAGCCGGTCGAGCCGTCCGCCTATCTGCAGGATGTGAAGGATGCCTTGCCCGGATTGACGGAACACCGTTGCGGCGACCCGCGACTGACTCGCGGCATTGAGGGCATCACCCGCGTCACGGAGTTGGCGGCGCGGATGGCCAAAGAGCTGCGTTCACGCCCGAGACGCGAAGAAGAAAATGATATCGCGGCCCGATCGCGGTGGAACACGCTCTATGAAATCGCCCGACAGCACGACCCCTGGCAGCACACCCTGCGGCAGTGCCTGGCGGGGCTGGCCTACCGCAACGAAGCCAGGCTCGAAGCGGGGATCATGGAGCAATCGCTGCCTTCACCGCTCACCGCCAGCGTCAGCCGTTTGGAGAAGTTTGCCATGTGTCCCTTCGCCCACTACGCGAACTACACGCTCGGGCTGGAAGAGCGGGCGGAGGCCGGCCTTGGGCACCTCGACCTCGGGAACATCTGCCACGCCGTACTGGAGCTGTTCATCAAGCAGTTGGTCGACGAGAAGCAGCGACTGGATGAACTGGAGGACGACGAGATCGTCGAGCGAATCGACCGCATTGCCGCCGAGCTCAAACCGCGACTGGCCGACGAGATGATGCTCGCCGAGGCCCGCAACGCCTACCTGTTCGGCCGGAGCCGCGGTCATCTGCGGCGGGTCACTCAATGGCAGCGGGATGCCGCCCGCGCCGGGCGATACGGGCCGGTCGACGCCGAGCGGCGGTTCGGCTATGGCGACGAGGACAGGGTCGAGATCACCACCCCCCGCGGCCGCAAGGTGCGCCTCCACGGCTACATCGACCGCGTCGACGTCGTCGAACTCGCCGACAGCCTCGGCGGCATGGTCATCGATTACAAGACCAGCCGCGAGCGGAAGCTCAACGCCTCCGAGGTCTACCACGGACTGGCGGTGCAACTCGTCGGGTACCTCCTGGCCCTGCAACAGGCCGGTCAGTCGCTCACGGGTCGCCAGATCCGCCCGGTGGCGGCGTTCTATCTCCCGCTGCTCGAGGGCTACGAGAGGATCGCTCATCCGACCGAATCCAAGGACCCGGCCGATTCCTTCCGTCTGCGCGGCATCATGGACCTGAGCGCGCTGGACGGCCTCGACCGCAATGTGCAAACGAGCGGCAAATCGTCCTTCATGAGCGCCAGTTTCACAAAAACCGGCGAGCCGCACTGGTACTCCGACCTGGCCAGGCCCGAGCAGTTTCGAGCCCTGATTGCCCACGTCACCCGGCGTATGGGCCAGCTTGCCGATTCACTCATCGACGGCAACATCGCGGTGCGGCCGTATCGGCTGAATAAGAAAATGCCATGCCGTTGGTGCGCCTACCGGAGCGTCTGCCGGTACGAGTCCGATCTGCAGCCGGCCAACGAGCTTCAGTCCGTCGGGAAGCTGCAGGCTCTGCTGGACCGGTTGGCGGAGGAATATCCCGATGCCTGAACCATCGCCGTCCAACCGGTTCGCGCACCTGACCGACGAGCAACAGGAGGCGATCTGCACGATCGGACGGAGCCTGCTGGTCTCCGCCGCCGCAGGGGCCGGCAAGACCACGGTGCTCGCCGAGCGATGCGCCTACCTGGTCTGCGACCTGCCCGATGGTCAATGCTGCAATATCGATCAACTGCTGGTGGTAACCTTCACCGACGCCGCGGCAGGCGAGATGCGGACTCGCATCCGCAAAGCCATTCAGCAGCGCCGCAAGGAATCACCGCGAAAAGACCGCCTCGACAGGCAGCTTCATCTGCTCGAAAGCGCCAGCATCTCGACGATTCACTCGTTCTGCAAGTCGCTGATCCAGCAGTGGTTTCCAAAGGCCGGCGTTGATCCCCAGGCAACCGTGCTGGCCGAGGATGAGGCTGACCTGCTGCGGCACGAAGTCCTCGACGCCCTGTTCGTCGAGCTTTACGGCGACAACGAGGAATACGGCCTCAGCTTCCAGTCACTCGTGGACGATTACGGCGCGGGCGACGATCACGCGATTGCCGAGGCTCTGCTTTACATCCACGATTTCGCCGCCAGCCTGCCGGACCCGGACAGGTGGCTGCAACAGGCGACGAGGCACCTCGAGTCCTCAGACCCCGAGAGCCTGCTGAGCCGCATCGACGAATTGCAGCGCCAGCGCCTCAGCCGCGAGCTCGAATACCAGATCGAGCAGGCGGCGGACTTCGCTCGGATCATCAACCGCATCTACCCGGCCGCCGCGATGCACAGCGAGGCCTTGGGACAGCATCAGGCCCAATGCGAATCGTGGCTTGAGATCATAAGACCGGGCGGGCCGCGGACCTGGGAGGCGATGGCCAGGGAGGTTCAGGGACACGAAATCAAGACCGGCAGGAGGCCGAACAGGAACAAGATCAGTGAGAAGGAAATTGCCGAGTTCGATGCAGCCAAGGAGCTGATCGGCAAACAGAAAGACCTCTTCGAGGCCCGCGTCAAAGATGCCATCTGCCGTTTCACGGCCGACGAGTACCGCCAGGGCCTCGAACGCATCCTGCCCTATGTCCGGACCGTCGTTCGACTGGTCAACGATTTCGCAGAACGCTACCGGGAAGCCAAAGCCGCCCAGGCGGCGGTCGATTTCAACGATCTGCAGCGGCACGCCCACAAGTTGCTCACCGAAAACGGCGATCCGACCCAACCGCCGGACGTGGCTCGTCAACTGCAGCAGCGGTATCGCCACGTCCTCGTGGACGAGTTCCAGGATGTCGACCCCCTGCAGGAGGCCATCCTGCGGCTGGTCAGCCGCGAGCAGGCCGAGCCGCCCGAAGGCAACCTCTTCGCAGTGGGCGACATCAAGCAGAGCATCTATCGCTTCCGCCTGGCCGAGCCCACGCTCTTCTCGCAGCGTGCCGACAAATTCGACCGCGGTTCCCCGATCGGAAAACTGATCCACTTACAGCACAACTTCCGCAGCCGGGAGGGGATCATCGACGCGGTGAACCTGCTCTTCACCCCGCTCATGAGTCGCTCTTTTGGCGGGAGCGACTATGACGACAAGGCCAGGCTCTATGCCAAGGCGTCCTATCCAACCCAGAGCGGCATACGCACGTTCGAGCGGCCGGCCGTCGAATTGCACCTGCTCGAGCCGATCACTACCGCCACTGCAATCCACGGGCAACCCGCCGAAGAAGAAGCCAACAGCGAAGCTCCACCGGGCGGACCGGACACGGAGGACCTGGAGGGCATCGAACGCGAAGCCTGCCTCATCGCCCAGAGAATTCACGACTGGATGGGCATTGAGCCCGCCGGCCGCCCCGTGCACGTCGCCGACAAACCCGCAACGCCGGGCGGGCCGCCGACCTTCCGGCCGATCGAGTACCGCGACATCGTCATCCTGCTCCGCTCGATGCCCCGCAAGGCCGAGCCGATCGCGAACATTCTTCGTCGCATGAACATCCCTGTGTCGATCGGTCGCGGCGAGAGCGGCGCCAACTCGACCGAGTGGCGAGATATACTCAGCCTGCTCCGCGTTCTCGATAATCGCAGACAGGATATTCCGCTGGCCGCGTTGCTCCGGTCGCCGCTCACCGGGCCAAAGCTGACCGAGACGGACCTGCTCCGAATCCGCCTCCACGATCGCGATGTGCCATTCCATGAGGCCGTCATCCAGTATGCCGTGCAGGGAGCAGACGCCGACCTTCGAGACCGGCTGTCGGGCATTCTGGCCACGCTCGACCGCTGGCGGACGCGAATCCGCGGAGCCCCGGTCGCTGAGGTGCTCTGGGAGATCCTTGAAGAAACGCACTACCCGGCCTTTGTCGCCGGCCTGCCCGACGGCCAGCGCCGCTTCGAACGGCTGATCCAGTTCCACGACCTGGCCCGCGAGTTTGGCCAGTTCCGCCGCCAGGGCCTGCGGCGGTTTCTGCGTTTCGTGGACGAGGTGCTGAAGGACGACGACTCGCCCGCACAAGCGGTCGGAGCCGGCAGCAACAACAACGCCGTCCGCATCATGACCATCCACACGAGCAAGGGGCTCGAATTCCCCGTGGTGATCCTTGCCGACCTCGCCAAGCCGTTCAATCTCTCCGACCTGAATCGGAGCATCCTCGTCGACCGCGATTTGGGCATCGCCCTGCTGGCCGCCGAGCCGGACAGGCGAATCTACTACCCCACACTGATCCACCAGCTCGCCGCCGACGACCACCGTAGGGAAAGCCTCTCGGAGGAACTGCGAGTCCTTTACGTTGCCCTGACCCGCGCCCGCGAGCACCTGGTCCTGATCGGGCGGATCAATCCGAACAAGGTCGCGACGTTTCGGGTGCCTCGGGACTCGTCCGCCGGTCTGCCGCACCTCAACCTGGAGACCGCTGGCAACTGCCTCAACTGGCTGCTGGCGGCCGCCGGGGCTGCCCCGCCGGAAGCGGTGCGATGGCCGGGAGAAACGGCGACCGGCACTGCCCCGCTGATCGAGGTGCGCGAACATTCGCGGATCGAGACCGACAAGTGGAGTATCCCGCCCGCTATTGTGCCGGAGCGAGTGGAAGCTCTGGCTCGCCTGGCCGGATTGAACCCCCTGCCGGATGACGAGCCGCTGGGGTCACCCGATGAGGCCGACCGACTCGTCAACTCGCTCGACGCGCTCTATCCGACCCTGGAGCTCACCACCCTGCCTGCCAGAATATCCGTCACCGAGCTGAAACGCCGCTGGGAAGCCTCGTCCGATCCTGACATTCGACCCGCGCCTCCCCCCGTGCGACCAGAGATGACCCCCTTGCCCGCTTTCACACGTCAGCTTCCCCTCGCCCAGGCGGTGAACCGAGGTATTGCCACCCACCGCTTCTGCCAGCTTATCGATCTGACTCGCCCGTGTGACGCAGCCGATCTGGCCGCACAGCACCGCGAACTCCTCGAAGCCGGCCGTCTCAGCCCCGCGGAGGCCGAGGCCGCACTGGTAGACAGCGTCGCTTGGTTCATGTCCACCCGATTGGGGCAGCATGTTCGGGAATCCGTCGACCAGGTGCGTCGCGAAATCGCCTTTGTCTCACGCATCAGCCCGGATCGCTACGACCCCATGATCACCGGCCGGGACACCCGCGATGTCCTGCTGCTCCGGGGCACGATCGACCTGCTCATCTGCCACCAAGACCGCCTGGAAATCATCGACTTCAAGACCGACGACGTCACGGCCGAGGAATGCCCGGCCCGCGCCGAAGCTTACCGGCCCCAGGTTGACAATTACGCCGAGGCAGCGCATGGTATTTACCATCGTCCAGTGTTTCGACGATGGTTGATATTCCTGCAACCCCGGTGTATCATTGACCTCTCAGCCGAATCAACCTGATCGTCCGCCAGGTCAAAGCCGGTTCTCCACACCATCCACACGCCGCCAGGACCTGTTGGAGTGGCTCAACGCCCAGCCGCTCGTACCCCCCGCCGTTGGTCTTGTCGCCGGCATCTGGCTGGACTCGGCGTGGGCCATGCCGGTGTGGCTGGATGTGGGCCTGTTCGTCATCGCCGGAGGCCTGCTTTTGGCCGCCCGAAGGCGTCGCTGGATTCTGCACGTAGCTCTTGTCCTGGCCTGTCTGGCAATGGGTGCAAGCCTGCACGACCTGCATTTCCGCCGCCAACCGGCCAACCACATCGCCCGGTATTGCGACCGCGGTGGGCTGCGCATAAGGCTCACCGGCACGCTGCTGGCACCGCCCGACATCCGACCCACGGCCACCGGGCGGATCCGTTGGTTCTCCGAACTGCCCCGCACCCGACTCCTGGTGGAGGCCGAGGAAGTCCAGGGGCGATCGGGCCCGCTGCCGGTGTGCGGCCTCGTGGCCGTCCATATCCGCCAGCCCGTTCTGCACGTCACGGCCGGCGACCGTGTCGACATCCTCGGCACGCTCTACCACCCGCCTCCGCCAGATAACCCCGGCGAGCGCGACTGGTCACTGATCCTCCGCCGCAAAGGGATTCTTGCCGAGATGTCCTGCGAACTCGCGGCGGACATCGAAACCAGAGGCGTCGCCAATGACTGGTCGCGCTGGGCCGCGTCGGTGCGGCGAAGACTGAGAGCGGCGATGCTCGATCGGACGCTGCCCGACGACGTGCCGGGGGCCGACATGCTGTCCGCCCTGGTCCTGGGCCAGCGCAGCGCGGTCGATGACGCCGTGAACCAGGCCTTCGTGAACACCGGCACCATCCACTACCTCAGTGTCAGCGGGGCTCACGTGGGCATGCTCGCCTCGGCCGTCTGGCTCGTCGGCCTGTTGGTGGGTGCTTCACGCCGCTCCTGCGCCGTATGGGCCATGATTCTGATCGTCGCCTACGCGCTGCTGACGGAACCACAAGCCCCCATGGTGCGTGCCGCCCTCATGGGAAGCCTGCTCTGTGTTTCTGTGCTGCTGGGGCGCCCGCTGCGCTCGACCAACTGGCTGGCGCTGTCGGCACTCATCCTTCTGCTGATCCAGCCCATGCAGTTGTTCGACCCTGGATTCCAGCTTTCCTACATCACAGTCCTGGCGGTGATGTTCGTCGGCCCGCGCGTTCATCAGTCCGCGGCAAAGATCATCCGCCGGCTGCGCGGCCGGGACGACCCCCTGCTGTCGCCGGCCATCCAGCGACGGCTGAACCCTCCGTCGCCCGCCAGAATCGTCCGCGACCGAATCGTCGCTCTCGTCACTTGGCCGCTGGCCATCAGCATCGCGGCGTGGCTGGTCGGCTCGATCCTCAGTATCTATCACTTCCGTCAAATCGCCGCGTGGGGCTGGCTCAACACCGTTCTGATCACACCCCTCATGTGGCTCGTGCTGCTTCTGGGGCTTATCAAGACGCCCGTGTCGGTGATCATGCCCTCAACTTCTGGCCTGATCGGCACGCCGCTCGGCTGGCTGACAGACTGCCTGATGCAAATGGTTCAGCACCTGCAGCATCTGCCGGGGTCGGGAACGCCAACTCCACGCATGCCCCTTTGGCTGGCCGCCGCCGCCTTGACCGTCGTCGGCGCCTGGACCGTCCGGCCCTGGCTGCGGATATCAAGAGGGTGGCTCGTCGGCGCCGCTGTTGCAGTCGCCGCTGTTGGCATCTGGGAGCTTTCGCCGCCGCGGCACCGCGATGCGCTCACCCTGACTTTCCCGTCGATCACCAACGGCAGCGCCTGCGTGATCAACTTCCCCAACGGCCGAACCTGGATATACGATATCGGCTCGCTCGCCGCGTACGACATCCAGAAGTGGGTCGTCGGACCCGTGCTGGCCGAGCAGCGGGTCTCACACATCGACAACGTCGTGCTGAGCCATCCCAACCTGGATCATTTCAGCGGGCTGCCCGGACTCGTCGCCGCCCACTCCGTGGGGCAGGTCCTGGTCTCACCCTGGTTCTGCGACTTCTCATCACCGGGCGATCCCGCGCAACGGATGCTGGCCGACTTGGAGCACGCCGGCGTGCCGCTCAAGCAAATCTGCGCCGGGACGGCAGTTGCCGGCGCCGGGGAAGTCTCCGTCGAGATACTCTGGCCGCCGCCGGCCGGGACCGTCGTCATCCGAGACGCCAATGAAAGCTCGATCGTGCTGCGGCTGAGTTACGGCGGCTGTCGGATCCTGCTCTGCGGCGACATCATGGCACAGGCACAGGGGCACTTGCTCGATGCCGCAGACCTGCGGGCGGATGTCCTCGTCCTGCCCCACCACGGCAGCACCACCTGCGACCCCCGGCCGTTTATTCGCGCCGTCAATCCCCGTTACTGCATCCGCTGCGGCGGCAGGCGCGGCGTCGACATACCCAACAGACTGGCGGATGTCCTGGTCGATCGCGTCTACCTCGACACCCAGAACGACGGCGCCATCCTCGTGAACGTCCGGAAAGCCGGCGTTACGGTGCGGCCCTTCCGAGGCTCGGCACGGATGGACTGAAGCGGCGTCCGGCTGCGAATTCTCGTTTTCGGACGTGCACACCGCGTGGCATTTCACACAGTTATCCGACTTGCCCATTTTGACATGGGCGTTTGCCCCCGGTCAGAACGAATCGTACGTTATCAGTGGTTCGAGAAGCGTTTGCCGAAAGGGACCACGACATGGCAACGAAAACGACTCTGCAGGCCCAAGGACCGCTCAACCACGTCTTTGATGGCGTTAAGTCACTCACCACTACGGAAACGGCCCTGACAACGGCGGAACGGCGCCGCGCGCCTCGCCGCAAGCTCTCCATCCCCGTGTGGATCCGAATCGTCAGCGGCGCGAATGTCAGTCCTGCACAGGCCCGCCAACTGGTCGATATCTCACCGACCGGACTGGGGATCATGTCCAAGGTCCGGTACCGGCTGGGCCAACAAATGTCGGTTGATCTGTGCATCAACAACACCACGTGGTCCGGGCTGATGAAGGTGGTTCACTGCACCGAGACGGCCGGCGCGTACAAGGTCGGACTGAGCGTCAACGGAGACGCTTCGGACATCGCGACCGAGGCGGGCGAAGAAAACCGGGGGCGCAGACCCAGCAGCGCGGCTAACCTCACGCAGCTTCAGGAGCAGATCCCGAAGGCAATGCGCGCCTATCGGCAGGCACGCGTATCGTGGGGCCTGCTGGGCACGCCGATCAAGAACAACATCAAGCGGCTCATCAACAACCTGTCGCCCGTCAAGGACAACTACAAGGGGCCGACCCAGCGCAAGCATCGTCGCATGGGCGTTACCGGCGACGTGCACCTGGTCGTCCCGACGTACTACGGAGGCAAGTGGCTGCGGGCACAGATACTCGACATCAGCGAAGGCGGCGCGGGGCTGTCCGTCCCCTTCAGCTTGTCCAGTGACGACGTCGAGCGCGAGTTGGCCGGCGATTTCAGAATCGCCCCGAAAGTGCCGGTGATCGTCGGCATCGGCAGCGAACCGCAGACCATCTGGCTGCCGGCGGAGATCACTCACTGCTCCAGGCCCGACGAAGGGGCCATTCGGGTCGGCGTCGAGTTCAACACCCCGGCCGCACAAGCTGCCTTCGGAGCATGAAGAGAACCCGCGGCCTCTCGACGACAGAGCAACCCAGACAGAATGAAGCGAGCCGACCCGAAAACCGGATCGGCTCGCCTGTCTTATGCTCAATGGGAGGTTCGATCAATACGGCCCGTGACCGTGGCCGCCCGGCCCGCCGGGGCCTTTCTTCTTGTCTTCCTTGATCTCGACGACCGCCGCGTCGGTGGTCAGGAGCAGACCGGCAATCGAGGCCGCGTTCTGCAGGGCCACGCGCTCGACCTTCCGCGGGACCAGCACACCCATCTTGATCATGTCGCCGTACTCGCCGGTCAAGGCGTTGTAGCCGAAGTTGCGGTCTTCACTCTCCATCACCTTCTGGCAGACGATTGAGCCGTCAAGCCCGCCGTTCTCGGCAATGAGCTTGATCGGAGCGACCAGTGCCCGGCGCACAATGTCCACGCCGGTCTTCTGATCGCCCTTGAGCTTCTTGGCCAGCTTCTCCAGGGCCGGCAGCGCCCGCAACGGGGCCACGCCCCCGCCCGGCAGGATGCCTTCCTCGACCGCCGCACGACAAGCGTGCATCGCGTCCTCGACCAGGGCCTTCTTCTCCTTCATTTCCGCCTCGGTCGCGGCCCCGACGTTGATCTGGGCAACGCCGCCGGCCAGCTTGGCCAGCCGTTCCTCGAGCTTCTCGCGGTCATAGTCGCTGGTCGTGGCCTCGATCTCATTCTTGAGCTGCTGGATCCG
>CAZPIO010000103.1:0-27613 GCA_964586235.1 uncultured Planctomycetales bacterium
CGGCCGAGGTGAAGGCTCTGGCCGTCACCCTGAAAGGCATGGTGGAGGTGTTCCTTGGCTGCGATGCGTCGCTGGTTGAGATCAACCCCCTGGTGGTGACGCGGGGCGGCGAACTGATGGCGATCGATGCGAAGGTCAATTTCGACGATAATGGCCTGTTTCGCCATCCGGAGATCGCGCGATTGCACGACGAGGCCGAGGAGAACCCGGCCGAAGTGAGGGCCCGCACCGCCGGCCTTTCGTATATCGCCATGGACGGCAACATCGGCTGTATCGTCAACGGCGCGGGCCTGGCCATGGCGACGATGGACCTGATCAAGCACCATGGGGGTGAACCCGCGAATTTCCTCGATGTCGGCGGGGGGGTGACGGCCGAGGGGGCGCTGGAAGCGTTCCGCATTGTTCTCTCGGAGGAGAAGGTCAAGGGTGTGTTGGTCAACATCTTCGGCGGCATCGCGCGCTGCGATTTGATCGCGGGCGCGATCATCGCCGCCGCCAGGGAAATCGGGTTCCGTGTCCCGGTTGTCGTCCGTCTGGAAGGCACAAGCGTGGACATCGCCAGAAAGATGCTTGAACAGGTCGCGATTCCGGGGCTGGTTGCCGCCGTCGATCTGACCGACGCGGCCCGAAAGGCGTGCACCCTGGCGACCGGTTCTAACGGCCGGTCTTGAATCCCAGCGCCCCGCCGCTCGACGGCAAGGAGGTGGCTTTGTTGCAGTATCGCACCGGGCACGTGCTGAGACCCGCGGTTTCCTGCCAAGCGGGCCCGCGCTGTCTGCTGATTGCAGCCGGTCTGACGTATGGAGCGCTGGCTGCGATGATGCCGGCCGTCGATGCGCATGCCGCAAAGCCGGTGGCACGGCCGCCGGTGATACGCAAGACGGGCAATCTCTCCATCACCAGCTATCGCCCGTCGTTCCTGGAGGGCGAGCAAGTCGATCCGCTGGATCCGATGCTGCGGGACTTCGAGCCTCTGCGCTTGCTCGGTTTCGCGAGTGTCGAGGACTATCCCACTCTTGACGTGCTCGAGCCGGTCAAAGGGCGACTGCACGCGGAGCCCTATGCGGCGAACGCCCAAGCGTGCCAGGCCATGGGGATCGGCTACGCCATCTATCCGTGGGTGCATTTCTATCCGGACTGGGTTGAAAAGGAGCCGGGTTTCACCGCGTATACGAATCTTGAGAGTGGTTTGAAGTGCCGGCAACCCTCCGGCTGGGCCCCGGCGACGATCAAGCTGGTAGCGCATTTTTATACCGTGCTTGGCCGCAGCCTGGGCAGGCAGGTGTCGGCCGTGTATGTCACCGATTGTTCGGAATACGGCGAGCTCGGGTACCCCAACGGGTACACCCAGTGGCTGCGAACGGACCCCAATGCGAAGAAGGGCTGGTGGTGCGGCGACCGGTACGCCCGAGCCGATTTTCAGGCGCGCATGCTCAAGCAGTGCGGATCGCTGGAGAAGCTCAACGGGCGGTGGGGAACGTCCTTTCCCGGCGTTGCTGATATCGCGTACCCGCCGATCGAGTTGTTGAAGGAGAATTCCGACCCGCTCAAGCTGACTCCCGCCCAGCGTCGTTGGGTATTGGATTTCATCTACTGGTATCAGGACTCGGCGGCCCGGCGGATGCAGGGCTTCATTCGCTCGGCTCAGGCCGCGTTTCCCAATCGGCCGTGCGAAATCAAGCTGGGCCATGGCGACGAGTCGGCCATCATGGGGCACAGCTACTCGTCCGCATGCCGCATCCTGAGCGGCACGCCGCGTCTGGCGATCCGCTCGACCCATGCCGCAACCAGCTACTTTCACGTCAAGCGCGTTTCAACGCCTGCGAGGTTCTTCGGCTTTAAGGATTTCCTCACCGAACCGCCCGGTACGATGAAGCCGGAACGAATGGCCGAGCGGATCTTTACCGATGCCTGCGCGGGAGTGACCGCATACTTCGACTACCCTCAAAACCCCAGGGCCGCCGGCGGCAGCTTCACCGACAACATCGGGCTGCTTGACGGCACGGCCGCGATTGTCGATGTTGCCCTGCTGTACCCGGAAGCGGACCATTATCTTCGGATCAACCAGGCCTATCCGCGCAATCTCCTCGAATGCGCCGGCGCACTTCGCGACGTCGCCGACTTCGATGTGATCGACGAGCGGCTCGTAGCCGCGGGTGTTCTCAAACGCTACGCCGTGGTGGTGCTGGTCGGCACTCCGATCCTGGAGGAGGAGACGTGCTCACGATTGACGACCTCGATCGACTCCCGAGCTTTGCGGCTGGTTCAAATCGCGCCTGCGGAGGACCGGGAGCCGGCAGGCCGATTCGTCAGCGTCGACGGGCGCGAATGGAACGTGAAGCAGGAGACGGAGGCGTTCGGGGCGGTCAGGCGCCTGGCCGGAAAGCCGGACGGCGACGCGGTGGTCACCGCCGTTGCCGAGGTTTATGCGGAGGTCCTGCGAAGACGCGGCCTCGATGATCGGTCGGTCGAGATCCTCACCGCTCGGGACGGCGTGCTCGCCGGCTTGTTCGACCGGAGGATCCTGGCGTACAACACGGCCGAAGCCGAGCGGAAGGTCGCCGGCGCGACCCTCGGCGGCCGGAAGATTATGGAGATTAAGCGGAGCCGATGAATTGACCACCGCCAGCACGATTCGCGTTTGCACACTTCAGCCGGCGCTTCGCTGGCTTGCCCCGATGCCCAATCTGCACCTGATCCGGCAGACGGCTGAGCGGGCTCTGGCGGCCGCCCCGGCGGACCTGCTCGTTCTGCCCGAGGTGTTCAACGCCGTGCCGTCTGATTACGACCCAAACTTGGCGGGACAGGCCCGTGCTTTTCTGTCCACGCTGGCAACGGCCTGCAGCGTCGCCGTCGTGGGAGGGAGCATCGATCGTCTGTGCGAGCACCGCTCGAGGCGCAACACCTGTTTCGTCCTGGATTCCGATGGCCGCGAGGTGGGCGCTTACGACAAGCGGGTGCTCTTCGCGGACGAGCAGGGGACCCGGACGCCCGGCACCGGGGCGGGCATTTTCGAACTGGCGGGCGTTCGCGTCGGCGTGCTCATCTGTGCCGACCTGTGGGATGCGGCCTTGATGCGTGAGCTCGTCGGGCAGGCCGACTTGCTTTGTGTGCCGGCCAAGACCACCGTCGGATCCGCCGCTTACACGGAATACGCCCGCCGGCTGTGGTGGAATCTGGCCCTTACCCGGGCCATGGAATCGGGCATCCCCGTGGTGGTGAGCGACTGGCCCGAGATGCGTCACGAGGTCGTTGCCGCGGCTGATGGCACCAGGGTCCGCAGCGTCCATTACACCAGCGGCGGATCGAGCATCGTGGATCCGGGCAAGCGGCCGCGAATGGATGAGCTGCAACTGGTCCTGCCGCGAGGGCAGGAGGGTGTCCTTAGCTCAACGATCGATCTGGAGGCCCTGGCCGCCTATCGTGCGCATCGGCGGGCGGTTGGTCTGCTCGATATCGGCCAGACGGTTCCGTTCGGTGCCGGAGCGGAAGGAGCTGCGGCCCCATGAGCATCCTGGTCGGAACCGACACGCGCGTGATCTGCCAGGGAATCACCGGCAAGGCCGGCTCCTTCCACACTCGGCAATGCATGGAGTACGGGGCGAAGATCGTCGGCGGCGTGACGCCGGGCAAAGGCGGCACGATCGGCGAGCACGGCCTGCCCGTGTTCGACGACTGCCGCGAGGCTGTTGCGTCGACGGGCGGGAACGCTTCGATGATCTTCGTTCCCGCTTCGGCGGCGGCCGATGCGGCGATGGAGGCCGCCGATGCCGGAATCGAGCTGATCGTCCTGATCACCGAGGGAATTCCCGCGCTCGACATGGTGCGTCTGCGCAAATACCTCGATGATTGCGGAACGCGGCTGGTTGGCCCCAACTGTCCGGGCGTCATCAGCCCCGGCCGCTGTAAGATCGGGATCATGCCGGGCTACGTTCATCGACCTCCGGACCACAACACTCGCAACGTCGGCGTCATTTCGCGCAGCGGCACATTGACCTACGAAGCCGTCTGGCAGTGCACGAACGCCGGGCTTGCCCAGTCGACCTGCGTGGGCATCGGGGGCGACCCGGTCAAGGGGCTTGATTTCGTCGATCTGCTCGAGATGTTCGAGGCGGACCCTGAGACGCACGCGATTCTGCTCATCGGCGAGATCGGAGGTTCGGACGAGGAAGCGGCCGCCGCGTATGCTCAGGAGCACGTGCACAAGCCGGTCATCGCATTCGTGGCCGGACGCACGGCTCCTCCGGGCCGGCGGATGGGTCATGCCGGCGCGATCATCACCGGCGGGCAAGGGACGGCCGAGAGCAAGATCACGGCGCTGCGCGCGGCCGGCATCACGGTCGTCGATTCCGCGGAGAGTATTGGTAGCACAGTGGCAAGCGTTATCTGACGAACGGCGTCTTCCACCGGGCGTCATTCCGTGCTCGCGGCGGCCCGGCGCTTCTCGATCACGCGTCCGGCAATCAACCCCACCTCGTAGAGCACGACCATGGGCACCAGCAGGAACAGCATGCTGACAATGTCCGTCGTGGGTGTGATGATGGCCGAGGCGATGGCCATCCCGAACCAGACATAACGCCGCAGGCGGGCCATCTCGCGCACTGGAACGATGCCCACGGCGGCCAGGAAAGCCACGATCACCGGCACCTGAAACGTGATGCCGAAAGCCGCGGAGAGCTGGAGCACGAAGATGATGTTGTCGCTGATCCGGATGTCGGGCCGCAGTCTTGGCCCTTGTGTCACCGGGACCAGGCCGGTGGTGCCGAGATGATAGATCTCGTCGCCGTATCGGACGCGGAGCTGGTGCTTCTTGCAGTTCAACCAGAAGACGCCCTCGGGCGGCGAGACGGGGTCCTCCATCAGGGCGGGGACCCGCGGCCAGGGCTGCTCGCTCGCCTGGCTGCCTTCGGGCAGGCTGGCGGCGGGCTGTGTTGCGAGGTTGTCCGGCCATCCGGTGTCCAGGTGGTCGACTTTGATCGGCTCGCGCTCCTTGCCGCCGAGGAGCCACGCGGGATACAGGTTGGCGCGGTTCGGCAGATCGCTCTGGTAGCTCAGGAGGAAGCCATAGAGCATCGGCGCGGCCACCACCAGAAGAAAAGCGGCCCCGGTGAAGAAGAGAACGATGGACGTGGGCGCGAATCGGCGGACCCACTTGCGTTCCTGGGGGTACAGTCCGGCCGCGACAAAGCCCCAGATCTGTGCGATGCTGAAAGGCGCCGTCAGGATGAAGCCGACGATGATCGCCACCTTGAGCGAGATCATGAAGCCCTCGGCCGGGCTGAAAAAGCCCAGCTCGACGGGATAGCCCTTTTTCTCCAGGATGGCGAAAACGGGGGCGCACAGAAAGGCGAGCAGTTCGTCGCTGTAGATGAAGCAGACGACCGCGCCGATCACCAGGGCGATGATCGCGCGGATCAGCCGCGAGCGCAGTTCCTCCAGGTGCTCGCCCAACGTCATGCGCACGTCGTCGGGATTCACGTAATCAGGTTTGGTTCTGCGCCAGATGGCCATGCATCACGCTCTGTCTCGCAAGAGGCTCGCCGGTCGCTTCTCCCTGCCGCGACCTCGATGCCCGGCCCTTCAACGGACTTGCCGGGCGCCGCACTTCAAACGGGCCCGATAGTCAGCGTCGGATCGGCGATTCTAGGGATGGTCCTCGGGGTGGTCAAATGAGGGCTCATCCATTCGTTCATCGTGGTCTCGTGCCGGGCGCCGTCGCCCGCCGGCGTGGCCGGTCTCACGAAGGCCGCCCCGCGATCGCCAAAGCCAGCGGGTTGACCACCAGCGGCACGACCCTGCGAACGGCCAGGTCGTCGGCGATGCTCATCAGGTCGGAGTGAACCTCGGCAATGCGCTGCTGCTCTTTCGTTCCCCAGTACCTTCGGATGGTGAGGTAGACACTGAGCATCTGGGCCTGGTATTCGCCGGTCCGAACTTCGAACGAGGTGGTGCGGCTCTTCACCTCCAGGAAGGCCTGGGCGTCGCAGCGGCCCGACAGGGCGATGCCGAAATACGGCTGGCACTCGATGGTGTGAGCGCTCTCCTCCCCGAGCACGAACGCGGCCATCGGGTGGTCGGCGAACAGCGTCTCGGCCACGAGTTGGTCGTGGTTGCCGCTGTACTCCATGTCAAACCCGTAAACCACCTCCAGATGGTCGATGTCCAGATCGCTCAACGTCAGGTGGTAGGGCGCCTGCTCGAGGACAAATGCTGAAAACTCACGACAGTCGCGCGAAGACGGCGGTGAGAAGCAGCCGAAGCGCAGCGCCCCCGCCTCGAGCCGGATCCAATGGCGGGTCGCCGCCTCCCCGCCCTCCTCATCGCATTCCTCCAGGATCAGCGAACCGTCCTCGCGCCGGCGAAACCGGTTGAGCGCGGGATACTCCCGGCGAACGCGCTCGAAAAAGTGGAGAACGGTTTCGCGTTCGAGAGTCAGATCCAGTTTGAGGAACAGTCGGCTGCTAACGTAAAACTCGTCGCACTGGGCTCCGAGGGTGTTTTTCATTGTCAGGTCTCCATCAGATCGGCCCTCCGCGATGCGCACGAGCCGCTCCGATCGGTCTACTCAACATCCATTATCCCACGTTGGCAGAGCCCGTACAAGCCCGCTGGACCGCGTGACCGGGACGCGGATCCGTGCCGATTCAGCCGGATTCCTCAGGGCCCGGAAGGTCCTGGAACACGAGCCCTCAGACCGACCGGCACCCAAACAGGTCACAGGCCCCGCAGCCTCCCTGTGGCCTGCCCCGTCGCCGGCGTTCCGGGTTCCGTAAGATGCGCTCGAATTCCTCCACCTGGGCTGCCGCGAGCCTCCCGAACGCCCCCTTTGCGGCGCCTTGCAATCCATGTCCAATCCTGAAATCATATGGAAAGTGCCGGATTCCCTTCGGACCGGCTGAGACTGCGTACCCTCCCTGTAGAGAGGAGCGATGCATGGCGCCGATCGAATCCGGCTCGACAGTCGACCAGAGGGGACGCACGGGTATCTTCCTGCTCATGTGTCTCGGCATGGGTGGATGGTTTGCGTATGACGGCTTCTACGGCTATGCGGCGAAGAACCTGGACTGGGCCAGCCAGAAACTGCCGCAACGGCCGGAGAACCTGAAAACCAACCCGCGGGCCACCAAGGACAATCTACTCCAGGTAGCCGTCGGTGATTCCCCTGATCGCATCAGGGGGCTTCTCGGCGAGCCGACCCTTGATCTTCCCCGCACACTCGTCTTTGTCGGCAAGGAGATCACCGCCACCATCAGGATCGACGACCAGGGCCAGGTCCTCTCCAACGCGATTTCAACTCCTGATCGGCCCGCGGGGGCCGGGCAGGCGGCGTCGGGCCCGTCGGGAATCAGTGACACGACGAACGTCATGGTCACCAGGGCCCGGGCCGAACTGGTCAAGCCGGGCATGGCCGAATCCGCGGTTCGCGAGTTGCTGCGCGAGCCGGCCTCCGTTCGCGACCGTGCCATGTGGTACATCGGGCCGGCGGCTTGTGGGGAGTTTCACCTCGCCGGCGGTAAAGTCTCCGCCAGACCCGATGTTCAGGAGAACGAGCACCGCTCCGAGTGGGACATCACCTTGCAGAAGATCATCGCCGCCGCCGTGTGCCTCGCCGCCGTCTACGCCCTGCTCCGGTTCTGGCAGGCGATGCGGGCCCGCATTGTCGTCGACGACTCCGGTTTGACCTACAACGGCCGCCGAATCCCCTGGGACTCGATGATACAGCTCAAGACCGACCAGTATCAGGACAAGGCCTGGGTGGATCTCGAGTATCGCGATGGAGCCTCGGAGCGATCGCTGCGCCTCGACGCCCTGTTCATTCAGCAGTTCAAGGAGATCATGACCGCCATCTGTCAGCGAAAAGGCTTTACCATGCCCCGGAGGGATCGGGGGGACGGTGAGACAGTGGAGCAGTAATGACGAATGACGAAACCCAAATGACGAATGAATGACGAAGTCCAAACGCTCGAAGAGGGCGGGATTCGTCGTTCATCGTTCAGGTTTCGGCATTCGGATTTCGGGCTTCTTTCGTCATTCGGACTTCGTCATTCCGGTCTTGTTCCTCGATTTGTGCTCGATATGGCGACAGCTATGCACCAATCGTTCCTTGTTCTTTTCGTGTTGATGGGTGGGTCCGGTCTGGGTGCCGAACCCTCGTCCAGGTATCCGTCCCGTCCTGATATCCCTGACTGGTGGAAGAACACGCGGGCGATTTATTGCCCTTGGGAGAACTCCGGGGCCGGGTCGAGCCTGATGCAGTTCAAGGCCCATCGCGACAAGGGGTTCGAGACCTTCGCCGACCTCGATAAGGTGCTTGACGACGGGCTGCGGTTGGGAACCGGGGCCCTTTACCTGGTCGGCTACTGGGAGCCCGATTACGAGCACAAGGCCGAGTATCGCCCCAAACTCAAATGGGGCGGCGAGACCGCCCTGCGACAGGGCATCGAAAAGGTCCACCGCCGCGGTGGAAGGGTGATGCTCTATCTCGAGGCGTTCATCATCTCGCGCGATACCGAGCTCGGCCGGACCCGGGGACCCAAGTGGGCCATGATGGACGAGAAGGGGAGGTACTACTCGTACTACGACACCGGCGAACGCTTCTACCTCATGTACCCCGGACCGGGCTCCGGCTGGACCGATTACATCGTCGGGGTCGCCGGCCGGCTCGCACGGGACTTCCGCATCGACGGCGTCCATCTGGACAGCTACGGGCTCCAATGGGGATGGAAAGACTACCACCCCGACCACCCGGAGGGCAGATCGCCGGAATCCTTCAACCGCGGAGCCGTCGAACTCGTGCGCCGGGTGCGGGCCGAACTCCGCAAGCACGTCCCCGACGCCGTCGTTATCCTCGAAGGCGCCGAACAGACCGAACTGCTCGATGTCTGCGATGGGGCCCAGATCGAGAGCCTCGAAGTGCTCAACCGCAAGCCCTGGGTCCGCGCCGGGGCCTCAGCGCGGGCCGCGACGTGCCCCTACCCGATTTTCACGTCCTCTTTTTCGCTTGAGGAGATGCGATCCATCCTCCAGCAGGGACACAACCTGGCCGTCTCTCCCTGGTGGTTTCAAGGGCACCCGCGAGGACGGGACGAGAAAGCCCTCACCAGCCCGACGGACAAAAGGTCACGCTTTGGCCAGATCGAGGCCCTCCATCGTTATCACAACATCCTCTGGGTCAACGGCCGAGTTCCGCGGCCGCCGGCCGATTTCGCGGCCATCTCACAGGGAATCATCGAGTACCTGAATCGCAACGGCTGGAACAGCAGGTTCGAGTACCCGCCACTGGCTGATGCGGCCAAGAGGTACATCGCGGCGTACGAACGCGAGAAGGAGCGGCTCACCCGGGAGAACGCTGACGGATTGCGGGAGATGCTCGCCGCCGCGGCCACTCAGCCCTTGACCGACTTACCGGGGTCGGTCAAGGGTCAGCCCGTACCAGACCGGAAGCGCGGTCGGGCGAGCCAATGATCCGGGCTCAATGCAGACTCACCACTCGAAATGCGAAGCCAGTCCCCCGCGCAGGGGCCGTTTGCGTTCTTTCCTTCGTTCCGCAAGGGTGGGCGCCGCTTTCGTCGCGGGTGGCGCCTTCGGTTCCGGTCGCAACGATAGCGAGATCCGTTGCTGCTCCACGTCTACCTTGATCACCCGGACCTCGACCTCCTGACCCTCCTGGACCACCTCCGTTACCGCCTTCACCCGCCTGTCTGACAGCTCCGAGATGTGGATCAGTCCCTCCAGGCCGGGGGCGATTTCCACGAAGGCCCCGAAGTCCGCCACCTTCACCACCTTGCCGCGGGCCTTCCCGTTGGCCGGGAACCGCTCTTGGGCCGTCGACCATGGGCTGGCCTGGGTCTGGCGCAGGCCCACCGAGATCCGCTTCTTCACCGGGTCCACACGCAGGACCTGGACCTCCACCTCCTGGCCGATCTGGACCACCTCCGACGGGTGGGCCACGTGCTTCGACCAGCTCAGCTCGCCGATGGGCAGCAACGCGTCCACCCCCTCCTCCAGCTCCAGGAAGGCACCGAAGTCCGTCAGCCGGGCGATCCGGGCCCGCAGACGCCGGTCCTTCGGGTAACGCTGCTCGATGCCGTCCCACGGGTTCGGCTTGAGCTGCTTGAGACCCACCGAAACCTTGCCCGTCTCGCGGTTGATCCGAAGCACTCGGACCCGCAAGGGCTGACCCACCTGGAGAACCTCACGCGGGTCGCGAACCCGGCCCCAGCTCAGGTCCGCCATGTGCAGCAGACCGTCAACGCCGCCTAAGTCGATGAACGCACCGTAGGCCGTCAGACTGGTGACCGTGCCGCCGCGAATGTCGCCCTCGACAATGCCCTCCAACGCCCGCAGACGACGCGACCGGGACTCCTGCTCCTGGTAACGCTTGCGGCTGACCACCAGGTCGCGGGTGGTGCGGTCCACCTGGACCACCACACAGCAGATGTGCTCGCCGATCAGCAGAGAGATGTCCTTCAGACGGTGAACGTCCACCTGAGACGAGGGCAGAAACGCCCGGGCACCGCCGATGTCAATGTCCAGACCGCCTTTGTTCATCCCCGTGACCACACCCTCCAAGACGTCACCCGGCGAAACCGAGTCCCAGAAACCCAGCTCGTCCGCGTGACGCTTGCTCAAGACCAGACGACCCGTACGCGAGTCCTCACGCTCCACAATCACCGAGACCGCGTCACCGTCCTGGGGCAACGGCTGACCGGCGAATTCGAGGAGGGGAACGGTGCCGAGACGGGAGTCGGGCAACTCCAGAACCACCTCCTCCGCCGTCACCCGGATGACGCGAGCCTGGTGAACGGGGAAGAGGGGAGAGCCCTGAGGCTCTCGAAGGGGCGCCTGCGGCAAAGCGGGCAGGCCGTCCGCCTGAGGGGCCGGCACCCCGGTCGATGCAGGGTCGCCGCCTTCCGTCGATAGAGACCCCGGTTCCTGAAGGGACGAAGGAGCCTGATGCTCCCGGAGGAGAGAAGCCTCCACGGCAGCATCGCCCGGAGGCGACGACGCCGAGGCCTCGATCGCTCCTCGAGCCTCTGCCTGAGGCTCAGCCTCAGGACCGACAGCGGCCGGGGGCTCCGAAGACAGTCCGGACACCTGTGGCGGGGACATCTCAGGCGGCATCCGCTGATCCTGAGGGTCCGTCGAGGGGTCTGTCATGGGCGGTCTCACAACCACTAAACCGTATCGACAACACATCGCAGGCCTGTGAGTTTCCAGGTCTCGCCCTTGACCGACTTACGGGGGTCGGTCAAGGGTCTCGCCGGTGCGCCGGCAGCGTTGTCCAAACCATCATCTTGTCCCAGCCGCAGGGGTTTGGTCAACCCCTCCGGGCACCCGGCGCCAGGATTGGCTCCGTGACGGAATCAGGCAGGGAACGAGAACAGGTCTGGTTCACTCAGGATGGATGGCGTCGGCACGGTTCATGCCAAGGATGTCCGCGGGAGACGAGGAGATAGCAGGAAAGGCGGCGTGCCTGTCACTTCTGTCGCCGAATCAAGCCACCTGAAGTGTTGCGCGCCCGGCAAAGCCGGCGGCGAGGGCCGTCGCGAAGGTTCGGGGTAGGCGGACGCCTCGCCGGGCCTGAGGTTCGTCGAAGGCAGCCCACCCGTTTTTGCGACGCCGCCTGCCGCTGCTTGCGGCCCCGCCGGCGTGACCGCCGGTGACATCCAGTCCACTTCTCACACTATGCCGGCGACGACCGGCACGTGGGTCGCGCTGTCGGCAGCCTCCTCTTCCGCATGTCGCTGGTAGGTCTCCCGAAACTCCTCCTCCCTCCGTTCGAACGCCTCGACGATTCGCGGGTCGAGCTGGCTGCCCGACGCCTTGTAGATCTCGTTTCGCGCATACTCGTGAGATTGCGGCGGCTTGTAGTCGCGTTTCATTCGGATGGCGTCGTAAGTATCGGCCACGCACACGATTCGGGCGCACAGCGGGATGGCCTCGGCGGCGAGTCCCTCGGGGTAGCCGTTTCCATCGTAGCGTTCGTGGTGATAGTGGGCGATATCCATGGCCATTCGCAGGAAGGCTGCCTCGTGGCCGCTGCTGATCACGGACGCAAGCGTTTGCGCTCCGATCACCGTATGTCGCTTGATGGTTTCGAACTCTTCGGGGGAAAGCTTACCGGGCTTGAGCAGGATGCGGTCGGGTATGGCGACCTTGCCGATATCGTGCAGCGGCGCCGCCCTTCCCAGGTCGATGATGTACTGCTCGTCGATGCGTTCGTGGATTCTCGGGTCTCCCCCCAGCCGTCTGGCGAGCAGGATGGACAGGTCGCGCACCCGCTCCAGATGTCTGCCGGTCTCCTGGTGCCGATACTCGCTGAGCTGTGCCAGCGAGAAGATGATGGAATCGCGGGTGAGGTCGAGCTTCTGCCGGGTGAGCACGCTGTTGAGGGCGAGCGCGGCGGTTCTGGCGAACTGCCTGAGGGTATCGATCTCCTCGGGCGAATACTCCCGTCCGTCGGCCTTCTCAGTGATGTTCAGTACGCCGATGGACCCCTCGCCGGCGTGCAGCGGCTCGCAGATCAGCGGCATGGACGCAAAGCACACCGACTCGTACGGGTCCTGAGGAACCCTTTCGCCCGCCTCGTGGCCGACAACGATTTCCTTGCGCGACCGGAACACCTCTCCGGCGATCGGACTGTTGAGCGGCACCCGCAGCGAGCGCCACAGTTGCTCGTCGATGCCGACGGCGTACCCGAAGCGGAGTTGCTCCCCGTCTGCGTCGGCGATCAGCAGCGACACGCGTCGGCTGTTCATCAGCCGGGCGGCGGTTTCTACGATCTGTTTGCACCCGGCCTCGAGCGAGTGGCCGGCCAGGGCCGTTTCGCTGAACTCGTTGAGCTTGGTGAGCAGGTCCGTCTGCTGTCGGAGGGAGTGATAGGCCCGTTCGAGGTCGAGCTGGGCCTCACGGAGGCGGACCATGGACCGCACGCGGAGCCGGAACTCCTTGGCCTGGATGGGCTTGAAGAGGTACTCGTCTGCCCCGGCGGTCAACCCGGCTGTCAGGTCCTCGGGGTCGGTCTTGGCGCTGACGATGATGATGGGGATGCGCGCGGTTTGCGAGTCGCGTCGCAGGAGCCGCGTGGCCTCGAGGCCGTCCATGACGGGCATCATGATGTCCATGATCACCACATGGGGCAGGTGGGTGCGCGCGGCCTCGATGGCCTCAACGCCGTTAGCGGCGGCGATGGTGGTGAAGCCGTCGCGGGCGAGCAGCTTCTCGAGCAGGCAGCGGTTAGCCGGGCAGTCGTCGACCAGCAGGATAGTGGGAGCTTCCGATCCTTCCATACAGTGATATTTATCGTTCCGATCAGGGCGTCGCCTAAGGGGATTCCCGGTCCGCCGCCGGCGGCGACCGCTTGCGGGCGGGGGAGAGGATCGATACGGTGAAGCGGTCCCATCGTCGGTCTCATCTGCCTGACCATTATCGGTCTGGTGCAGGGGCGCGGTGGCTCTGGATAGCGACTGGTTGCAGAAAGGGGGTTTACCCCATGTGCGGCTTCGGGATGGCGGATTGGTGGTTGGGAGATCTTCACAAGGTGCTGTCTCTGCCAGTCTGCAGCGTGGTTCTGGTGTTGACCTCGGTGCTGTGCGGAACACTCATTGGACTGGAGCGCGAGCACCGGGCCAAACCGGCCGGGGTCAAGACCGTCAGCCTGATCTGTATCGGCAGCACGATTTTCACGATCACGTCGATTCTGATCGCCGGCGACTCCGGGGGCGATCGCGGGCGCATCGCCGCCCAGGTGGTGACGGGCATCGGTTTTCTGGGGGCCGGGGCCATCATGCGCGAGCGCGGCACGATTATTGGCCTGACCACGGGGGCCACAATCTGGGTTGTGTCGGCGATAGGCGTGCTGATCGGCGCGGGCTACGCGGCCGGGGGGCTGGCGATGAGCGCGGTGGTGCTGATCGTACTGATCGCGCTTCGCCGAAGCGAAGCCTACCTTCACCGCTGGAATCGAGACGAGGAGTCGTCAAAGGGCCGCGGCACCGTCGACCCATCCTGACCCGGCGGCCGTGACCGCGTCGCGCTGCCCCTGCTGTGAAGCATGTCTCATAGCATGGTCGTCGGCGCCTGGTTCGGTGCGGGTTCCACCCGGCCGGTGCGACCGGTAATCCCGCAACCGGCGTGGCCGGCGGCGGGTTCCTTTGTCCGGCAGGCTGGCAAACGCCCCATTGTCCATGTCGGCGAACACTTGAATTGTATGTTTAGGTGTGAGTGCAGGGCCGGCGTGGGGACCCGGTGTGGCCGTTGGCCATCGCCGGGCCGCCGCGTCGCCGCGGGATGCGGCTCCCGCGAGCCGATCCTGTCGATGCTCGCCGTGGGAACTGCCCAGCAAGGGCCGTTATTGGGGGTCACGCCATGGTCGCGATCGAAGTTGTCAGACTCTCTCCCGAAGTCGCATCCATGCTCATGGTCCGTAACCGTGAGGCCCTTCCCCTGTGCTGGCAGAACCAGCCCAACCGCCGGGGCAGAAATGCCCTCGAAGAAATGTCCGACGAACGGCTCTTCGGCGACGTAGTCTTTCTCGATGACCGTCTGAAAACCACGATCAGGGCCCTCCTCTACCTCTGGAACGGCTATCCCGATCAGGCAACAGAATGCGTCCGGTCGGCTCCCTGCGGGGAAGGGCTCTACCTGATCGCGTTCGCGAATCGCATGCTCGGCCGCTGGCCCGCGGCCGAGGAAGTGTTCAGCCGGCTGCCGGAGCAGCCGTTCCTGCCCACCCTGCTGAGCTGTGCGAAAGAGATCTGCACCGCCTGCGGCAGCCAATTGATGGTGAGCGTGCAGGAAGCGTTCGAGCAATTGCAGAAATGGGACCACCAGCTTTTCACGGCTCTGTTCCAGCAGGCGGCAGCGGGGCAGATAGGCCTGGCCGGCGAGCACGTGGTCTCGCAGATCCAGTACAGCGAGTTCGAGTTGCTCTTCAGTCACTGTTACGAGAAGGCCACGGGTACGCGGGTCCTGATCGAGACCAGGAAGCAGTCCGAGTCCGCCGCCATGAAGCTCCGCAAGAGGGAACCGGCAAAGAAGTCGGCCTCCTCGCGGTCTCAGCGAGCCGAGGTCCTGGCCGTTGAATCAAAGCACCGGACCGCCGTGGTCAACGACTCGAAAGGCAAGACGCAGAGTCCGGCGCGGGAGGACCCGCCCGCGTTTCGGGTATCGTGCCCGTCATGCAGGGCGACGATCATGCTTCCGGCCGGAGCCCGCGGCACAAAGAGCAGATGTGGTCGATGCGGAGGTCTCTTCGTGGTGAGTCGCAAGGAGGCCCCGGTCTCCGGTTGCGCTGCTGGCGGGGCCGCTCTCTCGGCTGTCGTGATCGCCTGCCCCATCTGCCAGACTATGCATGATCTGCCGCCCTCGGCCCGTGGAACCAACCGCCGATGTTCCCGCTGCGGCACCGTCTTTTCGGTAGGTGCGAAATAGGGTCATTTCGCCGGATCCGGCCTTGTTGCCGTCCGCGGCTGACGAGCCGGTTGCGATTATCGGTCTTCATCGATCCCGACTCATCCCAAAAGCCGCCTCGCGTTTGAGTCGATGGTGACTGTGGGTCATTCAAGGTGTGTTCTGTGCGGACTGGGTTGAGTCGATGCTCGATCTGGACATAGCAAGACTGTCGCCAGAGGTCGCCCGGATCATCCTGTTGCGTGCCGCCGATTCGGCGCCGCTGCAGTGGCATGAACACAAGAATCTCGGCGCCAAACGCGGTCTTGAGGCGATCGACGACGCGAAACTGTTCGGTCCGGGGGCGGTTGCTGACGAAGGCATGGCTACGGCCGTACGGGCTCTGCTGTACATCTGGAACGGTTGGATCGGCGAAGGCAAGATGTATGCCCAGGCGGCCCCCGAGCAGGAGCGGTTCCATATCACCGCCTTCTGTGAACGCATGCAGGGCAACGGCAAGGCCGCTAAGGAATACTTTCAAAAAGCCGGAGAAATCCCTCTTTACTCTAAAATGCAGTCGTACGCCATGTCCATCATCGGGCCGGGGGCCTCTCCTGAGATGCACCGGTTCCGGAAAGTCCTGGAGATGATCCAGGGCTGGGAGCCCTACGCCTTCTGCGATCTGTACATGCAGGCCGTCTCCGGTCAGCTTGGAACGGGTGCCGTGCTGGGCGTGGCCAATCTGCAGAACCGGGAGTTCGAGCTGCTCTTCGTCCACTGCTATGAGAAGGCGGCCGGCACGGATTTCAGCAAGAAAGCCGTGGCGAAGCCGGCGAAACGCAAGCAGGAGAAGAAGCGCCCCAAGACGGCCGGCGCCCGGCGCGGTTCGCATTCGTCGACGCGCGGTTCAGCCTCAGACAGGACCGGCGGCGGCAAGGACCAGGCTATGAGCGGCAAGACCGGTTCTTCGCAGGACGGCCGCGGGGAGTCGGGCGCTGCCAGGCTCAAGGTCATCTGCCCGAACTGCCGCGAAAGACTCATGTTCGCCGGTTCCGAGCGCGGCGCCAAGCACACGTGCCCCAAGTGCAGCGCGAGGTTCATCATCCCGAGCAAACGCAGGAATGCCCCCGCGCCAACCGCCTCCGCCGGAAAAGACCCGCCGCGCGGCGGTGTCAGAGTCCTCTGCCCCAAGTGCCGCGAGATCACGACATTCCCAGGTTCCATGCGCGGGCAGCAGGAAAGCTGCCCGCAGTGCGCCGCCACCTTCTTCATTCCGCAGGAACGGGCTCGACCTGTACCCTCGGGCTGATGACGCAGGCATCGTGATCGTCCGCCGGGCGTACGGAGGTCCGCGACAGTACGCGCGGGTCTCTCAGCACCCCAAGGGCGAGCGAGTGCGAGACTGTTTGAGCGACCCGTTTGCGTTCCGGCTCGGCGCCTGCGCTGCGGGCTCTGAAAGACGAGGTCGGGTCCTTGCCAGGAGCGCCACGCACCCTGTCGATCATCACCGACCGCATGCGCTTCGCTGCCAGACGGTCTGAAACCACTCGCCGCGCTCGCCGCGGGCCGCGTCGATCGGGCAAGGCGGGGGCGTGACCGGCTTCCCTGGCATCGCGAGGCGGTACACCAGGCCCGTTTGTGCTCGAAGAGTCTCTCTGAGCCGCCGCGCGAGCGCGAGTGATTGTCGTATGACGCCGCGCGGAGCGAGATTTGGAGCCCGCAGGCCGCTCAATCACACCGACGAATCCGACCGAACGCGGATCGTCGAGCGAAAAAAAATAGAGATCAAGTAAAAAAGTTGTTGACTCCGGTCGACAAGCGCATTATTAAATCTGTTAATCCCGTTCGCGTCACACGGGATAGTTAACTCCATGAAAGGAGAGTTATCCATGGCTAAGAAGAAAGCCGCAAAGAAAGCCAAGAAGGCGAAGAAGGCCGCGCGGAAGAAGAAGTAGTTGCGCAGTGGCCTGATGAAACAGGGCGGACAGCCCCATTTTTCTCGGGTTGTCCGCCCGTTTCACGCGCTCTTGATGAGCTTCTCCTCGATCCACCGCTCCTCGAACAAACGCCTCCAATTCGTCATCACAATCGAGTACTTCTCCCCTGCGGAGAGCGCTTCCATGCCGAGCCTTCATGCTCGTGGGTGCTTCGCGCGGTTGCAGACACGACACATGGCGGCACGTTCTGACGGCAATTCGTCATTTGGAGATGCGCCTCCCCGACTGGAGGACGTTCATCCGGACGCCGGGTGGCTTTTCTTCTTCTTGCCGAGCCGTTGCCCGGGCGGGGGCAATGCCGGCATCTGAGCGATGTTCAGCACGTAGGTGGTGACCGGAATGCCCAGGAGCATGCCCCACACCCCGAACAACTCGTGAGCGACCAGCAGGATGATCAGTACGATGACCGGATTGAGGTGGAATCGCGCGGCATAGATCCGCGGGTTGAACACGTAGGCCTCGAGCAGGTGCACAATGACGATCACTGCCAGGGCGAGCAGCGCCAGTTTCAGCCCGCCGGGACTGTTGAAAGCGATCAGGATGATCGGCACCGACGAGATGAAGACCCCCAGCACCGGAATCAGCCCGAACAGGAAGACGATCGTCGTCAGCAGCAACAGCGGTTGGATGCCCAGGATGGCCAGACCGACGCACGTGATGCAGGCGTTCAGCAGGGCGACCACCAACTGGCACTGGAAGGCTCGGCCGACCACCTTGGAGAAATCGATCACGCTGGCCGCCGCCTCGTGGAAGAATCGGCCCACCTGGCTCTGACGCCACTTGCGCAGCTCTCCCGCGATCGCTTCGTAGTCCAGGACGATCAGGAACGACAGCAGGATGGCCAGCAGGAACTGCAGCGTGCCCGAGACCACCCCGCGTATGAACCGTTCGAACAGGTCGATCACGCTGGCGCGAGAGCCGGCTCGCTGGATCGCGCTGTCTGCCTCCGACTGGGTGCCATCATGTATCCCAGGCAGCAACTCGACGGCGAATTCCTGGAGAGTCTTGGTCAGGGCGCGGATATCCACTTGCTCGCGATTGTCCAGTCGGACCGTGCCAGGTGGTGAGACTTGATGAGGTTGACCTGCCGATTCTCCGTCAGTGCCCTCCGGCGCGGTTGCTGTCTGACTCGTCGCGACTGACTCGATCTCTTCCGGCGGATTGATGTACTTTGCGAGCATCGGCTCCATGCCGTAGTGCTGTGCGGTCTTCTGAATCTCCTCGGCCAGCGTTGTCAGCAGGCCGGGCACTTCGCGGCTGAATTTCGAGGCTTCGTCTATCACACGGGGGATGGCTACCACCATCAACAGCACCAGGAGCGTCAGCGCTCCGATGTAGGGGAAAACGACGGTTGCCCAGTAGGGGGCCCGCGTGGTGGAACTGAGGAACTTGGCCACGTTGCGCATCACGAAAGCCAGGATGAACGTGATGAACATGAGGGCAAAGAACTGGCGCAGAAGATAGAGCCCTACGAAGAAGACGATCCACATCAGGACTGGCCGGTTGACACGGTAGAAACGCTGGAGATCGATTTCCACGCTGGCCTCTCCGGGGAACGGCCTCGGCTGCTCGGGTGCGGTCATCCGGCCTGGCGCCGACGCTTAAGGTCGCGGCCGGTTTTTCTCATCCACCAGAACCACCCTGGGTTTAAGGCTCCGGGCCTGTGCCTCGTCCACCTCGCAATACGTCAGGATGGTCACGGTGTCGCCGGGCATGCCCAGCCGGGCCGCCGGACCGTTCAGCAGCATCGTCCCGGACCCTCTCGCGGCGGCGATCGCGTAGGTCACCAGGCGGGCGCCGTTGTTCAGGTTGAGCACGTGTACCTGCTCACCCGGCAGAATGTCTGCCGCGTCCAACAGATTCTGGTCCACCGTGATGCTGCCCTCGTAGTGCATGTCGGTGCCCGTCAGGGTGGCACGGTGGATTTTGGATTTAAGCATGAACCGTTGCATTCAAGTCCTTTTCCTTCAGCCGTCGTCGGCAGTATCAGGTCTTGGGCATGGCTGAGCAGATCATGATACCGCCGGGGGGGGACGCGGCAAAGCCGCCCGGCTTGACATCATAGGGGTCATGCCGGATGCTCCCGGGCCATGCAACCCGGTGAACATGGTGTGGCTATCGATTTGAGTGTCCGTCTTGGCCGGCTGGTGCTGCGAAACCCGGTGGTGACGGTGTCCGGGACCTGCGGGTACGGCGACGAATATGCCCCGTTCATGGATCTGACGCGGCTGGGGGCCTTCACCACCAAGAGCGTCACCCTGCATCCCCGCCGGGGCAATCCGCCGACAAGGATCGTCGAGACGGCCGGTGGGATGCTCAACGCCATCGGGCTGGCCAATGTGGGATTGGAATGCTTCGTGGCCGAGAAGCTGCCTGTTCTGGCCCGACTGGGTGTGCCGACGGTGGTGAATGTCGCCGGGCATACCATCGATGAATACCGGGCAGTCTGCGAGCGGCTCGATGGCGAGGAGGCCGTCGCCGCTCTGGAACTGAACGTCAGTTGCCCCAACGTGTCCGACGGCCTGGTCTTCGGCACGGACCCCGACGCCCTCGGTCGCCTGGTCGAGGCTGTTCGTAAGGTGGTTAAGCGGTCGGTGCTGGTCGTGAAGCTCTCCCCCAACGTCACCGACATCACCGCGACGGCCCGGGCGGCCGTTAACGCCGGGGCCGAATGCCTGTCGATGATCAACACCTTCGTGGGAATGGCTATCGATGTCGAGCGACAACGCCCGATTCTCGCCAACCGCACCGGAGGGCTGAGCGGGCCGGCGATCAAGCCGCTGGCCCTGAATCTTGTCAACCGTGTCTACCGCGAGGTCGCCAGCCCGGGCGGCATCCCCATCCTCGGAATGGGCGGCATTCGCTCGTGGAGAGACGCCGTCGAATTCATCCTTGCCGGTTCGACCGCCGTGGGCATCGGCACCACTCTGTTCATCGACCCAACGACACCGATCAAAGTGCTCGACGGCGTCACGGACTACCTTCGCCGCCACAAGCTCTCCTCAGTCGCCCAACTCGTCGGCCAACTGCAAACCAGGCCGGATGAGCCCCCGGCGGGCTGATGCCCGAATGATGACAACAATCATCGTGGTCGCCTTTCGTTCCCCTTGGCGCCTTCGTGTCTTTGCGTGAGATCTTCTGTCTCTTGGCTTCAAACGCGGCGTGTCGCTATGTCGGGCGAGTGTTGCATCGCGCGCAAGCTTCGGTCTCGGCGGGCGGGAACTCGCCGGCCGTGCCGCACTCCGGGCAAACGCCGGAAGTGTTGCCGGTCAACGAGTACCCGCATACGTGGCAGTGCCCGGGTGGGCAGGATCGGCGGCTCCACCGGAACAGAAACGTCGTGGTGGCGGCAGCGATGAGCGTCGGAAGCCAGAAAGGCACCGCGATCCACGAGACACTCACGAACACGTGAAAGGAATCGGGGAGGCCGCTGCGGGGAGATACGGGCCCTGGGATCAAGTGGTCCTCCAGATCGCCACCCGTTCTGGGCAGCAGCAGGCCGAGCGACGGTCTGCGGATTACGACTCTGACGTCGTCTGGCCTCAATAGACCGCCGGCACGTCGAGATTCCTGAACGGGGTCCGACGGCCCGGGCAGAGATTGGTTGAGGGTATTACCGCCCACGGTGATGCGCTCGATCCCAATGAGTCCGCCTGATGACCACCCGCCCCACGTCCGGAATCGCCAGTAGGAGCCGAGGAATGTACTGAGCAGCCATAAGGCCAACAGAATGGAGCAGATCACAAGCCCGCAGCGGGCAAGGGTTCGCCGACCGTATGATAGCCACCGCATTGACCACTCAGTTCATTGACCCAAGTCGCGGCCAGCGGTCGAGATCCTTCTGGCGCACTGTCATGACCTGGACCATGGTGCGGAGTTCGTGGATCAGAATGCTTGCCCGGCGAACGGCGTTCATCTCCTCCAGCAGCCGCTGCTTCTGCTCCACCATGTCGGTCGGCAGCAGGGCGGAGGCGATGCGGTCGACCAGGTCGCCGAGTGGAAGCTCGCTGTCGATTAAACCGCGGGCCCGCCGGATGATATCGGTTGCCTCAATCTCTTCCAGGCCCAGCACTTCCCGCAGGGCTATCCGGGCGGCGAACTCGCCGTCGACCTCGATGCCCGAGGTGTTTGGGAGCATCGGGTCGAGCATCGCGGTGCGGTACTCGCCCTCCCGGTCCTCACGGCGAACACGAGCCCGGCAGACGCCCAGGAGGTTGATGAAATAGCGACCGTCGGGCACCTCGACGTAGTCTTTGATCCTGCCGACACAAACGACGGGGTGGATGTCGGCCCGGTTGGTGTAGTAATTGGCCTCGTACCCGGGCCTGAGCAGCGCCATCGCGATGATGCACTCGTCCGCCAGGGCGTCGCGGACCATTGACCGGTACCGGTCCTCGAAGACCTGAAGCGGCAGATTCCCCCCCGGCAGCAATACCGCATTCGGCAGCGGAAAGACAGCCACCGGCTCAGAAAACGAGGGTAGATTGTCGGTGGTCATACATTTCATTATACCCCTCTGGAAACGCTACCTGAACCCACCCTCCCGACTCGACCTGCCAATGCACGCAGACATGCCACGCTGCGGCTCACCTGCATGGGCGGGCTGAGAACTGAAGCCCTGGCGTGTCGGATTTCCGACACAGAGCAGTCCTACCGGCTTCGCCGCTTGGCAGATGGGGCCCTGGCAGGACGGGTGGGGTGATTACCGGTCTCAGACGGGCGTGTCAGCAGTTCCATCAGCAGTTTAATTGTCCCTTGCACGAAATGCAGATTGGCGTGGCTGGGTATCTCCAGGGGCCGCACCATGGCGAAGCCCACGGCCGCATGGATGATCTGCCAGGCCAGCCACTCCGCCGGCAGATCGGCTCGGATCCGGCCGGTCTTCTGGGCGTCGGACATGACCGAGGCCAGCAGTCGCAGATACCGCTCGTAGTGGTCGCGGATGGCCTGGCGGATCGCCGGTTCGGATACCTCGGTCGAGGCGTGGAACAGGAGCTGATAGACGCTGGCCGTCCACGGGTCGGCGGTGGCCGGATTGCGATACAGCAGGCTCTGAAGCTTCTCCAGGGGGCTGCGGGTGTTGCGGGTCGCCTGCTGCCAGTTGTTGATCACCTCGTCGCCCACCTTCTCGATCAGGGCGATGAAGAGCTCCTGCTTGTTCCGGAAGTGGCGATAGATGATCGGCTCCGAGATGCCCGCCTCGCCGGCGATCATGGCCGTGGTCGTGCCGCGATAACCGTGCCTGGCGAAAACTCGCGCCGCCGTCTTGAGCAACTGCTCGCGCCGGGCCTCGGCTTTCATCCGAACCATTGGCGGCCCTCCGGGCCGGAATGACGAATGACGAAACCAGAATGACGAAAGAATGACAAATGCCCAAATGACGAATGGTGGGACCGCGAGGGGTCCGGACGTTCGGATTTCGTCATTCGTCATTCACCCTCATGCCATCGGCGTGTACTTGATTTCGCCGATCGCCGGTCCGACCTTGGGCTCGTAGAACGGCTTGCCGTTTTTCAACCCGACGATGCCGTAGCCCGCGGCTGTCGCCAGGAGGCAGCGGAAATCGCCTTTCACCCGTGGCGACAGGTACAGCACCTTGTCCACCGCGTCGTAACGGGCACCACTGAGCCCTTGCAGCATCGCGTACGAGGCCATCGCCCGGGCGTACCAGTGGCCGCACTCGTACTCGTTGAACGGGTTGCGCACCCGTCCGTCGTAGCGGTCGCGGCAGGCGCGGACAATGTCCAGACCTTCGTCCACCAGACCCATCAGCATCAGGTGTGAGGCCACCTGGTATTCGATCCCCGTCCACACCTCGTCGCTGTAGACGAACGGCAGCGAGAGCTTGCCGCCCTTGGGCCAGGTACACAGCAGCAGGCCGCCCTCCGAATTGCACGCGAAGCTGGGGCGCTGCGGATTGGCGTGCTCCGAGAGGTCCTGCTTCAGGTTGTACTTGTGCACGCTCTTGACGTGGCTGGCGACCTTCGCGGCATCCAGGACCTGGTCCACGCCGCAGACCAGGGCCATCCATGAGCCGAGCACGCCATCCGACAGGCAACCGGTGCCGTACTGGTACTTTGGTCCCTCTTTCTTGAACAGCTCAACCGCCTCAGGTGAATAGTTCCCGACCATGCTCTTGTTCTCCAGCGGGTTCTGGACCTTCAGGCCCGTCCACTGGATCTTCTGGAAGAAGTACTCGCCGTCGAAGAGCTGTTCTTCAATGAACTTCGTTCCCTTGGCGGCCAGATCGGCGTACAGCGATACATCCTGGCCCAGGGCCTTGCCCATCTTGACCGCCGCGGTGAGTGCCCCAACGTAGAAGCTGCTGCACATGCCGTCGGGGCCCCAGAACTCGATGTCGTAGGTGTTGTGGTGCGGCTCCTCCAGCACACCCTTGTGGGTGGGATCCCAGGTCTCAATGCAGTAGTCCAGGCTTTGCCGGACCTTCGGCCACAGCTTGCGCAGCCAGTCGGTGTCGCCGCTGATCCGCCAATCGCGGTGAACCTTCATGATCCCGCCGAGCTGTCCGTCGGCGGCGGCGTGGAAATCGTGGGCCGGCGGGCGAATCGGCAGCGACGCGCGGAACGTCTGGTGGCCCCGGTCATCCTGGGAAACCGTGAACTCCGTCTCGCGAAGCGTCCGCTCCAGCGAAGGGAAGAGGTGGCAGATCGCCTGGGCATAATTCCAGACGTGCGTGCAGGAACCGTGGCAGCATCCCCGGTCATCACAGCAGCCCTCCCAGCACCACAGCCGGCCGTCGGCCTGGCGCAGCACGGTGGGGGACTTGAGGATGGTCAGGTTCGCCGCCACCGCCTCAATCACCTCGGGCGGGAAGGAAGTCGCGTAAAGGCAGTCGGCAAACCGCTCAGCACGAGAACGAAAATCGGCATATTGCTCGCGCCAGTATGCGGCCACCGCATCCACGTTGGCGAAACGACCGGAGTACCACGGACTGAAACGGGGCTTCTCACTGTCCGGCAGATCCTTCGGGTCATGCCCGATTCGCAGGCTCGTCCTGCCGACATACCAGGCGACTTGAAGCACGATGGTCTTGGACTTGGCGGGTTCCAACGAAAACGGGACAAACAGGCTGGCGCCCGGCGGCGGCTCGCCTTCAGTGACAGGCGGGCGGTCGTAGCAGGCGCCGCCGGCGACGTCATTCCAGGCCATGGTGAGGGGATCCCACCAGCCGCCCCGGAACCAGGCGTAGTTCACCTTGGCCGCCGGGTCCGTGGTGGCGACGCTCAACTCGCCCTGTTCCCAGGGTTTGTCGTCAGAACCCTTCTCCCACAGGACGAAGCCCTGAGAGGAGGCCTGTCCCGAGCCTGCCAAGGGGCGGATGCCGTGACCGTCGCCGCCGATGGCGATGAAGTTGCGGGTATTGAACGAGAAGACCGCCTCCAGGGGCTTGTCACTGGTGTTGGTGAACTTGTACTCCAGACCGGCCACCGGCAGAGAGGAGTTGTCCGCGTCACCCGGCTCGAACGGGCTCCATCCGGTGATTTCGACGGCCAGCGGGACCCGGCTGTCTGATAAAGCCACCGTGCCGAAGGGGAAACGGGTCTTGAATGACGTCTGGCGGAAGCGGGGCAGACCGTAAGTCTTCCCGGCCGCCCCGTTGCCGGTGTTGGCGGCACCGAAAACCTTCCAGGCCGGCACCGGGCCTTCCAGGACGCGGGCGATGTTTCTGTCGCCTTTTACACAGACCGCCGCGAAGGTGCAGGGCTCGTTGAAGACCTCCGGCCGATGGCGGAGCGATACGTGCGACAACGCACCGGTGCCCTCCAGACAGAACATGCCTGCCCCCACACCGCCCAGCGGAAAGGCGACACGGTTCAGGTAGGCGCCGTCGTAGATGTCGTTGTAGTGCCGGTGGTGCCTCGAACCGGGAAGATCGGCCGCCTCGATACCGTGGACGCTGATCTCGTGCGACGGATGGCTGCAGCCGGTGGTCCCGACGGCGGCGCCGGCGCCGATCACGCCGGCCGTGGCTACGGACTTCTTCAGGAAATCCCGACGCGGAATGCCTGGGGTGCTGCTCGGATCCGGTGACATTCTCTGCTCCTTCGGCTGATAGGGCCTCGTTCTGCCTCCGCTCTGCGGTCGGCCCTGACATCTTACCCGCATGGACGCGACGGGCAAGGCGGGCAAAGTGGGGCCGACGCCCTCGTCGGCCATTCGTGGCCAGCGATGATGGTCCGCGGACGCGGACCCTGCGGTTGATCCATATGAGCGAAGGCTCTCCCGTGGTAAGATTCGGCGCCTTTCGGCGGCACCGGCTGGTGCGGGATCCACGTGGATCGAGAGGGCGTTTCGGCCTGTATTTGCCAAGGAGATCTGAGATGAAGCGTGCATATGCTGCTGTATCGCTGGCGGTGATTCTGGGTCCGCTGGCAGGCTGCCAGACCGGCCCGCGTCTGACCGGGCCCGTGCGGGCCATCTGGGTGGTGCGCGACAACTACAGGAGCCCCGAGGACGTCAAGCGCATCATGGCCAACTGCTCCGAGGCCGGTTTCAACAACGTCGTGTTCCAGGTACGCGGGAACGGGACGGTATACTACCCGTCGAAGATCGAGCCCTGGTCGGAGGATTTCGACTTTGCCTCGCCCGGTTTCGACCCCCTGGCCGTCGCCTGCAAGGAGGCCCACGCACGCGGCCTCAAGATCCACGCCTGGGTCAATGTCATGCCCGCCTGGAGGGGTGAAACGCCGCCGGCCTGCAAGCAGCAGCTCTATCACACTCACCCCGAGTGGTTCTGGTACGACCAGCAGGGCCGTCGCCAGCCGCTGAACTCGTTCTACGTGAGCCTCAATCCCTGTTTGCCCGAGGTGCGGTCATACCTGGTGGAGGTGTTCCGCGAGCTTGTCGTCAATTACCCCGTGGACGGTCTGCACATGGACTATATCCGGTTCCCCAACGAGCCGCCGGCGATCCCGGAGGGCTCGGGCATCGATTACCCGCGCGACGCGGAAACGCTGCGGCTTTACCGGCGGGACAACTGGTTCTGGCCCGACCCGGACGCCAACAAGGACCGGTGGAACCAATGGCGAACCGCGCAGGTCACGCGGCTGGTCGCTCAGATCCGCGGCATGATGCGCGATACGAAACCGCAGGTGATCTTCTCCGCGTCGGTGGGGACCAATCGCCAACGGAGCCTCGATCACTTCCGCGACGAGATCCGCTGGATCCGGCAGGGGCTGATCGACGCCGCCTTCCCCATGGACTACAAGCCGAACGTGGAGCTGTTCAACAAAGGGCTGGAAATGTGGATGCCCTATCGCGACCAGGTGAGCGTGATTCCCGGTCTGTGGTTTGACGGCAAGCTGCCGACCGAGCAGGGGGCCGTGGTGGCGAAGCATCAGATCGCCTCGGCGGTGGCCAACACCGGGAATTTCTGTGTGTTCTCCTATGCCTCGCTGTTTGACACGCCTCCCGGCCGTCGTGCCGGGAGAATGTCGGCCGACGAACTCGCCCGCATCCGCGAGCGCGGCGCCAAGCAGAGAGAGATCCGTCGTCGCGAGGTGCTTCCGTACGTCCGGTCGCTCGCCAAGCCGGCCGCCCCGCCTCGCGTGGCTCTGGTTAACCCCGACGCCCGCGCGATTCCGCGGTAGGAGCGCCCCGCCGCGGCGGGTTCGCCACGGTCGCCACGGCGGACCACGGCGAATCTCGCCGCAGGCGGATTTCGCCCCGCCCAACTTGGAGCCGCGCTTCTTTTGAAGGAGTGTGACCTCATGACACGGCCGCGAGATGAGCTTCGTAAGCGCTTGAAAAAATGACTAGATGCGGCTTAACTTAATGCCATTCAGCTGCGTCCCCGTTTCGACGCCAAGCAACTCCCCGATGATGCCCCGAAGCAGGTCGGCATCGAAAACCCGGGCCGCTTCCGACAGAGAGCCCAAAGCGGCCCGCTGGCATCCTAGGATTCGCTGGACCTTGGCCAATTGGCTGGCCTGCTGGATGCTACGAAGACTGCTGACAATCGGATTGAAGAAGTACAACAGAATCAACGCCGCGTATTGATCGTAATGCAGGATACGGTTGCCCGCCTTGTCCCGAGCGCAGCCGATCTGGCCCAGCTTCTCCAGGAGCGGCATCAGCAACTTGAAGTGCTTGAAACCACGGAGGTCCTTCTCTTCAATCTCAGGTCTGCGCATCCTTGCCATATGAGACAAGTATGCGCTACAAAAACCCAATGCGCAAATAAAGTGTGGCGCGAATCTGAT
>CAZPIO010000104.1:0-27496 GCA_964586235.1 uncultured Planctomycetales bacterium
ATCCAACGGTAGTTGTCGCCCTCACGGTATTCCCGGACGCCGATGAACTCCTCAGGGTTCTCACGCTCCTGCGTCGGTCTGGCGGATTGCGCCTGACCGATGCAGGTGGTCTTCCACGGGTCGTAACGCAGCCGTCCGATGGCCGGGTAAACCGTCAGCTCGCGCGCGGCCGCGAATTCGATGGTGAAGGTGAACAGGCCGAACGGAAAGCCGGAGGTCACGCGCATACCGGTCAGCGAAAGCTGAGCTCGCCGGGGGCATCGACCGATGACCTCGACCCGCTGCTCCTGGCCCGGCGGCAGGCAGTCAATGAAAACCTCGGGGAAGCGCATCCGGGGCTCATTGGTCGGCGCCTCGCTCACCGTAATGGCCCAGGCCCGCAGCCTCTTGCCGCGGTTGCGCACGCGGTAAACCGCGGCAAACGGCCTGTCGGCGACGACTCCCTCGGGCATCATGCGCTCCACGTCGAGCCGCCGAAGCATCAGCACGGGAACAACCGCGTTTACGGCCATCGCCCCGACCCCGATCCCGAAAAGCAGCAGCAGCAGGTTCGCCTCGCTGTTGAGCCCGGCCAGAAGCACCAGCCCGTTGACGACCGCAAAGAGCAGCCCGAGGTAGGTCACGCGGACCGTCTGTCTGGTGAGGGCAGCGCCGCCGGCGCGGGTCTTCGTCCGGGGTGCGTATGACAGCGTTGTGCCGGCCACCGTGGTCATGATGCTCGCCCGTCCATGCGGCGTTCTCAGATCCTCCTGGGATTACTCCGGCACGCTGACGTTCCGGAGGATCTCCGTCAGGATCTGCTCGGCGCTCATCGTGTGCCCCTCGTGTACGAAGCTCTTGGTCGCGATCCGGTGGGCGCAGGCGGAAACGAAGAGAGACTTGAGGTCGTCGGGAACTACGTAATCCCTGCCCGCCAGCATGGCCGCCGCCTGGGCCGCACGAATGAACGACAGCGTGCCGCGCGGCGAGACGCCGAGCTCGAGGTGTTCGTGATCCCGCGTGATCTCCACCAGGTCCAGGGCGTACTGGACCAGGCGGTCGTCGATCCGGATCTGCGGCACGCGATCCTGGATCGCGATCAGATCCGCGCCCTCCATGACCGGAGTCAGCGATTCGAGGGCCGTCTTGCTCGGATCCTCGCGGATGATGCGGGCCTCAACGTCCCGGTGCGGGTAGCCGATCCGGATCCGCAGCGCAAAGCGGTCGAGCTGGTTCTCCGGCAGGAAGTAGGTCCCCTCGAACTCGAAGGGGTTCTGCGTGGCGATGACCAGGAACGGCTGCTCGAGCTTGAGACTCCGCCCGTCGACGCTCACCTGGGCTTCGTTCATAGCCTCCAGCAGGGCCGACTGGGTTCGCGGCGTGGTCCGGTTGATCTCGTCGGCCAGCACCACGTGGGCGAAGATCGGGCCCCGCTTGAACTCGAACGTCCCCGTCTTCGAGTCATAGATGCTCACCCCGATGATGTCCGACGGCAGCAGGTCCGGGGTGAGCTGAATCCGCGAAAACGACAGGTCCAGGCTCCGAGCCAGCGCCCGGGCCAGGACCGTCTTGCCGACGCCCGGGGCATCTTCGATCAGCAGGTGCCCGCGGCTCATCAGCCCGACCAGCACTTGGTCGACCGCGTGCGGCTTCCCCAGGAACACCCGCAGAATATTGTCCCGCAACTCGGCCATCTTGGCCAGAAGCGGATCCTCCGTTAGTTGAAGATTCACTTCCATAAATGTGGACCCCTTGAGCGAAAAGCCCCGGATCTGTACTGGCGTTGATTATAAGACAATCGCCCTGAAAACCCAAGGACTTAAGGGAAGATTCGGTTTGAACGCCAGATGTGGCTACACGGACGGTCAGGGCACGCTAGAATACAGTGTCGGGAGTGAAACTGCGCGCCCTTTAGCGGAGGAGGGGCTCTATGCATCGACAATTATGGTTTCCACTGGTGCTGGCCGGCGGATGGCTGGTCGTGAGTTGCGGCTTTTTGGCTGCCCAGGAGGCTTCCCCGGCGGGTGCGGTAAACATCCGTACCTTCGGCGGGATGCGACTCGTGGCGGTCAAGCGGCCCGCGGCGAAATCCGCATCCCCCGGCCCGTCGCTGATGATCGCCGCCAGTGACCAAGTCCAGCCGGCCGCCGTCCAGTCCACGCCCTATCCCCGCCCACCGCTGGCCGGCTTCTCACCGCTGGTGGCGATCGCCACGTCGGACAAGAAAAAGAGCTCATCGAACCAGGACCTGGAGCACGTGCTGGAGAGCGCTTATGCCGGCCTGCCGCTCAACCCTCCTGTCGAGACGAATTTCGTGGTCGGCATCTGGGACACCGGCTCGGTGTTGAATATGGTCAGCGACCCTTACACGGCGGTCGTCGGATTGCCGTACGAATATGACGGTAACGTTTTCCCGATCGGCGGGGTCGGGGGCGACATCGTATACGGCGACGTCACCTACCCGATTGGATTCTTTGCCGCGGGCCTCGGAGCGGTGGACAGCGCGGGGCAGCTCAACACCACGCTACTGAAGGGGCATTCGAATGTGTCCGTCCTGGGCCTGCCTGAACTGAGCTGCGCCAACGGCGAGGAACTCATTGCCGTGGTCGGCACGCCGATGGCCGCGTTTTACAAGGGCATCATCCGAGTCAGCGACCACAAGGAGGTCACGGTGGGCGGCCAAGTTTTCAAAAGCCCGAGTGTCGAGCTGCGCACCAGCCTGGATTCGGACACCCTGGCACAGTTTCCCCGCGCGATCTCGATGACGGTCAGCGGCGGTCCGGTGACGACGACCGCCTATTACCCGGACATCTTCGCACCCGGCGGGCCGGATTTTGACGTGCCGTGGATTCCGAGCCTGCTTTCGATGGCGGCCGGATCCCTGGGTTTCGGCGCGGCATTCACCGCCACCGTGGGCGTGCGGCAGGGCCCGGCCACGCCCGATAACCCGGTGCAGTACTTTTCGGGCTGGCTGGTGGATACCGGCGCGCAGGCTTCGATCATTAGCCCTAATGTGGCCTCGAATCTCAGCCTCGACCTCTATAACCCGGATTTCACTGTCGATATCTGCGGCATCGGTGGGACAACCACGGCGAGCGGCTTCTGGATCGATTACGTCAAGATCAACGCGTCGGGCGGGGCCCTGGAGTTCTCCCGCGCGCCCTTCGTAGTGCAGGACGTCTCGGCGCCCGATGGCTCGGCCTTGTCCGGCGTGTTGGGCATGAACTTCTTCTGGAACCGCGACGTCATCTTCGACCCGTCGGTGAGCGGGACCAGCTTCTTGCGGGTAGGCAATGCCATTCCGCTGGCCTACGGCGACTTCGACCGTGACTTCGACGTGGATCAGGATGATTTCGCCTTCTTCTCGTCGTGCAGCAGCGGCCCCGGGATCCCCCTGAGTGCCGAGTGTACGCTGGTCGACGCCGACGGCGACGATGATGTCGACCAGATGGACTTCGGCTACTTCCAGGTCTGCCTCAGCGGCGAAAACGTCATCGCCGACGTCAACTGCAAACCGTAGTGCCGGCACTCACGTCAGGCAGTCTCCAGTCAGGGCTGAACGGGACGGGCACGGAACCTTGAGTGCGCACGCCTCAAGCGATCATTTCCTGCATCTCGCGGTCATCCTGTGCATCGGGCCACGCGTGCCGGTGAATGTCCTCTTCGGCAGCATGGATTAGACCGGACAGGACCGGCCCGTATATAATCCCGGCCTGTGTTTGTGTCCGGAATTGCAGCGAACTCGAGTGCCCGACATGCGCGCCCCAGCCTCTGTTCTTGTCACACTGACGATTCTTGTTGGTCTTTCCATGGTGCTCGACGTACGATCGCCGCCCGGGCCGGACGCCGTGCTCGGTGCGTCCAGCGACGAGACAGTGACCCAAACGGAGACGGACATGGCGAAGAAGACGCCAAAACAGACCACGAAACCCGCGGCCGGCAGAGCGCATGCGGCCATTCGCGTGGCAATCTGCCAGATCCTCTGCATCGACGGCGACGCGGAAGGCAACTTCCGGCGGATCGAGAACGCCCTGGAAGTGGCCGCGGCCGGCAAGGCGCAGTTGGCGTGTTTTCCCGAATCGGCCATCCTCGGCTGGGAGAACCCGGAGGCTTTCAAACTGGCCGGGCCGATCCCCGGGCCGCACTCCGATCGCATCGCCGCCCTGGCCCGCAAGTACAAGATGATGATCTGCATCGGCGTCGACGAACTCGACCGGCCCGGCCGTCTGTACGGCGCGGCCATCCTGGTGGACGAGAAGGGCAAGATCCTCCTCAAGCATCGCAAGCTGAACGTCCTGCCCGAACTGATGGACCCGCCGTACTCGACCGGCAAGCCGGAGAACATCACCGCCGTCGATACGCCCCTCGGCCGGATCGGCGTGCTGATCTGCGCGGACACGTTCACCGAGGCGCACGTGAAGCGGGCCGGGTCGCTCAAGCCGGACGTGCTGCTGGTGCCCTACGGGTGGGCGGCGCCGAAGGAGAAGTGGCCCGGGCATGCCAAGAACCTGCATAAGACGGTGGCCCAGGCCGCCCGCTGGGCCGGCTGCCCCGTCGTGGGGACGGACCTGGTCGGGATGATCACGCACGGTCCCTGGACCGGGCAGACGTACGGTGCGGCCAGCGTGGTGGCGGACCGCGACGGGAAAATCCTGACTATCCTGCGCGACCGCGACGTCGACGTGCAGGTGATCGATCTGCCGATCGGGCGATCGAAAGCGGCGGGGGGGCAATGAGTTGGATGATATCTGATCTCTTGCCGCAGGGGCGAAGTGAAAGAGGGCTGCTCGATTGTCAGGCTGTCGGCAGAGCAGCGTGTCCGCGGGCGGATGCGGTACACGGAGCTGCTGCCGGCCTGGGCGGTGGTTTTGAGCAGACTGGACAACGTTCAAAGCTCACCACATCCCGGGACACGAAGCAACGGAGATCGACGATGTCCGGCAGGTTGATGCAGATTCTCGCGAGAGTCGCCGTGGCTGCGGCGTTGACGTTGACTGCGGGCTGTAAGGCAGGCCTGTCGCCCGCGTCATCCTCTGTCAGCCGGAGCCCGGCCGGAGTCCCGATCATTCTGGACACCGATATCGGGACCGACGTCGACGATGCCGGCGCATTGGCCATGCTCCATGCCTTGGCCAGTCGCGGTGAGGCGCGGATTCTTGCGGTCATGAGCTGCAACCGGAATCGCTGGAGCGCCCCGGCCATCGACGTGATCAATACTTATTATGGTCGCCCTGATATACCCATCGGAGCATCGCGGTCCGGACCGGATGACGAGAAGTGGTATCACGATGCTGTCCCCGCATTCCCGCATCGCCTGGCCGCAAGCAGCGATGCGCCTGAAGCTGTTTCCCTGTATCGTAAGATCCTCGCCACCCAGCCGGATCACAGCGTCACCATCGCGACCATCGGATGGCTCACAAACATGGCCGGTCTCCTGAACAGTGTCCCGGACAGCTACAGCGCCCTGGTCGGCCGAGACCTCGTCGCCGCCAAGGTCAAGAAGCTGGTGGCTATGGGCGGCGTCTGGCCCAACAACCAGAGCGAAGACGAGTACAACTTCAACATGGACCGCCCAGCGGCACACGAAGTGATCCGGAACTGGCCCACGCCGATCATGTTCACCGGGCTGGGGATGGACGTCATGACCGGCAAGCGGTTGATGGTCGATGCTCCAGCGGACAACCCGGTGCGGGCGTTCTACGGGGCCTTTCTCAGGGCCAACAAGGTGAGCGAGAGGTCGAGCTGGGACCTGATAGCCGTTCTTTACGCCGTTCGAGGTCTCGCTGACTACTTCACGTCGGTTACGTCAGGCCGATGTGTCGTTAACGAAAACGGAAGTACCGGGTGGCTGTCCGGAGACGGCAGCAAGAACCACGGGTATCTGGTGTACAGGATGCCCCAGGCACAACTGGCGACCGTCATCGAAGACCTGATGCTCATGCCTGGCAAGGCAAAGGCTCGGTGACCTTGGTTGTCGATCCGGACGCAACAGTAATACAGTGGCCGGCGAAATGGCCGAACAGCCGAACAGCCCAATAGTCTAACAGTCGACCGGAGGTCCTCCTTGCCAGGGTGGTTTGTCACGGGAACTGATACCGGAGTAGGCAAGACAGTCATTGCCGGCGCCCTTGCCATGCTGCTCCGCGAGCAGGGCAAGCGGGTTGCTGTGTTCAAACCCGTGGCCACCGGTTGTCGGCGAGACCCGCGGCTGGGGCTGGTCTGCGAGGACGCCGAGTTCCTGTCGCACTGTGCCGACAGCGAGGCAACCCTCGAAACGATCAACCCCGTTCGTTTTGGCGGCGATCTGGCCCCGATGGCCGCCGCCGAGCATGCCCGCAAGCCGATCGACTGGCCGGTAATCGACCAGAGCTGGGAGCGACTCCGGGCCTCGGCCGACTGGATCGTGGTCGAGGGGGCGGGGGGGCTGCTGGTGCCGATCGATCTCCAGCACAATATGGCCGACCTGGCCAAGCGGTTCGACCTGCCGCTGGTCATTGTGGCTCGGCCCGGGCTGGGGACCATCAACCACACGCTCCTGACCATCGAGGCGGCGCAGACTCGCGGCTTGCCCGTCGCTGCCGTCGTCATCAACGGCTATCGGCCGGACTCCGCCACGCTCGCCGAGGAGACCAACCCCGACATCATCGCCCGCCTTGCCAGAATCCGAATCCCCATCGTCGTGCCCTTCGATCGCCACACCGATACCCGGCAGGGCGTCGTGGGCGAGTCCGTGCTCGAACCCCTGCGACGGTTCCTGCGGGCGGTACTGGAGGCAACTTGACGCGCTTGCCTCCTCGCGATCGCAGATAGTCCATAAATCCTTTTAAAACAAGAACTTGTATTTGGATAGGCGAGACGGAAAGCTATGCCGTCCACGCCCGGAGCCCAACGACATGCGGGCCTCCGCGGCTCTGTCCCGGAGATGCTCCTCACACAGGCCGTCTCCGATACGCAAAGCCTTGACATGAATGGGACCAGATGATATCAAGTCTCACCCCCGTGGGCGCGTTGGCGCCCCTTATCCGCGCGTTTGCGAACCGCTGCGGTGTGACTCCCGTAAAACCGCGGCAGCAGTGGCAAAAACCGCGGACGAGATTGCTGTGTGGGGTCCGGAAAAAGTCAGTCAAGACTGTAGCGTCGAAAAGGCGGCCGTGGAGAACAGGCGAACCCCTGGCCGCGTCGGTTGTTGAGGAGCAGGAACGAGAGACAATCCCATGATCGAGGTGAAGAATCTGACCAAGTTCTTCGGTACCCATAAGGCCGTCGACAACATCTCGTTCACCGTCCAGGAGGGCGAGATCGTCGGTTTCCTGGGGCCGAACGGGGCCGGCAAGAGCACCACGCTCCGCGTCCTGACGTGTTACATGCCCGCCACGGGCGGATCCGCCAGCGTCGCCGGGTTTGATGTCTTCAGCCAGTCTTTGGAAGTCCGCCGGCGCGTCGGCTACCTGCCGGAGGGCAATCCCCTGTACCCCGAGATGCGCGTGCGCGAGTTCCTGAATTTCCGCGGCAAGCTCCGGGGTATGGGCCGCGACGACCGCGAGAAGGCCATCAAGCGGGTCGCCGACCGCGTCTGGCTCGGCGAGTTCATCGATCGGCCGATCAGCCAGTTGTCCAAGGGCATGAAGCAGAGGGTCGGCTTGGCCGATGCCCTGCTGCACGATCCCAAGGTGCTGGTGCTCGACGAGCCGACCATCGGCCTGGACCCCACCCAGATCCGCGAGACGCGCAAGCTCATCTCCGATCTGGCCAGAAGGCACACCATCATCCTTAGTTCGCACATCCTGCCCGAAGTCGAGGCAACCTGCCAGCGGACGATCATCATCTCCGGCGGGCGCATCCGGGCGAGCGGCTCGATGGCCGAGATCCGCGACCGTATCAAGGGCTCGTCGCGGGTGATCGCCGAGATCCGCGGGCCGAAAGAGGACGTGGTCAAGGCCGTCCGCCACATCAACGGCGTCAACGACGTCGAGGCGACCTCCGCCGAAGGCTGGCAGCGCCTGCGGATCGAGACTTCGGGAGCCAGGGACGTTCGCGAAGAGGTTGCGGCCGTCGTCGCCCGCGGCAACTGGGGCCTGCGGGACCTCCGGCTCGAAACCGGCAGCCTCGAGGACTTCTTCATCCAGATCACCGCGGAGGCCGCAGGTACGCAAGCGGCCTGAGGCCGCGGTTCAACCGGACGAATTCCGTACCTTTGTACTCACAGAGGACTGATAGCCATGTCGGAACAAGTTGAATCAAGGATTCCAAGTGGAGAGGGGGCGAGCAGCTCCACGGCCGTAGCCGCGCTCATGCAGCGAGAGCTCTCGGTGCTGTTCTTCTCGCCCATCGCTTACATCGTCGGTTTCGTGTTCCTGGTGCTGACGGGCATGTTCTTCACCACCGACGTCCTTCAACCGGGCAACGAGGCGAGCATGCGGGCGCTCTTCGAGCGGATCGCCGGGCTGCTTGTCTTTGCCCTGCCGCTGCTGACCATGCGGTCGGTGGCCGAGGAATTCTCCACCGGCTCGATCGAGACCCTCATGACCGCCCCGGTCACCGACGCGGGCGTGATCCTCGGCAAGTTCGCGGGGGCAATGGTCTTCTACCTGGCGATGCTGGCCACGACTCTGCCGCACCTGGTGCTGATGAAAGCGTACGCCAAACCCGTCGGCTCGGAGATCGTCAGCGGCTACATCGGGCTGATCCTGCTGGGAGCGATGTTCATCTCGGTGGGGCTCTTCGCCAGCGCCTGCACCAGGCACCAGCTTCTGGCCGCGGTCATCGCCGTCGCGGTGCTCTCCACGTTCACCTTCGCGGCCAATTATGCGGCCGACCATCTGCGCGGCGGTCTGCTGCAGGATTTCTGCAAGTCCCTCAACATCCTCGACCACTTCTCCGAGTGCAACAAGGGGATGATTAATCTGAGCAGCGTGGTGTTCTTCATCTCGAACACGTGTCTGTTCCTGTTCCTGGCTGTCAAAGTTCTGGAGTCCCGGCGATGGCGGTAAACGATAAGAGTCACGACATGAGTGCTATAGGCCGTCGGCTGTTCTTCGGCACGAACGTCCTGGTCGTCGTCGTGCTGCTGGTGGCGGTCGTCATCATGGTCAATTTCGCCATGATCGCGAGCAAGAAAATCGCCCTCAACAAGCGATGGGATCTGTCGGCCGGGGCGTCGAGCTACCGGCTGTCGCAGCGCACCCGGATTATTCTGAACCAGACCAAGGGTGACAAGATCGCCATCACCACGGTCTACACTTCCGACGAGCCCGACCTGGCCCGCAAGACCTACTTCCCACGTGTCGAGGACCTCTGCGACGAGATCGCCCAGGTCGACAAGCGGGTGAAGGTCGAGCACCTCTACAGCGGGGCCGACCGCGTCGCCCTCCGCAACCGCGTCCAGGGCAAATTCAGCGGTGCGGCCGAGAAGCACAACGAGGTGCTCACCACCGCCAAGTCACTGTGGGAGTCCCTGCCGACCACCCTGGGCCCGATCCAGGCCGAAATCGAGGGCCTGCAGCGCAGCGAGGACTCCTGGCTGGGCGGCTTCAGCTCGCTGGCCCGCATCGGACTGAAGATCAAGACCGCTCTCGACGGCGCCAAAGAGGCCCAGCGCAACGTCGACGACCTGACCAGCGGACAAGATGCGATCCCTCGGTACCAGGAGGCCACCGATAAGATCAAGCAGTCCAACGACCAGCTCAAGCAGGCGCTCGAAGAAGCCCAGAAGTGGTGCAAGGACACCAACTCGCTGGCAACCGTTCTTTCTGACAAGGACTCCGACTTCGCCGCCAAGACACGAAAACAGCTCGAGGAAGGCGACAAGCTCCTGGCGAACCTGACAAGCAGCGTGGGCCCGGCGACCGACCCCAGCGTGCCGGACGATCCCAAGCCCATGATCCAGGAGTTCGCCAAGGCCTCCAATAAGCTGGGCAGTTGGCTGGTCGAGGAGGTCGCCCGAGTCAACGCCTTCGTCAAGGCTAACCCGGCCATCGAGCAGCACCCGCGGTGGATGATCGACGTCCCGCTCGGGCCGCTCGTGGCGAAAATGCCGCTGTCGGCCAACCTCGGCGAGACGGCCCGCAGCGTGAGCGACAACGTCCAGGCGGTCCGCCAGATCCTGGCGGCCCCGGACGTGCAGAAGGATCAGCTCCAGGGCCTGCTGCGCAAGCTTCGTGAGATCGCCGGCAACCTGAAGCAGAAGATCGACGCCGAATGGAAGGCCAATATCCTGGCCATTCTCGACGACGGGGCCCGGATCGACCCCAAGAGCAAGGAGTTTCTGTCTAAGGGCAGCCAGGGGACGGCATTCAAGCCCATCCTGGACAAGGTCGCCGACATCGGCAAGAAGATCGAGGCCCTGCCCAAGCTCGAACTCGACGAGATCGCCAAGAGCCTCCAGGAGGACAACCTCGTGGTGGTCGAGGTCGGCGACCAGGTGCGGGTGGTGAAGTTCGATGAGGTCTGGCCCCAGGCTGATCCGTCCGCCCGGATGTCGATGGATGAGAAGAAAACCGCCCGCGTGTTCGACGGCGACAGCGCGATCGCCAGTGCCCTGCTGGCAATGAGCAGCCAGAAGAAGTACGCAACGGTGATTTTCGTCGCCTACGAGACCGAGGGCAACCCGATGGCCCGCCGGATGGGACAGCAACCGCCGAAGAACACGGGCCGCATCCCCCTGGAGCAGCTCAAGACTCTCCAGGAGAAGCTCAAACAAGCCAACTTTGCGGTGAAAGACTGGAACCTCGGCGACGAGGACGCGGCATCGAAACGGCCCCAGCCCGAGGAAGGCACCGAGGCCATCTACGTCTTCCTGCCGCCGGCCGAGCCCCCGCCGCAGAACCTCATGATGGGCCAGCCGCCGGAGAGGGGCTTCGGCGAGGAGCAGCTCAAGCTCGTGCAATCGGTCCTCACCGCGGGCTCGAAAGCCATTTTCCTGGCCTCGTGGGACATGCCGCGGATGACCTGGTTCGGGCCTGAGCCGCGACGGCCGTCTCCTTACGCCGATCTTCTGAGAAAGGACTACGGCGTCGAGGTGCACGACGAGTACCGTCTGCTCCGCGTCGTGCCCGATACACGCGACCGCACCCTGTACGCCGTCGACATGGAGCAGATCGGTCATATGCAGTTGAGCAGCTTCACCGATCATCCGATCGGTTCCCCGTTGAGAGCGCGTCGAATGCTGATGAACAACGTGTGCCCCGTCACGAAGGTCAACAAGGGCCAGGATCCGCCGCCGGCGGGGGTGACAATCTCGACGATCCTGGAGGTCCCCGAAATCAGCAAGCTGATCTGGGCATTCAACGACAAGGGCATTGAGAAGATCGGCGACGCATTGCGGACCGGCGAGAACCGCGGCGAGTTTAAGGACGATGACTCCGTGACCTGGAAGCCGCCGTTCTCCGTGGCCCTGGCGATCGAGAAAACCTTCGGCGAGAACCAGCCCACGAGCCGGGTGGTCGTCCTCGGGACCGGCGAGTCGCTCATGGACCTCCATTTGACCCGTCGCGTCCCGCGGTTCTCGGGCGAGGGTAAGCAGACCCGCTTCCTGACCGACCCGCCGCCCACCGAGAACGCGGAGTTCTTTGTCAACGCCGCCCTCTGGCTCTCCGGTCAGCAGAGCATGATCGCCGCCGGTCCGTCGCAGATACCGCTGATCCCGACCTTCAGGACGGGAACGCAGACGAAAGTCCTGGTGGTGACGATGATCTGGGCGGGAATCGTTCTGATTGCAGGAATCGTGGTCATGGTGGTACGGAGCAGGTAACGAACCATGAATACCAAGACGACACTTGTCCTGGCCATTCTGGCCGTCGCCGTGGCGGCCTGCCTTGTCTTCATCGTCAAACCCTGGGAAGAGCGGACGGCACCCACCGAGGAGGAGCCCAAGACGACCGCCAAGGCCCTCTTCGATCCCAAGCCGACGGACGTGGACCGCGTCGAGGTGACCGTGCGCGGCGAGTCGGCCAAACGCGTCTTCAAGAAGGACGCCGACGGCTGGACCATGCTGTCGCCAACCACCTGTCCGTCGACCGACATCACCTACGATCTCATCAACAAGGTGACCGACGCCAAGTACCTGAAAGAATACCCCGTCGGCGACAAGTACAGGCCCGACGACTCGGTCACCCGGCTGAACAACCCCACTGCGGTGGTGAAGCTGATGAAGGGCGACGAGGTCCTCGCCGAGTTGACCGTCGGAGGCAAGCTCGGCACCGGGAAGGGCACCTACGTCAGGCGCGGCGGGTCCGACTCGATCTACGAATCCCAGGAACAATCGTCGTACGATTCCCTCTTTGACGCGTTCACCAAGTCAGTATCGACCTATCGCAACAAACGCGTCATCAACGTCAAGCTCGAGGACGTGCGCGAGGTCCAGGCATCCGGCCTGTCGAACTACAAGCTGGTCAAGAGCGGCCAGAACTGGCTGATCGAGCAGCCGGATCGCGGTCGGGCGGACAAGTCGACCGTCGAGTCCAACGTCGTCAATCCGCTGATCGGGCTCTACGTCCAGGACTTCGTCGATGACGCGCCGGTCAGCGACAAGCCTTACGGCCTCGACCAGCCTCGCCTGACCCTGACGGTCAAGAGCACCAGGACGGTCCCGCCCAAGGCAAAGCCCGGCGATCCGAACACCAGGCCCGCCGATACCCAGCCTTCGACCGAGGAGGTAGTTAACACCCTGCTGGTCGGCGGCCCGACGGGTGACGGAAACTACTACGGCCGGCTCAAGTCCGCCCCGTCGATCTTCACACTCAGTTCGAGCACCGTCGACAACTTCTCTAAGAAAGCCCCCGACCTGCGCGACAAGGTCCTCGCCAAGGTCGAGAACGCCAAGGTCATCAAGGTGGTCAGCACCACTCCCGGCGGCGACATGACGCTGACGAAGCAGAACGGCAAGTGGTCCTTCGCCGACGGCACGATGAGCGACGCCACGGCCGTGGACGACCTGATCAAGGCCTTGGCCGACCTCAAGGCCACCGAGTTCGCCGATACCAGCAAGCTGCTGGTTCCCATCAACTGGGAAAAGCCCGTGGCCCGGGTGACCGTAACCCAGGAAGGTGAGGCCAACCCCGTGACGGTGCTGGTCGGTCCCGAGAGCGCCAGCGGCAAGATGGTCTACGTAAAGAACGCGGCCGAGGACGCCGTGGCGGTCGTCTACGAGGACCAGGTCGCCCAGCTCCTGGCCGGCCCGGTCGCCTACACCGATCGCCAGATCATGCAGTTCCCGCAGGATCGAGCCAAGACCCTTGAGGTCGCCAGGGCAGGCAGCGAAACCGTCACGCTGAAGCACGAAAACAACGTCTGGTCGATCGTCTCGCCCATTCAGGCCGTCGCCGACTCGACGGCGGTTCGCAACCTGTTGCTGGATCTGTCCTCGCTGAGGGCGAAGCGAGTCGTCGGCAAGGACAAATCGGCCTGCGGGCTGGATTCCCCCGCGGTGACGCTGGCGATCCACGTCGAGCCGCTGACGGCCGATCCGAAGGTCAAGGTGGTCTCGACGGCTCCGGCGACGAAGCCTGCGACCACAAAACCGGCGACGGCGGCGAAGGCTTCGGCCACGAAACCGGCAACGACCCAGCCCGGCAAGAAACCGACGCTGCAAGACCTGCTGGACTACACGCTCGGTCTGCCCAAAGAGCAGCAGAATCCCCTGGCGATCGACATGCTGAAAGACATGATTGCCAAGGAGAAGGTTGCTGCCACGCAACCGGCTACTCAAACCGCCGCCCAGACGGCCACACGGCCGAGCAAACATCCGCCGGGCATGTCGCCCGAGGAACTCCTGGAGTTCCAGAAGACGCTGCCCAAGGACCAGCAGAATCCCAAGGCGACGGAAATGCTCGAAAAGGTGGTCGCCGAGCGGAAGGCCGCGGAAACCCAGCCGGCGGCTTCTCAGCCGGCACCCAAGCCGACTGTCTATCGACTGATGATTGCCCAGAAGGATGGCAGGACCTACGCCTGCCGTGAGGGCAATGATCTCGTCTACGAGTTGGAGAACAAGATCTACGACGACGCCAGCGCCGAACTGCACGACCGCCAGGTGACCAGGCTGGACACGGCCACGGTCACCGAACTGGTCCTCGCGACCGCCGACGGCGAACTGGTCTTCCACAAGTCGGGCGACGAGTGGAGCTTCGCCGGCGACCCGGTGCTGCCGATTGACAAGGCGAAGGTGGACGAAGTCCTGAACGCGATCAAGGATCTGAAAACCCATCGCTACGCGGCTTACCAGGCCGCCGACCTGGGCAAGTATGGCCTGACCGGCCAGACCAACCGCGTATCGGTGGTGGCCGAGAGGGGACGCCGCATCGAGATACTCGTGTCCGCGACCGGACCGGCCGGCGACCCCGATAAGAGCCGCTATGCCGCCCTGGCCGGCAGCAAGGCCGTCTTCCTCCTCAAGGGCGACCAGGTTGACAAGTTCACCAGGAAGATCGACAGCTTCGAGAAATCTTCCAAGGCAACTCCGAGCCCAGCAGGCGGGGCGGGCGGCCAGCCCGGAGGCGGATTCGACGAATGAGGGGCCCGCGACCATGGCCGAGACCGGTGATCCCGTTTGCTGGACGGTCCTGTTCTCGGGGATGGTCCAGGGCGTGGGCTTCAGATATCAGACCCTGCGGGTCGCCCGGTCCTTCGACGTGACCGGCTACGTCCGCAATATGCACGACGGGCGGGTCGAGGTCGTGGCCGAGGGGCAGCCCGGCGAGGTCCAGCGCTTCCTGGCAGCGGTCGAGGAATCCATGGCCGGCTATATCCGTAGCCGCCAGCGGCACGAAGCCCCGGCCACAGGGACTTACGACGATTTTACTATCCGGCATTAAGCCACCCTGAAACAGCCCGAAGCGGCACGTACGGGCCTCTGTACGGCCGGGCGGCAGCGGGTCCGTGACAGTCTCGGCGGGGTCTTGTAGGAGCGGTCTCCGACCGCGATTCTGCTCCGGATCGGGCTCAGAGAGCCCTCCTACAAACGATTGGTACGTGTGGGACCGGCATCTTGCCGGTCTGCCTTTCTGAAGGAGCCGCCTAAACTGTCACGGACCCGGGGGCAGCACCCGGCCCGGTGCCCGATTTGCGTTTGCGCGGGCTCCTGATACAATACAGGGCTCGTTTTTGATATGGCTTGAACAAGGGACGTCCGTTATGCCCAAAATGAAGACTCACAAGGGTTTGACCAAGCGGGCCAAGGTTACCGCGAGAGGCAAGGTCAAGCGCCGCAAGGCTTTCACCGGTCACTTGCTCAGCAGCCGGAACGGCCGGCAGCTTCGCCGGTTGAAGAAGGCTGCCCTCATGCCCAAAGCCGATACGCGCAAGACCCTCAGGCTGCTGGGCTACTGACGGAAGGAAGGATTGCCAGTCGGCCTCGACCCGGGACAAGCCCCGCTGGGCCGACCAACGCAGGAGATCGAAAATGCCACGTGCAACGTATGGGGCCGCCCGCGCCAGGCGAAAACGCCGGCTGCGCGCCTCCACCAAGGGATATCGCGCCGCTCGCAGCAAGCTCACCCGGACGATGAAGAACGCCGTCACTCGCGCCGGCCAGTATGCGTTTCGCGACCGCCGCGCCAGAAAACGGGAGTTCCGCTCGCTCTGGGTCATTCGCCTCACCGCCGCGTGCCGCGCCCGCGGCATCAGCTACTCGCGGTTCATGAACGGCCTCAAGAAAGCAAGCGTCGCGCTGAACCGCAAGATGCTCAGCGAACTGGCAATCACCGACGCCACGGCCTTTGACAAGGTCGTCGCGCTGACCAAGGCGTAACCATCGACGGGGCGGCCGACACCGTCCCCGTTGAGAGAACTGCTGGCCGAACGCCGTCACCCGCGACGCTCGGCCAGTTTTTCGTACAGGGATTCGATCGCACCGACCATCCGCTCGCGGTCGAACAGATCGAGGCATCTTCGTCGCCCGGCCTGTCCCAGCCGATCCCGCATCTCCGCGTCGCCCGCGAGGCAGACGATGGCGTCGGCGAGGCCGTCGATGTCATTGAGCGGTACCAGCATGCCGGTTTCACCCGGCAGCACCACCTCCGGCGCGCCGTCGATGTCGAAGCTGATGACCGGCTTGGCCATCAGCAGGGCCTGCACCGCCGCCCGGGGCAGCCCTTCCCACTGCGAAGCGTGAACCAGCAAATCCATCCCCGCGATCATCCGGGCCACCTCCGCGGGCGCGACCAGGCCGGCCAGGTGAGCGCGCGGGCGGATGCCCAGCCGCTCGAGTTGCCGCTCGTAATCCGCCCGCTGGGCCCCGTCGCCGACCCACACGAACCGCAGGCCGCCCAGCCGCCCGGCGGCCTTGGCCATCGCGGGAATGAGTTGCTCGTAACCCTTGTTCCGGAAGAGGCGGGCCACCGAGCCGACCACGACGCACTCGTCGCCAAAACCCCATTCTCGGCGCACCGCCGCGCGCTCATAGCGGTCCGGATCGTACCATTCCGTCTTCATGCCCGAATAAATGGTCACAAAACGGTCGGCCGGGGCGATGCCGGCTTCGACTGACTGACGCGTCATGGCGTCGGCCACGCTGACCAGGGCATCGGTAAAGCAGGCACATCGCCTCTCGGCGGCGCGATAGAGTCGGCGCATCACGGCCGATTGCGTCCGGTTGAAGCTCATCCCGTGAATAGTGTGGACGATGATGGGCACCCCGGCGCGCCGGGCTGCCCAACGGGCCAGAACCCCGGCCTTGCTGCTATGGGTGTGGACGACGTCCGGCCGCAAGTCCAGAAAGAGGCGGCGCATCTTCCGATACGCGGCGATGTCCGCCAACGGCCGGATCGCCCGGTGCATCGACGCCACCACTCGCACATCGTAGCCGCCGGACCGGGCCGTCTCGATCAGCGAGCCCTCGGGGCCGACATCCGGACCGGTCAGCAGCGTCACCCGGTGCCCGCGCTGGTGAAGGCCCTCGCAAGTCAGCAGCGTGTTCTCCTGGGCGCCGCCGATAATGAGCCGGGTGATGACATGGCAGATGTTCATAGGGCTTGTTCGGCCTCGCAGGCAGGAGGGGGCCAGCCGCTCGCCTTCCAGCCCGGCGGTCGCGACAGGTCGTAGCGTACCCACTGGAGGCACAACCCACGGGCGGGAGCGGTCGGCCCGGCCAGGCTCCGATCCTTCGCCGCCAGGATCTGGTCGATCCGCTCGGGTTCCCAGTGCCCCCGGCCGATCTCCAGCAGCGTGCCCACGATGTTGCGGACCTGGTTGTAGAGAAAACCGGTGCCCTCCACGTCCACGCGGATCTCCTCGTAGTGCCGCGTGACATCGACCCGCAGGATGGTACGCACTGTGGTCTCCCGCTCGCTGCCCTTGGTGGCAAAGCCCGCAAAATCGTGTGTGCCGACAAGGTGCGCGGCGGCGTCCTGCATGCGATCCGGGTCCAACTCGTTCCAGAAGTGGTAAGTGTATCGCTGCACGTGCTCCTGCACGGGGCGATGGCTCGCGTTGTAGATGCGGTACCGATAGAGCTTGGAGACCGCATCCTGCGAGCAGCGAAAACCCATCGGCACCTCGGTAACGTGCAGCAGCGACACGTCCTTCGGCAGTCTCGAACCGATGGCCTTTCTCAGATTGATCAGCGGGATTTCGCAGGTGCTCTCGAAGTTGGCGACCTGGCCCGCCGCGTGAACGCCGGCATCGGTCCGGCCGGCGGCGTTGAGCCCCACCTGGTGGCGCACCACCCGGCGCATGGCCTGCTCGACCACGTCCTGAACGGTACGCATCTCCGGCTGTTTCTGCCACCCGTGGAAGTCGGTGCCGTCGTAGGCGATCAGAAACCGGATGTTGCGCTCCATGGCCGGATTCTATTTGAGGCCGACAGGCCCTTCAACAGGGGTGGCCCCGGGCCCAAGTGGAACGTACCAGATCAGTGTTGCATTCGAAGCGGGGCAACACAGCCAGACTTGGGCAGCGTCGTGCTGCCAGATCTCAGCAGGGTGGTATGGCCAAGCCCAAGCAGGGGGGCATGGCCAAGTCCGCCGCGGCGGACGCCGCCATGCCTTACCGTTCCGAAAGACACGCCGGTACCCGCCACGGGGGGCAGGCCCGCGGTCGGCAGGCCTGAGCATCCCACCCCTCCAGAACAGGCCACGTGACGAAGAATACTTCTGTCTCTCACCCGCGCCCTCAGGCGACGAGCTCCTCCTCCAGCTTGCCCTTAAAACGGTTTCTCAGCCGCGTGATGACGTCCTTGTGAATCTGGCTCACCCGTGACTCCGACAGGTCCAGCACCACGCCGATCTCCGCCATCGTGAGATCCTCGTAGTAGTAGAGAATCAGGACCAGACGCTCCTCGCGGCTGAGCCCGCGCGTCAGAAAGTTCGTGAGCATCTGCCGGGCCATCCGGGCGGATGGGTCGTTCTGCCGGCAGTCGCCGACGTCCCAGGCCCGCTCCGTCGACCGGCCTCGCCCGCTCGAGTCCCTCGGGTCCATTGCCGAGAAGTGAACCTCCCGCCCGAGCTGCGAGATCCGCGAGAGCTGATCGTACCGGTCCTGCGAGAGACCCATGCGCTTGGCAATCTCGTGGTGCATGGGCGGGCGGTTGAGTTCCGCGTCCAGCAGCTCCCGGACGCCGAGCCGCTGCTTCTCGAATGTGCGCACCGTCCGCGACTGCGGATCCAGGCTGCGCAGCCAGTCCATCACCGCTCCGACGATGCGCTGCTGGCAGAAGGTCTCGAACTTCGCCTTCCGGCTCGGATTGTAAGCCTCGACGGCCTCGATCAGCCCGTCGTACCCCGCGCTGCAGATCTCGTCGTAGCCGATCTGCGCCGGCAGCTTCCGCGACAGCCGCGCCGCCTGAATGTGAACCAGCGGGGCGTAGTGCTCCACCACCCGGTTCCGCGCGTCGTCGCTGCGGGTCTTGAAGTACCGATTCCACAGGGATTGGATGTCGTTTTTCTTGACTGCCATCGCGAACCTCCTACGAGAAGCTCCGGCACGCAGAAAACACCACGAAGGCGGACCTCTTCGCGGGGGCGCGGATCGCGTGAGGATCGCTTCTTCCGGACCTCGGCCCGCCCCCGGCGTCATCCGCCGCCGGCAGGGGCCATGGCCCGTCAAACAGCCTTGCTTGCTCAGTTCACTCGTGTGCACCGGCTGGAAGTGAATGCCTCCTTGCCGGTTCCTTAGGGAACTCATCCCTGAGTCCCGTGACGCAGCCTCCGAACATCGGACCGCCGGGAACCTGACTCCGGCACGCGGCGTTGTGTCGCCGCACACCGGTGATCCGGTCCCTTCAATGCCCGGCGACCGCAATCACAAAGATGTATATAGCCCATAAACGGTCATATGAAAATAGGGAAAACCGATAGTTTGAGAAATTTTTTTCGCGCCATTCGCGCGAGGCACGGCGGAATACTGAGAATAGCGTATCTCGCGCGGCGAAACGCCGTCATCCCGTCAAGACGGCGCGCCGACGTTTTCGAGTGATCGCATGTATTCCAGATGACCGAACGAATCCCTAATTCGACGAGAATCCTACCTGTGAGTTTCTTCCACGATCCACCCCGCCGATGCATGCGCCGACACTGATAATGCGGCTGAAATGAATCCGCGGCGCAGGTTGAACGTCCAAACGACGCGCAATCGCCCCGGTGCGACTCGCGATGTGCGCTCTCGCTCCACATGGGCCGCGCCGGCAGCGAAACGCTTCGGTGATATCGAAACTTAAGTCATCCCGCGATCGGGCAGAGACGTATTTCGCGCGAAGGCCCGAGCCGCGTGACCACACATTTCTCTTCGCGCCGCTCATTTCGGCGCGGTGGCCGTCTGCGGAGGCCACGTGTCGAGAATGTGCTGGCAGTTGATCACCTTCTCGACCAGGTCAAGCGGGTAGTAGTAATAGTGGTTCGACGCTTCGTAGCCGATGCGTGAATCCTGCCTCGTCAGATCGAAAAGCATGCGAGCCAGCGTGCGATCGACCGCGGCGGCGTTTCTTGCCTCGCTGGGTCGGTCCTTCCGGTTGAAGATGAACTGCGACTGGCACCACGCACTTTGGACATGCAGCATGGCCGCGGTTGCCAGGCCGATCTCCGCTGTCAATCTCTCGCGGGCCTCGGATGTCTCGGCCAGGCGCTTGGCCTGCTGGAGGCTGACCATGCCGGTGCTCCAGCCGGTGAAAACCTTCCTGAGCTGCGTCAGATAAACCTCCGTCGGGTAGGCCCCGCGCCAGGCGTTCAGGTCGTCATACGGAAAGCCCACCATCGTGGCCTGGTAACCGGTTGGGGTGGGATAAAGAAGATTCGCCGGGCCCAACTGGAACGGGCCCGCGTACAGTCCGGACGAGTGATACGGATACTCCTCGAAGGCCCCGCTGAACGCCTCCCACGCTTTCAGCACCGCCGGTGTCGCCGCCTTGCCGTACCGATCCTCGGCCACGCGGGCAAGCGCTTCCGCCGCGGTCGGCGCCGGCGTCCGGCTGAACTCGCGGACAAGCTGCAGGTTCGGCGAAGGATAGCCGCCGAGACTCCAGCTCAGCATCATGTCGCGCGTGCCGAGCTTGGACAGGTTCTCCATGTGCCGGGCGACCAGGTTCATCACCGGCAGGCAGGGCAGGGCCGACAATTCCCACGTGCAGTTGACCTGCACCTTGGCCACCGTCTTGAGCCCGCGCTGCTGGGCCCATTTCCAATGCCGCTGGGCCCGCGGGCCGGGACCGACCCCCGACATCGAATACTCGCCGACCGTCTGCTTCACGCCCCCTCGCTCGATCGGCAGGTCCCACTCGCTCACGCTCATCACGCACACGTTGTCGGGCAGCAGCCGGATGATCTCCTCGGCCCACGCGTTCTTCCAGCCCCAGTCCCAGCAGATGACCGTCGCTTGGGGGTTCCCGCGGCGGACCCCTTCGGCAATCGCGGCGTTGACCGCGGCGATCGTCTCGGCTCCGGAGCGTTTCGAGCATCGCGGGCAGGACGCTTGGTTGTAGTGGCTGGCGCAGTGGGTCAGGTTTTCCGACGCGGTGATGGTGAAAACACCTCCGAGATCCGGCACCTCCCGGAAGACATACGCCAGCGAATCGATCAGGAACCGCCGGACCGTCTCCGTGCTCGTACACATCGCGACGTTCGCACCGCCGGGGCCCTCGCCAGCGCCGGCGATGTCCGGGTGCTTCTCGAAAAACGCGGCCGGCATCCAGCGCGGCTCGTTCATGTACAGGTAGATCTTCAGACCGCATTTCTTGGCCCGCTGCACGAGCTGACGGAGATTGGCGAGCCGCGTCTCGTGCCCCTTGCCGAATTCGGGGAAGTCCTTGCAGGGCGCCAGGTCGCGCAGCACAACGTGCAGCCAGACGCCTTTGACGCCGAGCTCGCTCAACCGCTGCAACAGGCCCTCGGGGTAGGAACCGAGCTGGGCATCGAGCAGCGGATCGCCGAAGACCGCGAAATACGAGTAGAGAAACCGGATCGGCTCGTCTTCGTCCGGCACGCCCGGCAGCTTAAAGCCCGGTAGCGGCCTCGAGAGTTCTTCGATGAAGGCGAACCGCGACTGGGCCGGTCTGTTAAACGCGTCCCCGAACTCCCGCGTCACCAGCTCCTTGATCTCCGCGCAACGCTTCCTCACCGCCTCGCTCGGGGCCTCGTACCGCAGCGGCGGGCAGTCGGGTTTGAGCTGGCCGAGCTTGATCCACAGGAAATCGTCTTCCTTCAGAGTCTCCGCAAGTCTCTCCGCCTTCCATCCGAGCAGGGCCAGCAACTGGTCGTAGTTCAGCAGGTGCCAGTTGCGGCGGATGACCGAGATGTAGCCGTGCCGTCGCTGCAGCTCGCTGATCGGCTGATGCTCGGGCAGACCCATGGCCAGCCCGATCTCGCGGACGTTCTTCTCGTTGGTGCCGAGCACCCGGGCCATGTCCGCCAGGTCCGCGCATTCCCAGTTTCGCCAGATGAACGTGTGCAGCCGATCGGGGAAATGCGGCGCGTCGATCGGGTTGGGCGAGGGACCTGTCGGCAAAACCGACTCTGCGCCGTGCAGGCCGGCTGGCGAAAACGCGGCCAAAACGCAGGCGACGTGAATGACGATGCGGGTTGCGGGTTTCCGGGCCGGCCGCTGAGTGCGATGCATGAGCGCTTACCTCCTCTTGACTGCCTCTGTTTGCAGCCGGCGGAGGAAAAAGTCAAGCCGGAAGGCGCTATCGGCCCTCAATAGGCCAGCAGGATGATGTTGACGATCAGGGATGCGCCGAACAGGGCCGCGAAAACCACCACCCAGACGACCGGCACCACCAGCGGTTTCGGCTCGGCCTGCTGCTGGACGGCGGGCTTTTCCTCGACGGGCTCGGCGCTCTCCGCCAGCCCCTCCAGCAGGTGGGCGTCATACTTCTTGCGGGCCTGCAGCGGCGGCTCGCCGCGGGCGATGGCCTCCAGATCGGTCAGCAGATCTCTCATCGACGCGTACCGGTCCTCGGGCTTCTTGGCCATCATCAGCTCGATGACCTCGCCCACGCCTTTGGACAGCGAGGGCACGACATGGTCCGGCGGGATCAGCGGCTCCTTGAGGTGCTTGTGCATCACCGCCGCCGGTGTCGACCCCTCGAAAGGGAGTTTGCCCGTGACCATGTGGTAGAAGGTCGCACCCAGCGAGTAAATGTCGGCCCGAAAGTCGATGTTCACTTCCCCGCGGATCTGCTCGGGACTGATGTAGTAGGGCGTGCCGTAGGCCCGGCCGGCCTCGGCCATCGCCGCCTTCAGATCGCCCGTCTCCCGGGCCAGGCCCATGTCCGCCAGCTTCGCCACCCCGCCTTTGGTCAGCATGATGTTCTTGGGCTTGACGTCGCGGTGCACGAAACCGCGCTCGGCCGCGTGCTCGAGCGCTCGGGCAATCTGGATAATGATCTCCAGCGCCTCGGATTCCTTGTAGATCTTGCCGGCGGCAAGGTCGTCGTAGACCGTCTTGCCGTCAATGTACTCCATGACGAAGTAGTGGTAGCCGCTGGCTTCGCCGACGTCGATCGCCTGAACGATGTTATTGTGGTTCAGCCTGGCCGCCGCCCGCCCCTCGCGGTAAAAGCGCTCCACGAATTCGCTGTTCTCGCCGAGTTTCTTGGGCAGGACCTTGACCGCCACGATGCGGTCCAGGCTGAGCTGCTTGGCCTTGAAAACGGTCGCCATGGCTCCCTGGCCGAGCTTGCCCAGAATCTGAAAGCCGGGGATCTGCTGGGCCTTCCGGGCGATCGAGTCTTCCATCTCCGCCCCGAGCCGCTGAAGCTGCGACCGCGTCAGAAAGCCGCAGCGCAGCATCGCCTCCGACAGTGAGATCCGCTTGCCCTCGCGGGCCAGGCTCTTCTGTTCGGCCAGGCAATCGTGGAGCTCCTTGAGCGTCAGGAGTTTGCTGTCAACCGCCAAACGGCCAAGCTGGGAATCATCGATCGAGCTGTCAGCCATTTTGTTCTCCCGCGTTGGCACACTCGCTGTTCAACGCACGAGGGTGGCACATCCCCCTGCCAGGGCACTTGGTCGCAGCCCGCTGTCGCATGGTGCCAGGAGCCGCCCGGAAGGAGCCGAGCTCATCTCGGCCTGCAAGAAGACCCGTTGCTCATCGGGGCACATAATCTACGCCATCCAGGGGCGCCGCTCAACCAGTCAGACTGGGTCTCCGAGCCGACAGCTTACCCGCCCTCTATGGATTATATCCGCGTTCCGGCATGTCTTCAGCCGCAGGGAGCCGGATTCAGCAGATTCCGGAGCCGGTCCGCAGCCTCAGTCGGCCCGTCGGTTCCCGCTTGGAGTGCCGATAAAGCGCTTCGGCAGGCATCCTCCTGCCGTTTGGTCACCGGAGCTTTCATCGACTTTCGCCACCCCGTCATCCCCGCCGCCAGGACCAGCCGGGCCTTGAGTTCCTCAAGGCCGGTCATCCTGGCCGCGCTGACGCACGGGGGCCCGGCCCCCCGGGCTAAGACGCTCTTCCAGGAAACGTGTGGGGGTAGATCTGACTTATTGGCCACAACGAGGGTAGAGCATGTCAGGCTGGCAGCGGCGGGCATTTCCGGGTGAGGCGGCGCAATGGCCGGGTCGCTCGTCAGGGGCGCGGTCAGGTCATGAACAATCAGCAGGATATCCGCGGTCGCCGCTTGTTCATACGTCCGCCGGACCGCCTCCTGCTCGATCGGGTCTGCCGTCTCGCGAATCCCCGCCGTGTCGACAAAGGTGAAAGGGCCCCCGTCGATCGCGGCGGGGTGCTCGACCCAGTCCCGGGTCGTGCCCGGAAGATCACTGACGATGGCCTGTTCCCGGACAGCCAGGCTGTTGATCAGAGTTGACTTGCCCACGTTCGGACCGCCGACAACCACGACGCGGACGCCCCTGACCAGCCTCCCGGCCGGCGCCGCCGCATCGGACAGGGCTGCGAGGTCTTCCCGGGCCCGGTCGACCTCGCCGCATTCCAGCAGGCTCAGTATCCCCCGGACCCGTCCCTCAAGTCGCCCGGCCATCTCCGCGAGCCAGGCCGCGACAGGCCGGGTCTTGGCCTCCAGCAGCAACGGCAGGATTTCCTGCTCGAGAGCACTCGCTGCCGGACAGCTCTGAGCGAGCAGGTCGAGCGGCTCGACAATTCGCGCCCCGGCCCGCTGCAGCATCAGCAGCGAGCGCTGCACGATCCGCGGACCGCCGTGAACGCTGATCTCAACGACGAATTCACCGGCGGCATCGCGCCGAACGGCCACCAGCGCATCGTCAATCAACTGCTCGCCGTCAGCCCACTGGCACAACCGGATCTGGTCCGGTGGCAGATTCTCCAGGTCGATCGGCTGCTTGCATCGGATGAACTGCGAGACAAGCGCGGGTGCCGACCGCCCGACCACCTGGATGACCGCAACGCCGCCCATGGCAGGTGGCGTCAGGCAGGCCGCTCTCGGTGCGTCGGCGTCGGGCATGGCATTGATCACGTCGTGAACCTTCGTAGGGTCCGCGCTCGCGGACCATCATTTCTCCTCGCAGCCTCGGTGGCTCTCCGTAGCCTGGGTGGCATGGCCAAGCCCCGATGAAATCGGGGCGCCGCCATGTCTGCCGCCCCGTGAAACACGCCGGCACCCGCTGCGGCGAACTTGCGCATGCCGCGCCGCAGGAACAGGCTGCGGCTTTCACACACGCTCTTGGCCATGATAGTACCGAGAATCACGCGAACGAGACATGCCCGGTGCCCGACGGCGGCCGTGGCTGGCCGTAGGGTTCGGCCACGCCTCACTGTGCCTGCGAGGCGCCGAGGGCATGGTGCTCCACATTGGGGGTATAAAAACCAACCTGTCCTGTTCGCGTTTGTCCCGCCTGCCCCAGGGATAGGTCTCTTCAACTGATCAGGTCAACGGTTTTCGCATGTGGTAGAAACGGAGGCTCTGGCCGTTGGCCACGGCGCGGGATGCCTCCTCAACGGTGGAATACCCCAGCGAGTCATAGAATCGCTTCGAGGGCAGCGAGGCATGCAGTGCCGCGCACGATGCACCCGCTGAACGGGCCCTGGCTTCAAGGTGCGTCATGATCTGCCTGCCGGTCGCGAGAGCCTCTTGCGGGCAGATAGCATCCGCCGGACTGAGGCCAGCGGCAAGCCAAATTGTCTCGAAGCGTAGTGGACCGTCAAGCTGCGGCCAGTCTGACGGATCAACGGGGGTCCGTGATAGTTTAAGCGGGGCCAATTCAGAACCCGGAGCGCAAGCGACGGGCCAGACCGCGGAGCGGTCGCACGACCCGAGACCCACTTGCTAGCCGTCGGGGTTATGAAAGAGCCGCCTAAGTTGTCACGGACCCGATCAACGGGGGTGCATCCGCCAAGTAGTGGCGAGGGCGCGAAGATCTATTGCCGGAAACCTCCAGGCCGAAGGCCTGAAACAATGGTAGCCGGCGGCAACGCCGCCGGTAAGCATCGGCCCTCGGTGTATCTCAAGGCTGAAGGCCTTGTACCCGCCCGGTGCGACCCTTTCAGGCAAAAGGACCATGTCCTTCGTTTTCTTGTCACTGGCCGCCCCTGTACAATTGCCGCACCTCATTACCCGAGAGCCCACGATCGTAAATGCGGATTTCGTCGAGCAGGCCGTTGAGGAAGCCGCCACCGAGCCGCATTTCCCTTCCAAGCCAGATGCGCCTGTCGATGCTCGGCTTCTCCACGGATGGATTGAAAGCCGCCTCTTTGCCGTCGATGTACAGTCTCTGGCCGGATTCGCCCAGCACCGCCGCGATGTGATGCCACGTGTCGGGCCGGAGCGGTGTCTCAGCGGTGATCATCCGCCAGTTCCACTGGACGCCTTTCCCATCAAAACCAAAGCCGACCAGGCCGCTGCCTAACACTCCCTGGTTGAAATTCGCGTCTCTGCCCAGCCAGATTCCGTAGCCGTTCCCGACGACTGCCTTGGAGACGAAGGAGTAGTTGCCGTTCTCGGTCAGCTTGACCCAGAACGCCACGGTACTCGCGGGATTCAGGAGATCGCTGTTCGGAATCTCGATAAAATCGTCGACCCCGTCGAACCTGGCGGCAAGGTGATACCGACCGGGGCCATACGCGATTGCGCCGTGCTCAACACCATGGTTCCCGTTTCCGCTCGTGTCCTTCGCGTCTCCGTCGAGCGGGTAGTGGGCGGCCAGGCCCGGAATGGCCGTATCGAGCGCCCGAGCTGACGGCCCGGCAGGCTCCACGTTCGCCGTTTCGGCGAATCGCGGGGCCCCCCAGGCCGCGTGGTCACCGTTGTAACCGTCGCCACCGTTGAGCACCCGCAGGGTGACCTGCCTTACTCCGGTCACATCCACCAGGAACCGGTGTACCGCCCCCGGTCGCATCACCGGACTTTCGGCCCGCTTCTCGCCGTCCACCAAAACCTGGAACTGCGCGCTACCCGAATCGCTCGACTGCTCGACACCCGCATCCGCGAGAAACGCGGCGAAACCGCGGTTTGACACGTCAATCACCACGTCGGCCGGAGTCTCATCGGGATAAGAGTGCGTCCAGATGCCCTTCGCGTACATTCGGCCGGCGATGCCGATCGGCTGGCCATTGATGTTGATGTCGCGCCGGACCGGATTACCCGCCCCGGCGTTGGCCAGCAGCCAGGGCATATCTGATACGAACACCACACCTCGGACTCCGCCTGCTTTTGGCATCGCCGCGCCCGTCCGGTCCGGGCCGGCGCTCTCCCCTTCAGTTCGTCTCTCGATTTCCGTGATCGTCAGGCGGACCTTGTACCACACGGCGCCGAGATCCGTATCATCAAACCCGATGATCAACGTGTAGCCGTTATCGGCGCACGGCTGCTGCTCCACGCGGACAGGATTTCGACACGTCATGGGAGTCAGGTGCACTCGCATCTCACGAGCGGGCAATGAGGGCGTCAGGCCGCCGAACACGGACGATGTGGAGGGCGTTGCCCGCGGCGGAGTCGGCTTGCCTCGCCAGTCGCGCCACTCAGGGAACCACCGCACACGATCCAGGGTGGCCGAACCGGCCTTCCGCGTGGAGATGATCGTCGGTTCGTCGAACCCCTCATGCCGTTCGACCGCCGCCAATGCCTCATGCCGCCATTGCAGCTGATCGCCACGCATGATCAGATACGCGTTGCCCTCGACAA
>CAZPIO010000105.1:0-27423 GCA_964586235.1 uncultured Planctomycetales bacterium
CGGGTCGGCGATAAGGCTCCATCAGGGTCCGGATCTGCTGGCGGGTGAGCGGTCCGCGAAGATAGGACATTGCCCAGCGGGTGTGGATGACTTCGGGGGCATCCTCGTGAACGTTGTTCATCAGGAAGACACGGTTGTCCAATTGCGAAAGCGTCTTGTCGATGGCGGCGCGGTCGAATTCACTCGAGGCGCTGGCCGCGGCCCCTTCCAACCCATCCAGCACCCGGTCCTTGTCGCGCTGCGTCTGCAGCCGGCCGATGAACCACGTGCCGGCATTCGCCAAGCCCTTGTAGTCGAGGTCCACCGGGTTCTGGGTGGCCAGCACCAGCCCGAGCCCGAAGGCCCGGGCCTGCTTCATCAGGGTCAGCAACGGCGCTTTCGACGGCGGGTTCGCGATCGGCGGGAAGTAGCCGGCAATCTCGTCCATGTACAGCAAAGCCCGGAGGCTCGTGGTGCCCGACTGGCTCCGCATCCAGCCCAGAGTCGCGCTGAGCAGCAGCGAGACGAAGAACATCCGCTCGGCGTCGTTGAGGTGGGCGATTGAGAAGATGGCCACCCGGGGTCTGGCGGTCGGCGTGTACAGCATCGCGCCGATGTCCAGCGGTTCACCTTCCAGCCAGCGGCCGAAGTCCGGCGAGGCGATCAGGTTGTTCAGCCGGACGGCCAGCGCGAACCGATCCGCGGCCGGGTAGAAGCTCTCCAGTTCCATCACGCCCAGCCGACTGAACGGCGGATTCTGAATGGCGCCGATCAGGGCGGGCATATCGAGGCCCTGACCCTGGCTCCACGCGTCATTCAGGATCGTGCTGAGAAGAATGTGCTCGCGGCTCTGCAGCGGATCGGCCTCGATGCCCAACAACCCGAGCAGCCCGGCCGTCGTGCCCGCCACACGCTCCCGCAGGGCCTCGGAGTCGTTCAGCACCTCCGGCGGTGGAGCGGCGAACGACCTCAACACCGCGACGGACAGTCCCGCGTCGCTGCCCGGTGTGTACACAACGAACTCGGCCGAGTCACGCAGACGCTGGATGCGGGCGCCGTCCTGATCCCAGTCGGCCAGACCGCGGCGCCACAACTCCGCTTGCCGCGCGGCGTACGAATCCGGGTCGAGCCCCTGGCGGCGGGCATCCTCCTCGTTCACCCAGGGGCGAAAATCCTGGGGACGCAATTCGGGAAAGGTCAGCAGCAGGTTGGTCAGATCCCCCTTCGGGTCGATGACGATCGCGGGAAGTCCGTCGATGGCCGCCTCCTCCAGAAGCGTCACGCACAGGCCGGTCTTGCCGCTGCCGGTCATGCCCACAACGATGGCATGCGTGACCAGATCGCGGCTGTCGTACAGGACCAGTTCCTTGGCGGGCTTGCGTTCTTGCAGGTCATAGGCGCGACCAAGATAGAAGACCCCGAGTTTCTCGTAAGTGTGCATGGCAGATTCCTGACAGCGGTGGCGGAGTTCACACCAACAGATCCGACGCACGTAAGTCTATCACGATGAAGGCCGGAAGCAACGGACAGATCCTATACCCGGCAATCCCGCGATGCGGATCTTGGCGGTTGCTCCGATAAGGCCCTGCGGGACCAGAAATGAAGCCACACCCTGCGCAACAAGGGTCAGGGAATCATCCGCTCTTGTCCTGTGTGCGCTCACCGCGCGCGAGGCATCACGCCGCGTCGGTGGTCGAGCCGAGGTCCTTCCACTGCACCACCCGCGGCTCGTACGCGTTCCTGGCCGCGTTGATGGCGGCCATGTGGCCCATGATACACATCAGCGTGGCGATGCGGCCGCTCTCGACGTTGGCGTTGATCGGCTGCTTGCCGCCGGCCTTGATGTTGGCGACGAACGCCTGCAGCTCCTCCTTGGTGCCCATGCCCCAGTCACCGCGCGGATCGTCGGCATACTGGTCCTTGAGTTCCTCCTGCGGCGCGGCGGCGTTCTTCGCGTCGTAGTCGGCCCAGTGCATCACGCCGTGGGCCAGATCGACGCCGCCCTTCTGGCAGTGGACGTTCAACTGCTCGGTCTGGAAGTGTCGGGCCAGCCATAGCAGGTGTGTGTAAGAGAAGATCTCGCCGCCCGCCCATTGCCAGATCGTCGCCGATTGCTGCTCGTTGTGAACATTGGGGCCCTCGGGCGTGGGAATCTCGGTCCGGGCGATGGCCACGCAGGTGACCGGCGGCTTGTCGTTCATGGCCCAGGACATGACGTCGGTGTGATGGCAGGCCTGCTCGACCAGCATGCTGCCGTCGCGGGCGACCTTGCGCGGCACCGCGGGTCGGTGGGCCCAGTGCCAGTGGCCCTGCATGAACATGATCTTGCCCAGCTTGCCGCTGTGGATCAGCTCCATGCCTGCCAGGTGTGGCGGGCTGTAGCGGCGCTGCGTGCCGATCTGGTAGATGACGCCCTTGGCCTTGCGCGCCGCCTTGGTGATCGCATCCCCTTTCTCGACGGTGGTGTCCCTGGGTTTCTCGGCGAAACGGTGAACGCCCGCCTGCAGGATGGGCACCACCACGACGGAATGGTTGCACGGTTCGGTGACGACCAGGATCCCGTCGAGCTTCTCTTTCTCGAGCATCTTGCTGAGATCGGTGTAGCCGGTGGGCTTGTCCCGCTCGAAGACCTTCTTGCCCCGCTCGACCCGCTCGGGGATCAGGTCGCACACGGCGGCGTTGACGGCATCCGGCACGTGCTTCAGTGTCAGCTCGGCCAGGTTGCCCCAGCGTCCTCCGATGCCGACCCAGCCGAGCCGGACCTTCTCGTTGGCCGGGAAGCCGCGGGCGACGCCCGCCGAGCCAAGGGCAACGGCCGAAGCGCCCAGCGCGGAAGTCTTCAGAAACGCACGACGTGACAGGTTGGGGGTCATCATGTTTCTCCTGCGAATGACGTTTGATAGCTGACTGCGATGACGCGATCTCGCGTCCCTCCGTATCGCTGTGTCGTCACAGCGGTATCTTCCAGCCGCTGCGATACTCACGAGCCTGCAGGGCGGCGGCCTGCGAGTCGCCCTGGATGGTCTGCGACGCCGAGTCGAACCTCACGCTCCGGTTAAGCAGCGCGGTGATGTTGGCCAGGTGGCACGTGACGGCGGTCTTGTGTCCCTCCACGATATCCGCAGCGGGTTTGGCACGGCCGGCGATGCAGTCGGCGAAGTTCTCAACGTGCGGCTCTTCCAGCCTGCTGCCCGGATGTGTTACCGGCTCAGCCTTGTCGGCCTGAATGGTCCAGCCGCCGCGATCGATGAACAACGTGCCCTTGTCGCCGCGGAATTCGGCGCCCGTTCCCTTTCGCTCAAAGCCTTGCTCGTTCCAGTGCCGCATCTCCCACACGACGGTGAGATCGGGGAATTGAAACATCGTCGTTTGCGTGTCAAACCACTCCTTCTCGTCCTGGACGGCATATTTCCCGCCGAAACCCGCCGCCGCCGTCGGCAGATCGAGGTTGAGGAACCAGCGCACCGTATCGAGGTAATGGCCGCCCCAGTTCCCGGCGTCGTTCGTGCCGTAGTCGCGCATGAAGTGCCAGTTGTAGTGCACCTTCTCACGGTTGTAGGGGCGCAGCGGTGCCGGTCCGACCCACAAGTCGTAGTCAAAGCCGGCCGGTGGGTTGCCGTCCGGCACTTTCTTGACGACGACGCGCTTGCCGACCATCCACGCCCTGGCGAAAGCGACCTTGCCGAGTCCGCCGCCATCGATGAACGCCTTGGCATCCTTGAAGTGCTGGCCGCTTCGCTGCTGCGTACCCACCGCCACCACCAGCCCTGGATGCCGTTGCTGGGCCGCGACCATGGCCTTGCCGTCGTTGATGTTTAAGGACGCGGGCTTCTCGACGAAAACGTGCTTGCCGGCCTCGAGGGCCATGTACGTCATCAGCGCGTGCCAGTGATCCGGCGTGGCCACGACGATTGCATCGATGCTTCTGTCGTCGAGCACCCTGCGGAAGTCCTGCTCGAATTTCGGTGTGCCGGGCAGGACCTTCTCCAGCTTGCCCACCGCGAAGTCGAAGGAAGACCTGTCGCAATCGCACAGCGTCACGATTTCAAACCGCCCGCTCTTGTGGAAGGTCTCGGCGTTCTGCCATCCCCGGTTCCTCACTCCGAGCACGCCCACGCGAATGCGCTCGTTGGACCCGGCGGCCTGTGCGTGCACAACGGCGGCTGCGGCGGCAATGGCCGCAGGGGTCTTCAACAAGGTGCGCCTGGAGATCGTGCTCATGCCTGGCCTCTCCGTGCTGGGTTCGTTGCTGTTCGCATCCCGTTGTGCGTCTGGCGGGTTTCGGAGACCTCAGCAGACCCTCGTATTGTGCAGCCGGGCCGGGCCGTTGGCAAACCGGCGAGTTGGCTTATACTCAAGCCGCGAGCAGCCTGTTGCACTTGGCTGACCGCCAACGCGAGAGACCCGTGCCCCGATCACCGAGAGAATCCGGCCCGACGTTGTGGAGCGAGACGCCCGAAATGCGCGAAGGGCCGGTGGCCCGCGTCGCGATGGTAGCGGCCGTCGAGGGCCACTACAGCTACGCCGTGCCGCCTGAGCTGGCCGGGCAGGTCCAGCCGGGCAAGCGCGTCCTGGTGCCGTTCGGGCGCAACCGCAAGCCCCAGCCGGCTTTCTGCGTGGCCGTCGCCCGCGAGGCCTGGACCAGCACGCTCAAGCCCGTCGCTGAGGTGATCGACGAGACTCCCTTGCTCTCCGGCCCGCTGCTGGAGCTGGGGCAGTGGATATCGCGCTACTACTGCTGCCCGCTGGGCCGGGCTCTCTCGGCCATGGTGCCCGAGGCCATTCGCAGACACAGCGGCTTCGTCACCGTTCGACATCTGGTCCTGTCGGATGCCGCCCTCGGCCCCGACAGCGATACGGAGTCGGTGGCCGGGCAGACTCCCACGCAACCATTAAAGCGAGTCACCGCCCGCCAGCGGGTTGTGCTGGACGCCTTGCAGGCCGAACCGGACGGGCTGGATCTGGACGATCTGCTGGCCCGCGCCGGTGTCAGCAAGGGCGTAGTCGGCGGCCTGCTCAAGGCGGGCCGGATCAGGCAGGAGACGCGGCGGGTGCCGGCGCCGCCGCCCGATTTCGATCATCCTGGCCCGGAGCCGACCTTCGAACTCAACGCCGATCAGCAGGCGGCCCTTGGCCGTATCGCCGCCCTGGCCGCCGAGGGGGCCTTTCGAGTCGTGCTGCTTTTCGGTGTCAGCGGGAGCGGCAAAACGGAAGTCTACATCCGGGCGATCCGCTCGGTTGTGGCCGCCGGCAAGCAAGCCATTCTGCTGGTGCCGGAGATCGCCCTGACCACGCAGATGGTTGACCGGCTGGCCAGCCGTTTCGAGCGCGTGGCGGTGATCCACAGCGGACTGACCGGCGTGCAGCGGTCGCTGACCTGGGCGGCTATCGCCGCGGGCGAGAAACGCGTGATCATCGGCACGCGAAGCGCTGTCTTCGCTCCCTGCCCGAACCTCGGTCTGATCGTCGTCGATGAGGAGCAGGAAGCCAGCTACAAGAACCAGCAATCGCCGCGCTTCCACACCCGCGACGTGGCCATCAAGCGGGCCCAGATGACGCCGTGCCCCGTCCTGCTCGGGTCGGCCACACCGTCGCTGGAGACCTGGCACAACTGCCAGCGGCTCTCGCACTTCGAGAGAATCACGCTGTCGAGCCGCATCGCCGGCCTGCCGATGCCCGAGGTGCAGTTCGTCGACATGCAGATCGAGCAGCGGCAGCGCAAAGGCATCCACCTGCTGTCGCAGGAGATGGAACAGGAACTGGCTGGGACGCTGGCGGTCAATCAGCAAGCGGTCCTGCTGCTGAACCGCCGCGGATATGCCAGCTACCTGGTCTGCAGCCGCTGCCGCACGCCGATCGTCTGCCCCCAGTGCGGGGTCAACATGGTCTTTCACCAGTCCACAGGCAAGGCCCTGTGCCATCACTGCTCGGTCAAGATGGTGGTGCCGACCCGCTGCGGCGATCCATCGTGCGAGGGCACGCTGATCCGTTTCGGCATGGGCACGCAGCGGGTCGAGGAAGAGGTGAAGGTCAAGTTCCCGCAGGCCCGCGTCGCCCGCGCCGACAGCGACACGATGACCCGTGTGAGTGCTTATGAAAAGGTGATTTCGGACTTCGCAGAGGGCAGGTTGGACGTTCTGGTTGGAACGCAGATGATCGCCAAGGGCCTGGATTTTCCGCGTGTGCGGTTCGTCGGAGTGGTCAATGCCGACACCGCCCTGTCGGCGCCCGACTTCCGCGCGTCCGAGCGGACTTTCCAGTTGGTGACCCAGGTTGCCGGCCGTGCAGGTCGTTCCGAGGCGGGTGGCCGCGTCATCGTGCAGAGCTTTGCGGGTCTGACCGAGGCCCTGCGGTTCGCCGCGAACCACGATTATGAGGGCTTCGCCGAGCACGAGTTGGCCATCCGTCAGCGCGTGCAGTGCCCACCGTTTGCCCGCTTGGCCCGCGTGGTAGTCTCTCATCCTTCGCGATCGCAGGCCTCGCAGCGTGCCCGCGAGCTGGTCGAGAAGATCCGGGACTGCCTGCTCAGACACGGCCTGCGGGCTGACGTGCTCGGTCCACAAAGCGCCCCACTCGGTCGGCTGCGCGGTCAATATCGCTTCGACCTGATGATCCGGACGCCAAACGCGGCCGGGCTGATGCAGGTCCTGGACCGACTCCGGGGCGACGCAGTCCTCACCCCTTCGCTGAAAGGCGTTTTGATCGACGTGGACCCCGTCTCGCTCTTATAGGAGAGGGCCGGGTCAGGCAGACGGAATACCGTCACAAAAGGCTGTCGGGCACCTTTTTCACTGCAACTGCTGACTGCTGAGGAGGTTTTGAGCCCGTCCGGAAATAGGCTTGGCAAGCACGCTGACCGGGCCGTTTCGACCAGCTAAAAACCTCCAAAAAAAACCCTGAAAACTGTCCTCGGCCCAACTATCGCCGGCAGAACGACTTGCAATCACCCGAGATCATCACAGGTTCAGACCTGATCACAAGTGCTTGTAAATTAAAAGCTTAGCGTTTTCATGGTTCTGGCCGAATTCGCCGATGGATTCGTTGACATGCCTGCCGAACGGTCTGTATAGTCGGTCACGGGCATGTTGCAGAATACACCGTAGCGCCGACCTCTCAGAGGCTGGCGGTACGCTCGGACGAACAGGTTCTCCTTTAGAGATTCGGCTGTCTTAGCCGTGGCGCACTTCCGGGACGGAATACGATTTCGCCCCGGAAGTTTTTTTTGTGACAAGGCGCCCTCCGGTCACCATCTCGCGGCGGGAGGACGGTCACAGGTCCACCGGAGTTGTCCGCAGGACCTGAAACCGCCATACTGCGCTCCATGAAAGTACCCTTGCTTGATTTGGCGGCGCAGTTTCGAACGGTTGAAGCGGAAGTCAGGACCGGCATCGACCGGGTTCTGAGCACACAGGGCTACGTTCTGGGGCCGGAGGTGGCGGCCCTGGAGGCGGAGGTGGCCAGGCTCTGCGGCGTGACCCACGGTATCGGCGTGAGCAATGGCTCAGATGCGATTGTGGCAGCGCTGATGGCGCTGGATATCGGACCTGGCGACGAGGTCATCGTCCCGGTCTTCACCTTTTTCGCCACCGCGGCCAGTGTCTCCCGCGTGGGTGCCCGGCCGGTGTTCGTCGACATCCTGCCCGACACCTTCAACATCGATCCGGATGCCATTGCCAAAGCCATCACGCATCACACCAAGGCGATCATCCCCGTGCACCTGTACGGGCAGTGTGCGGACATGGACCGCATCCTCGCCGTGGCCCGAGGCATCCCGGTCATCGAGGACGCCGCCCAGGCCATCGGCGCGACTTACAAGGGCCGGCCGGCATGCAGTCTCGGCACGGCCGGGACATTGTCGTTCTACCCGACGAAAAACCTGTCGGCCATCGGTGAGGCCGGCATGGTGATGACAAATGATGACAGGCTGGCGGCGACGCTGCGCATCGTGCGCCACCAGGGTCAGACCTCCGACTACGAGCACGGCCGTTTGGGAGCCAACTTCCGGATGAGTGCGATCCAGGCGGTGGCCCTGCGGGCCAAGCTTCCGCACCTGGCCGCGTGGAACAGCGGACGCGCCCGCAATGCCGCCCGTTACGACGAGGCTCTTGAGGGCAACTGCATTGTCACGCCGCCGAGGGACCCCAACTGCGGCCACATCTATCACCAGTACACCATTCGCTCGCCGAAACGCGAGCAGTTGCGGACCCGGCTGACCGAGGCCGGCATTGGGGCCAAGGTCTTTTACCCGATTCCCCTGCACGTGCAGCCCTGCTTCCGCGGTCTCGGCTACAAGGCCGGCGATTTCCCGGTGGCCGAAAAAGCCGCCCAGGAAGTGCTCTCTCTGCCGGTGTTCCCCGAGATGACCACCGAGCAGCAGGACTACGTGATCGATACGATTCGACAGTGCATGTGACCGGAACAATCAAGAGCGAGCGATCATCGCTTGCCCTTGGGCGGAACGCAGCGGTCGCAGGCGACCCCCTCGGGCGCGCATTTGGGACACTTGACCATTGTCACGCCCTCCTGCATGTAGAAAGTCATGTCCGTCTTGCAGCCCTCGCAGTGATGTACCCGCATGAACTGATCGGGAGACCACGGTCCCTTCAGACCGCCCCGCCGGACGAGCTTGATCTCGTCGTAGCACGCCTTGCACATGATTTCATGCTCGGTTCCCGAGGGAGCTGCGACCATCTTGTGCCCCCCGGCGCCTTCGCATCCGGCGATCAGCAGGAACGCGCCGATTCCGACAGCGGTGAGTAACGTGAGTCTAAATGCGTGTCTCATGAGTGACTCCTTCTGTTGGGACTGACACAGCGCCGTCGCCCCCCAGTCATCGCATGTATCTGTCAGTGTCCGCGTCTGTGCGAGGCGGTTTTGAAATCCGGCGCAATCGCCGCAAAGACGGCGGGCAACTCGGTCTCCACGTCGAGCGTGCTGAGCACGCAATGACAGGTTGTCGGATCCGTGAAATGCGCCAACCGCCAAGGCCCGACTTCCACCGTGTGGACCTCGTGTCCCTCGACAACGCAGGACGTCTCGGTTCGGATCCCGTGGTGTTCCTTGTTGGTCGGCCGATGGAAGAAGACGAGCATCGGTTCTCGTCCGCGGTGATAGGACGCCGCAAGGCCGACCTCCGTGCCCAACTGGAACCGATATGCCTGCTGAAGCCGGAAGCCGCCCGGCAACTCCCGGGGAAGGGCAAATCGAAGTCCCGGGGCCGCGGCAGAGGCTGTCTCCGCGGCGATTGGCTGCGCCCTATGAAATTCGAGGAACTTGGCGAAGGCACTATCCACGTCGGCTGCCAGCCCGTCGAGCAACAGACCGAAGTTGACCTCGTCAGCCTTGGCCACGTCGGGGCCCGAGGCGAACCAGAGACCTGCCAGCACACCTCCGCCAACCAGAATAGCGATGCTCGCGGCGGCCATGACCAGGCGGCGGGTCCAAAACGTCAGCCGGCGCACCTCGCCGCTCCGCGGGGCACCGCCCAGACGTCGTTCAACCAGTGACCAGAGCTCAGGCGGCGCCTTCACCGCCGCGGTGCCGCCGAACCGCCCGATCATCTCTCGCAATTCTTTAAGCTCATCCCCGCACGCCGCGCATTCGCGGAGGTGCTGTTCGATCTCAGCGGCGAGCCCGGGAGGCAGTTCACCATCTGCGTATGCGCCGAGTTGTTCGCGAGTGGCTTCGCAGTTCATAGCTCATTGCTCCCTTCGGTCACCGTTCCGCCGGTCGCAATCTCGGGCGTTCCCGGCGGCGAACCGCACCTTAACCTCCCATCTTCTTTGATGCTCATGCAGCGCGTTTTCTTCGGTTCGTCGGGGTACAGCACCCGACGGAGCATCTGCCTGGCCCGGTTCAGTCCCGAGGCAATCGTCCCCGGCGGCTTTCCGAGGACCTCCGCCATCTCGTTGTAGGCAAGACCCTCGACGTATCGGAGAACCAGCAGCGCACGCTCCGGTTCGGGCAGCAGGGCCAGAGCATCGAGAAGATCACGCCGCGCATCCTCGCCTGGCGCCTTGTGGGACACCTTCCGGCGACTCAGCGCCAGATGCCCCAGAACTCTGGTCGTACGTTTCTCTCGCCGCCGGAACTGGAGAGCCTCGTTCACGGCAATCCGGTAGACCCAGGTCATCAGGCCCGAGGCCCCGTCGAAAGTGTGAATCTTCTCGAACACGCGGACGAACGTATCTTGTGCAAGATCCAGGGCATCGTCCTGGTTTCCGGTCATCCGCCAGAGCACGCGGTAGACGCGGTCAGAACAACGATCGTAGAGAAGCCGCTGCGCTTGCCGATCGCCCCGAGCACAACACTGAGCCAGCTCCGAATCCGTCACAGGCCTCTCCTGCGCGATCCCTTTCATGCCGCCAGTCGACCCGGTCTTTGACCGACTGAAGGCAGAGAGGTGACGTACATCAAGAGGATAGGGCTCTGACAACTGTCCGGAAACCCGCACCAGGAGCAATGATGTTTTTTTGTCCGGGCGCGAAGAAGAGATCATCCCGGCGCATCTAATGGGGTGCTACTTTTCTTCGTTTCGCCAATCGGGCTCAGGCGGGGAGGCGGGCAGGCCCGACGGACGAGGGCTTGCCTGCACTCCTGGCCGGCACGGCGCGAGCCAGGCGCCGTCGCAGAGAGCGGACGGCTTGACGAGGCCGAAGAAGAAGCCGTGCATCATGTGGTCCAGGTGCGCAACGGGCGCGGGGCGCTGCCACAGGATGCCTTTTCTGAGAGCGTGATCGCAAGGATGAGCACCCGACGGGCAAGGTCGGTTGCCGAATGCCGGCCTCCATCAATCGGGTCGGGCCAAAAGGAGTTGGCGATGAGTGATCGTTCCTGTGATGATGGATTGCCTTTCCCCGCAGGCCGAGTGTTGTCCAGGCAGCCTTGTGCCGGGCCTGAGATTGATAGAGTTGGTTTACCTGCCAAAAGATTAAACTACCTTACAACAACAGGTATCAACGGAGGGGGGAGCCACGACCCCGGTGGGCGCCCGCCGGGGTCGTTCACGATCCTCGCCCGTGTTTTCGAAGCCGTCTCGTGGGGACGATCGCCGGACTGATAAGGGCTTCGGCCGCCAGGGATTGACGCCGGGAGTGAGTCACGGCCGCGTTGGTTGCCCAGAGGCCGGAGGACCGCCGGATGCGGTCGGCTGTTCCAGGTCAGCGTAAAGGGGGGATGATTCTCGCCAGAGGCGGCGAAATCGACAGACGGTCGCGAGATGGACCGGCGTGCGGCCCCACGGAAAGCGCGGGGCGAAGGAGGCACACGAATGATACCGATAACTCGCATGGATGGAGGCCTGCCGTACCGGCAGGTCGACCCGAAGGGCCGCGGAAGCGCGCCTCGTCACGTAGCGAGAACGGCCGACTGCCAGGGGGATCGCGTCGAGATCTCGGAAGCGGCCATCGACCTCAGCATGCTCGAGCATGCGCCGACCGGACGCATGGACCGGATCAGGCAGGTGCGAGCCGCGGTCCGCGACGACGACTATGTCACCAACAAGAAGATCGAATGCGTCGTCGAGCGCCTGCTGGAGGAATTCCAGGCGTAGCCGCGCGGGCTCCGCGCTCAACCCCGGAGTTTCCGTCAAGTAGAACGTGACTGGCCGTTGTCGGCAGTGCAGGCTGATTCGGGCGCACACTGCCGTGGTGGGTGGCGTCCGCCTCGGCAAGCCCCGAGTGGCGGTGCGGGCGAGACGGTGGCAGCACGCACTTGGCCTCTGTCCGTCAGATCTTGGCCGTGCAAACTCAGTCAGTCGAGGGAGTACCTGTGGCTGGAGGGGATTACAGTGATCGAGAAGGACGTAATGTTAGCGCTTCTGTTCTTCGATCTGGTGGTGATCGGATGGGATGCCGTGCTGGCAACTGGCCTTCTGCTCCGGTGAGCGCTACCCCTGTTTGACGGCGCCGCGGAATCGCACCACCCGGCCCGCAAGCGGACCACACGAAGCGTGGCATGATCCCGTGCGAGTGGTCCTCGGCCGGTCGGGTGCAAGCCCCGACGTCGGGATTTCGCCACCGCCTCCGAAGAAACTATCACCCCATGGCATCTAACCCGTCAGACGCTCGGATCCTCCGGGCGTCACTAGAATCGAAGAGAAGCGAGGATCATGCCATGAGAGGTCTGAGGTTCATAGTTGCCGGCCTATTCACGGGAGCCACATCCGCTTTCGCTGCCCAGCAGGGCATGCACGAGCATCCGGGAATGAATGCTGCGGTGAAGACCGGCGGCGGCACGATGATCGCGCAGAAAACCTGCCCGGTCACCGGCAAGCCCGTCCGGCAGGATGTGTTCGTCGAGCAAGAGGGCGTCAAGGTGTACTTCTGCTGCCCGGCCTGCATTCCCCAGTTCAAGGATTCGCCGATGAAATACCTGCCGGCTGTCTACAAGCAGGATTATCCGCAAAGCGTTCAGGTCAAATGTCCGGTCATGGGCGGGCCGCTCGACGGCAAGACGTTCATCGAATATCAGGGTCGGAAGATCGGCTTTTGCTGCGACGGCTGCCCCCAGAAGTTCAAGGCTGACCCGGCCAAATACCTCTCCAAGTCGAAGGAGTGGTCCACCGAACAGGTGCACTGCCCAGTAACGGGTAAGGCCATCAATCCGAAGTTCAGCACGGAATACGAAGGCAAAACCGTGTACTTCAGCAGCGAGGCCGCGCTGACTCAATTCAAGGCCGAACCGGCCAGGTGTGCCGCCGGCCTGCGGCTGGAGTCTGGGATCGTTGCCCGGGGGCCGATTGCCGATGAGGATCTCATCCTGTACATCACGGCCTCGGGAGAGTCGAGCATCCACAAGCGCAAGGACCTTAAGCTGGTGGCCTACCAGGGCAAGACTTATTTCCTGCTCGGTGACGACGGAGTGACACGCTTCAAGGCCGATCCTGCCGAATATGTCAAGGCTCTTGATGTCCAGATGAAGACACCGCCGACTGCCCAGCAGACCCTGACTCCTGACGCCGGCTCAGGACCAATGAGTCATCAGGGACGTGAGCAAGGCACTCAGATGATCGACCACGCGGGCCACCAACACTAAAGGGTGGTTTCGACACGGGATTTCGTGGCGGCAAGCCGACCCACCAAGTTGACCACGCCAGGATGGCGGCCTATAGTCTTGATTATTGCAGGTTTCCCATGTCAAAGTGGATGGGTGCGCAGCCTGGCGCTGCCTGCGGACTGAGAGCCACATTCGAGGCTTTGAAACCCGCCATGAACTCAAAACTACTCTCCATTGGCATTCTTGCGATGGTCTTCCTCGCCGGCTGCTCGACCATCAGACCCGATGAGAAGATCGACGAAGCCGCCGGCCTGGTGGAACAGCGACTCGGGCAGAAACCGGTGTGGACCGCCCCGTGGGATGATCAACCACCCGCCTGGGACGGCCGGAGCGTGTTGAAGCTGCACGACGCCGTCACCACCGCCCTCCGCAACAACCGCGAACTGCGGGCCGATCTGGAGATGATCGGCCAGGCCAACGCCGATCTGGTCCAGGCCGGGCTGCTCACGAATCCCACGCTCAATTTCATGATTATGTTCCCCAGCGGCGGCGGGCGAAGCATGCTCCGCGGCAGCGGCCTGCCCATGCAACAGCTCCAGGATCTCTGGCTGATCCCCGCCCGCCAGGAGGTCGCCAAGGCCGCATTGCAGGAGAGCGTCCTGCGCGTGGCCGATCGGGCCATCGCTGTCACGGCCGAGGTCAAGAAGGTCTACGCACGTCTGCAGTACACGCAACGGGCCATCGAGTTGACCCACGAGAACATGGAAATCGTCGGTCAATCCACCCGGATCATCGAGACCCGGCAGGCCGCCGGCAAGGCATCGCAGGTGGAGGTCAATCTCTCGCGGATCCGCCATCTCGGCCTGCGGTCCGAGTTGATGGCCCTGGAAGCCGAGCATCACGCCGCCCAGCGCGACCTGTTGGCCCTGATGGGTTTCGCCGCTGCCTCTGACCGCTGGCAGGTAGAAGCCATTCACGAGACCAGCAGTTCCATCCGGCCGTCCCCCGGCGAAGACGAAATGGTGAAGCTCGCCGCCGACCAGCGGCTGGATCTCAAGGCGGCCGAATGGCGGGTCAGGGCGGCCGAAAACGAAATCGAGCTGATGCGCCGCGAGGGCTGGCCGGAGATCGCCCTGGGGCTGGGCTTTGAACGAATGGCCGCCCCGCCATCGCAGAACCAGCGGCCGATCGGCCGGATTGGCAACAAGGTCGCTCAGAACGTGGTGAATGACCTCTGGGGCATGCCAAACGGGGCCGGCGCGCCGACGGTCGAGCCCTTCGGACCGAAGATGCGCGAGGTCAAGTACACCATCGGGCCTATGATAGATATGGAGATCCCGATCTTCGACCAGAATCAGGCGCAGGTGGCCAAGGCGGTACATATGCATCGGCAGCGTGTGGCCGAGTATGAGGCCCGTTTCCAGGAGGTGACCCGCATGGTTCGGGAATCGCTGGTCATGCGGCGTCAAGCCGGCGACCAGGTCGAATTCTACCGTCGCGAGCTCCTGCCGGAGGTCGACCGCAACGTCGTTCTCGCCCGCCAATCATACATCGCCGGCCAGGAAGACCTGACCTGGTACCTTCAGTCGCAGGAGGAACTGCTGATGACCCGGCTGAGAGCTCTGCGGTTCCTGCGCGACTGTCTGACCAGCGATGCCGAGTTGGAGCGGGCTGCGGGCGGGCGCCTGACGGCGGTTCAAACTCCAACCCAGCCGTCGCCGTAGGAGCGGTCTCCGACCGCGATCTACTGTAGGAGCGGCTTGCAGCCGCGATTCTCGGCGAGCCGGCGGGTTTGTCCCGCCGGTACTCTCCGTGGCGAACCGGTGGCTTGCTCAAGGCGGTCGGGCTCAGAGAGCCCTCCTACGAAGTCGACATGGGCGACGAGGGAGTCTGACATGCGGAGCAAACGATGAATACTCATCCTGAACTCGCCAGGCGATGCCGACACGGCAAGGCGATTACATACCTGGCTGTCGCCGTCGCGTGCCTGGTCCTGGGAGCGGTACTCGGCAGACTGCTGCCCTTTCATTTCCATGGTGCGGCAACCTCGGCCCCCGCGGCCGGCACGGACGAGGACGTTCTCTACTGGACCTGCTCCATGCACCCTCAGATCAAGCTGCCCAGGGCCGGGCAATGCCCCATCTGCTTCATGGATCTCATCCCCGTCACAGCAGACCAGGGCGCCGCCCTGGACGAGAATCAACTGGCCCTTTCCGACCGGGCCCGAATACTCGCCCGGGTCGAAACGGTGCCGGCCGAACGGCGCCGCCTGGAGCATGAAGTGCGCATGGTCGGTAAGGTCGCCCCCGACGAGACGCGGATCACCTACATCAGCAGCTATGTCCCCGGCCGCATTGACCGATTGTTCGTCAACTACACCGGCATCTTCGTGAAAAAAGGCGTCCACCTCGCCGAGATCTACAGTCCCGAACTGCTGGTCGCCCAGAGAGAATACCTCGTTGCCCTCGATGCGGCGGAAGACGCGAAAAAGGGGACAACGCAGCCCTCGGCGGTGCGCGACGCCACCGACGCGATGCTCCAGGCCGCTCGGCGCAAGTTGGAATTGTGGGCCATCCCCCAGGACCAGATCACCGAACTCGAGCGTTTGCGCAAACCGCTGGATCACATCCGCATCGACGCGCCGGAAGAGGGCTGGGTCGTTGACCGCCAGGGATATGAGGGCATGTACGTCGAGACCGGCACGCGCATTTTCACCCTCGCCGATCTGCGGAGCGTCTGGGTGCTGCTCGACGCCTACGAGATGGATATCGGCTTCATCCACTACGGGCAGCAGGTGCAATTCGAGACGGAAGCTTATCCCGGCCAGGTGTTCACCGGTCGGATCGCATACGTGGACCCCGTGCTCAACGACGCCACCCGAACGGTCAAGGTCCGCGTCACTGTGCCCAACATGGACATGAGGCTTCGTCCGGGCATGTTTGTCAGGGCGACGGTTTCGGCGGAGGTAACCGAAAACGGCAAGATCGTGGACACGTCACTGGCCGGCAAGTGGATCAGCCCCATGCATCCGGAGATCGTCAAGGACGGCCCGGGCAAATGCGACGTGTGCGGAATGGACCTGGTTCCCGCCGAGTCGCTGGGCTTTGCCACAACGCAGGCGGCCGTCCCCGAGGTGCTGGTCATCCCGCAAACGGCGGTGTTGCTGACCGGCACGCGGGCGATCGTGTATGTCGAGACTCAGCAAGGCGATCAAACCCTTTACGAGAGCCGCGAGGTGCATCTGGGCATGCGGGCCGGCGATCAGTACGTGGTGCTCGACGGACTCACGGAAGGCGAGCGGGTGGTCGCCCGAGGCGCGTTCCAGATCGACTCGGCGATGCAGATCCAGGCCAGGCCGAGCATGATGCAACCGCCGGCGCAGGCTGCCTCGCAGCCGGAAGCCGCTCCGAAAGCCGAGCACTCGCACGCCGTCGCCGGGGCGATGTACCACGATCACTTCAAACCGGTGCTGCAGGCCTACTTTGACCTGGCCGCCGCACTGGTGGCCGAGGACGCCGGCAAATCGGCCGCCTCGACGGCCGCGCTCCGCAAGGCTTTGACCGGCGCGATCCCGCACGGACTTCCCCCAGGCGACGAACCTGAGTTCAAGAAGCACGTCGCCGCGATCGGCGACGCCCTTCCCGCCTCCGACAAGGCAACCGTTGAGCAGCGCAGGCAGAGACTGCCTTCGCTCACCGCCGCTCTCAGATCTTACCTGCACCTGTTCGGCCACAACCTCGAGGCACCGGTCTACCGCATCCACTGCCCCATGGCCTTCAACGACAAGGGCGCCGACTGGCTTTCACCCGACGACAAGGTGCTGAACCCCTATTTCGGCGACAAGATGCTGCGGTGCGGTGAAGTCGTGGGTCGGATCGCGCCCGACGGACGGGAGAGCCGCTGAGATGCAACCCGAACTCGCCACACGCCGGGGTCTGATCAACGGCGTCATCCGTTTCTGTCTCGAGAACAAGCTGGTTGTATTCCTGATTCTCGCCTTCATCCTGCTGTGGGGCTACCGGGTCATGCCCTTTAAGGTAGAGAAGGAGTTGGTCCCGCGCGATCCGATCCCCGTCGACGCCATCCCGGACATCGGCGAAAACCAGCAGGTCGTCTTTACCGACTGGCCCGGCCGTTCGCCCCAGGACGTCGAAGACCAGATCACCTATCCGCTCACCACCGTGCTCCAGGGCACGCCCGGCTTCAAGTCGATCCGCGCGTTCTCGATGTTCGGTTTCTCCGTGATCTACGTGATCTTCGATGACCAGCACGATTTCTACTGGTGCCGGTCGCGTCTGCTGGAAAAGCTCAACGTCGCTCAGCAGATGCTGCCCGCCGGCGTGACCCCCGGTCTCGGCCCCGACGCCACCGGCCTGGGCCAGGTCTACTGGTACACCCTCGAGGGTTCCCGGGGCGGCTTCAGCCTCGATGAGCTCCGCACCATCCAGGACTGGTACGTGCGCTACGCCTTGCAGGGCATTCCGGGTGTCAGCGAGGTCGCCGGCGTCGGCGGTTACGTCCGCGAGTACCAGATCGACGTGGATCCCGATGCGATGCGGGCCCACGGCGTGCGGCTGCAGGATGTGTTCATGGCCGTCGAGCGGTCGAACATCGACGTCGGCGCCGAAACGGTCGAGTGGAACGGCGTCGAGTACATCGTGCGGGGAAAGGGTTTCATCAAGAGCGTCGCCGACCTCGAGAATACCGTGATCCGCGTCGCCGAGAACGTCCCCATCTACATCAAGAACGTGGCTCGGGTCGCCGCCGGGCCGGCTCTGCGACGGGGCGTTCTGGACAAGGAGGGAGTCGAGGCGGTCGGCGGCGTGGTCACCGTCCGATACGGGGCCAATCCGCTCGAGGTGATCGACCGGGTCAAGGAGCGGGTCGGCAACATCGCCTCCTCGCTGCCCTCGAAAACGCTCGCCGACGGCACCACCAGCCAGGTCCAGATCGTTCCCTTCTACGATCGGACCGTGCTTATTCACGAGACGCTCGATACGCTCAAGGATGCTCTCCTCGAACAGGTCCTCGTGACCACCTTCGTGGTGCTCATGTTTCTGCGCCACCTGCGAAGCTGCTTCGTCATCAGCATCACCATGCCGCTGGCGGTGATGATCTGCTTCATTCTCATGAAGCTTGTCGGCGTCGATTCGAACCTGATGAGCCTGGGCGGCATCGCCATCGCCATCGGCACTATGGTCGATATGGGCATCATCCTCTCGGAAAACATCGTCCGGCACCTCGAGCAGGACAAGACCCGCAGCCGCCCGATGATCGAGATCGTCTACGAGGCCACCAGCGAGATCGGTTCGGCGGTCACCACTGCGGTCCTGATGACGGTCATCGCCTTCCTCCCGATTTTCGCGCTCACCGGGCCGGAAGGAAAACTGTTCCGACCCCTGGCCTACACCAAGACCTTCGCCCTTCTTGGGTCCTTGTTGACCGCGATCCTGATCCTGCCGACGCTGGCGCACATGATCTTTACCCCGCTGGGCCGTTTGCGGGGCTTGCGCCGCTGGATTGTCCCGGCGCTGTTCATTGTGGCCGGTGTGGTGATGGCGGCGTTCGGCTGGCGATGGGCCGGCCTGGCGTCGGCGGCTTACGGGACCTTCTCGCTGGTGGAGACCCGCCTCGGAACGCGGGCGATGAAGTGGGTCGGTCTGGCCGGCAGCCTGGCGGTCATGGCGGCCGTGCTCGTCGTCCTGACCGGCCACTGGATGCCGCTCGGTCCCGGCGCGGGCTTCTTGCGCAACCTGATCATCGTTCTGGGCATCAACGTGGCCTGGGCCCTGCTCAGGGTGGTTTTCATCGAGTTCTACCCTTACCTGTTGCCCCTGTTCCTGCGGCACAAGGCGGCGTTTCTGGCCGTGCCTACTGCGATCGTCGTTCTGGGCCTGGTCGTCTGGCAGGGCTTCGGCTGGACGTTTCAATGGCTGCCCACGCCGAAGGTGAACGAAGGCGACCGCGGGCCTTCGATCTACCAGAAGGTCTGGAGCATCGGCGTTCACAAGTTCCCCGGCCTCGGCCGCGAGTTCATGCCACCGCTCGACGAGGGCTCATACCTCTACATGCCCACGCTCATGCCCCATGCCGGCATCGGGTCGGCACTCGAGGTCATCTCCACACAAGACAAGGCGATCCAAGCGATTCCCGAGGTCGACAGCGTGGTCGGCAAGCTCGGTCGTGCGGAAACAGCGCTCGACCCCGCGCCGCTGTCCATGATCGAGACCATCGTGCTCTACAAGACCGAGTACAAGCGCGACCTGCAAACCGGCGAGCTGGTACTCGATCAGAACGGCAAGCCGATCAGGCAGTGGCGAGACCACATCAAGACGCCGCTGGACATCTGGAACGAGATCCAGAAAGCGGCGGAGTACCCCGGCGTCACCGGGGCGCCCCGTCTGCAGCCCATCGCGGCCCGACTGGTGATGCTGCAATCGGGTATGCGCGCTCCGATGGGAATCAAGGTCTTCGGCAACAGGCTCGAGGACATCGAAAAGGCCGGATACCAACTCGCCGAAGTGCTCAAGGCGGTCCCCTCGGTTGCCGCCGATGCGGTCATACCCGATCGCGTCGTCGGCAAGCCGTACCTGGAGATCGACATCGACCGCCAGAAGGTCGCCCGCTACGGCGTCAGCATCCGCGATGTGCAGGATGTCATCGAGATCGCCCTGGGCGGCATCCGCGCCACCACCACCGTCGAAGGCCGCGAACGCTACCCCGTCCGTGTCCGCTACGCCCGTGAGACTCGCGACAGCGTCGAGGCCATGCAGCGAATCCTCGTGCCCGGGGCGAGCGGCGAGCAGATCCCCCTGGCACAATTGGCCAGTATCGAATACGTCCGCGGCCCGCAGGAAATCAAGAGCGAAGACAACTTCCTCGTCTCGTACGTCACCTTCGACAAACGCCACGGCTTCGCGGAAGTCGAGGTGGTCGAGGAGGCCGACCGGCTGATCAAGCACCTGATCTCCACGGGCGAACTCGCTCTACCGCCCGGCGTCCACTACAAGTTCGCCGGCAGCTACGAGAATCAACTCAACTTCCAGAGGCGGCTGACGATTGTCCTGCCGCTCAGCCTGTTCCTGCTCTTCATGCTCTTGTATTTCGAATTCCGCTCCATCCCGCTGTCGCTCATCGTGTTCAGCGCCGTGCCGGTCGCCTGGGCCGGAGGATTCATCGGCCTGTGGCTCATTGCTCAGCCGTGGTTCCTCAACTTCCCCGTGTTCGGTGAGAATGTGCGCGACCTGCTCCACTTTGGAACCTACAACCTCAGCACCGCCGTCTGGGTCGGCTTCATCGCCCTGTTCAGCGTGACCACCGATGACGGCGTGGTCCTGGCGACGTATCTCAATCAGGAGTTCCAGCGCAGCCCGGTGCGGGGGATCGAGGACATCCGCGCCACCGTGGTGTCGGCCGGCATCAAGCGAGTCCGGCCGTGCCTGATGACCTCCGCCACGACCGTTTTGTCGCTGATGCCCGTGCTGACCAGTGACGGCCGGGGCGCTGACGTGATGATTCCCCTGGCCCTGCCTACCGTCGGCGGCCTGACCATCGAACTGTTGTCCTTGTTCGTCCTGCCGGTGTGCTACTGCCTGATGAAGGAAGTACTCTGGCGATCCGGCGTCCGCAAAGGGCATTTCGCCGAGGCCCAGCCGGGTCCCGGTTGAAGTGCGACCCTGTAGGAGCCGTCTCCCTTGGTCCGAGCAAGGTCGAGGACGACCGCGATTCTTGACGAGCCACGGGTTCGCGACTCGGTACACTGACGACTCCGGCCTGACGGTCAGAACCGGGCGTCGTCCTTGGGTTTCATCGAAACGGTGACCTCGATTTCCCGGCCGATGGTCACCAGGTCGTCCTGCAACCGGGCACTATCCACCTGGGGCGGGATTTCCACCTCGATCATCATCACGTAGAGCGGTGTAGCGTGATGGATGACCTCGGTGTGGAGGTTGGTGATATTGACGCCGGACTCGGCCAGACGCTTGCTGATCCGATGGATGATCCCCTTGCGGTCCGCACCGTAGACGTGGATCAGGTATTTGGACTGGGCCGACCGCGGCTCGCCGGCCTCTTCCGCACGCAGGTCTTGCAGGTACATCCGCAGGCCAAACTCCTTGCCCATATTCCCAAGACGGCCCTCAAGCTCGCGGCTGACCATGCCCTCAGGCATGCGGATCATGAGCATGCAGGCGAAGTCACACGCGAGGCGTGACATCTGGGAGTCTTCGATATTGCAGTCACAATCGAGCAGGACGCCGGTGATGGCGGCCACGATACCGGGTCGGTCCGGGCCGCTGGCGGTCAGTAGGGCATAGCTGGGCATCAGTATGTACCTGTGGGAAAAGACCATTGCCCCTCCCCCGGCCGGGGCCTCCTAACCTGACGCCCGCCGGGACGGGCAAGGCCCAGTGTAGAACCCGGACATGGCTATTTCAATCGGCGGATAGGGTACCCGGCGGTAGCGTATTCCACTGGGCGGGCGTCCGCACAGGCTGCTAAACACCCCGTCACGACCAAAGGACGTGCCATGGATCGGACAGAGGCAAATCAGTAACCGGCTACCTTCGGCAGAATCGGAGGTTAGCAACGATTACCTACCCGCATACCAGGGTGATTCTTGGACTGATATGTAACCTTCTTGGATGACGAAGGTTGAGTCACATTCCAGCGTCATTTGCCCTTGACGTTACGGGCAAATCCAGTATAATCACGGCCGACCTAATACGCCGATGAGAGCGTAGATAGGTATTATCATACGGGAATTCGCTATTTTGACATCCGCCAGCGCCTGGTTGTCAAGGTTGGCAGAGTCAGGGCGGATTCAGGCCGGGATCTTGCGGCCGATCGGTCGGGTCCCGGTTGTCAGGAGATTCATAATAACTGGATAGAGCTTTGCTTGGGGCAAGGTCGATCCTGAGGTTCGCACAGACGGTGATATCCCGCTAACGCCCAGGTGGCCGAGCAGGGATATCCAGATGGGGAGTTGGGTTCCTGTTGTGTGTCCAACAATGGTGACGGCCGGTGGGCCGAAGAGGTGGTGACGAGTTCAGTTTGGCGTGAATCTGACAAGCGGGGTGGTCGAGTTGATGACAAAGGGTATGAAACTCGCGTGTTGCGGAGACCTTAGCAGGTCCGCAGGCGAAGGCCGAGGGCAGCATACGCTCTCGGCGTGCCTCGCTGAACGCGCGGGATAACTGCCCGTTCGATCCCACTTGTCAGCGCAAGACAGGACAACGCACATCGCTGTTCTTCGGTGGCGACTGGCTGGTTTTCCGGCTGTCGAACCTTGTCCATTGACCTTTCTTTGAGCCGCCCGGCGATTCCAGAGCCGGTTTCCGGCGAACCTCCTGCCCGTATTTACTGATTACTCTGACCCCGCTCCGGGATCGACGATCCGGGCCTCATGCGGTCCGGCCCGCCGTCCGGCAGCATAGAGATTGAGCAGGAAGGTGAGCAATGGGATTGGCTCTCATTCTGGCAGACCTGACGGATATGCTTCCCGGTATTTACTTTATTTCGGGTCTTCTGATCGGCATGGTGGGCGTCTACTATGGCCTGCGGATTTTCGGCAAACAAAAGATTGCGACTGCCCAGCAAGAAGCCGCTCGGATCATCGAGAAATCCAGAAACGAAGCAGAAGTCATCATCAAGAGAGCGGAAGTCGATGCCAAGGCCGAGTTCATCCAACGGATGGACGAATTCGAGAAGAAAAGCGCCGTCATCCGCGATGAGCTGAAAGAAACTGAGCGGCGTCTGGAGAAGCGGGCTGACAACCTGGACAAGAAGCTCGACACTCTGGTCACGAAGGAGCGGGCCCTGGAGCAGACCGAGCAGAAACTGAGCCAGCGGGACGCTGCTCTGGCGGAGAAAGAAGTTCAGTTGACCGAGGCCCTGGATCAGCAGCGGACGCAGCTCCTGCGGATCAGCGGCATGGGCGCGGAGGAAGCCCGCGGCCTGGTGCTGAGCCAGATCCGTCACGAAATCGAGCGCGAGGCGGCCGAGATCGTTGAAGAAGTCCTGACCGAGGCCCGCGAGACGGCCGAGCAGAAATCCCGCGAGATCGTGGTCACGGCGATTCAGCGGTACGCCAGCGAGCATACCAGCGGCAACACCGTGAGCACCGTCGACGTGCCCTCGGACGACATGAAGGGCCGGGTCATCGGCCGTGAAGGACGCAACATCCGGGCGTTCGAGAAGGCCGCTGGCGTCGATGTCATCGTGGATGACACACCCGGCGTCGTGGTCGTCAGCGCCTTCGATCCGGTGCGCCGTGAGGTGGCACGCCTCGCGATGGAGAAGCTCATCCACGACGGTCGTATCCACCCGTCGCGGATCGAGGAGGTCGTCGAGGAGACCGGGGCGGAGGTGGCCCGCGAGATCGTCGAACGCGGCAAGAAAGCGGCCGTCGAGGCCAATGTCGGCGGCCTGAACCGCAAGATCATCGACCTGCTCGGCCGGCTGAGCTACCGGACCAGCTACGGCCAGAACGTCCTGCAGCACAGTATTGAAGTGGCGTTTCTCTGCCAGATCATGGCCGACGAACTGGGCCTCAACGGCGCGTTGGCTCGCAGGTGCGGCCTGCTGCACGACATCGGCAAGGCGGTGGATCACGAGATCGAAGGTGGGCACCCGCAGATCGGCGCCGATATCTGCAAGCGATTCGGCGAGCGCCCCGAGGTGCTCAATGCCATCCTCGGACACCATGGCGATGTGGACGCGATCAGTCCGTATACCGCCCTGGTTGCGGCCGCCGATGCCATCAGCGCCTCCCGGCCGGGCAGCCGCCGCGAGTCCCTCGAGCGCTACATCAAGCGCCTCGAGCAGCTTGAAGGCATCGCCAACGGCTTCCCGGGCGTCAAGCAATCCTACGCCGTCCAGGCCGGCCGAGAGATCCGCGTGATCGTCGACGCCGCCAACGTCGACGACAGCATGGCGTCGAAAACCGCCTACGACATCGCCAAACGCATCGAGCAGGAAATGACCTACCCCGGCGAGGTCAAGGTCACCCTCATCCGCGAGATGAGGGCCGTCGAGTTCGCACGGTAAGGACCCCGACAGGCCAGGTTCGCGAGCATGCCCCCCGTGTGCCACTGCTCTATTGAGCAGTGCTGGTGACAAATACTCTGTGTGCCACTGCCAGCCCGGCCACTGTGCCTTGCCGCCGAAATGCGGGTATACTCCTGTCGTCTCACAAGACCGCTCGGGCTGATATCGAGAGCCATACCAGTTGCCGCGCGGAACCAGCAGAGGAGGTAGCAGAACAATGTCAGTTCGAAAGATGCTGCACAGGGTCGTGGGTTGCCTGATCGTTGTCCCTGCGTTCTGCAGTCCGGTTTTCGCCGCCGATCGCCCGCCGAACTTCGTGATCATCTTCGCCGACGACCTGGGTTATGCCGACCTGGGCTGCTACGGTCATCCGACGATTCGCACGCCGAACCTCGACCGCATGGCCGCCGAGGGCATGCGCTTCACGCAGTTCTACTCCGCCGGCGAGGTGTGCACGCCAAGCCGGGCGGCGCTGATGACCGGGCGCCTTCCGATCCGCAGCGGCATGTGCAGCGATAACCCGCGGGTGCTCTTTCCCTCTTCCGCGGGGGGCATCCCCGACAGCGAGGTCACACTGGCCGAGGCCCTCAAGGCCAGGGGCTACGCGACGATGTGCGTCGGCAAGTGGCATCTCGGGCACCTGCCTCAGTACCTTCCCACGAAGCACGGTTTCGACGCCTATTTCGGCATCCCCTACAGCAACGACATGAAGCCCACGCCGCTGATGCGCAACGACCAGACCATCGAAGAGCCGGCCGTCCAGCCGACCCTCACCCCGCGGTACACCCAAGAGGCAGTCCGCTTCATCAAGGACAATCGCGACAAGCCGTTCTTCCTCTACTTCCCGCACACCTATCCGCACACGCCACTGCACGCATCCGATCAGTATAAGGATACGAGCCCTCGGGGCCTCTACGGCGACGTAGTGGAAGAGCTCGACTGGAGCGTCGGGCAGGTCTTGCAGACGCTGCGAGATCTCGGTCTGGCAGCCAATACGCTCGTGTTCTTCACCAGCGACAATGGGCCATGGCTGATCAGAGGGGTGAACGGCGGCTCGGCCGGATTGCTGCGGGACGGCAAGGGAAGTACCTGGGAAGGCGGCATGCGCGAGCCGGGCATCGCCTGGTGGCCGGGCCGGGTCAAAGCCGGTCACATCACCACCGCTCTTGCCGGCACGATGGACCTCTTCCCCACCTTCCTTAAGCTGGCGAACGCCGAGATCCCCAAGGACCGCGTGATCGACGGTGTCGATATGAGCCCGATACTCTTCGGTACCGGCCCCGGCAACCGCCAGACCCATTTCTACTACCGCGGCCAGCGGCTCATGGCCGTCCGCAAAGGGTCGTGGAAGGCACACCTCATCACCCAGGATGGGTATGGCAAGAACGTTGAAAACCACGATCCGCCGCTGCTTTTCCAGATCGAACACGATCCCTCGGAGCGGTTTGACGTGGCCAAGGATCACCCCGATGTCGTCGCCGACCTGCTCGCTGAGATCGATCGCCACAAGGCGACCGTCACGCCGGTTGAATCACAACTGACCGCCCGTTTGCCGGGGAAATAGCGGGTGTCCCACCGCGCCCGGGGTGGCATGGCCAAGTCCGCCGCGGCGGGCGCCGCCGTGTCTGTTGGCGCAGGAAATATGCCGGCGCAGGCCCCCCCGCAGCAGAAGGCTGCCGTTTTCAGACGCGCTGTCAGACCGATTCCATCGCTTCGTCGAGGATCGGAGCGAGCTTGCTCCAGGAGAATCTGGCGGTGGCCCGTTTTGCCCGCTCAGGGTCGCCCTGCCACATGTCCCCCTTGGCGAGGCCCTCGGCCAGCTCCTGCAGCCGCTGGGCCAGTCCGTCCGCCTCCTGCTCGTAGAAGAAGCACGACACGTCGCCGGCGATCCGCGGATCGAGGATCTCCGGATAAGCCAGCCGCTTGGGCAGCAGCGGATAGGCTCCCGCCGCGATGGCCTCAACGGCGGTAATGCCGAAAAACTCGTGGTTGGCCGTCGAGACGAATACGTCGGCCTCCATCAGGGCCTCTTCGTAACCCTGTCGCGATTCCTGGAAGCCCCAGCGGTCGATGTGGTGGAAGAAGTACTGCCTCGCCCAGTCGAAGATCGGCGGGCGCTCGCGGAACTGCTCTCCGATCACGCTCAGGCGGAAGTCGACGCCGGTCAGCTTGAGTGACTTGAGCGCCAGGAAGAATGCATCCGGGTTCTTGTCATGCTCCCAGCGCGCGGCCCAGAGGATGCGGATGGGTCCGGGCATGCGTTCTGCGCGCGGCGCGAACGCCTGCACGCCCTGCGGCCGGATATCGCACTTGGCCCGGATGCGGTCCACGGCGTCGAACGGCTGATAGTCCGGCATCCGTTTGAGGAACGCCGGAAGGTTCTCAAGAAATGAGTCGCGGTGGTACGCCGAGTTGAACCACACCCGCTTGGCCGCCAGGGCGGTGATGGTGTTGCTCAGGACGTAGTGGAAATCCCGGTCCGTCTCGAACCGGACGGGGTAGGTGAGCTGGTTCTCGTGGAAGTAGGCCAGAGTCGGGATATTTCTGAGTTCCGGCGGGATCAGGCCGATGAATTCGGCCAGGTTGAGCATGTCGGAGCAATAAATGAGGTCCCAGGTGGCCCCTGATCGGGCGAGTTGAGCGGTCTGATCGGCGAAAGTGACGGCCGCATGCCGCATCCGCCACTTCCACTTGTACGCCGGCAGGCCCAGCACGGTCCATTCATGCCGGCTGTTGGATGACCAGCCATCGATGAAAGCTTTATGGCTTCCGCCGTGGTAGGGTTCCAAAGCAAGGATCTTCATGCTCCCACCATATCAGGACTACAGCCGTTGGCAAGATAGTAGGCCTCGCGTTGACCGGTCGGGGCGCCTTGAGCCGGTGCCACTGGCAGCTTGCCTGAGGTTGTCCGGGAATTCGGTGGGTGCCCCATGGCTTCAGCCGTGGGGGACATCAACTCGGCCGCGAGTTCGCTCCCCCATCGCTCAAGCGATGGGCCACCCGGGCGTGCATTCCGCTCGGTGAATTCCCGGACGGTCTCAGATTGCCTGCCAGTGCCCTCGGCAACGCTGGCCCCCACGGGCGGACAGACTTCATCAGCCGCCGCATGGCGCCAAAACGTCACTTATACCCTTTATCGCTCGTCTTTGCACGCGCCGCCGGCCTGGCCGCATCACGCGGGCCGCCACAGTCCAGACGGCCCTTTCGGAACCCCGAGCCTGGTCGACGTGGCGACCGTAAGCGACTGGGCCTGCGTCACCTCGTACACGCTCATGTAGAACGGCCTGCTGATGGTCACCTGGTGCCGGACTTCGTCCTGCTGGCGCCACGACTCCATCTCCGGGCTGCCCATCAGGAACTTCCCCGCCGGGATCAGCACCAGTTTCATCGTGACCTTGTTGC
>CAZPIO010000106.1:0-27289 GCA_964586235.1 uncultured Planctomycetales bacterium
GGGAGTGCGCCTGCGGCAAGTACAAGGGCACCAAGCACAAGGGGATCATCTGCGACCGCTGCGGCGTCAAGGTGACGCACTCCCGCGTCCGCCGCAAGCGCATGGGCCACATCAACCTGGCCGCCCCGGTCGTGCACATCTGGTTCTTCAAGGCCATGCCCAGCCGACTGGGCAACCTGCTGGACATGAAGACCAGCGACCTGGAGAAGGTAATCTATTTCCAGGACTATGTGGTGGTCGAGCCGCTGGGATCGCCCCTGAAGCCCAAACAACTCCTGAACGAGGAGGAGTACCGCGCGGCCCGCGAGAAGTACGGTGAAAGCGGCTTCGTCGCTCAGACCGGCGCCGAAGCGATCCGCAGCCTGCTGCGCTCGCTCGACCTGGCGGCCCTGAGCGCCGAACTTCGCGAGCAGATCAACAAGACCAACAGCAAGCAGCGGCTCAAGGACCTGTGCAAGCGTCTGAAGATCGTCGAGAACCTGCGCAACAGCGGGAACGAGGCCGACTGGATGGTCATGGAAGTGATCCCGGTCATCCCGCCGGATCTTCGCCCGCTGGTTCTCCTGGAGAGCGGCAACTTCGCCACCAGCGATCTGAATGACCTGTATCGACGCATCATCAACCGCAACAACCGGCTCAAGAAGCTGGTCGATCTCAACGCCCCCGAAGTGATCATCCGGAACGAGAAGCGGATGCTCCAGCAGGCGGTCGACGCCCTGTTCGACAACGGTCGGTGCCGCCGGCCGGTCCTGGGCAGCAGCAACCGGCCGCTCAAGTCGCTCACCGACATGATCAAGGGCAAGCAGGGCCGGTTCCGTGAGAACCTCCTCGGCAAACGCGTCGATTACTCCGCCCGCTCGGTCATCGTGGTCGGCCCGGAACTCCATCTCCACCAGTGCGGTCTGCCCAAGAAGATCGCCCTCGAGCTTTACCAGCCCTTTATCATCCGCAAGCTTCGCGAGCGCGGCCTGGCCGACACCATCAAGAGCGCCAAAAAGATGCTTGAACGCCGGGACCAGGAGATCTGGGACATCCTCGAGGAGGTGATCATCAATCACCCGGTCCTGCTGAACCGCGCCCCCACCCTGCACCGCATGGGCATCCAGGCCTTCGAGCCGGTGCTCGTGGAAGGCAACGCCATCCGCATCCACCCGTTGGTCTGCAAGGGCTTCAACGCGGACTTCGATGGAGACCAGATGGCCGTGCACCTCCCGCTGTCGGTCGAGGCCCAGACCGAGGCCCACGTGCTGATGATGTCCACGAACAACATCTTCAGCCCGGCGAACGGCAGCCCGATCATGTCGCCCTCGCAGGACATCGTCATGGGCATTTTCTACCTCACGATGGACTACGCGCCCGGCGTGCCGGACCCGGACGCCAGGCTGCCTTACTTCAGCGATGCCCACGAGGCGATGATGGCCCTGGAGCAGAAGAAGGTCACCATTCATCAGAGAGTCCGGTGCAGGATCGATCGCACCATGGTGGTCGCTTCGCAGAAGGGGGAGGCCGAGCCGGTGCCGGCCAACCGCGTCGTCCAGACCACCGTCGGCCGCCTGGTCTTCAACGACATGCTCCCGCCCGAGATGCCTCTGTACAACTACCCGCTGAGCCAGAAGGGCGCCGGCCGGGTCATCGCCGACTGCCACCATCTGCTGGGCCGGGCGGCGACCATCGATCTGCTGGACCGGATCAAGGCCATCGGCTTCAAGTACAGCACTCTCGCCGGCCTGTCCTTCGGCGTGCATGACCTGCGCATCCCCGCGGTCAAGTGGGACATCATCAACAAGGCCCAGAAACGCGTGGATCTGATCGAAAAGGGCTACCAGAAGGGTGCGATCACGCCCATGGAGCGGCACAACCAGCTCATCGACGTGTGGGTCCACGCTCGCGAGCAGGTCACCAAAGAGATGATGAAGGAGTTCAAGTTGGACCGCCGCGACGAGGACGGCAACTACCTGCCGGCCAACGATTCCCGCGGGGCGTTCTACCTGAACCCGATTTACCTGATGACCGACTCGGGCGCCCGCGGGTCCGTCGACCAGATCCGGCAACTGGCCGGCATGCGGGCCCTGATGGCCAAGCCGTCGGGCGAGATCATCGAGACGCCGATCAAGAGCAATTTCCGCGAAGGGCTCTCGGTGCTCGAGTATTTCAGCTCGACCCACGGCGCCCGCAAGGGGTTGGCGGATACCGCCCTGAAGACCGCCGACTCCGGCTACCTGACCCGCAAACTGGCCGACGTGGCCCAGAACGTGATCATCACGCGGCTCGATTGCGGCACCATCAACGGCGTCACCAAGGGCGCGATCTACAAGGGTGAGGAAGTGGCCGTGCCGCTGCGCGAGAGCATCATCGGGCGCATCGCCCGGGCCACGATTCGCCACCCCGTCACGGACCAGACCATCGTTGTGGAGAGTGACATCATTACCCGAGAGGTCGCCGGCAAGATCGAGGAACTCGGTCTGGATACGATCCAGGTCCGCAGCCCTTTGACCTGCGAGAGCCCCTTCGGCGTGTGCGCCCGCTGCTACGGCGTCGACATGTCGACCGGCAACCTGGTCGAGGAGGGCATGGCGGTCGGCATCCTGGCCGCCCAATCGATCGGCGAACCGGGCACGCAGTTGACCATGCGTACGTTCCATACCGGCGGCGTGGCCACCCGTGCGGTGGCTGAGAACAGGATCGTGAGCATCCAGCCGGGTCGCGTGGTGTTTCACGACCTGAACGCAGTCGAAGTGCCGGGCCTGGAAGGCGAAGCGACCCGCATGGTCGCTCTTAAGCGCAACGGTGAAGTGGCCCTGCTCGATGCCAAGGGCCGCGAGCTCGAGCGCTACAAGGTGCCCTACGGCGCGATGCTGCTGGTCAAGGAGGGTCAGGAAGTCGGGCCGCGCACCGACCTGGCCACCTGGGATCCGCACCTGACGCCGATCCTGGCCGAGGTCACGGGATTCGTTCGTTTCCACGACATCATTGAAGGCGAAACCGTGCGGCTCGAACAGGAGCGGGTTGGCGCCAAGTACATCGTCATCGAGCACAAGGGCGAGAAGCATCCCCAGATCGTCATCGAAGACGCCGAGGGCCACGTGCTCGACTACCACTACCTGCCCGCCAAGGCCCGTATCGAGGTGGCCGAAGGCGACAAGATCGTTCCCGGCACGCTGCTCGCCCGGCAGCCGCGAGCCATCGCCGGCACACAGGATATCACCGGCGGTCTGCCGCGGGTGACCGAGATCTTCGAGGCTCGCAAGCCCAAGGAACCGGCGGTCATGGCTGAGATCTCCGGCATGGTCGAGATCCGGGCCGATCGCCGCCGCGGGAAGATGACCATCATCATCCGGTCGGAAGGCGGCATGGAGAAGGAGCACCATGTGCCGCAGGACAAGCAACTGCTGGTGCACGCCGGCGACTACGTCGAGGCCGGCGACCCGCTCGTTGAAGGCCCGCTGGTTCCGCATGACATCCTGCGGATCAAGGGCGAGGAGGCCCTCCAGACCTACCTGTTGGCCGAGGTCCAGGCCGTTTACCGCAGCCAGAATGTGACCATCAACGACAAGCACCTGGAGATCATCCTCATGCAGATGCTCCGCAAGGTGCGCATCGACAACCCGGGCGACACCAGGTTCTTGCCTATGGAAGTCGTCGACAAGTTCAGGTTCCGTGCGGAGAACGATCGCCTGGCTGCCAGCGTCAAGATCAAGGACCCCGGCGACAGCACCTTCACCGCCGGCCAGATTGTGCCCCGGGCGGAGTTCGCGGAGGTCGTGGCCAAGACCGAACAGGACGGCGGCACCCCGCCGACCCGCGATCGCAGGCCCAAGCCGGCGACCGCCAAGACGCTGCTGCTGGGCATTACCAAGGCCTCGCTGCAGAGCGAGTCCTTCATCTCCGCGGCCTCGTTCCAGGAGACCACCAAGATCCTGACCGAGGCGTCGATCAGCGGGGCAGTGGACAGGCTGGTGGGCCTCAAAGAGAACGTGATCCTGGGACACTTGATCCCGGCCGGCACGGCATTCAAGCCGTACCTGGAGATGCGGGTCAAGCAGGTGGGCGAGCCGGTGCCCGAGAGACAGGTGACGCCGGCCGCGGCCCACGCGGCGATGGAGGATGCGGCTATCGCCATGGCCGGCATAGCCTCCACCACCGTCCCGTTGGGGCCTCCCACCCAGGCCCTGAACATCAGTCCGATAGAACAGCAGAGGGACCATCAGCAGGTCTGACAAGCCGGCCTGGACTGGAAATGAACGGCCCGAACGATTAGGATACAGGGTTCCTGGTTTTGGGCCGCGACGCCCGGTACTTTTGACACGACAGAGGTTACGAATGCCGACGATCAATCAGCTTATCCGTTTGGGCCGCAACAAGCAGTCACGAAAGTCCAAGGTCCGCGATCTGGATCAGTGCCCGCAAAGGCGGGGCGTGTGCCTGATCGTTAAGACCCAGACCCCCAAGAAGCCGAACTCGGCTCTCCGAAAAGTGGCCCGTGTCCGGCTGACAAACGGCAAAGAGGTCACGGCGTACATCCCGGGCGTCGACCACAACCTCCAGGAGCACTCGATCGTGCTCATCAGGGGCGGGAGGGTGCGCGATCTTCCGGGCGTTCGTTACCACATTATCCGCGGGACGCTCGATTGTGCCGGCGTGACGAACGACAAGGACGGCCGCCCGCGCCGCCGCAGCCGGAGCAAGTACGGCGTCAAGAAGGGCAAGTAACCGAGGCAGCGGCCGGATTCTGCGATCTCAACCTTCCAAGCCCCGGGCACTGAGTGTCCGGGGCGTTTTCATGCGCGGTCCTCGGCCCTGTGCGGGGAAATAAAAAACGGCCGACAAATAGCGCCGGCCGTTCGACTTGGTTGTAGTGTTGCGCGGCGGAGAATCACCCGCCTCCGAAGCCACCGCCACCTGTACCGCCACCGCCGGTGCCGCCGCCTGCGCCGGATTCCGTGGTGACCACGTCGGTGCAGTCGGCCGACACCGCGGTCTCGATCCGAAATACAGTCAGATTCTCGTTCGCACAGTCATTACGGTCGACGATGGTGTACTGAATGGTGCCGCCGCAGGCGACGTCCTCCAACCGGTCGGCTTCACCCCGATCGGTGCTAACCATGGTGCAGCGGTAATCGACGCCGGCCCGTTCCTGAACGGTCCCTGGCATCTGACCGACAAGGCCGATCTCCAGACCGATGTTCTTGACCTCCTCGCAACGCAGGCTGACCGTCACACGGCCACCGAGCGCGGACAACTGATCCGCCCGGCCGCGCAGTTCATAGATCACCTCGCCGTTGGCGAGCGGATAACGATTCTCCGGCGTGAACAACTGTGGGGGCACGAGTTGCAGTTCGCCCGTATCCGAGCCTGGCACGAAGCACGGGCACGGATTGGTGGCATTCTCGCTCTCGCAACATTCGAGGGCCGTGCGGGTCGCGAACTGGCCGGTCAGATCGTAGCCGTCCTGAATGTACAGGATGATATCGGTGTCCACACACGTCTGGTTCATCACCGTGATGCAGACGCGATCGGTTTCACAATTCGGCACATCTCCGGAAACCGACGAACCGGGCTGAATGATCGACACGAAGGGAGGGTGATCCGGAGGCGGGCAGCTCGCCCCGAAGATAATCGGGAGAGCGAACGCGGCCGCCAGGATGCTGCAAATGACGATTCTTCGACGATGCATGGTCCGCTCCGTATCAGAAGCCGCCCAAGAGCAGGATGAGATAAGCGGCTTCGAAAGGATCAGCTCTCGTAAAACTGCTCGGCTGCCAGTCTGCATCGGTGAAGCCCAGGCTCACACTGATATACGCGTCACTGCGGACGTCGTTGTTGAGCACGAAGGTCACCCCGTCACCCATATCATAGTCGACGCTGGCTTCCAGAGTCCTGTTTGCATATGGGACGGCACTCAAACTGCCATCGGGCAGGGTGGCGATAATGGTCGCCCTGTATGGATTGTCGAGATCGCACAGAGCCAACCTTGTGACCGGCCAATTCAGGGCGATGCCGGTCTCATAGGCCAGCGGCGTCAGGCCCGTGATGACGTATTGTTTTCTTCCCGAACCGTCGTCGTAAACTATTGGCACATCGACGGTTGCAGTCGTATTGTTGATGACCCGAACCAGCAGGAAAGGCTGTTTGCCGGGTACGATCGGGTACAGCCGGCCGGTGTACTGGTTGAACGTGTCGGGGTTCAGGCAGCCACAACAGCAGACCAGCAGGCCCATGAGGCTCGTGCGGAACGCAGGAAACCGCAGTGCCGGGCGGCCTTCGCGAATCAGTCGTTGGTTGATCATCTCAGTACACCGATATAACCGGCGGCAGGCCAATGCCGGTAATTGTAACCACAACAACACTTCCGCAGAAGAAGTTCAGGCCGTAGACGATCGGTGGCAACTCCGCCGGGATATCGATCGGATCACCACCCGTGTCGCTCTGGATACTCCCACTGACGAACTCGATGCTCTCAACGTAACACTCCTGCACGATCTGGGCGTGGTCGAGCTCGGTTTCCGGTCCGAAGGGGTCAAGGGGAACGCTCAGCTCTACGGCGCCCCCGTTCATCTTGGTAACCCTGATCAGCACGACCGCCGCGGAACTGGTCTGGTTCATCACCAGGATTACGATTGCACCATTAGGCCTTGTTACCCCGCCGACTGAGCTGTTGCCGAAGCTGCTGAACAGGTTGGGGTTGAGGACTCCGCACCCGCCGGTCAGGAGGACGAGCACGGTTGTGAAAACCGCTGTCGCTGCACGTAAATGTTGGCGCCGAAAGAACATCCGGAGACACCTCCAAGGCCGGGCAGGCTCGCATCTCTTCCCGGGTGGCACGCGCCGGGCTTCCCTCGGGAACGGGTTGATAATAAGGCAAACCACGTGGGTCAAGCAAGCATCAAGCGCTCCACCTGGAACAATCTCGGGCGCGGGCCCCGGGGGTGTCGCCGGGCATCCTGGCAGGGGTCAGGTGGCTCCGGGGTAGCCGGCCCGGGCCGTGGGCTGGGTACCGGGGCAACTGTTCAGGTATGGCCGGCTTGCTTAGAATTGGGCTTCTGGTGAGCTGGCACGTTTTCTAGAGGAAAGGGCAGGTAATGCGACAGCGGGATGGGATGTCACGGCGGCAGGTGTTGGGTGTGGGGGTGCAGGCGGCGTCCGCGGTTCTCCTGGGGTCGTCCGGGCTCCGGGCCGGGGAGGCGAAAGCGGACAGGAAGAAGGGGGCAGGGCCGGCTACCAAGCCGGCGGCCGCAAGCGGGCCGGCCGCCGTTAAGGACGACCTGCGCTGCGGGATCATCGGCGTCGGCGGCCGGGGTTCCGGATTGCTCAAGGCGATCGACCAGGCACCCGGCGTGCGGGTCACGGCGATATGCGATATCGACGCCGACCGCCTCAAGGCCGCTGCCGAGAAGGTCCAGGCCGACCAGCCGAGGGCATTCATGGACTACCACGAACTGGTGGATTTCAAGGAGCTCGACGCCGTCTTTATTGCGACGCCCATCCACCTGCACGCGGAGATGGCCCTGGCCGTGCTGGCTTCGGGCCGGAGCTGCTACTGCGAAAAACCGATGGGCCTGACAGTCAAGGAACTCAACCAGGTGGTGAACGCCAGCAAGTCCGTGCGGGGCATCTATCAGATCGGCACGCAACTGCGCTACGCCCACCCCTGGCAGTCGTCAATCAAGTTCATCCTGAGCGGGGAGATCGGCCGGCCGATTCTCATCCGGGCACACCGGCACAACGTCGGCGACCTGCCCCACGACCGGGCGTGGCTGTTCCAGAACAAGTACTGTGGCGACACCATCGTCGAGCAGGCGGTGCACGAGCTGGACCTGTTCAACTGGATCTCCGGCGGCATCCCCGTCCGGGCGGCGGGGTTCGGCGGCCAGGCGCTGCGATTCAAGCCCGAACCCCGCGACATCATGGATCACTACACCCTGTCCCTCGACTACGGGAAGAACAAGAAGGTCTCCTATAGTCATTCGTGGATCTCCTCGCCGAAGATTCCGGCCGACGGGCGGCAGGAGATCGTGTACTGCGAGAAGGGAGCGGTGGACATCGAGAACGGCATGGTCTATCCGATGGATTTCGGCGAGCCCTACAAGGTTGATGCCGGACCGGAGGGCGATTCGACGCAACTGGCCGTGAACGATTTCTTCGCCTGTGTCCGCGAGCGCCGCCGGCCGCTGTCCGATGCCGAGGCCGGGCGCAACGGCACCCTCACCGCCCTGCTCGGGCGCACGGCCATCTACGAGGGCCGCGTCGTGACCATGGAGGAGCTGCTGAAGCAGGGATGAGGAAGAAGACGCCCGCCACGGCGGCTGAACTTCGACATGGGGACACGGCGACGCGGTGACACGGAGAAGCGGTCTAACAAGGAGCATGATCATGTTGCCTGGGAGATTGGCCAAGCGAACTCTTGTGATAAGTGGCCTTACTATGCTGTTTTTTGGAGGCTGCGAGAAATCCGAGCCCGCGCCGCCCAAGCCCGTTGAGAAGACGGAGACGGCCAGCCCGCCCGCCGAGTCTCCCGATGAGCCGCTGACGGCCGCCCCCGGAACCACGCTGATTCAACTCGACGTCCAGGGCATGCACTGCCAGGGCTGCGGAGACTCTGTCGCCAAGAAGCTCAGAAGCCTGTCGGGTGTGAAGCAGGCACGCGTATCCTTTAACCGCAAAACCGGCTGGGTCCTGATCGAGTCCGGCTCGACCACGGCCGGTCCGCAGTTGCTGGAGGCAGTGGCGGCCACCGGCTACAAGGCCACTATCGCCCAGAAAGCAACCACCCGGCCAGAATGACCGCCCCCGGAATGACTGGGCCGCGGTTAATGGCACTCGACGGCGGTCCCGTGGTCATAGGTGCAGGTCCATAGGAGGGTGCCGTCCTCGGTCCACTGCTTGCTGGTGCCATTCTGGAGGCCGTTTTCGTAGGCCGTCTGGAGTTCCATCTGCCCGTTCTCGTACCAGGTCGTGTAGGGGCCGTTGAGCTTGCCGGCGGTGTAGTTGACCTCGTACTTGATCTGCCCGTTCTGGTAGTACCAGGCCCGGGCCAGGCCGTCGCGCGTCCCATCGGTGTAGTGCTCTTCGAGGGTCATCTGCCCGTTTCCGGAGTCGAACTGACGGGACACACCGTTGTACTTGCCGTTGGCGTACTGCAACTCGGCGATCAAGATTCCGCTGTTCGTCCAGTTCCGGAACCAGCCGTGATACTGGCCGGCAGCGTTGCGGCAGGATTCGTGCGTGAGCTGCGTCCTGGTCGCATCGGTCCACACCTGGTTGGGGCCGACGTATCCCACACCGTCGAGCCAGTAATACTCCTGGTTGCCTGCCGCGGCCGTCAGAAGAACCGCTCCCTCCGGTACGGGGCAATCGGCGGTGCCGGCGGCCTTCACGGTGATCTCGACGCTGGCCTCATCGCTGTTGTTGTTGAGGTCGGTGGCGGTCACGGTGAGGGTGTGGCTGCCGATGGACAGGTCGCTGACCGAGGCGTCGGTCCCGGTGGCAATCTGGCCGTCGAGGTCGGAGGTCCAGACGACGCTGTCCAACGGGATGTCGTTACCTGCCCCGTCCTTGGCCGTGGCCTTGAGGGCAACGGCCTGTCCGGCGGTGAACGACTGGCCGTTCGTCGGCGAGACGATGGTCACAGTGGGTTTGGCCGTGGTGGGGTCGTATATGAAATTGATCCACTGAAAGCCGGCCCAGCGCCATGCGGTCCAGTCTTTCTCGGTGCCGTCGCTCAGGATGATCTTGTATCTGGTGAAGCCTTCGATGTGAAACCCCAGAAGATTGCCGCCGGCTTGGAGGGTGAGGGGTGACTCGTAGGTCGCGGTCGGCGTACTGCCGTATTGGTAGACGGTCAGCTTGCCTTGGAAGCCGGCGGGCGAGCTGAGTTCCACTCGAATCCGGCGGTGCGACACCTCGTTGTCGTTGAGCAGATCGACCTCGTACTGGTCGGTCACGTTGTCGTTGTCGTCCAGTTCGGAGATGCGCAGGCGGGCATCCGGGAATTCGCCGGAGTTCATACCCAGGGCCCCGGAGTCCGCCTCTGCAAACAGGTCGCCGACCTGGTCCCAACTGAAGCTTTCGTTCTTGCCGCCGCAGAGGTGAATGCTCGTATACAACCGTCCGGCGGTGCTGATCTCGTCGGCGTTCTGCGCAGACGAGTAGGGCTGGAAAGTGCCGTCGTCATTCAACGTGATGGTCCTGGCTTGTCCCGGCCAGTTGGGGTCCGCGATCGAGAGCGTGCGGCCTCGGATGGCATAACACAGCAGGGCATGCCGACTCTTCGAGTCCGCCGTCGCGACCGACAACGACAGAGGCATCTTCTTGTTCTCGTTCTTGTTCACGAGCATCGCGGCGGCGATCTCGCAGAAGCGACGCTCGTCACTGGTCATCGCCGCGCGTCCCGCGAGCATGTTGTAGTACTTGTCGTCAAATTCAACGGCCATCGGCTGCGCGCCGGTGCATATCTTGATCGCCAGGTCATCGTCGGCGACAAAGTCGACCGTCGTAAGCCCCGGCGGAAGACTGTAACTGCAATAACGGCCCCAGAGTTTCTCCTCGCTCTGCGTTCGCCGTTCAATGTAGTACCACAAGGCCGACAAAACCATGCCGTTGCAGAGGCCCCTCGGCTGGGTATACGAACCGCGATTGGTGAAGTGCCAATCGTCGGTGCCCGGGACAAACATGGTGTCGACATTGAGGTTCAGCAGTTGATCCTTGGTGAACTTGACCGCCGCAACCCCGCTGGGGCCGGCGGCGCCCGCTTGTGTTCGGGCGACTTTCGTGGACTGGGCCGAGGCCGTGCTGCCGAAGCCGACGGCGGCGAAGGTCAGCGAGGTGGCCGATAAGTCAACCAGCGGCAAGGCCTCCAGGCGATTCTCGGCCGCGTCGTAGAGAAAAGCCATTGCGAACTCGTCATCGGTGATGCTGATCGGGAGGGTGAGAACCATGAAATCATTGGCGGTCTGGCCGCCGTTGTCGATGAGGATCAGCGGCGAAATGAACTGAGCCCCGGCCGGCAGGTCGTTGGCGAGAATCGGGCGATATGCGATGTTGAATGAGCAGGACTGGCCGTAAGCTCCCTCGGGCACCTCGATATTGAGCCCGGCGATCGGGCTGCCTGGGGCATCGACGGTCACGGTGCCGTGGCCCTCGTCGAGCACGCCGCCTCCGCAGTCAACCGCATCGCCGGTGGTGATCAGCGTCGTGTCCGTCACCGGTGGCTCGTCCGTGGGGCGGCCGCCACAACCGGGTGAAACCGCGGATATGCACAGGGCCGAACATACCAGACAGAGCACGTGAAGCACCACGAGTCTGGACCGGGACATAACCACCTCCTGTTGAGTGAGCCTGATGAGAAAGCCGGTTCGCACCCCCCGAGAGTACGAGATACCCCCTCCCCGCGCGATCGAAATGTTGAAGGGGACGTCAATTTCGGAAGACACCGTCAGAATAACGCGTATCATGCCCTCCGTCAATCCCCCGCGAGAGGCGGTCCCGGCGGGTGGCTCAGTCGTTCGCCGCAGCGGACGGCCGGAGGCACGATGATCGATGCCTTGACGTTGCGAAATCGGGGGACACCATATCTATTTCGGCTTTCGTTGTCGTGGTTTCCGACCTGGTTTCCGGGGTGTCAGGATGCGGTTGAGGGTGGCTTCGAGTCGGGTGAGAAAGGCCTGGTTTCCCAGGGGGCGTCCGGTTCGTTCGTGGCGTTGGAGTTGTGGCTGGAGATCGTTGGGGGCGGATTGCCGGAGGAATCTCCGCCAGTCTTTCATCATGGCCAGAAGCGGAGCGACCTTGACCAGCCGGTCATCGAACCCGGCCAAGTGAGCGGCGGCGCTGCTCCAGGGATAGTCCTGGGGACGAGTGACCAGGCCGGCCCGAACGGGATTCCATTCGACGTAGCGCGTGGCCGCAAAGAGATAGTAATCATCGAGAACGAACGAGGCGAAACGCCCTTGCCACAGGTGCCCGCGCCACTTCTCGCGGAAGTTGACGCGTCGCGTGTAGCGTCGATGGGCCTCGCCAATGGCCCGGCGCAGTCCATCCTCCGAGGCCGGAACGGCGATGAGGTGGACGTGATTGGGCATGAGGCAGTAGGCCCAGACCTCAACCCCGCATTCCCCGCACCACTCGGCCATCAGCTCCAGATAGGCGACGTAGTCCTCCTCGCAGAAAAACGTCTGCTGCCGACGGTTCCCCCGCTGCGTGATGTGATGCGGATAACCCGGTACAACCACTCGTGCAATCCGAGGCATGACGACAGCATAAAAGAACGTTGACGCCAAGGCAAGAAATAGGTATGGTGTCCCCCGATTTAAAAAAGAACGTTGACGCCAAGGCAAGAAATAGATATGGTGTCCCCCGATTTCGAGAAATAGGTATGGTGTCCCCCGATTTCGGCCTATGACACGCTCGACCGTCAGCGGCGCGTGATTCTGCCGGAGAGCACCAACACCAACCCTCCGGAGACGTGCACCGACTGCATCAAGATGGAGTATGACGACGCCGGACGGATGCTCAGCCGCACCGATCAGCGGGGCTGGGTGACCTCGTACACCTGCGACGGTCGCGGCCTGAGACTCGGCCGGACCACGGGCGGGACCGTCGAAACCTTCGACTACGACGCCGTCGGGCGCATGACCACCGCCCAGCGGGGCAATAACGCCTCCGCCTTCTACTACACCGGTCTGGGCGATCTGTACCGTGAGACTCAACTCCTTCCCGGAGGGACGGTCCAGACGGTGGATTACGGCCACGATCAGGCGGGCAACCGCACGTCGATGAGCTACCCCGGCGGCGGGGGCCTGGCGTACACCCATACGGACCTCAATCAGGTCGATACGGTGACGCTCAACTCCCAGCCATTGATCGACTACGACTATACGGGCTGGCTTCCGGACAAACGCCGGGTGACGACCAATCACACGGCCGGGCCCACGGTGTACGAGGTCGACTGGAACTACGACAGCCATCGGCGGTATTCGGCGATTACCAATACTCTCGAGAATGGCAGCGGCCGACAGACCATCGCCGGTTATGCCTTCCCATCGTACGACAACAACGGCAATCCTGTGGAGCAGATCGCCGACGGTCTGGCGCAGTTTGCCGGTGACGACCGGGCCTTCCAGGTGGATCGCCTCGACCGGCTGATCCTGACCAACTACACCGGTGACAGCCAGACCGAGTCAGTGACCCTCGATCTGGTGGGCAACCGGGAGGGTTCGCTGGCTCGGGACGGTTCGAGCCATTCGTACACCGGGACCAATCGCGATAACGAGTACGGCCAGATCGACGGGCTATCGGTCAGTTATGACCCCGCGGGTAACCTGTCGATCGACGAGGACGGCCGGCACTATGACTACGACGAGGACAATCGACTGATCGAGGTCCGGGCGGCCAACGATACCACCGTCCTGGCCCACTACGACTACGACGCCCTGGGCCGGCGGGTGCAGGCGACCATCGGCTCGGTCACCAGGCGGTACTACTACGCCGGTCAGCAGATGATCGAGGAGCGCAACGCCTCGGACGGCCGGTTGCGGTATCACGTCCCGGGTTCGCAGTACATCGACGAGCAGGTGGCCAGTTTCACCGACGCCACCGGGCGGGGTGAATACTACCTGCTCGGCCGTCAGTACAACGTGGTCGGGCGGGGTAATGCCGACGGGTCGGTGATCGAGGCGGTGGATTACGCCTCGAGCGGCGATTTCGCGGGCGGCGGTACCACGTGGTCGCCGTATGATCTCGATCACGACCGCGACGTGGACGGGGCGGACTTCCTGCGCTTCCAGCCGTGCATGACCGGGCCATGGAACGGCCCGCCGGATCTGGGCTGCGAGGACAAGGACTTCGACCACGATAACGACGTTGACCAGTCGGACTTCGGATACCTGCAGGGCTGCCTCAGTGGCTCGTATGGGACCATCGCCCCGTCGTGCCTGGGGGCCGATCTGCCGGCCTCGGGCAGCCTGGCGATGCACGGCCGTCAGGTGGACATCCTGCCCGACGGCAAGGCCCTCCTCTACGTCCGCGCCCGCCACTACGACCTCAAACACGGCCGGTGGCTCCAACGCGACCCCCTGGGCTTCGTCGACGGCCCCAATCTCTACGAGGCGTTCGGGGGAAACCCGATGGTGAACCTCGATCCCGAGGGTGCGGGCCTTATCACCCTCGTGCATGGCCTTGGCTATGGCTGCAGCGATTGGCAGTTTATCAAGGATACCCTCTGGACTTTTGGCGAGATTGCCCAGGACACGAAGGACGATTTGTGCCACGGAGTTGTGCATGCGCTCGGAGGTAGCCGCCATCCCAGCGACAGACAGCAACGTCTAATCAATCTTGTGAACGCGGAGGCCCGGTACGGCGGACAAACCGAGACCAGCGAACTGTTTGGCCGGGCGGTGCTCGCGGGCATTTCTGACAGTGTTGGAGGTACCAGCGGGGACACCGCGGCAACGGGCAGCGTGTTCGTGTACACGACGGACGGCGAGGTCTATCGGTTGCAGGCGTCCGGTCTCGAGCGTGTGCAGGCCGGCTTCACCACAGTTGGTCAAGCGGCCGGCATCTTCGCACTGACCTTCCAAGTTACGAACATTGGCACGGCGGCGCCACGGCCGATCCCCACAGAGGTGCAAAACATCCGTGGCGGCAGCACGAGTGCCCGGATTCGGTTGTCCACACCATCGACACCCCAACCACCGGCTGCTATCATCGTGGTGGACAATGCCGGCAACGCGGCGTTTGTTCCGCTGAACGACGGGCTGAACGCAGCCGCAGGCAAGGCAGCGAGTGCGGAGTTCAGCCTCCTTCGGCAGACGGCCAGATTCCTGAAGGACGAAGGCCTCAGCACGACGCTGCGTCGGGATATGATTGAGGCAGGGTTCCAGGGCACTGTCGGTGCGGACACGCCTGCTACCCTGACCAGATTCCAGGAGATCTTCGTCGGAACTGAGCAAGCTGGCAAGACGTTCGCAGGCCGCCTTGGGGATGTCTCAACACGTGTTCAGACGATCATGGAGGCCCAAGCTATGGAGCGAACCGGGTTGTTTCCTTCATTCGAGTATTGGACCGGGCGTCATGCTGTCGACCTTGTCGGGTTGGACGCAGCAGGCAACCCGGTGCAGGCTGTTCAGTTGGTAAGGTGGAATCGGCTCTGGGCAGAGGAGATCCCGAGAAGCTTCCGAATACGGCGAGATCTGGGGATCCCTGTGCGTTTCGTCGTGACCGAACCGTGAGGAGTGCCACATGGCGAAGACGCCTGCTGGGACGATCCTGATGCTTGCCGGGCCAGAAGATGATCTTGCCTTTCGCGCTTACGCTACGTCGATTGGCTTGGTGCTGTTGAATCCCCACGCCTACAGGATGTCACCAGAAGAGAACGCGCGGTCATTCGATGACCCAATTCAGGGCGGGCTGTTCTCATTTTTGCCTCTCGAGTCCCTCCATCGCCATCCGCATGCGAATATAGGATTCTGCGAGGCGTTGGATCCACTAATTCGGTACGTCCGCCCTAGCCATAGATCGCCGCACCTGATTGCTGGCCAAGTGATCTGGTATACGGACGTGAAGGAGTTTGCCAAGCAGACGAAGCCGTATTTCCAGAAGCTCCGTCGTTGGGTGCGCGCTAATTGGAGACGCCGAGAGGAAGACGGTTACTACGTAGGACCTCATGCCGAACGCATCCTGCAGGAAGGTGCCCAAATTGCCTACCTGCCGCCGGACGTCACGATCAAAAAGGTCAGGGTGTGAAAACGGGGCTGTCTGGACCGAACGAGGGAAGGAGAGGAAGACCGCTAATCCCATGTCTCGCCGACATACCGCCGTCGTCTGGCTCTTCCTGACCTTGTTCGCCCTCACCGGCAGGATCAATGCCCACTACGACTACGACGCCCTGGGCCGGCGGATCCAGGCGACCATCGGCTCTGTCACTACGTGCTATTACTACGCCGGCCAGCAGTTGATCGAGGAGCGCGACGCCTCGGGCGTTCGGCTGCGCTATCACGTCCCCGGCTCGCAGTACATCGACGAGGCGGTGGCCAGTTTCACCGACGCGACCGGGCGGGGTGAATACTACCTGCTCGGCCGTCAGTACAACGTGGTCGGGCGGGGTAATGCCGACGGGTCGGTGATCGAGGCGGTGGATTACGCCTCGAGCGGCGATTTCGCGGGCGGCGGTACCACGTGGTCGCCGTATGATCTCGATCACGACCGCGACGTGGACGGGGCGGACTTCCTGCGCTTCCAGCCGTGCATGACCGGGCCATGGAACGGCCCGCCGGATCTGGGCTGCGAGGACAAGGACTTCGACCACGATAACGACGTTGACCAGTCGGACTTCGGATACCTGCAGGGCTGCCTCAGTGGCTCGTATGGGACCATCGCCCCGTCGTGCCTGGGGGCCGATCTGCCGGCCTCGGGCAGCCTGGCGATGCACGGCCGTCAGGTGGACATCCTCCCGGACGGCAAGGCCCTCCTCTACGTCCGCGCCCGCCACTACGACCTCAAGCACGGCCGCTGGCTCCAACGCGACCCCCTCGGGTTCGTCGACGGGCCGAATCTCTACGAGGCCTTCGGGGGGAACCCGATGGTGAATGTCGACCCTGAGGGTGCAGGGCTGATCACTATGGTGTATGGTGCTGGTTACGGGGCCAGCGATTGGCAGTTCGTCAAGGATACCCTCTGGACTGCAGGCGGGATTGTCCAAGACACGAAGGACGATTTGTGCCATGGAGTTGTGCATGCGCTCGGAGGTAGCCGCCATCCCAGCGAGAGACAGCAACGTCTGATCAATCTCGTCAATGCCGAGGCTCGCTACGGCGGACAGACCGAGGTCAGCGAATTGTTTGGCCGGGCAACCCTGAGGAGCATCTGTGACAGCACTGGGGCTACCAGCTTTGACACCGCTGGCACTGGCGATGTCGTCGTGTACATGAAGGATGGCGAGGTTCATGTCTTGCAGGCGTCCAGTTTCGAGCGTGTACAGGCGGGAGTCGCAGGAGTCGGCCAGGCGGCCGGCACCGCGGCGTTGACGTTGCAGGTTGGGAAGATCGCGACGGCGACGACAGGCTCGACGCTGGGCAGACTGGAAAGCCTCAGGCACAGTGGTGCGATCGGCCCGTCTCCGCTGCGCGGCGCGCCAGTAATTCAGGGTGAACTGAGGCTCTCCGCGCTGAGCAAGGGCAATCTGTCTATTGAGGCGCCTGGCTTGTCTACACCTCAACAGCCAGCTATCATTATCCTGAGGCAAACGGCAAGGTTCTTGAAGGATGAAGGGATAGGTTTGTCGTTGCGGCGCGAGATGATTGAGGCTGGGTTCACAGGAGCTGTGAGCGAGGTTGAAACACCTCTGACGTATGTGAGGTTCGATAGGCTGTTCAGAGGCACAGAAGCATCGGGCAAGGGTTTCAGGGGTCGCCTTGGGAATGTGGCGACCCGCGTTGACACGATCATGGAGGCCCGAGCTATGGAGCTCAGCAATCTCCGTCCGATCTTCGAGTATCCCACGCCAGGTGGGAACTTCATTGACCTCGTGGGCGTCGATCCGCTAACCAGACAGCCAGTCCAGGCGGTGCAATTCGTCAAGTGGAACAGAGTCTGGCCAGATGAGATTCCGACAAGCTTGCGAATAACCCACGACACGAGCTTGGTCATTCGCTTTGTGGTCACAGGGGAGTGACAGAACGAGAGTCCAGCATGGTATCGACGATCTCATTCTTTGCAGCCCACGATGACGATGTGGCCCTCAGAGAGTATGCGAAGTCTGTTGGCTTGACATTGCTGCATCCATACGCGCCAAAGCTAAGTCCGCAAGAGAACGACGCTTCGTTCCTGAATCCGATACAAGGCGGCTTCTTCTCTTATCTTCCATTAGAGTTGCTTCACCCCCGCGCGACGGGGGAACTTTGCGAGGTGGTTGACCCTCTGATATCATACGTCAGACCGTATTACGCGGCTCCATCCCTTGTGGCCGGTCATCTATTCCAGAATACCGACCTGTCAGATCTTGCCAAACAGACCAAGCCCCACTTCCAGAGACTTCGGATGTGGATTCAGGCCAACTGGGAGTTGCAAGAGGATGGTTATTTCATCGGGCCTGATGCGATGCGCATCTTGCGGGAGGAAAATGCCACACTTTCCTATATTCCGTCTGACGTCACGATCAAGAAAGTCAGGGTGTGAAATGGGGCTGTCCGGACGGAACAAAGGAGGGAGAGCAAGACCGCTAATCCCATGTCTCGCCGACATACCGCCTTCGTCTGGCTCTTCCTGACGTTGTTCGCCCTCACCGGCAGGGTCAATGCCCACTACGACTACGATGCCCTGGGCCGGCGGGTGCAGGCGACCATCGGCACCCTCACCACGCGGTACTACTACAGCGGCTGGCAGATGATCGAAGAGCGCGACGGCGCGGACGTCCGGGTGCGCTATCACGTCCCAGGGTCGCAGTACATCGATGAGCAGGTGGCCACCTACAGCGCCGAGAACGGCCAGTGGCAATACTACCTGCTCGGTCGTCAGTACAACGTGATCGGGCGGGGCAATGCCGACGGCTCGACGATCGAGGCGGTGGCCCTTGACACGACGCGCGGCCCTGCCCTTGACACGCCAGGCGGCCCTGCCGCTCCTGAACGCGCACGCGTTCCTGGTGTGTCAAGGGCTGCCGCTCTTGAACGCGTACGCGTTCGCGTCGAGTCAAGGGTGGCCAGTTTCACGGATACAGCAGAGCCGGATTGAGGGCTGGGGGTGCATCAGACATTCGATTACGATGCAGTCGGCAACCGTCTGCACATCCGCCGGGTCATTGGCCTTGGTGATTCTCCGGGCGGCCAGAATGAGGCCGAGCGGGGGCATGAAGACACCACGACAGGCGGAACGGTCTGTAAGCCAATACACCACAAGCGGTTACAGAAGCAAGCCCACAGGGGTCCCGGCCACCGCCATCGGCCGGGCAGGGTCTGCCCGTCTCGAGCCCGCCTCAGACGCTTCACCGGACGCGTTTTATCCGCCAAACCCGGGCTCGGCGGGGTTCGTCTGCGGCATTCTCCGTTTTCGGCTCGATGGTTTTGCTTCTAAGACGACCGGCCGGATGATATGATGCTGGTAGCCTCTGTGTGACAAGCGAGGTCCCATCTGCCGGGGAAAACCATGCAGGATCTGAAGAAAACGAAACAACAACTGATCGAAGAACTGCGGGGCCTTCGCGACCGACTTCGGGAGCTCGAGAGCGGGGGCGGCACGCGTGTACATCTCTCACCCGGCCCCACGGCAGCAGAGCCCCTTGGTCTGACGCGGGAGGCCGCGATCGTCAACCACAGGATGACCGTCGAGACTGATGCTGCGAAGCGGGAGAACTATCTGCTGCGGACCCTGTTCGATGCCCTGCCGGAGTTTCTGTATGTCAAGGATACATCGAGCCGCTTCATCCTGGCCAACCGGGCTCTCTGCCATCATTTCGGCTTGGGCAGCCTTCAGGAGATTCTCGGCAAGACCGATTCTGACTTCTTCCCGAGCCAGGAGGCCAAGTCTTACCGGGAGCAGGAACAGCGGCTCATGGATGACTGTACTCCGGTGGTCAGCGAGGAGGAGATGGTGGTCGGCCGTGACGGGCCGCGATGGAGCCTGACAACCAAGATACCACTGCTTGACGAAGAGACGCGCAGAGTGGTGGGGCTCGTCGGACTCAACCGGGACGTCACGCGTCTGAGGCTCACCGAACAGGCCCGGTTGACGTCTGAGCACCAGAGCAGGGTCATTCTGGGCGCCATGTCGGACGCGGTGCACCTTGTGGACAAGGATTTCGTTCTCTTATTCGTCAACGAGGCGATGAGCCGTTGGGCAAAACAAGCCGGTCTTTCCGGCAACCTCTGCGGCCGCTCCCTTCGCGAAGTTGCGCCGTTCCTTCCTGAGCGGGTATTCGACGAGTACCGGAAGATATTCTCCGAGGGTTGCAGTCTGACAACCGAGGACCACTTTTACCTTGAAGGCTGGGACCTGGTCACTGAGACCCGCCGGATCCCGGTTTTCGAGGGCGGCCGGGTCGCGCAGGTGATTACCATCATTCGGGATACCACCGAGTTCAAGAGAACACAGGCAGCTCTTGACCTGAGCGAGTCGCTCCTTCGGCAGATGCTCGAGACCCTGCCGCTCATTCTCTACTCCGCCGAAGCCGGAACGAACAAGACGTTGCTGATGCGGGGAGCTGTGAAGAACCTGTTCGGCTACGATGCGGAGGACTTCCTCGGAGACCCCAATTTCGGCCGACGATTCGAGCACCCGGAGGACGCCCGTCACATCCGTGAGATGTTCGTCCGCGGGCTTGCCTCGATGCGGCCGTTCAGCTTCAAGTACCGCGTGATCCACGGGATAAGCGGCGAGGCCCGCTGGATGCAGCAATTCGTCGTGCCTGTGGCCGATGAAAACGGACGCCTGCTGCGACAGGACAGCGTTGTCATCGATATCACCGAACGTGAGCTGGCGGAGGAACGGCTGCGGCTGCTCTCGCTGGCCGTCGAACAGAGCCGTGAAGGCATTGCCGTTGCCGACCTGGAAGGCCGAGTGCTGTTTCTCAATGACGCTTTCGCACGAATGCACGACTACACGGTTGCGGAGTGCATCGGCCAGCACTTGTCCAGATTCCACTTACCGAGTCAGATGCCCGCCGTCGATGCGGTCAACCGCCGGACGCGGAAGGAGGGAGAGTTCGCGGGGGAGGTATGGCATGCCCGCCGGGACGGCCTGACCTTTCTCGGGTCGATGCAGAACACGCTGCTCCGCGACCGGGAAGGCAAGCCTGCCGGAATCATGGCCACGCTTCGAGACATCACTGCCTGGAAGGAGGCTGAGGAGCAATCCGCTCGCCTGGCCCAGGCGGTCAGCAACGCGGGCGAGGGCATTGCGATCTGGGAGCAGGACTGGACGCTGAGTTACGCGAACGACGCGATGGCGATGATTCTTGGGGCAGCCTCGACAGCAGATTTGGCGGGTCATGATTGGGCATCCATGCTGCTCCCCCCCCGCCGCTCGAAGGGACGCGGTCGCCAGGAGGTATTTGCCCGACGCTCGACCATCCGCAGACGGGTGTCCGCCACGCGATTTGATGGTCGGCCTGTCTCGCTGGCGGCTACCCTGAGCCGCCTGCCACTCGGACAGCGGCGATTCCTGATCGTCGGAAACATTCGAGACATGACTCGCGAGGAACATTATCTAAGCCAACTTCGTAGGTTCGGCCAGGATGTTGACCACCTCCTTGAGGAGGAGCGAGACCGGATCTCGAAGGAGCTGCACGACGAACTGGGGCAGCTCCTTACTGCCATGAACATGGGCCTGGCGGCGCTCCGGAAAGATCTCGGATCGCGTGCGTCCGCATTGCATAACCAGGTCGATGAATTGCGTGACCTGGTGCAGAAGATGCTGTCTTCGATTCGGACCCTGGCCCGCAGCCTGAGGCCGGGCGCGCCCGATTACAGGACCATTCAGGACTCGCTGCAGTCATTGATTGACGACTTGACTAAATCTAGGGGGATCTCCTATACGATCGATGCCAAACCCGCGGATCTGGACGTGCCGAAGTCCCTCAGAAGGGTTCTCTACCGCATCGCGCAGGAGGCTCTGACCAACGTGGTGCGCCACTCGGACGCGACGCGATGCCGCATTATCCTGCGGCGCGCTGGCAATAAACTCATCCTGCGGATCAAAGACAACGGCAGGAACGCTACCCCCGAGGCATTGGAAGGACGATCTTCTCTTGGTATCATGAGCATGAAAGAGCGAGCCTCAGCCTCCGGTGGCACGCTCCGGGTAAGCAGGATGTCCGACGGCGGCGTATGTGTTGCGGCTCAATTTCCGAGTGGTTCATGGACAGAGGGCGAGCATGATAAAGATACTAATCGCCGATGATCACACGCTGGTTCGTAAAGGAATTCGCAGGATGCTCGAAGAGCAGACGGATTTCAAGATCGTAGGCGAGGCGGCCGACGGCACGGAGACCATCGCGAAGACGCGCGAAGTCCAGCCGGACGTGGTGCTGATGGACGTGGCGATGCCCGGGATGGACGGCATCGAGGCGACCAAGCAGCTCAGCAAGACCCGCAAGCCCAAGGTCCACGTCCTGGTGCTGACGATGTACGCGGATGAGCATTTCGCGGCACGGCTGCTGCGGAGCGGAGCCATGGGTTACGTAGTGAAAGACGCCGCCCCGGCGGAACTGGTTGACGCGATTCGCCACGTGCACGAAGGTAAGCGGTTCATCTCGTCTTCTCTGCGCGAAGCGCTGGCCATGCGTTATGTTGAAGGCCAGGCCGCCGACCCCGTTGACGTGCTGACCGACCGGGAGTTCCAGGTGCTTCGGCTTCTGGCCTCGGGCCAGACCAACCGCGAGATCGCGGAGTCCCTGGGCCTGAGCGTCAAGACGGTGGACGCCCATCGGCTCAACATTCTTGGCAAGCTCGAACTGCGGAACAACTCCGACCTGACCAAGTTCGCCATCCGCCACGGGATCGTCAGCGGCTGACGGGGTCGCAGGTCGCGGGCGAGCGATGCCGTCCGAGCCCGGCGCAGGTTGTGCTGCACCGATCGCGGGTGCTGGGCACTTGCCCGCCGGTTGATCGGCCGACACTCCGCTGGCCTTCATCACAAAAGAGCCGACAGGTCGTCCTGTATCTCGAACAGGCGGTCGAGCCGCGTAATCGTAATGGTCTGGCGAACCGGTGCCTGGAGATTGGCGAGAACCAGACGTTGGCCTCGGGCCTTGAAAACCTGGGCGAGCTGGACAAGGCCGCCGAGCGAGAGACTGGGCAGGAAACCGACATTGCCCATGTCGAGGGCCACGGGCAGATGCGGCCAATCCAGACCCGCGGCCGACACTTCAGAGCGGACGGCCGCCAGATTTGTCTCGTCGAGATGATCGGTCTGAACGCGAACCACGACCACACCTGGGTGCTGTTCAACAACGGTCGCTGTGGGGTCTGGCATGAAACGCTCCTGTGAGAGAGAAACATCGGGCTATATGCCCTTCAGGTACTTGATGCCGCGCATGGCGGTGGACAGGGCTTCGGGGTTGGTGGCCCAGCGAAGGGCCTCGGTCCCGCTGATCTGCTCCTTCTGATAAAGGGCAAGCAGGTGCTGGTCGAAGCTCTGCATGCCGGATTCACCCGTCAACACGTAATCCGCCAACTCGGTGAGCTTGCCCTCGAGGACGAACTTGGCCGTCACGGGTCCCCCGCGGAGGATCTCGATGGCCGGCAGGCGCTTGTCATTGTGCCCGGTCACCAGCCGCTGAGAGATGATCGCCTCGATCGAGTTGGCCAGTTGCGAGAGGAGCAGCGCGTGCTCATTGGCCGGGAACATGGCGATGATCCGCTCGATCGTCTGGGGGGCGTTGGCGCTGTGAACGGTGGAAAACACCTGGTGGCCAGTGTCCGCGGCCCGCAGGGCTATTCGGAGGGTCTCCACGTCGCGCAGCTCGCCTACGAGGATGACATCGGGGTCCTGGCGCAGGGCCTGCCGAAGGGCCTGGTCGAACGAAGTCGTGTCCACCCCCACCTCAATCTGTGAGATCAGGGCCTTCTTGTTGGCGTGCACGTACTCGATGGGGTCTTCGACGGTGATGATTTTGGTCCGGTAGTTGGTGTTGATCAGGTCGATCATGGACGCGAGCGTCGTGCTCTTTCCGCTGCCTGTCGTGCCGGTCACCAGCGTCAGTCCGCGCCGGGCGAGGGCGATGTCGTGGATGACCTTCGGCAGGTTCAGGGCCTCGATGGAGGGGATGTCGGTGCGGATCGCCCGCATGGTCATCCCGAAGCGACCGAGCGTGCGGAAGGCGCTGCACCGGAATCGCTCGCCCGACGGCAGTGCGTAAGAGAAGTCCAATCCACGTACGGCCGCACCGGCGACGTCCCCGGCTAGATGCTGAGGGACGATCTGCTGGAGGAAGGCCAGCATGTCCTGCTCGGAAACGAGGTTGCCCTCGATGGCGCGGATCTGTCCGGCCAGGCGCAGCATCGGCTGTGCGGCGGCCTGGAGGTGGATATCGGATGCCTTGTGCTCGAGTGCGAATTTCAGAATGCGTTCGAAATCCATAGAGTTGCTCCGGCCACCCGGCTGAGACTCGACCGCGGCAGTATATACTTGGCCCTATGCCGTCGCCACCGCTGAAACCCGCATCATTCCGCCGGAATTCAACTCTCCGTTGCCGGTTCGGGCCCCGCCGTGCCAGGGACCACCGGCCCCGGCGGGCTAACGCGCTTTCCGCATCGCCACGACGGTAACGTCGTCCGACTGTTTGGCACCCGCCGCATGGCGACGCACGACCTCCAGAATGCCCGCCGTTGTCTCAGCCGCGGTTCGTGCCGGCTTGTCGGCAAGGTGCGCCAGGAGACGCTCCTCGCCGAACAGATCACGGCTGGAGTTCATCGCTTCGGTGACACCATCGGTGTACATCACGAGCATGTCGCCTGCCCGAAGGTCCATGGACGTCGGGGTAACCTCATTGCCGGCGCAAAGCCCCGCGGGCACGCCGGTCGCCTCGCCGGCAAGCCGCGGCGGTTGACCGGGCGAAACGATCACCAGGGGCGGATGGCCCGCACTGGCACAGGTCACGCGTTCGGATCGTAGATCCACGACGGCGCACTGGAGCGTGGCGAACATGCCGCTGGGATTCTGGGCGGCCAGTTCGTCGTTGACCCGGCGGAGAATCTCGTCGGGCTGCTCGAACTGCCGGGCCATGCTGCGCACAAGAGTGATGGTGACGGCCATGAAAAGCGATGCAGGAATGCCCTTGCCGGACACGTCGCCGACGGCGACGACGACCCGATCATCGGCCGGCCGCAGAACCTCGTACAGGTCGCCGCCAACTTCCTGGGCGGGCTCCAGCACGGCGTGGATGTCAAGTCCTGTGCCATCCGTACAAGACCGGAGATCGGCCGGAAGAATGCCCATCTGGATGTCGCGGGCGATGCGGAGGTCGCGGGCCATGGCCTCCTTGACGGCATCCGCGTAAGCCTTTGCCTTGAGCAGCGATTGCACCCTGGCCTTGACCTCGAGGATCTCAAAAGGCTTGGTCAGGTAGTCGTTTGCCCCCAGTTCGAAGCCCCGGGTCTTGTCCTTTACGTCCTCAAGCGAGCTCAGGAACATGATCGGGAGCTCACGGGTGGCCTCCGCCTCGCGCAGGCGGCGGCAGACCTCATAGCCGTCGATCCCCGGCATGACGATGTCCAGAAGGACGATGTCGGGTGGGTTCTTCTCGACGCTGCGCAACGCGCTCTCGCCGTTGAGGGCAACGCTCAGTTTGTACTCATCCTTGAGGGCCTCAACGAGAACGTCGACGTTGGCTTTGACGTCATCGACGATAAGGACGCGGCACTCTGAGAGATCCTTCACGAGCGTGTCTCCCGTTCGAGGCGGTCCAAGAGGCCTCTGACCAAGGCCGCTGCCTCTTCGTACTCATAGCCCTCGGTCAGTTTACGGATGCGAGCCAACTCGGCTGCCATGTCCGCCGGAGCGCCCAGGGCCGCGATATCAGACAGAACTGCCTCGCATGCTGAAGGGTCAAGGCTGTCCAGCGAAGCCGAGAGCCGGTCCAGAGCGTCGCGCAGCTTGTCCGGGTCATACGGCCGGGCCGCCGGGCTCACCTCCTGCGTATGAGCGTCCCGAAGCGAGGCGATGGAGCGGAGGACCACAGCGGCACGTTCCTCCACAGTCTGGAGCAGGGCCTGCAGGTCTTTGCGACCTTCCCGGCCGGCGCTTTCCAGGAGCTTGGCGGCTTCTCGCAGGGTGTCCGCACCGAGATTGCCTGCCGCTCCTGCGATCGCATGCGCATGGCGGGCAACGGCGGCCGGATCGACGGCAGCGACCGCATCCCGCAGGTCTTCGATCAGCCTGGGCTGCCCCTCGCCAAACCGGATCAACATTCGCTTCAGGCTGTTGAAATCGAGGCCCAACCTGGCCAGCGCACCGCTCAGGTTGAGGCCTTCGAGTTGCGGCAGATCGCTTCTGTCCTCGGCTGCGGCGGGCGGCACTGACGACGGCCGGCCCACCGGCGCACGGTGCGCCGGGGTTCCGCTGTGCGGCAACCAGCGACGCAGGGTTGCGACCATGGCCGTGCGATCGATCGGCTTGGTGATGTGATCGTTCATGCCGGCGGCCAGGCAGGCGTCGAGGTCGTGTTTCATCGCGTTGGCGGTCATCGCGATGATGGGCAAATCGAGAAAGCGGGGATCTCGCCGCAGCACCCTCGTTGCCTCCAGGCCGTCCATCTCCGGCATCTGCATGTCCATCAAAATCGCGGCGTAACCATCCGGATTCGCCTGGGCCATTTCCACGGCCTTGCGGCCATCGGCGGCGATGTCGAGCTCGATGCCCAGGCGGGACAAGAGTTCGACCGCCACCATCTGGTTGGCTTCGTTGTCCTCGGCCAGCAACGCCCGCACGCCGGCGAACTCCTGTTCAACGGGGGCCTCAAGGCCGCGGCGTGCGACGTGAGCCCGGGCTCCCTCAGACTCGACAACTGCGTCGAACAGCGACGAGGCGGTAATCGGCTTGGGCAGGAACACGTTGACGCCGATCTCCTCGCAGCGGGCCTCCTCCTCTTTGCCGGCGTACGCGCTGACAACAACGATCGGCAGAGAGCGAGTCTGCTCATCCGCTCGGATGCGCTCCGCAGCGTCCAGGCCGTTCATCCCCGGCAGCAACCAGTCAAGCACCACCAAGCCGAAGGGGTCCTGGCCCTGGGGCCCGTTCCTTTCGGCAAGCAGTGCCAGCCCTTCCTCCGCGGTGGCCACTGCGACAGCCGGTATCGACCAGCCTGTAAACAGGGTCTGCATCAGTTCGCGGCTGGTCGCGTTGTCTTCGACGATGAGGACCGGCCGTTGACGGACTTGCTCGGGTGCCGTTGGCGGAGCTGGTTGCTGCGTCTTGTCATATCCAAGACGGGCGGTGAAAAAGAAGGTCGTGCCAACGCCCGGTTGGCTCTCGAACGTCAGATCGCCGGACATCATCCGGGCCAGGCGGCGACTGATAGCCAGACCGAGGCCCGTCCCGCCGTACTTGCGAGAAGTCGAGCTGTCGGCTTGCGTGAATGCCTGGAACAGGCGGTCCTGCTGCTCCTTGGGGATGCCAATGCCGGTATCGCGCACGGTGACCAGCAGATCCAGCTTGCCCGGCGGCGTCGGCCCACCGTCGGCCGATCCGGTCGCCGTCGAGACCTGGACCGCGACCTCGCCCTGATGGGTGAACTTGAACGCGTTGCCTACGAGGTTGGTGACGACCTGCCGCAACCGCAGGGCGTCGCCGATAAGCTGATCCGGCA
>CAZPIO010000107.1:0-27083 GCA_964586235.1 uncultured Planctomycetales bacterium
CGGATCTCGCATCCGCTGGTCCTCTGAACCTTCGCGTGACGCACAACGAACCCAAACCCACGCTCAAATCGTTACTCTATCGTACTTTACGTCGGAGCATACCCCCCCGCTGCCCCCTGCTTCAGCTCATCCCGCTTCGGCGGACATCCGGCATTCGGATTTCGTCTCGCCACGGCGAGCCTTCGACATTCGACATTCGCCATTCCCATCCTCTCCGCGTCGGAGTTTACCCGCCGTGGCGGGCGTCACCGTGTCTCCGCCGGCACGGCGCAGCCCAGCGAAGACGGCGCGTCTTCTTCTCCGTCCCCCGCCCCCTGCGGTTACAATGCCCATCCCTCGCCGCGCGGCCGGCGAAGTCAACCTGGAAATCGCGAACATGAGGCCTGCTCCATGAAGACACTTGCCCGGATCATCGTCTCGGCCACCCTGATCGGTCCCCTGTCCGCCACGGCCGCTCGCGCCCAAATCACCTTCGACCTCGAACGAATGCAAACCGCCGACCAGCTCATCAACGACGCGATCGGACGCAAAGAACTGCCCGGTGCCGTCCTGCTCGTCGGCCAAGCTGATAAGATCGTCTGCCGCAAAGCCTACGGCCTGCGTACCGCCGATCCCCAACCTGTCCCCATGACGACCGACACCATCTTCGACATGGCCTCGGTCACCAAAACCGTCGCCTGTGCCACCTCGGTCATGATACTCGTCGACCGCGGAAAGCTCAGCCTCCCCGACAAGGTCGCCAGGTACATCCCTGCTTTCGCCGCCAACGGCAAGGAAAACATCACCGTCGAACAACTCCTGCTCCATCGCGGCGGCCTGGTCGCCGACAACCCGATGCAGGATTACTACGACGGTCCGGCGAAAGCCTGGGAGCGGATCTGGAACCTGCACACCGTCTACAAGCCCGGCACCGGGTTCAAGTACACCGACATGGGCTACATCGTGCTCGGTGAACTCGTCAAGACCGTCGACGGCCGGCCGTTGGACCAGTTCGCCCGCGAGGAAATCTTCGAACCACTGGGCATGAAAGACACAATGTATACCCCGCCGCAGAAACTGTGGGACCGCTGCGCCCCAACCGAAAAACGCGACGGCAAGTGGATGATCGGCCAGGTGCATGACCCGCGGGCCTGGGCACTCGGCGGCATCGCCGGGCACGCCGGCCTCTTCAGCACCGCCGACGACCTCGCCCGCTGGTCCCGCATGATCCTGAACAAGGGCACGCTCGACGGCCGCCGCATCCTCTCACAACTGACCGTCGAGGCCATGACCGCCCAGCGCTGCCTGCCCGAGGGAACCGGCTGCCGCGGATATGGCTTTGACATCAGCACCTCTTACTCGTCACCTCGCGGCGATCTGTTCCAGATGGGCACCACCTTCGGCCACACGGGCTTTACCGGCACGTCCTACTGGATCGACCCCAACCACGACTGCTACGTGATCCTGCTGAGCAACGCCATCCATCCCGACGGCAAGGGGACAGTGATCGAACTGCGCCGCCGCGTGGCCACGGCTGTGGCCGCCGCCATCACCGGCAAAGCTCACGGCCCGCCCGCCGAGGTGCTCTGCGGCATCGACGTGCTCAAACGCGACGGCTTCAAGCTCCTGGCCGGCCGCAAGCTCGCCCTCATCACCAACCACACCGGTCGTGACCGCGAGGGCAACCGCACCGTCGACCTGCTGCTCAAGGCCCCGGACGTCAAGCTCGTGAAGCTCTTCTCCCCCGAACACGGCTTCTCCGGCCAGCTCGACGAGAAGGTCGGCGACACCGTCGATAAAGCCACCGGTCTGAAGGTCTACAGCCTCTATGGTCAGACCCGACGGCCGACGCCCGAAATGCTCGAAGGCGTCGATACCATCGTTTACGACATTCAGGACGTCGGCGCCCGCTTCTACACCTACTCGGCGACTCTGGGCTACGCCCTCGAGGCCGCCGCTAAACACAACCTCAAGATGGTCGTGCTCGACCGCCCCAACCCCATCACCGGCCTGACCGTCGACGGCCCCATCGCCGACAAGGAGCGCTACGGCTTCACCGCCTACGGCCCCTTGCCCGTGGTCCACGGCATGACCTTCGGCGAGTTGGCCCTCATGTGCAACGCCGAGTACACCGTCAACTGCGATCTGACCGTGGTCGAGCTCCAGGGCTGGCGCCGCTCCATGTGGTACGACGAGACCGGCCTGACCTGGGTCAACCCCTCGCCCAACATGCGCAACCTCACCCAGGCCACGCTCTACCCGGCCCTCTGCCTCCTCGAAGCCACCAACGTCTCCGTCGGACGGGGCACAGACCAGCCTTTTGAAGTATTTGGAGCACCCTGGATCGACGGCCGCCGGCTCGCCGCCGCCCTCAACGAGGCCGGCATGCCCGGCCTGCGCTTCGTCCCCATCGAGTTCACCCCCGCCTCCAGCAAGTTCGCCAAGCAGAAGTGCCAGGGCGTCTACGTCCTGGTCACCGACCGCGAGAGCCTCCGGCTCGTCCGCTCCGGCCTGACCATCGCCTGGCATCTGAAGGACCTCTTCGGCCAGGCCTTCGAGATCGACAAGGTGATCAACCTCCTGGCCAACACCCGAACGCTCGCCGCCCTCAAGGCCGCCAAGACCCCCACCACCCTCCCCGCCGCCTGGCAGGACCCCCTCGGCAAGTTCCGCGACGTCCGCAAGAAGTATCTCATCTACGCCAACTGACCCTTCCGACGGCCGTTTGCGCGGTTTGAGTTTTCTAAACCGCCGGTTTAGAGAACTCAAGCGTGACCACTATACAGAACCTATTGCCTACGATCATGTCAACTCATGCCCCGAAGGGGCAAAGGTATGTGGCCAGGGGCGCGAGCCCCTGGGACGAGTCCCGCCGGGACCAATCAGCTCCGAAGGGGGCGACACAAGACCTGATCCCTTCGGGAGCATCTGTCGCTCCAGAGCGTTATGCCGGGATGCTCTCGGCCGGCTACGCTCGCCGCATTTGGCAACACGCAGGAAATCGATACAATCTATGCCCTCGTGAGCCGCCCCAAGGTGGCGGCGGCCCGAGGATGGATGGAGATGGTCAATGTACAAAGTCGTATTGCTGCGGCATGGCGAGAGTATCTGGAACAAGAAGAACCTTTTCACCGGCTGGACCGACGTGGACCTGTCGAAGACCGGCGTCAAGGAGGCCCACGAAGCCGGCGCGGTGCTCAAAAAGGAAGGCTACACCTTCGACGTGGCTTACACGTCGGTGCTCAAGCGGGCGATTCGCACGCTGTGGATCACCCTCGATGATATGGACCTGATGTGGATCCCGGTGTACCGCTCCTGGCGGCTGAATGAGCGGCACTACGGGTCCCTGCAGGGGCTCAGCAAGCCCCAGACCGCCAAGAAATTCGGCGAGGACCAGGTCAAGATCTGGCGGCGTTCCTACGACACCCCCCCGCCGTCGCTGAAGAAGTCTGACCCGCGCTATCCGGGCAACGATCCCCGCTACGCCGATCTGACCGCGGGTGCCCTGCCGCTGACCGAGTGCCTCAAGGACACCGTCGCCCGTTTCCTGCCCTACTGGCACGACGTCATCGCCCCGACGGTCAGGCTTGGCAAGCGCGTCCTGATCGCCGCCCACGGCAACAGCCTGCGGGCTCTGGTCAAATATCTCGACAACGTCAGCGACCAGGCCATCGTCGAGTTGAACATCCCGACCGGCATGCCGCTGGTCTACGAGTTGGACAAGAACCTCAAACCGATCAAGAGCTACTACCTCGGCGACCCAAAGAAGGTCAAGGCCGCCATGGCCGCCGTCGCCGCCCAGGGAAAGGCAAAGAAGTAGCTCGGCCTTTGCCCGCCAGGGCGAGCCACGGGGTTTATCCCCGTGGTCTTCAACCAAGGTACAGAGCGGCCCGCCACGGCGGGTTTCGCTCCGCTCAGCTTGCAGCCGCGATCTCAACGAGCCCAGGGGCCCAAAGGTCCATCCCCTGGGTCTTCTGATCCCCGCTGTCACACCAGCCGATACTGCACCATCTCGGCCGGTGCGTTAACCCGCACGGGGAACCAATTGCCCACGCCCGAGGTCACTTGCAGCACGGAGTCGCCCCGCCGATACTCGCCCCAGATATAGCGGAACAGCAGGCTCCCGCCGCCGATCGGCACGCGCGACCCCGGCGGCGTGAGCATCAACTGCCCGCCGTGGGTGTGGCCCGACAACGTGAGATCCACGCCCCGCTCCGCCAACGCGTCGAACGCGTGCGGATGATGAGCCAGGGCCAGCGTGAAGCGCGTCATGTCGGCACTGTATAGTGCCGCCCGCGCGCGGCCGACATGCCCCGGGTCCCTGCCTTGCGGTTCGTCATACCGCGACCAGAACAGCCCGGTGATCTGGATGGTCTCGCCGTCGATCAGCAGAGGCAACGTGCGGTCGAAGAGAAAGGAAGGCCCCTGCTGAACGAGGTAATCAACCGCGGCCTGGGGCGAGTCGATCAGGTCATGGTTGCCGATGACCATGAACCGGCCATACCGCGATGCGATCTGCCGCACGGCCTCGCAGGCCGGGGCTATGAAGTCGACGGAGTGGTCCACCATGTCGCCGGTCACCACCAGCAGGTCGCTGTTGAGCCGGTTGGCCGCGTCGACCATTCGAGGCAGATGCTCCGGCCGGAACAGCCGCCCCACGTGCATGTCGCTGATGTGCGTGATGGTCAATCCGCGAAGTCGATCCGGCAACCGCGGCAGTCGCACATCGACGTGTCGGACAAGGAAGCGCCCCTCCTGGTGCTTGCCAAAGGCAACCGCGCCGCCCGTGATGATCACCGGCGCAGCCGCCACGGCCCCCACCAGAAAATCGCGCCGCGACAGGCCCGGCGGATCGTCACTTGCGGCCGTAACCGCGTCGCGGCGACGCAGCCGCCGCCATGGCCAATACAGGCCCGATGCCACCGCCCAGACAACCCCGATCAGCACCATCAGCATGTGCCAGAACAGGATCCACATGATCACCGCCACCGGATAGGAATCCCACACCGACCGCCCCCCGGCAAGAAACAGGGGAATCGGCGACGCCATGGCCAGCACGTACCCAGCCCACAACCAACGCAGCCAACGGCCGCGTTTGGCCCGCGAAGCCGCTTTGCCCTGCCGCAATCGGCGATCGACCCACGCCCACCAGAAGAGACCGGACAAGAGCATCAGCAGCAGGACGAGCAAAAACACCGGTATCCAGTGCGCGGGAATCACGCCCGCCCACCGGCCGGCAAACAGCAACAGGATCACGCCGATCCCGACCAGCGATATCCGCTCGACACGCGCCGTCTCACGCTCGTTCATCGTGCAACCTCATACGACACAGCGGTGGCAAATCTTATAACCCTCGCCTTCGCCTGACCAACGCCCCGCTCTGGACACCTCTCCGGGCACGCCCCTATACTCCCCCCTCGCGGCCGCGGCGGCGGGATCCCGGCGATCGGCAATACCGCAGGCAAGCGCCGGCCGACGGCCCGACCTGATTATCTATCCTACGTTGGGAGGTTCGAGGCAGTGTTGGCCAATCCCTTCCTGGGCGTGTTGCTTCATTCAATCGGCGGTTTTGCATCAGGCAGTTTCTACATTCCTTACAAGAAGGTGAAGAACTGGGCCTGGGAGACCTACTGGCTGGCCGGCGGAACCTTCTCCTGGATCATCGCCCCATGGCTTTTCGCCTTCGTCGTCGCCCACTTCTTCGCCAGGGACCCGGCCACGGGCAAGGCCATCACCGTCAGCCTCCTCGAGGTGCTCCGGCAGGCGGACGGCAGGACCCTGTTCTGGAGCTACTTCTTTGGAGTCATGTGGGGCATCGGCGGGCTGACCTTCGGCCTGACCATGCGCTATCTCGGCATGTCGCTGGGCATGGCGGTGGCCCTGGGATTCACCGCGGCGTTCGGAACGGTTATTCCGCCCATCTACAAGGGCCAATTCCTGGACCTGTTTCAATCGCTCTCCGGAGTGATCACCCTCGGAGGCGTGGCGGTTTGCCTGCTGGGCATCACCGTTTGCGGCATGGCCGGCATGTCCAAGGAGCGCGAGCTGGATGATGCCGCCAAGAAGGCCGCGATCGCCGAGTTCAGCTTCACCAAGGGCATGTGGGTCGCCGTCTTCTCCGGAATCATGAGTGCGTGCATGAACTTCGGCCTCGTGGCGGGCGACCCCGTCGGTGAAATCGCAGCCAGAATGGGCATGCCCAATGTGCTCAAGAACACGCCCATCCTGATCGTTGTCCTCGCCGGCGGGTTCACCACCAACTTCATCTGGTGCATGATCCTGGGCACGATGAACCGCTCGTTCGGCGACTACGCCAGCGGACGCGGGGCCTCGATCACGGCCAATTACCTGTTCTCCGCTCTCGCAGGCACAAGTTGGTACCTGCAGTTCTTCTTCTACAACATGGGCAGGACCCAGATGGGCAAATACGATTTCTCAAGCTGGACCCTGCACATGGCCACCATCATCATCTTCAGCAACATGTGGGGCCTCATCCTGCACGAGTGGAAAGGCACCAGTACCCGGGTGCACCGACTGATCTTCCTGGGCATCCTGATCCTGATCTCGTCGACGGTGATCGTCGGCGCGGGCACGTATCTCCAGACGCTCGGCAAGTGACCCGCAGAACGCACCATCCGGGATTCCGCGTACAACCGGCCGGCGAGGTCGGCCGCCGTCAGTGCATCTCCGCCGCGCAGGTTCCGATGCCCCGGCGGTAGTAGTTGAACTGCACGCTCGGGTGCTGGGCCAGCAGCGACATCGGCACCGAGGAATCCGCGATTTCCTTCGAGATCATGTAGGCGGTCAAACGCTGGCCGAACGGGTTGTCGTGCGTGCCCGCGTGCCAGATGGACACACGCCCGGCCTTCCACGTCTCCACCGGACCGACGCTGATGGCCTTGGTGGGCACCCCGGCCACGTTCCCCCCGCCGGAGGTCCGGGCGTTCTGCATCAGCGTCGCCGGGTGCAGGTCAACCACCCGGGTGGTGAGCTTGCGGTAGACCGACGGCGGCGGCGGCTCATCCTGGTACGGCGGCTCGCGCTTCGGCGGATCGTTGAAAGCCCAGTGCTTGATCTCACCCTGTCCGCCCTGCATGACCGCGCATCGCACCTTGTCCCAACTCTTGAGATATGCCGTCGCATCGGCCTTGGGGAAGTGCATGTTCGACTCCGGCATCCGCAGGTCCGGCCGGATCCGGTTGAAGCACAACTCGCGATCGGCTTTGGCAAACGAGAGCGGATGCGTTTCCGGCACCTCGCGGCCGTCCTTGTACCACTCGTCCATACCCCAGAAATGAGCATGCTTGAGATCCAGTTCCAGGGCGTTGACCAGGCGGGCCACCAGCGGAAGCTGTTCCGTCGGGCCGATCGGGCCGCAGATGCCCACCGGCTGGTCTGGGGTCGCCTGCCGCCAGGCCTCGATGTATTCGAGGGCCTCCGCCAGGTAGAAATCCTCCAGCGTCTCGTACATCACCACACGAAACCCGTCCCGAGACAGCTTGAGCATGTCGTCGGGGGTCAGGCGAGCCACTTCCTCGAACAGTTCATCCGGCAGTGTCGTGTAATCCCACCATCCGGGGGCAATCGAACTCAGTCGACGGGCCATTGTGAGGTCCTCCTGTGTCAGAATCAGCCAAACCGGCGCCAGAATAAACGCCGCCGCCTGTCTTGACAACGACCGGGATGCCCCTTCAAACGACCGGAGTGCCCCTTCATTGGAACGTCGAAGACGGCACGCCGACCTGATCCTGATTCTGCTTTCGGTGGCAGAAAATAACCTATCTCAGACCACGTGCCGGGAGATCCCGATGGCCGGGGACTGCGAGGCCGGCTCCACGAGCGTCACGATGTGAGAAACCTCTTCGAACCAGGGAGCATGCGGGTTTACCCCGATGCCGCACCATAAGACTCTCCGTTCGACATGTACTTGGAAGGTATGGGCACCGAGGCGCGCCAAGATGCCTTCCGGGCGTTTTCACATCCAGCGACATTCTTCAGGAACCCGGGCTCCTGCATACCCCAGAATCAGCTCTGACTCCAGTCAGGATCGCGCCATCACCACCCCGGCATCGCCTGCACCCTGTGACACAACCAGTACACCTTCCGCCAGCTAGGTAAAACTCCATGTGTCAAGGGCTAATTGTGCCAGCTTTTTTTCGTGCCACGGACCGGCCGGGGAGAGATGCAGGAATAACAGTAAGACATTGCAAGCACATGAGTTAGAGGTAACCAAGCCCGTATGGTTGACCGACCGGTTACCTGCTGCTAGACAAATTCTGTGCTGGTTTGTTGACAGTGGGGCTGGCTTTCTATACCCTGCCGGCTACAATACAACGTGGGAAGTTTAATTCCGAGTTGAATTGGCATGAAGTCCGACTGAAGGTGGGTGTCAAAATGGCTGTAAGACATCATATTAAGGTTCTGGTTGTCGACGACGATCCTCAGGTCTGCAAGATGATCAGCACGAGTCTGAAGGATCATGGCTATCACGTCCAGTCCTACTCGCAACCGAGGCAGGCCCTGCAGGCCGTCCGCAAGTCTCCGTTTGACATCGCGATCATCGATATCAAGATGCCGGACCTGAACGGCCTTGAACTGGTCGAAAAGATCAAGACGGAAGACCCGCGGATTGCACCAATCGTGATGACCGCGTATCCCGACATCCAGACGGCGGCCGAGACCATGCGGCTGGGAAGCCGCGACTATTTGTGCAAGCCGTTCAAGGAAGAGGAACTCTTAACGGCGGTTGAGCGCATCTCCCAGGAGATGGGTCTCGTCTACACAAACGAGCAGGAACTGAACCGCCTGATCGGACAGCGGATTCGACAGGAGCGTCTCAAACAGAGCCTGACTCTCCGCCAACTGTCCGAGCGGGCCGAACTGACCACCTCGCAATTGTCCCAGGTCGAGTTGGGCAAGAACGCCGCAAGCATCTGGGCCCTTGCCCGGATCTGCTCCTCGCTGGGCAAGCAGTTGTGCGAGCTTCTGGCAGGCCTGTGAGACCGGGGGCAGGCGGTCGGGGAAAGACGGTTTGCGTGTGCATCAAGACTACGGCAGTCTGCTCGGACCCCACGGGCAGGCTGCCTTGCTTTTTGTCGGCTGACGTGGAACATAATAGGCAACGATGACCAAGCCGAAACACGCGAAGCATGGAATGAGCGGCCTGGAGTTCGCCCAAAAAGCCGCCCGGATCGCGGCCGACAACCACACCGAAGAAATCGTCATCCTCGACCTGCGAGGGCTCTCGTCAGTGGCGGATTTTTTCGTCATCGGCACCGGGACCTCGGATCGGCAGATCCGCGCCACCTCCGACGATATCGCCGAGTTCGGTCGAAAACACGACCATGAACCATTCGGCGTGAGCGGATACGAGACGGCGACCTGGCTCCTGGCTGACTATGTCGACGTGGTGGTCCACCTGTTCGACACCGAGAAGCGCCGCTACTACGACCTGGAACTGCTCTGGGGCGACGCCCCACGAATCCAATGGTGACAGCCAGGCCCCTGAGGAACCCATGAACGCAATCAGCATGCTCCTGAAGGGTACACCCGTTTCCGAAGCCCTCCGGCAACAGGCGGCCGACGAGCTGCGACACGCCACCGGGCTTGAGGTCTATGCCGCATCCGTGGAGCCTGCTGACGGCCGTGTATTGGCCCTCGGCAAACAGAGGCGGATTCGTCGCCTTCTTGTAGTCGGCGATCAGAAGGATCTCGGCGCGTTCACCAGTCTCAAGACCGAATGGTGCCAGGCGGACACCCGCGCCTGGATCGGGCTCATCGCCGCCGACCACGAGACGGCCACAGCCTTGCGCAAGCATGCCCCGTGGACCGCGCCTGGGCGCGTCGGGCTGGCGACATCCGTAGGGCTCGGCGATCGCCTGGGACTGGCCACGCCGGGACACCTGCGGGCCATGCGCGGATCCGGATGCGTCCCTTTCCTGGCCCAGCAATCGATCCGTGAAATGACGCGGACGCAACGCACGCCCGACAACGTCATGGACGACGCCACCTGGGGTGTGTTTCAGGCCGGATGGCGGGAAGGCTTCGGTAGCGACGCGGACCATCTCAAGACGACCGCGGACATCGATGCGACCGCCGCCGCCGGCTTCACCATGTTCACCATCGACCCCGGCGACCACGTGTGCAGCGAGGCGGATACCATGACGTCGGCGGCCGCAACCCAAGCGGCCGAGTCGCTGCCTTGGGGCGATCTGGAGACCGCCGAGGACGATACGAGAAGACGCTATCTCTCCGGGCGGTTCGCGCTGGCGGACGGCGGGGACGTGGGCTTCACCGAAGAGGCCCTCCTGAAAGCGCTCGTGAAGTACGGTCGTGCGATCGCCCACACCGCCGGGATGTACCGCCACCTGGTCTCGAAGCGCGGGCCAGACGGTTTCGAACTCGAGGTCTCCGTAGACGAGACCAGCACCCCTACCACCGAAGCCGAGCATTATTTCGTCGCCGCCGAATTGCGGCGGCTGGGCGTTCGCTGGGTCAGCCTGGCGCCCCGGTTCATCGGCGACTTCGAGAAAGGCATCGACTACAAAGGAGATCTGGCGGCCTTCGAAGAGTCATACGCCCGTCACGCGGCCATCGCCCGGACGCTCGGCCCTTACAAGCTGAGCCTCCATTCCGGCAGCGACAAGTTCTCGGTTTATCCGATCGCCGCGAGGCTCTCACGGGGCCTTGTCCATCTCAAGACGGCCGGAACGAGCTACCTCGAGGCCTTGCGGGTCATCGCTCGCGTCAATCCCGGCCTCTTCCGGCGGATCCTGGATTTCGCGTTCGAGCGTTTCGACACCGACCGGGCCAGCTACCACATCTCGGCCCGAATCGAGACCGTGCCGCGTTCGGCGAACCTGGCCGACGACAGACTGCAAACGGTCCTCGACTGCAACGACGGCCGTCAACTGCTCCACGTCACCTACGGCTCGGTCCTGACCTGCACCAACCCCGACGGCGGCTACCGCTTCCGCAACGAACTGCTCGCCACGCTGGCCGATCACGAGGAGGAACACTACGCAGTGCTGGAGGCCCACATGCGAAAGCATGTGGAGCCATTCGCACGGGGGCGAGGGACGGGGGGCGAGGGGCGAGGGAAGTGAGAACCCGCCAGCGCTGCGGTCACTCGGGCAGCCGCTTCAGGAGCGTCCGGATCCGGCGATTCTGGGTATCACATCGGCCCAGCAAATCTTGCGCAGCCTCGGCCGTGTGCGGATACAGATCACCCGCGAGGATCAGCTGCGTCTCCAGCTCCGCGTTGGATCCCATCGACGTCGACAAGTGATTCCTGAATTGTGCCGTGCTCTTGGCGTGACCTTCGGCAATGTTGCTGGGGATCGAGACGGACGCTCGCTGCATCTGGCCGCCAAGGCCGAACACCTCATGTCGTGGCAACCGGCGGGTGAGCCGATAGACGTCCTTGCAGATCTCGATTCCCTGTTTCCACACATCGAGATCGCGGTAGCTGCGTATCAAGGCCATCACACATCCTCCTTGGCGCGTACAAAGCTTGCGGGAGCACACACGGTGTTCCCGTGCCACAGCCATTCGGTCGTCCCGCGCCTCGCTCCCGTCCCTTCTCCCCAGCCCCTGCTCACATCCCCCATCCCTCGCCCCTCGCCCCCCGCCCCGGGCCCAAGCTACCGCTTCGTCCAATAGTCCACCACCAGGATCTTGTCCTTGTCGAGGTGCGGGCCGGCGATGGAGCCGAATTCCTTGTGGGCCGGGTGTACCAGATACGCGTCGCGGTCGGCCGCGGTACGGAAGGTCAGCAGGAAGCAGTGAGTGTAACCCTGGGCCTTCTTCTCCGGGCTCACGTTGGTGCCCCACTCGAAACGCACGACCTCCTTGATCTTACCGGGCAAGGCGGCGAAAGCCTCCTCAACCTTCCTGGCATCTTCAAGGCTGGTGCCATCCTTGAACTTGAACAGGACGACGTGGCGCAGCACCGGCTTGGCACAAATGCAGTTTGGGCATTCCCCCGGCCTGCACACCTTGTTTCCGTCCGTCTGCGCGCATCCCGCCCAAGCAACCAACGACAACAGCAGGCACCCCAGAACCAACCGTCTCATGGGATCATCCTTTCGTCAGGTTGAACACCCGCGATTGCCACGCAGACCGCCGGCGCGGGCCAACCACGGTCGGCTCATTCTGGTTGAAGGACGGGACAAATCAAGCCCGGCCCGGCCCTCGGGACAGAGACTCGGGCCATCGGCGAGGACCTGCTGCCAGCCTTCGCCAGGGGCCCCTGGTGACGGCAACGACGCTCGGCCGGCGGGCATGGCTAGGATAATGGTGGCATTTTCGGCGCGGGCGCGGAATCCCGCGTGACCCGCTCTGGTCCCGTGCGGGGAGTCCGAATGATGAGTGAGAACAATGCCGAGCAGGTGCGTTCCGCATTGGACGCCCTCTACCGTTCTGAATCGCGTCGCGTCTTCGCCACGCTGATCCGGCTGCTCGGCGACTTCGATCTCGCCGAGGAGGCCCTTCAGGAAGCTTTTGCCTCAGCCGTCGATCAATGGCCGCGGGACGGCGTCCCCGTCAATCCGCGGGCGTGGCTCGTTTCGGCCGGCCGGTTCAAGGCCCTCGACGCCATGCGGCGGCGAGCCCGATTCGATGCTTCACTGACCGAACTCGCCGACCGGCTCGCCGCGGACACCCAGGCTGGCGAGGGGCAGGTCAACCAAAGCGTCGATGGCGTCGAAGACGACCGCCTGCGGCTGATCTTCACCTGCTGCCATCCCGCCTTGCCTCCGGAGGCGAGAGTGTCGCTGACCCTGCGTGAGGTCTGCGGCCTGACCACCGAGGAGATCGCCCGCGCCTTCCTGACGGCGCCGCCCACGGTGGCTCAGCGGATCATTCGAGCCAAGGCGAAGATCCGTGACGCCCGCATCCCTTATCAGGTGCCGTCGCGGGCCGATTTGCCCGATCGGCTGGACGCGGTGCTGCAGGTGGTCTACCTCGTGTTCAACGAGGGCTACTCCGCTTCCTCGGGCGATTCGCTGACGCGGGCGGACCTCTCGGGCGAGGCGATTCGCCTCGGCCGTCTCCTGGTTGAGCTGCTGCCGGAGCCGGAGGTGGCCGGACTCCTCGCGCTGATGCTGCTGCACGAATCACGGCGCGTCGCCCGCACCTCGCCGGCGGGCGAACTGATTCTTCTGGAGGACCAGGACCGCTCGCTCTGGAGCCGGCAGCACATCGCGGAAGGATTGGCGCTGCTCGGTCAGGCAATCTCGTCAGGCCCGGCCGGGCCGTACACGCTCCAGGCGGCCATTGCGGCCGTGCATGCCCGGGCGCCCAGCCCCACGGCGACCGACTGGGGCCGGGCGGTCGAACTCTACGATGCGCTGGGGTTGGCGGCACCTTCGCCTGTCGTGGAGTTGAACCGCGCCGTGGCGATCGCGATGCGCGATGGCCCTGCGGCAGGCCTGGAGCTGATCAATGCCATCCTGGCGCGCGGCGATCTGACCGACTATCATCTGGCGCACGCGGCGAGGGCCGACTTGTACCGTCGCTTGGGAAGAGCCACGGAGGCCCGAGCCGCCTACCGACAGGCGCTCAGCCTCGCACATCAGGAGCCGGAGCGCCGATTTCTCGAACGGCGGCTTGCTGAGCTGCCGAGCTGAAATGGCGAAAACGCATCAATTCCCCCGGGACGGCGCTGAATGACGACAGAACCAGACCGGATGTCGATTTCGGCCCTCTCCGATCGACTACAGGGTGAAAGGAGCGCCACAGCGGTCTGGAGGCAACAATGAAATACATCTGCCTTGGGTACTATGATGAGGACAAGTGGGAGACGATGTCCGAACTCGAGTGGATCGCCCGCCTGAGGGAGTGCCTGGCATACGACGAAGCACTCCGGACGAACGGTCACATGATCGGCGGCGAAGCGATCCAAATCATGCGGAACGCCGCCACCCTGCGGTGGCAGAACGGACGAGTATCGGTCACCGGCGGCCCTTTCGCCGAGACGCAGGGCCAGTTGGGGGGAATCCTCGTGCTCGAGACCGAGGACTTGAGCCATGCCATCCGGCTGATGTCGAAACATCCGGGTGTTCGCCTGGGGGGTTGCTTCGAGATTCGTCCGATCGAAGAGTTCCCCCGTGGCAGCCAGGAGGTGTACGCACCACGCGAGCACACGGCATGCAATAACCTCATCGAGCGCGAGGACCTCGACGAGGTGCCTGCGATCACCATGTGCGGTCCGACGCTGCCCGTCGATCGCTCGGTTGGAGTACAGGCTGTCGCGTCCTCGTAACGTTCAGGGATTCGGGCAATAACAGCCAGGAGAGAAACATGAGATACATTTGCCTGGGATACATCGAAGACGGAAAGTGGGAGGCGATGTCCGAGAGCGAGCGAAACGCCATGATCGAGGAGTGCTTCACCTACGACGATTTCCTGCGGAAGAACGGTCACTTCGCGGGCGGGGAAGCGCTCCAAAGCGCCAGGAGCGCCGTCACCCTGCGGTGGCAGAACGGAAAAGTGTCCATCACCGACGGCCCCTACGCCGAGACCAAGGAGCAGTTGGGCGGAATCCTGATCCTCGAGGCCAAGGACCTGAACCAGGCCATCCAGTTGATGTCCAGGCACCCCGGGGTGCGTCTGGGAGGCCCGTTCGAGATTCGTCCGGCCGATGAGACCATCAACGAAGTAGTGGCGGAGCGCACCCGGACCCAGATGCAGAATGCGTGAGCAACGCCGCAACGCGCACCTCTTTGTCGGAACAGACAGGGGGCGCGGCTCCGGGGTTTCGACTCCACGATGGAGAGACGATCATGAGATACCTGCTGCTGATCTACAGTGACGAAAACACCTGGACCGACTCCGAGCGGCAGCACTGCTACGAGGAGTCTACGCAATTCACGCATGAGCTGCATGAGTCCGGGCAGTACCTGGCCGCGGCTCCGCTGCAGCCTGTCTCCACGGCGAGCAGCGTCAGGGTGCGCAACGGCAAACGGCTCGTGACCGACGGTCCGTTCGCCGAGACGCGCGAACAGCTCGGCGGCTACTTTCTGATCGAGGCGGCGAACCTCGACGAGGCGATCGGCATCGCCTCACGGATCCCCGCGGCCCGCAAGGGGACCGTCGAGGTTCGGCCGGTCCTGGAACTCGCGGGCCTGCCCACGGGTCAGGCCGGCGGCAGTGGTGTTTCTGTTGCAGGAACCATTGGCACACACTGAAAGGAGAATGCCATGCAAGTTCAACCCTATCTGTTCTTCGACGGCCGTTGCGAGGAGGCGATCGAGTTCTATCGCGGAAACCTCGGCGCCGAAGTGACGATGCTCATGAGATTCAAGGACAGCCCTGAGCCCTGCGACCCGGCGAAGGTCCGGCCCGGCACCGAGAACAAGGTTATGCACGCTGAGTTACGCATCGGCGACAGCACGGTGTTGGTGTCCGACGGCCGGTGCGAAGGGCACCCGGATTTCAGGGGATTCTCGCTGGTGCTCACACCGTCACACGAGACGGAGGTCGAGCGGTTGTTCGCTGCTCTCGCCGACGGCGGGCAGGTACAGATGCCGCTCACCAGGACGTTTTTCTCCCGGCGGTTTGGCATGGTCGCCGACCGCTTCGGCGTGTCCTGGATGCTCTACGCGGCGCCCGAAGAATCGCATGCCCGGCAAGAGTCGAAGGAGACGGTGCCATGCGGTTCGTGATTCTGGTCAAGGCGGACAAGGATGCCAGGAGATCGGAAAGAGTCATGAAGGCGATGCTCCAGATGAAGAAGCTTGACATCCCGAGCCTGGAGCACGCCTACGCCGGCGAATAGCGGTCGCCGAGTATTCGGGCCAGACGCTGAACATACGGACCGCGCCACGAGGGGAAGGGTGCTCCGCCTGTCCCCCGGTCCGGAGGCTCGGGAACGAAGACTGTTGCACAGATCAACGAAAAAACGCGGCCGGAGCAGTCGCCCGCCCCGGCCGCCGCAACCCTTGATTGTGAACCGCTCTACTGGGCGTACTCCGCCACCAGCTCGCTGGTGGTCACGAAAGTGGCCCCTTCGGCTTCGAGCCGATCGAGCATAGCCACGAAGGCGTCGAAGTAGTCCGTGTGCTCGGCCACCCCGCTGTAGTAGCCGTGGAAGAGGGCGATGAACGGCCGGTCATTGGCGATCGCCTCATCGATGCCGTCCTGCAGCACCTGCCCCCACTGCTCGCCGGTCATCATCTCCGCCGAGCCCGCGGCCAGGTCGCACAGGTACACCGTCTTGTCGTTCCAGGCCACCGTCGTGAACGGCACCACCGTGAAATCGTATCCCTCGCCGGACACCTCATAGGGACCATAGTCCGCCTCATGCCCCGGCATCGCCAGTTGCGCGGCCTTGAAGCCGCTGTTGTACTCGATCCCCAGGGTCTCCAACACCTTGTACGTGTCCTCGTTCTGGCTGAAGTACTGCGGCCGGAAACCGGTGACCGGCTTGTACGAGCCGCACGGCTGGCAGCCCTGAACCGCATCTCTGGCCCGCGTCAGAAGGTCCAACTGCTCCTCGTATGTCATCGTCGCCACCTGCTCGCCGCTGTAATAGCCGTGCAGGGCGATCTCAAAGCCGTCGCGGTAGAGATTCTGGATCAACTGGTTGTTGCCCTTGTTGATGTAGTCGGCGGTCACGTAGATAGTAGTCGTGATTCCCCTCGCCTTGAGTTCGTTGACCAGCTTGTTCAAGCCGTCGACGTCCTCCGTCTCGGCATCCACCTGGATGTTGACCAGCAGGCCGGAAGGCACCACCGGCGGCGGTTTCACCCACGGCAGATCGCATCCCGACTGGCCCATCATCATCGGCAATAAACCCAGAACCGCAGCTAACACCCAGCACCACCGATTGGACATGATCAACTCCCGGGGAACACCCATTTTGGACCAGACTTGTCACTGCTTCGCGGTCGGCGGCCACTTCACTTCGGCAACTCGCGCCGCCCGCGTCGCTTCCACTCGCACCGCCTGGGTCCTCGAACCGAGCGTCGGCAATTCATGCCACAGTTCCAACTCGTACTCCCCCGGCGGCAGGTCGCGAATCATAAAGCGGCCCTCGGCGTCCGTCAACGTGAAAAAGGGGTGTGCAACGACGTGGCACCATGCGACCTCCCACGGGTGGACATCGCAACCGATCCGAAAAGCCTCCGGCTCGTTCAGAACGACGGTCTTGCGCATGCCCCGCTTCGGGAGGGTGAAGCTGAACTCCGGATTGCGCTGAGGATAACCGTGCGGCACCTCGTTGATCCGGCTGCTGTTGACGATATCCAGAGGCTGACCGGCCATCACCCCGAAAACATGCGGTATATACCGGCAGCCTTTCTGGTCCAGAACCACCGGACGCTGCGGCACCGGCCACTTGCGGCCCGCTTCAAGACCCTTCTTGATCGACACGAACACATTGGCCAGCCCACCGCCCGGGCCAACGACCAGATCTTCGGTCAACAGCGGCTCGCTTTTGTACAGGGCGGCGCAGTTCGGGTCCGCGCTGCAATCGATCGGAGCCGGGTCGGGCGCCTGACCGTCGAACAAGATCCTGCCCACCACTGAGCCTGGAGGGGGATCATCCCAGTGAGATGACTCCGGTGCAGAAGCCTGGCTCGCCGGACGGCTGGTCGAGACCGCCGCCACCGCCCCCCGAGCCATAGCAAAGCCGCCCAGAGCCGCCAGAAAACGACGTCGATCTATCACTCCGTCCCCGTTCACAAATGCCCTCAGCATCCTTCCTATTCATTACCGCACGCCGGGCGACTCATGCGGCGGCGGAAGCGGAAACCGATCATTCCGATTATACCTTTTGCCTGTCCGCTGTCACAGGGCGCGATCAGATGGCAATCCGTCTTCGGTTCTGGGATAATAAGCGCCTACAATTGGCCAGACCTGGACAATCCGCGCTGCCTTGTGCCGATAGCGAACAATGACCGATTCTTCGCGCTACTATCCGTTCAGTCGATACCTCCGCAGCCGATACGGCTGCAGAGTGCACAAGGTCACCATTCACGCCGGATTCACCTGCCCCAACCGCGACGGCACTCGCGGCTACGGCGGCTGCACATTTTGCAACAACGCCGGGTTCAGCCCCAACGCCCGGACCGACCCCGCGATGGTCCGTGAGCAGATTCAGCGGGGTATCGAACAGACCCGCCGACGCTCCAAGGCCACGAAGTTCATCGCCTACTTCCAGGCCTACAGCAACACCTATGCACCGGTCGACCATCTCCAGGCCCTGTACGACGAAGCCTGGAAGTTCCCGGAGGTCGTCGGCCTGTCCATCGGCACCCGCCCCGACTGCGTCGACCTGGAAAAGATCGCCCTGATCGCCGGTTACACCGGCCATGGCGAAGTCTGGCTCGAATACGGCCTGCAGAGCGCCCATGACACCACGCTTCAAGCCATCAACCGCGGTCACGGCTACCGCGAGTTCCTCGACGCCATCGAGATGACCCGAGACCGCGGGATCAGGATCTGCGCTCACACGGTGCTGGGCCTGCCGGGCGAAACTCGCGAGATGATGCTCGACACCCACCGCCGGCTCGCCGCCCTGCCCATCGATGGAATCAAAATCCACCTGCTGCACATCATGCGCGACACCGTGATGGCGGCACAGTATCAGCGCGGAGAGATCACTCTGCTCGGCCGTCAGGAGTTCGTCGATCTCGTCTGCGATGTGCTGGAAGTCCTGCCCCCGACCATGGTCATCCAGCGCATGCACGCCGATGCTCCAAGCGACGTCCTGGTCGCGCCCCCGTGGTGCCTCGACAAAGCGGGTGTTCTCGACGACATCCGTCGAACCCTGGCCAGCCGCGATACCTGGCAGGGCAAGGCCCTCGGCCACGGGCTCTGCGACATCCCTGATTTCGCGCCCCAGATGTCGCCCCCGGCCACGACAACATGACCACCCGGTGAGACCGAGGCCCTCGTCGGCCCTCTTCCCGAAAACACATTACAATCTACGGCAGCACCAATAATGCCCGCCGATGCTGTTCGAAATAACGCCGCGAATGGAAGCACAACCCATTTGCGTGCCGCCACCGCGTGTCTCCGTCCGCCGTGGGCCCGCTTGCCGTGGCAACCGTGGCGAACTCCGTGAACAGTGCGGATACCATGCAACATCAGAGTTTGACTTTCCCGACCCAATCTCGTACTGTTCCTGCCGATCTCTCCAGATGTTGCGGGGGTGATCTATACATCCGATTGGGGCCCGATGGACAGCTTTGCCGTCATGTGAAAGGAGCGCGCCTGTGTTCTTGCGACTTGCCCAACTGGCTCTTGCCGGTCTCGCATGGATGACGATGCTTGGCACCGCGGCCAGAGCCGCCGAACCCAAGGCCGAGCACAAGCCGCGCGGCCGGCAGCTCTTCTACCGCATGGTCGGCTCGCAGAACAATGCCCCCATCCTGCCGAAAACTCGCTCCGTCTGGACACAGGATAAGCGGGTTGAAATCGGCAACACGGGTATGGCCGACGAGGGCTATACGGAGTTCCCCTTCTGCTACGGGCTCATGGATTTCACCTTCGCAGAACACTGCTCCATCTACCCGCGGATGATCTCCGGCGCCCAGGCCGACGAGACCCGCGTGAACAGCGCCGACATGGTCATCGACCACGTCTACGAACCGGACGGCTGCGTGTGGGGCTGGTCCGCCCGCGAGTTCATCCAGACCTTCACCGCATCCTCGACCGAACTGGTCAGCGTTACGCTTCTGGTCGCCTCCGAACCGGGCGTCTTCCGTGCTGCTCTCATTGAAGGCGGACCTGGCGGACGTCAGGTTGGCCCGACGAAAACCTTTGCGTCCGGCCACTCGATGGAATGGGGTTCGGCCCGCTGGATCGCCGGCCAGGCGCCGATGGTCCCCGGCCATACGTACGGCATCCGGATGTGGCGCGAGGACGGCAAGCCCTGGATGCCTTATCTGCACTCGCGAGGCAACGCTTACGACGGCGGCCTCCTGTACATGGACGGCACCCCGCGGCCGGAGAGCGACCTGGCCCTCTGGATCGTCGAGGAGCCTGCGGATCTCACGCGGGCAATCATCGAAGGCACCGACGAGGAAGGATGGGTTTATGACAAGCCAAGCGTATGGTTCATCCCCCAGACGCCCAACGTCCGCATGATCTCGTTAACCGTCTCGCCGATCCTCATGAATCCGCCCACCGAACACAATTGCTGCGACATGGTCATCCGCGTTCGTTCGGAGGATGGCAAAATCGTCGCCGGCCCAAAGCGCGGGCTGACTTGCGGCCCCGAAAACGGCCCGCACGCCGCTCCGTTCCTCTTCGCGACCGACGAGTTCCCCGTGACCCCTGGCGCCCGGTACATGATCGAAGCGTATCCCGTCGTCCACAAGGCTGAGCTGCCCAAGGACCAGGATGTCGCCATCGTCGCGAGAGATCTCCACGCCACCGTCTATGGCGAGCCGCAACCCGGGGCCCTGCCGGCCATCTTTAACCTGACCGCCTCATTCCCACAGGACAGCAAGCTCAAGCTGGCGTGGTCTCAGAACTTCCCGACCGAGACACGCATCGAGATCCGCGGAGCGGGCATGAAAGGCGCCGGGCCGGACATACAGCACGTCGACATGGAAAAGGGCAAGACCGAAACGCTCATCCCCATCTGGCCGGGACACGAGTACGATTTCCGACTCCTGGCAACTGGGCCGACGGGGATGATCTGGAAGACACCGCTTTATCATGTTCGTGCGCCGCGAGCCAAGGAAATCGAGGCCCTTGTGCTTTCGCCGCCGCCCTATCCGCCCTGCTTCGTCAATCTGGCTCCACGCAAAATCGCTTCGGGGAGCGAGCCCGGTCCGCTGAGATACCGTAAGGTGGTCGAACTGACCAACGCCGAATTCGAGGACGGGCTCAATGGCTGGCAGGCCGAGCCGGCCGGCATACTCGACGCCCCGGACGTCGGCATGCAGGGCAAGTCCGAACTCAAGAAACTCAAGATCGGGACGCGCTGGGGCAGCCGCCTGGCCGGGTTTACCCACTTTGCCGGCCAGAAGCGTGACCAGGTCTTCGCCAAGAGCACGCTCTCGCAGAAAATCCCGACGACGCCCGGTCACGTATATGTCCTGGCCGCGATGGGCTTCACATCGGTGAACAACGGGCCTCGCGGCGACACGCGAGTCCGCCTGTTCGCCGACCCGGCTGGCGGAACCGAGTTCGACGGCCAGAATTCGAGCCAATGGTACTGGACCGACGGTGCGTGGCAGCGTTTCGAGCATCGCTGGGTCGCGACCGCCGAGCAGGCCACCATCGGGCTCGGCTTCTTCCGCTGGCGCGACCTCGACGCGGCCAGCGCATACGTCGATCACGTCCACGTCTACGATCTCGGGCCCGCCCCGGCCGCAGCCGACGCCCCTCCGATCCGCACCGCCGAGCGGCTTTCGCTGGTGCTGGTCGATCCCAAGATCGAAGCCGACGACAGATGCGAAGGGTTCTTGCCGGCCCCGCCCGGCTACGTGATCACCGGCCTCGGAGCCCGCGCGCACTACGACAACATCACCACCATGTGGATGAAGATCCAGCCGCTCATGCCCGATGGCTCGCTGGGCGAACCCGAACAACTCCGCACCGGCTGGGAGCGCGACGCGGGTCTGGAAGCTGAGATCGAGTTGCCGCCCGGTTATGTGGCCACCGGCTTCGGCGCCGGCATCGCCCCCGAATGGGACGTCAAACGCATGGGCGTCTGGGCACGCCCGCTCGGCAAGGACGGCACGCTCGGTGAAGAGAAACTCTTCCGCGGCGGCAAGGATCTCCAAAGCGGGTTCGAAAAACAGGTTCAGTTGCCCGCCGGCCGTGTCCTCACCGCCGCCGGCCTCAACTGCATGCTCAACGACGTCAATGGCATCAAGGCGTCATCGGCCACCCTCACTCAAACAGCCGAAGCGAAGGCCAAGCACCAGCCTTGACGAGCCGGCAGGTTCATCCTGCCGGTCTTCTTCTTGACGAGCCGGCAGGTTTCTTGGACTGAGCCTGTCGAAGTCATCCTGCCGGTTCTTCACCATGTCCGTCGAACCCGCGTAACAAAAAACCACGGGGATAAACCTCGCCACCTCGAGTCTCGGACCCGTGGCTCGTCAAGAGCTGCCCGTTGCATGCCCCCTCTCGGGCGGTACCATGGTCGTCAGGATCCGTTCAGAAAAATCGCCCGGAACGCCGGATTCCGGGAGCAGAATCGCCCGCCGCGCGTCTAATAGTGCAAAGACAGGGGCGAAACGTGGAACTGCCCGACGCGGAAGCGGTCAAGCTTGCGGCCAAGGGTGACGCCGACGCCTTCATGACGTTGGTCCACCGATACCGCGCCCCGCTGATCGCTTTCGTCAACGGCAGAATCCGAGCCCGCGATGACGCCGAGGACGTCGCCCAGGAAGTGCTCTGCAAGGCGTGGGAGCATCTGCCTCGCCTGCGAGACCCCGGCGCGTTCGCCGGCTGGCTATTCAGGATCGCCGGCAATGTCATCATTAACGCATCCCGCAGGCCCAGATTCGCCGCCCTCGAGGGCGAGCCGGCCGGATCCGTCGCCCTCGACCCGGCCTGCGACAGCAGCGTCGAGGTCCATGCGGCCGTCGGGGCCCTGCCGGAGGACTATCGAATTGCCGTCTCGCTTCGCCACTTCTCGGGAATGTCAACGGAAGAGGTGGCCAGGACCCTGGGTGTGCCGGCCGGGACGGTTCGCAGCCGCCTGTCGCGGGCGTACACCCGTCTGCGGGAGCAGTTGTCCAATCGGGTGGAGGTCTGATCGGTGCCAGAAGAATCGGATCGACATCTCGAACAGATCCTCGACCAGGCCGGTGCCGACGCACAGCCTCGCCTGCGGTCGTGGGACCAGATGCGGGAGCGAATCGCTGCTATCCCGCAGGTCCAACGGCAACTGGTCCTGCCGCGACCCGTGGTCGCCATTCTGGGGGTGGCAGCCATGATCGCGATTGCCGTCGGCCTCATTGCCTACCTCTCCGTCGGCCCCGTCGCCGTGGCCTTCGACCAACCGGTGCGCGTGGTCCAGAAAGATATCGAGATCACCGTCTTCAACGAAACCGCCGAGGAAAACACCCTCTACATGCCCGGCCGACCGCCCGCCGAAGGCCCCAGGGGTACCATCCTGGTCAAAGACCACCGCCTCGTGCTCAACCTCAAGAAGGGCGACAATACCGTCCGATTCACCGACGTCGCCGCGACCATTGACCCGACCAGCGTGCGGTTCATGAGCGTTACCGATCCGACAGGCACGCTCGTGGCCGAACAGAACTTCGAATACGACCTGGCCACCGCCGGGGCCCTGCTCAAGCGATACATCGATAAGAAGATCTCGTGCATCGCCAAGGACGGCAAGCAGTTCGAGGGATACCTCTGCTCGCACGACGACGCCAACGTCGTCTTGACCGATCGGCCGCCCTCAGGCAACGGCGGCGACCGCAAGACCGAAACCATTCCGCGCAACTCACTGCGTGCCATCAGCCTTCCCGACGTGCCCAGGGATTTGTTCGTCAAACCCACACTGGTCTGGAAACTGCGGACGCAAAAGCCCGGCCAGCACGACACCACGCTCACCTATCTCTGCGGCCTGGCCAAGTGGAACGCCGATTACATCGCCGCCGTGACCCCCGGGACCATGGAACAAGGCGACCGCCTCGACCTGCAGGGCTGGGTCACCATCGAGAACCGCAGCGGCTCGACCTACAAGGACGCGGGCATCAAGCTCATCGCCGGCGATGTCAACCGCGTGGAAGACCCGTGGGCGGTTCGGGAGTTCCGAGCCCGCGTCAGCTACGGTTATCAGGTCAGATACGCAGGCGACGCCCTCTTCTCGCTCAACAAATTCGCCGACAAGGCGTTCGTCGAGAAATCCTTCTTCGAATACCACCTGTACACCCTCTCCGCCCCCAGCACCGTCAAGGACCAGCAGATCAAGCAGCTCAAGCTGCTCAAGGCTGAGGGCGTCAAGACTCTGCGACGGTACGTCTTCGATCCAATCCCCGGCCAGGAGGGCCAGCAACACGTCGCTGTCCGCCTGGAGTTCAAAAACGAGAAGGACAACAAGCTGGGCATGCCGCTGCCCAAGGGACGCGTCCGGATCATGCAGCGCGACCCCGACGGTGACATGCAGTTGCTGACCAGCCAGGAAATCGACCACACCAGCAAGGATGAGGAAGTGAAGCTCAGCCTCGGCCAGGCATTCGACGTGACCGCCGAGCGGACCGAGATGAGCATGACCCGCCCCGGCCGGCACCAGGAGACCCGCACCGTCCGCCTGCGAATGCGCAATCACAGGAGCGAGCCGATCCAGGCCCGCTTCGTCGAACGACTGGTGCCCAACCGCAACTGGTCGATCACCCTGACCACGGACCCGTGGACGCGACAGGACGTCAGCACGATCCACTTCGATTTCGTGCTGCAGCCCGATGCCGAAAAGACCATCACTTACACGGTGGATTACCAATGGTAACAGAATCGATCCACAGAACACGGGAAGCATCGCCGGCCGACTCACCCCTCGGCCGGTCTGTAGGAGCGGCTTGCAGCCGCGACCCCGGTTGCAGGAGCGGCCCACCACTGCGGGTTTCGCTTCGCTCGGCTTGCAGCCGCGATCGCCGGAGGTCGCGGTTACAGACCGCTCCTACAACCATCGCGGTCGCAACCCTCATGTTCGCCGCGACCATGGCCCGGGCCCAAACGCCCCAACCCCCCGAGCCCACCGAGGGCGTCGGGCTGACCGTCTACAACCAGGACTTCGCCATCATCCGCGAGCGGCGCACGATGCCGCTGGCCGCCGGGCGCTCGGAGGTCAAATTCAAAGACGTGGCCGCGACCATTGTCCCCGATACCGTCCACTTCCTGAGCCTCAAGCCCGCCGGTGACGCCAAAGTCATCGAGCAGAACTACGAGTTCGACCTGGTCAGCGCCGGCAAGCTCCTCGACAAGTACATCGACAAGGACATCAGCCTGATCACCCGCGACGGCCAGCCCATCGAAGGCAAGTTGCTCAGCTTCGACGACGGCCAGCTCGTCCTGGCCGCCAAAGACGGCATCCAGATGGTCCCGCGGGGCAAAAACGTCCGCGACATCCGTTTTTCGGCCCTGCCCGGCGGGTTGCTGACCAAGCCCACGCTGGTCTGGCTGGTCAGCGCCAAGCAGGCCGGCGACCACCTGGTCGAGGTCTCCTATCGGGCCAACGGGGTCAACTGGCGGGTCGACTACCGCGCGGTCGCCGATGCTGACGGCAAGACCATGGACCTGTCCGGCTGGGTGACGGTGGACAACCGCTCCGGCCGTACCTACCAGGATGCCCACCTCAAGCTAATGGCCGGGGATGTCAACGTGGTCAAGGACAGGATCGAGCAGGCCGGCCAGCGCTTGAGGGGCTTGCGTGCAGCGAGGATGCCCGCAGCGGAAAGCAGGGATTTCGAGGAAAAAGCCTTCGCCGAATACCATTTATACGAACTGCCGCGCCCGACGACCATCAAGGACCGCCAGACCAAGCAGATCGAGCTGATCAACATCGATGCGATCCCGGTGAACAAAAAGTACCAGTACCGTGGCGAGGGCGACAGGGTCAGCGTCATCCTGGAATTCAAGAATGCGAAGGAAACCCGCGAGGGCCTCGGCATTCCTCTTCCCAAGGGCCCCATCCGCGTCTACCAGGTCGACGTCGACAAGCAGAACGAGTTCATCGGCATGGATTCGATCGACCACACGCCCAAGGATGAACTGGTCAAGATCAAGATCGGCGAGGCCTTCGACGTGAAGGGCGAGCGGGTGCAGACCGGCAAGCGGGTCCCCGGCCATCAGGTCGAAGAGCAGGACTGGCAGGTCCGCGTGCGCAACCACAAGAGCGAGCCGGTGACCGTCGAGATCCTGGAATTCCTCGACGGCAACCGCAACTGGGAGATCTATGAGTCGAGCCAGGAGTACAAGAAGAAGGACTTCAGGACCATCACCTTCGAGGCAAGAATCCCCGCGAACGGCGAGGCCAAGGTGACGTACAGCGTGAGGTACACGTGGTGAGGGTTCAGGGTTCAGGGTTCAGTATTTGTAGGAGCGGCTTGCAGCCGCGATCAGGGTTCAGAAATCACAAGGGACGACAGGAGCAAGCAAGAGCTAACAGCTAAGAGCTAATAGCTACTGATTGGGAGAACAAATCATGACACGTTCGATATTCGCACTGCTCATCGCCACGGCCGTCGCCGTTCCGGCTTTCGCGCAGGAAGCCACCAAGCCGGACACCGGCGTGAAGCTGACCGTCTACAACGACAACTACGCCCTGGTCAAAGACCGGCGCATGCTCGATGATCCGCTCAAGAGGGGCATCAACATCATCCGCTTCCGCGACGTGGCCAGCACCATCGACGCCACCAGCGTCTACTTCCGCTCGCTGACCGACCCCGAGGCCTCGGTGGTCGAGCAGAACTACGAATTCGACCTGGTCAACGCCGACAAGCTGCTGACCAAGTACATCGACAAGCCGATCACCGTGTTCACCGCCGGCACGGCCGGCGCCGAGGGCCAGACCTACGAAGGCACGCTCATGAGCTTCGACGGCCGTCAACTGGTCCTGGCCAAGGACAAGGAAAAGGGCCCGATCTTCATGGTCGAACGCGGCGAGCACATCAAACGCATCCAGTTCAGCTCGCTGCCCGAGGGCCTGCTCACCCGCCCGACGCTGGTCTGGGAGCTGGCCACCAACAAGGAGGGCAAGCAGGCGGTCGAGGTCAGCTACATCGCCAGCAACATCCGCTGGCGGGCCGACTACAACCTGGTGCTCAACGCCGAGGATACCAAGCTCGACGTGTCCGGCTGGGTGACCATCGAAAACAACACCGGCACCGGCTACAAGGACGCGGCCGTCAAGCTGCTGGCCGGCGACCCCAAGATCGACTACCGCCGGTTCGACTTCGGCTTCGGCCAGGACTACTACAAGATCATGATGACCAAGCTCGCCCCCACCACCGAGCGGGGCAAGGACGTCAGCCGGGCCTTCGGCGAGTACCGCATGTACACCCTGCCCGAGTCGACCACGGTCAACAACAACCAGATCAAGCAGATCGAGTTGATCAACGCCTCGGCGGTCCCGGTGACCAAGACCTACATCTACGACGGGGCCAAGATCCGCTGGCAATGGGGCG
>CAZPIO010000108.1:0-26766 GCA_964586235.1 uncultured Planctomycetales bacterium
CTTACGGCGGCGGTTCCCGGGGTACTCTACACCCTCGGCGCGCTGTTCCTCAAGGAGTCGCCGCGATGGCTGTTCCGGCGCAATCGTGCGGCGGAGGCGGAAAGCATCCTGCACCGCTCGCGCAGCGAGGAGGAGACGCGGCTGGAGATTTCGGAGATGGGCCAGGTGGCCGCCCGGCAGACGGAAAGCACCGGAATCGGCGATTTCGTCTCCTCCCTCTTGCAGTACAAGTATGTTGTACCCTTCATCATTGCCTGCATCGTGCTGGCCTGCAACCAGGCCACCGGCATCAACTCGATCATCGCGTTCTCGGCCGTGATCTTCCAGGGATCGGGCATGAGCGATGTGCAGGCGTCGCAGAGCGGGGTGATTCTCATGTCCATCAACTGCGTCATGACCCTGGTCGGCGCGGCCCTGGTCGACCGCTTGGGGCGCAAAATCCTGCTCTCCGTCGGCACGTTTGGCATTATTGTTTCCCTGCTGATCTGCGGTTTTGTGTACCGTCAGTTCGAGGCCAAGCGTGTGGACATTGCGGACACGGTCGCGGGGCACATTTCAGTGGATGGCCGCGAACTCTCCGTGAAGGTTGACACAGCGACGCTCGGCAAGATGGAGGGCGACCACCCGGCACAGTTGAGCGTGCTCTACCGCTATGCAGACGACCAGGGATACTTCCGGCAGGCCGTCGCGTCCGCCTTCTCCAACGCTCAGGAGGAAAGCGGCCGGACGCTGACGATCAAGCCCATGGTGGATGAGAAGTTCAAGAAGCTGCCCGATGGCACGATGGTCATCGAGAAAACGGAGAGAGACAAAGGGAAACTGGCTATCCTGCGGGCCAAGTACGGCCCCATCCCCTCGCCCGCCACCGGCTGGCTGGTCACGTGCTTCCTCTGCCTGTTCATCTGCTTCTATTCCGTGGGGCCGGGCGTCTGTGTCTGGCTGGCGCTGACCGAGTTAATGCCGACCCGCATCCGCGCGACCGGCATGGGCATCGCAATGGTGCTCAACACCGGCGTCCAGATCCTCCTGCAGCTCTTCTTTCTCCCGGTGGTCGGCAACTACGGCTTCCATGCCATGTTCTTCCTGTGGGCCGGGTGCACGGTGGTCTACTTCATCACCGCTGCGTTCTTCATGCCCGAGACCAAGGGCAAGACGCTCGAGCAAATCGAGGAGTACTTCGAGCGCAGATCCCGGGCGCGGGGATAAGCGGGGACAGAAACGAAGGGCAAGTGAAGATGGCCATCACAGGGGCAAGGCCGCCCTGTATCAGAACCAGTCCTCGATGTCGCCGCCGACGCATCTGAGCCAATCACTGAAATCCTCGATGTTCTCGCAGTCGTCCCCCCCGCAGTCGGCCCCCATCAGGACAAAGAGCAAACCACCCGCCAGCAAGATAAGCCAGCTCCACGATTTGATCGCATTTCGCATGATTTGTACCTCGCCTTGAATCGTCCTTGAATCGCCACGCGGCAAGCCAAGGCATGCGCCGTCGGCAAGCCCTTGTGGTCCATTCCTCTCGACCCACGTCCATCGGCTTGCCGGGGGGCATATTCACGCCAGGCTCGCCTGGGTGCATCTCCCGGCCGTCTCCAAGGATTGTAGGTCCTGCCCATGTGGCATGCCTACGGCTGTTCGGGCTTTTCTCCCCGCGTTTCGGCCACAGAGAGCCTTGTCGCGAGGACAATCGAGGCTCGCCGGCCCGGAGGAGACCCGTCTTTCATGCTCGCTGCGGCGGCGGTGATAGCCAGGCCCGTGGTTGACTGGACTGTCGGCGGCCCGAATGCTTTACCGGCAACTTTTGTTGCGTCCCGACCGTTCGAGCACCTTGCGGTCATCAGGCCGCGGGTTGCCACATCACGGGAGAACCAGCCATGACCCGCGCCATCGCCGAGCGAACCGGCTCCGTCCGCCTGGACCCCGCCCAGAGCAAGCATGGTCTTCAGGTGGTACCGATTCTGGGCATATCGCTGGATCAGCCGGAATACCGTCTGCTGGATGGCGGTACACTCCCGGCCGTCAACATCACTGAAATCCAAACCACGCTGGACACGGCCATGTCCGGCAACTGGGAGGTCTTTCCGTCGCCGGGCGAGGGGCGAGACTACCGCCTGTCGGATGCAAGGCTGACTGGCTCCTGTCTGGTGTGGGAGGAGAAGTCGGCGGTACATCTGCAACTGTTCCCCAGGCAGAACGGTGAGGCGGATGAACAGGACAGCGTTTGGCGCCCACGCATCCATCGCCCCTATGCCGGAGGTTCGGGCCCGAATGCTTGACGGCTGCCGCGCACGAAGCAGACCAAAGCGAGAGCCACCGGAGCGAGCATGCCCGGCTCAGGCATGATGCTGAGGGTGCCGGCGGTGTAGAGGTTTGAGATATCCCAGTCCAGTGATCCGGCGAGCGGCGGCAAATGGATGTCGGCGAACGTGCCCTTGAGGGAGCCCCAGTCCAACACGTCGAACGAGTCGCCCAGCGCGGGCATGAAACCGCCGACCAGCGAGACGTCCATCGCGCCGTCAAGCGATAACAGCCCGGCCACGCTCACCCGATCATATTCTGCGCCGGGCGTCGTCCCCGCGATCTCGATGTCGAATGCCCCCAGCGGGCCCAACTCGACATCGCCGGCGAACGAGCCGAAGCCCGGGCTGTTGCCGGGCTTCAGATCGCCGTTGATCTCGACGACGCCGGTGCCGGTGAAGGGACCCGCCCCCGTCAGGCTGCCGAAAAAGACGGTCCGGCTGCCGGCGTTGGTGCGGATCTCGGCGCCGTTGTGCGTGACGTCGTCAAAAAAGGTCACGACGCTCGCCCCGGAGGCCACGATCCTGCCGCCCCCGGAGTTGATGACATCGCCATGGAAATCGGTGGTGCCGCCGCTGAGGGCGATCAGGCCGATGTTGCTCAGGCCGTTGCTCCCGGGGTTGGCGCTGCCGCCGCGGAATACGCCGCGACCGATGATCGAGCCGTTGCCCAGGTTCGACAGTGTGTGCGTGTATTCGACCGTGCCTCCCGCGAGATCGATGATGCCCGGGTTGGTCAGTCCGGGCTGCTGGACGACAAGGTGATCGCCGGTTCGGGCGCGGATGGTGCCGCCCGTGCCGTTGTTCATCCCGCCTGAAAACCGACCGCTGCCCTGTACGGTGCCAAAGTTGTTCGCGAAGAAGCCGGACACCGTGGCCTGCGACCCCTTCAATTCCAAAACCCCGCCGTTGTTCTGCGCGAAATTCGTCGCGCCCATTGTGCCGAAGTCCTCGATCTGGACGGTTTGGCCGGACTGGATGGTGATCGAATCGCCGGCGGTGACGGTGCCGAATTCCCCGACGCGCAGCGGCGCATTGATTTCGAGACTGGGTACGTTGAGGGTACCCCCTTCGACGGCCAGGGGCGTGTCGAGGTTCATCGTACCGCCGGTGGCGGAGAGCGTCCGGTTCGTGCCCAGCGTGTGCGTACCCGCCAGGAACAGGTCGAGCGTTGATCCGGTGATGCCGGCCGCATTGGACAGGTTTATATTGCCGGCGGACCAGTTCACGACGGCGCCCGGCGTGACATTGAGCGTATTCAGATTGAGGATGCCGCCGTTGACGTTGACGGTGGCCGTCGTCCGCAGGTTCGTCGCGCCGTTCAGATTGACCGTGGCCCCGGGGCCGACGGTGAGAATTCCCGACGCGGCGGGCGACCCGGCGAAGGCGCCGGCGATGTTGGCGGTGCCGCTGGACGTGAACATCGCGTTCGCACCGGTAACAGTCAGAGTTCCCACACCCCCGGTCGTCTCACCGATTTCGACCGCCCCGACTGTCGCCGTGGCACCGTTCTGGACGATGAGAGTGCCGTTGCCCGCGCTGCCGATGCGGTAGGTGCCGGGCACCGTCAGGGCCGACCCGGATTGCGTGACCGTCACCGATCCGATTCCGCTCGAGTTGAGGCCGATCCCAGCCGACCCGCCGGTTGTCGTGACAGTCGAGCCGCCCTGAATGACGAGCGTGCCGGTCCCACTGGTGCCGACGAAGAACACCCCCGAACCGATGGTCGTCGAAAGGCCCTGGTCGAAGACGGCCGAGCTGACGACATCTGCCGTACCTCCGAGGGCAAAATTACCGGGCAGAAATGTGCCGTTAACCACCCGAAGCGATGTAGGGGTAACGTTATTACCAACGCCGTTGCTGACCGTGTCGGTCTGCTGGAACGTGAAGCCGTTGAGGAACCACGTCACATTACCCTGGCTCACCGTGTGCCGCAGGATCGTGGTCGAGCCGCTGAAGGTGACGTTGTACGTGTTCGGCAGGGCAAATCGCGCGATGCCGCCCGGACCCGGCGGACCCAGCGGCGACCAGTTCGTGGCGGTGCTGAATGTGCCTCCTGAAGCGTTGATCCAGTCGAACGTCTGGGCCCGGGCCATCCCGGCCGTAGACGCGAACGCGAGCCCGACAGCAATGATTATCCGATGTCCTCGCTGCATGTTCAATATCTCCCTTCATGCGTGAGGCCCGCAGATGCGCGTTTCTACCTGCCTGGCGCTCGGCCTCAAGAGCGCCAATGGAAATGCGACAGAGTGCAACGTCGAATGAGTTGTTGCAGAGATCGAAGGAAATGCGGCCGAAACACGAAGGCCGAAGTACCCTCTCCCTCTTTTGACCTTGGGTCTTCAACCCAGGCCCGCTCAGATCTTAGTCAACAGCCTGGAAGAGACCACCAAAATTATCTGGTTTCGAAGGGGCAGGAGGTCGAGTCGGCGCGTGGTCGCTTGTCGTTTGCCCGCGAGTCCCGTGGAGCCCCATGCCGCGAATACTTCTGCGCGTCAGTTCATGATGCGCTCCCGACACAGCGCATCTGAATTGGCACACTTACCGGTCCACACGGCGCCGCGTTGAGGAAGAACCAGCAAGGTTGTCCGCTGAGCCCATGCGGAATCAGGCAGTCCGTCGGTTCACCAGCGCGAAGACACGTACATGCACTCCGGCGGATGTTGATGCCCGGCAACCATGGCGTGCCCGCAGCACGTCGGCAGGTCATGGCTGTCTCACCTCCGCCGGGACCGACCCCAGGCGGGATCAGGATGCAATGGCGTGTTCTCGCGAGTCTGCGGCTCCCGAGTAGTCCAGCCTCGGGAGGCTCCTAATATGGGTTATTCGTCGAGCGCATGGCTCGGTGCGAATCAGCGACCGTCAGACGAGGTTCTGGTCTGGGAGTCAGCCATCAAACACGTGCATCGCTTGTTGCCGGTCAGTCGTTTGCCCGCGATCCTGTTGCCTTGTGCGTGCCTCGGCAGGCTGCCGATCGTGCAGGCTTTCGACACCGACAGGTGGAAATAAGACCATCACTGGGGATGGTGCGGCCTTAGCTCAGAAGGGAGCGTCTTCAATGACCCCGGTTTTATGCAAGTCAGGTCAGCGGAGCAACCGGTGCCTTGTGTCATTCTTCGTGTTGCCGATCTTCTTTGCGGGATGCGGCCCGGGGGCGCCGCCCGGCGCGAGCAACAAACCGCCGACCGCAAACGCCGGCGCCGATCAGGTCGTGAACGCGGGAGCGAGCGTGACGCTGGACGGTTCCGCCAGCAGCGATCCCGAAGGGGATTCGCTCAGTTTCTCCTGGAGGCAGGTTCTGGGGGCGCCGGTCTCGTTAAGCAGCACATCCGGACCGATCGTAACCTTCACGGCCCCGGAAAAGGGAACCGCGCTTGCGTTTGAGATGACGGTGACCGACGGGAAGAGCAGTGTTATCGGGAAAGTCAACGTCTCGGTCCACCCGGCGGACTCGTCGGCACAGGTGATCGAGCGTCGCCAGCCCTCAATTCTGGACGATCCGGCGGTAACGGGGCAGCTCCCCGACGGCTGGACCTTTCCGACGCTGCCGCCCGGTCCGCAGAAGCTTGGCGAAGGCGCTCCGGGCTGGATTAAACACCTGGAGGGTGGCCCTGCGGCCGAGGTTGAGCTGGCCCCGGGGGCTACTCACCGGGTGGAGCTGCAGTTGTCGGGGATGTCGATTCTCATGGGATCGGCCAAGTGGATGGGGACGACCGACGAGCTTTCGCTCACCCTTTCGCTTGATGGCGCGCAACTGACCACCGGGCGAAGCTACAGCATCGGAAACGATCGAGGAGGATCCGATGCGGCGTTCGTGACGACCGGGGGCGGGCTGGCCGCACTCGTGGTAACCAATACATCCGGCGCCACCGCCAAGGTGCGGACGGCTCTTGGAGCATTGCCTCTGTAAAAAGGAGATGAAAACCATGTGCTCGACTGCAGTTCAGTATCGCTCACCTGCGACGTGGCTGCCCCTTGTGGCGGCCGTCGTGTCCGCCTGGGCAGTCGCGGCCACGGCCGCGCCGACGGTGCTGGATTTTGAGGACATCGCGCCGGGAACAACGATCTCGGCGGAATACGGCTCGCGCGGCGTCATCTTTGACCGGGCTTACCTGAGCAACGCCGCCCTGTTCAATGGGAGCACGGTAGCGCATTCCGGGACGCGCGTGCTGCGTTCGGATAATCCAATCAACGAATTCCACTCTCCACCGCTGGTCATCACATTCACCAGCCCGCAGGCCCGCGTCAAATTCTTTGCGGGGACTGAGGTGGTTGCGATCGTCGGCACGCTGCAGGCCGAGGATGCCAACGGGGCCGTTGTGGCGACGGACGGCCCGCGGAGCATTACGCCGAATGAGTTCACGACCGCGTTCGAAGTTGTGGTGCAGACGCCGAGCATCGTGCGGGTCGAGTTCCAGCTCGAAAGTACGGCGTTCGAGGCGATCGACGATCTGGAATTCGAGGGCGAGCCGCCGGCCCCGCCGCCGACGGAGCCGCCGATCGTTCAAGTCACGTCACCGGCGAACGGCTCGGAGTTGGACATATCCACGCTGGATGTCACCGGGACGGCTCGGGGCGAGGGTCTGCTTCCGGTCGCGACTATCCGGATCGAGTGGCTGCGTCCGCCCGAACAATCAACCGCCCCTGTCTTCACCTCGACCGTCGCCCTGACCGGCACGGGCACCACCCGGCAATTCTCGCTTTTGGGCTTCACCGGCGTCCCGTACGGGCCGATCACCGTTACCGCGGAGGCGGAGAATACCGGTGGCAAGAAGGGGACCGGAACAAGCACATTCACGAATCTGCCGGCTGCCATCCGGAGCCGATTCATCGCGGAGGGCGGCACGGCGGGTGTGGGGGCCTTTCGCTTCGGCGGTCCCGGCGCATGCCCGCTTGCGGTTTATGATCGGGCGGCCATCAGCCTCAGCGGCACCGGCACCACATACGTCATCCGCGGCAGCATCCTGACCAAATGGCTGTCCTTGCGCACGCTGGCCGATCCGCAGGGACTGGGCTGCCCGCTGGGCGAGGAGCGCGCCGGCCCCGCCGCCAGCCGAATGCAGGACTTCGAGAAGGGGCGTATCTACACGAACCTGTCTACCGGGACCGTGTACGTGCCCGCGGTTTTCGTTGACGTGATCGATGAGCAGGAAGTCGAGTTTCCCGACGCCGGGGCCTCGGTGGTGCCCCTGATCGATCCGGTCAGTGCGCCCGACCAGGGAAGCCAGACGTGGCTGTTTCAGCAGTTTATCCGGCCGAACCGGCTGGACTTGCAGCCGGCCACGCTGGAGATCCGCGGCACGCCTCCCACGCTTTGGGTCGAGCGGCAGTTTGGAACCCACGAACCGCAGACCGCCGCCATCTGGGACAGTTTCCCGTGCGACAGTAACCTCGGACCGTGCTCAGTCCCCCCTCCACAGACGGTGTTCCCGCCGATCCAGAATGCCGGCGATCTTTATTGTGGCGGAGAAGCGCTGCGTGGCGGCGGGAATGAAGTCGAAATCGTCGCCGAGTGCGTCGGGAGCGACTTCAACAACTGTGCGAGGCGCGAGTGGGCTCCGATCAAGGGCAGCGATTTTGTCGGGACGCCGATTTTTGGCTACGTCGGGAGGTCGGCCCTGGCGGGAGAGGACTTCCGATTCTCGCACGAGTGGTACTACAACTGTCCGTTTCAGACCGTGCGGATCGACTGCCCGTCAGACTGGACGCTGGATATCTTTCCGATCGGGCCGCACCGCGACGTTGCCCCTCATCAGAGTCTGTTCGCCGCCGGCAACCCGATGAAAGTCGAACTGGAGTATGAGTATTTCTACGGCTCGTTCGTGAGTTTCCTGTTCGACGGCCAACCGGCCGAGGGCGATCTGATCTACGCGGTCGGCCGGTGGATCATCGACTGCGGCCATGACAACTTCAGGTCGGAGCTCCATCCCATCCACATGTACTCCAAGATGAGGATCGTCGACGAAATCATCAATCATTTCACCAAGTTGCCCGAGGACAACCCCTTCGGTGGGCGGGTAGCGACCCGCGCGGACATCTGGGTGAACGGATGGTATCCCGGCGGCCAGGCGATCGAGTTCGATGTGTACCCGCCGCCGCGTCCCAATCCGAATTGCAGTCTGATTGTCAAGAAACCGGTCGATCAGGATGCGCTGAGCGGCCTCGATTTCGAGTGGAGCATGGAGCCGGCGGGCGCCGCCAACCACGTACACATCAAGTTCAATGCCCCCTTCCGCGCGAACCACGTGACGGACTGGGGTGAGGTGAAGTATCTACACGACCGCGGGTATGAGGGCCAGTGGTATGTCTACTGGTCACAGTGATGCACTGCATCGTGCGGCGTAGTTCGTTGTCGATGACTCTGAAATCGCGACGCCCGGAGGCGGGCATCATGAAGACCGCAGCGTCGAAACCCGGCTTTACGCTGATCGAGGTCCTGGTTGTCGTGAGCATCATCGCCCTGCTGGTGGCGGTGTTGCTGCCGACACTGAGCCAGGCCAGGAAGCGTGCCATCGGCGTGGCGTGCCTGGCCCATCTTCGTACGCTTGGCCAGGGGATCGGCGTGTATGGCCTGCAGCATCGCGATCGGCTGCCGCCCGGTCGAATGCCCGATCTGGGCGACGGACTCAACTGGCGCGTGCATGTCAAAGGCGGGTTGAAGTATCGACCTACCTTCCTGGCCATTCTGGGAAGAGAAGTAGGCCTCCCGCCGTTCCGTGAACCGATGAGCAGGAGGACGGCCGTGGACAGCTCCGGAGAACGCGGCGATCAGCAAAACTACGCCAGCAACGTTTTCGTGTGCCCGGCGGTTTCAAGCTGGAGTGACGAACGCAACGCCGCGTATGGCTACAACTACCAGTTTCTCGGTAACTCGCGGCTCAGAGACCCGCAAGACCCGTGGAGCTTCAAGAACTGGCCGGTTCCCGTCTCGCGCGTCAGATCCCCGAGTCGTTGCGTGGCCGTCGCCGATTCAATGGGCACGGCCGCCTCGTTCGCCACGCGGGGCGACTACGAAGAAAACAGCCGGGATGCCCAACGCCTCGGCAACGAAGGCTTCAACCTCGACCCGCCCAGGGTCGATCCCGTTCAAGGTGAAATGGCCCATTGTGACTCCACGCCGCAGAGTCGAACCGCCCTGCACGCGCGGCATGGCCAGCGTGGTGCCGTGCTGTGGATGGATCTGCACAGCAGTCAGGCCACCCCGGAGCAGCTTGGTTACAGGGTAGCCGCCGACGGCGTGGTGGGCCTCGACGGCCGAAATCAATCGTTCCACCCGAGCGGCCTCGATATGGCCTGGACGCGGTAGGAGCAGGCGACGGATCGGCCGGAGTTATGGTCGCGAAGCGGCCGCGAGTCCCACTCACTGCCCCACACAGAAAACGACCCGATAGAACAGTCGCACATTTCCCACAGGGGTGCGACGTCTCAGGTCGGCCCCGTGGCCGAGCCGTCGGCCGGAACAACCGCCCGATCTTTCGACGTCCAGATCGTCAGTCGACCCAACGGTTTTCGAGACCCGCGCACAACGAAGCTCATGGCATATCCCACGAAGATGACAAACCCGTTGGCGATGACACCGATCCAGTACGCATGGACTCGAACGGAAATGCACTCGGGCAACTGATTGAAACTGCACAAGGCGAGATAGATGTCGAGCAGGAGCGTCAATACCAATGCGACCGAGGCGGAGACGTAGTTGACGCGCGTGGTGAGGAAGCCGAGCAGGAAGAGCCCCATCAGTCCTCCGCCGAACACGATCTGGGCGATCTTCAGTCCCAGGTCAACCATGCTCTCCTTGGGGAGATGCGCGATGACGATGGCGCCGGCGATCATGGCGGCCGCGGCACCCATTGATGTGATCTTGCCCATGCGAAGATAGAAGGCGTCGTCGCGGTCGGGGCAGATGTGGCGCTTAATGATATCCACCGTGGACACCGTCGCGACCGAATTGATGCTCGAGTCAAGCGACATGGTGGCCGCCAAGAGTCCCGCGATAACCAGGCCGGCGACCCCGGCCGGCATCCGGCTGAGGATGAAGTAGGGGAAGATGTAGTCTGTCTGACGGTCCGCGAGAATCTGTGCGATCTGCGGATCGGGGAATACCTGGTAGTACACGAACAGGCTCGTACCGACGAAGAAGAAGAACACCCAGATCGGCAGGCTCATCACCGCACAGATTGCGGTCGCCTTGCGGGCTTCACGCATGGATGACGCGGCCAGATACCGCTGGATCACGTTCTGGTTCGTGGTGTATTCGGTGGTCCAGTTCAGCAGACCGATGAGCACCATGACCGGGAACGTGCGCTCGGCCAGGTCCCAGCTCATGGGGCCCAGACCGAACTTGTGCTGCTCCATCCCATCGTGCACGATCTGCGCCAGTCCGCCGGGCAGCTCGAATACGATGAAAAACAGAGGGAGTACGGCCCCCGTGATGAGCACGATGGCCTGAATCACATCGATCCAGATGACCGCCTCCAGCCCGCCGAGAATGGTGTAGAAAGACACCACCAAGCCGACGATCACGATCACCCAGATGATGGACGTCCCGGTAAGGATCTGGACCGGGATGGACACGAGATAGAGGACGGTGCCCAGTCTCACGAACTGTAGAATGATGAAGTTGATTGCTCCGTACAACCGCAGCAGCGGGCCAAAACGCTCCTCCAGGTACTCGTAGGCCGACGTCACCTTGCCGCGCCGGAAAAACGGGATGAACACCAGAATGGCGATCACAGCGATCAGCGGGAGTGTCAGGTTCTGGACGATCTGTCGCCAATCGAGGATGAAGGCCGCGCCGGGGAACGCCAGAAAAGTCACCGAGCTGATGGAGGTGGCGAACATCGACAGCCCGACCGCCCAGCCAGGGAAGGCCCGATTGCCGACAAAGTATCCTTCTGTGGTCTTCTTTTTCCGCGCGAAGTACACGCCGATCGCCGCCATCCCGACCAGGTAGACGACGATGGTGCCCGCATCCAGGAATCGAAGTGTCACCTCTCCAACCATAGTCTGCAGCCGGACGTCAGATGGGCATCTTCGGTCATTCCGGCAATCGGACGGCCGGTTATGCGCTCATCGAAACATCACTTCGAGCGTGTTCTGCTCTGTTTCAGGGAGCGCTTTCAGTCGTGCTCGGAGATCCAGGCCTCGTCAAACGCGGCGTGCTTCATGCTCTTGCCGCCGTTCGTGAAGAAGCTGTACACCACGTGGATCCTTCCGTCGGCAGCCTGGATCACGGCCGGGTAATGGTAGCTGCCGGTCTTGTGGCGTTCCAGATGCCGGGTCCACTTCCAGGAGCGCCCCTCGTCGGAGGAGAGCGAGACCGCCAGGCTGGCCCGTCCCTCGGTGGTGTCGTTGTAGACCAGCACCCAGTGGCCGTTGGCCAGCCGCACGCCGTCAATTCCTGCGCCGGGATTGGGCAGGTCGGTCATGCCGACCGGGCCCCAGGAGACCCCGTCGTCGGCGGACTCGGATATGCGGATTCGCTTCAGCGGGCCGTTTTCCCGCATGTAGGCCACGAGGGTGCCATTTTCTCGTCGCAGCACCGTCGGTTGGATGCTTCCGAAGCCGGCCAGGGGTTCGCCGGCGAACCAGGTCCGGCCCTGGTCATCGCTGATGGCCATGATGCCCGCCGAGTAGGTGTCCGAATAGAGCGGCAGCAGGATCCGGCCGGACGGCAGCACGGTCGGCTTGCAGCGCGGCTGCCAGCCAAGCCGGCTGAACAGCTTGTCGTCAATCCGCTGCTTGAGCTGTTCGATCTTCTGCTTCGTCTGAGCGTCGTCAGGCAGCATCGATGGAGCGGCCCGCAGCCGTTCGTCCAGGGCCTTGTGCATCTTCTCCTGGAAATCTCGCGGCTTGAGCAGGATCACCCCCTGCCACTCCCACTTCGGCACCCCCTCCCCGGTGTACTGGCTCGACACCCGGTAGTTGGTGATGCAGGATTCCCAGGAGTTGGCAATAATCGTGGGCCAGAAGAGCCACAGGCGGCCCTGGCCGTCAATGTGCATGGCGCTGTTGCAGTCCGGGAAGCGGGGCGTGTCGGCCAGCAGGAACGGCTCGCTCCATTGCGCGGAACCCTTCCGACGCCGGGCCCCATAGACGGCCACGTCGTCGGCCGAGCGCTCACCCGAGCCGCGGTACCAGGAAACGAGGAGATCGCCATTGGGGCACTCGACGATCCCGGGGGCGTGGTTGTGCTGCGGATGAAGCGGGAAGACCAGCTCAGCTTCGTATTGCCCGGGCGCGGCCTGCCCCGCGCTCCAGGCCGGGACGGTAGTCGAGAGTGCTACCACCTCACACAAGACTGTTGTCATCGGCCAGCGTCTCATTTGCAGATCTCCGGTGCTGAATGATGGAGATGGACCCTCGACAGCCGACAAGGCGGTCATCCACCTTGTACCATTCCACCTCGCTTCTCGTCAAACAACGGGATTGATTTGGCAGCGGGCCGTAGCAAGCAAGGGCACGCAACAGAGCTCCCGAGTCACCTCACCCTGTATACGGAAAGCCTGCGCTGAACGCCACCAGCCGCGGGTTCAGCGTCATTCCCACAGAGGGAGCCGCATACGGCAATCAGCCGCGTTCAGCGAACGCAGGCATGATCGAATTACCGGCACCCCGGCATTTGGTTCTCACCGCCGAAACAGGTCTGAAACTTCGCGAAGTCCGACTGATCCACGTCTGCGTCGCCGTCTGCATCGAGACAGGCACATCTGCTCAGCCCGCCGGCATAAGGAACACCGGGGGCACTGGCACAATCCTCAAACAGCTCAACGTCGACCGGATCCACGTCGCCATCGCCATCCGAATCCCCGAAGAAGGCCGGACAGGTCGGGTCATCTTGCGGATCGGGGTGACTGATGACGGTGTAGAAGTTGGCCCATATCGGCGAGGTCCTGCCGTTCTGCGGCTGGTTGTCCAGATTGATTTCACCCTTGGCGCCAATACAGATCTGCCTGGTGGTCATGGCAACACTCGGATTACGGCTGTTGATTCCCCAACAGTTGCCGAAGTCCCCGCAGTAGTTGATGAACACCCAGAAGCTGTGCGTCAGGTGAGTAAACGTGCCGCTGTTGGGATCGAAGGCCAGCACGCGAGCCACTGATTGCTCCTGCTGATTTGCCTCGATCCCGCGGCCGAAGGCGACGCACAAGCGATTCAAAGCGTCAACGGCGACGGTGACACGTGTCTTGTTGGGATTCCAGTTGGTGGCAAAGTCGTCGCTGTCCGTGCCGACGCCGCCATGGGCGGGCGTCATCTCGGTCACGTTAGCCTGGGCAACATAGGTTCTGGTGCGGGCGTCCCAGACGGCCACGGTCACCACGTGTCCGTGCTCCGGGTCAGCGGCGGGGAAAAACGGATTCCCCGTTGTCAGCCCTGCCACAAAGACATAGTTGCTGTTAATGTGGCCGGCAATGCGGGACATGTCACCTCGCTCGGCCAGGAACTGCAGTGTGTTCCCCAGGCCGTCCTTGAAGTTCGGATCATTCATGGGGACCTGGCCCTGGAAGTTCCCGTCGTTGTCATAGAACCGGATCAGCCCGGTGACGCCGCCGTCCACACACTGCGGGCAGCGGATAACGAAGCCGCCCTTATAAGCCGCGACGTTCGACCAGATTTTGCAGAAGCTCGGGGGGCCGATCGAGAAGGCTGGCTTAATTACCGTACCGTCGGGTTTGACGATCGTCGCTGTCGGCGTGGTGTAGGGTGCAACGAGGTTGGTGAGGTCGTCCACAACGGCAAGAAAGTTCCCGTTGGACAAGGCCACCACTTCGCCGCCGAAGCGCGTGGGCTGGTCTAGAACTGCCGGTGTCCCCGTCACGCCCTGCAGCACATCGAAGGCCTGTGTTGTCATAGTCTGTGCGAGGCTCGTTGGATCGAGCGAGTAGAGTTGAACCGTCCCGTGCCGCGATGCGTCCGTATAGCCCGGTGGTGTGCCGGCGGCATAGGACGGTCCCGGCGGCATCGCACCGAAGATACCGGGAAAGGACTGCGGAATAGCTTCGCCGCCGGTCATGAAGTACCTGGCACCCGGGCGCTTGTCGCCGGCAATACGGCCGGGATTGCCTTCGGCCCGAGACGAGATCAGCCCCCTGTACGGCGTCCCGTCGTCGCCGAAGAAAACCTCGCCCGTCGCATACGGCCCGCCGTTAACCGGTTGAAAGGCCACTGCATACCGCATCTTGTTGCTATACGGGACCCCCGGCGCGCTCTCCGCGTACGTGTTGCTCTCGAAGAGAAACACGCTGTTGCCGAGAACGCTGACGTACGGCTCCCAGTTCTCTCCGTACGCGTCCATTCCATAGTGCAGCCCGACGTCGCCGGCCGTCGTGTCGTCCACGATCCGGGTCAGCCCCACCGAGGTGATGTCGCCGGGAATGAACTCCGCCATTGCAGCCGCGGGAAGAACGCCAGCCGCGACAATCGCCCATGCCAACCGTTTCGCCATATAGCACCTCCTGCCCCTTGTTTTCCAGAAACGACTCCAGTCTGTCGCGCGACACGGGGCAGTCGCGGCCTCTGGCCTGCACGGTGAGCCGCTCACCTCAGCGCCCCATGATTACACGCGCTCACTTCCTGGCATGGCCCGTTGAGGTTAGAACCATCGTACAGCCCTCACCACAGGCGAACGCCCAGGCACCCGCGCGACTGTCAGTTGTACCGTAACAGGCCACCACAGCCCTGTAAGAAGACACTCTCCTTCGAACCCCCTTTGCGCCCGGAAGCGCGGGTACCCTCACACCCGCGCCCCGGGTAAAACAATCCTCGCCGTGCGCGTGTGGCGTAACGCGCGCCCCGCGCAGGGCTGTTATCGGCGCCGACGCAACAGGGCCAGCCCGCCGAGGGCCAGCAGGCCCAGAGTCGCGGGCTCCGGCACGGGCGCGAACGCACCGGCCTTGAACGAGTAGAAGTCCACGTCATAGGCGGCTGTTCTGTTGGTGGTCGAAATCCCCATGGACAGGAAATTGCGCCATATATCGCAGGGAACGTACTCATAATTCGGGTACTCGTTGAAACCCGCAGCCGCATTCACGATGAACTCCGTGCCTGCAAGCGACCCGTCCACCCACACGGTCACCTTGTGCGTCCCGGTGCCGGTGGTATCACCCACGATGGTGATCCAGAACTCGTGCCAGTCGGTCAAGCTGGCTTCGTCCATCGCCAGAACCCTCTGGCTCGCAGCGTTACCCGCGTTGATCGCGCGGCTGTCTTCGAGATCAACATCCCTCGACGCGGCCGTGATCGGAAGCACTTCCCCCCAATTCTGCAGGCGTGTGTCCTGATAGTTCCGGTTCATATAAAGCCCGGCGATGCGCTCGGCGGGAGCGATACTCGTGGGATAGTCCGACGACCGGATCAGGCTGAAGCTGATGCCCTGGCCGCGGGAGTTATCCTGCCTATAATCCGTTTCACCCAACTGGGGCCAGTCCGGGTTCACCGCCGCCGCAACGACCCCAAACATGCCCTTGCCGCTGTTCATGACACCGAAGCCGTCGGGAGTCGGATAAGTGGCGTTGGTGGAGAGACGCGTTCGGAAACTGATGGTGACGCCATTGCTCAGCATGTCGTCCGATCCGCCCTGCCCGGCGAGGTCGTGGGCAACAAAGACAGTGCTGTTGTCCCCGTCGCCTACACTGGTGGTTGACCTGTCCGCAATTGTCACGTAACCCTGTCCCGACGCCTGGATTCCGCCCCCGGCTTCGGTGTAGCCGCCGCTCCAATGGTCGGAACCGTTCACATGCCCCCACGAGCCGTCCAACGCATCCAAGGGATCCGTATCCGGGTTGTATGCACCAATCGCGCCGGTACCGACGGCCGCCGCGTCACCGGTGAAGGTGTACGCCCAGCCTCCCGCTGGAGCCGGGTAGGGTTCGCCGGCCATTGCCAAGCCGCCGCCTCCCAGCAGCAGCAACAATCCAACACATACCGTCAACTTTGCTTTTCTCATGGAATACCTCCTCCTCTGTTTGTAGCGGGGTGGTTGATCGCCTGACCCCTGCCTGCGTCGCGAAAGGTATTTACTCATCGGCCGGCGACGTGTCACCCGATGATTGCTTCCGTTCCTCTCTGTCTATCCTTCAGACCGGCTCACACGGCCGATCCGTCTTACGCCCGAAGCCTGTTGACGCGAAGACGGGCCTTCACATCGTTCAGGGCGTCCACCCGCACTTGGGGCACTTGCCGGCTTCCTTCCCGGTGCCAGCCTGACCCAGCAGGAAATGCGTCTTGCACTTTGGGCAAGTGAACGGGTTGGGATACAAGGCATCCTTCCCGCACTTGGGGCATTTATATCCCGGACCATACAGGGGCGCCCGGGCGCCCTCACCGCCTTCAAGTTTCAGCGCAGAGCCCTCCACGTAGTACCCGCAGGCGGCGCACAATGCAGCAGGTTTCAGCCCCCCGGCGGTCCCCGCTTCTCCAGAAGCCGAGGACCAGATGATCCAGACGGCCGCCACGGCGAGGACGACAATGATGGCCCCCCCGAGCAGAAAGCGTTTCCGGCGATCACCCTGAGCCTCTTGCCGCATTGGACCCTAGCTCCCCTCCCATCAACGCGGCGGCGCGCCACCCGCGCCGAATGCCCTGTAGAGCACATAGCTGTCAGCCGGATATGCGTTCCACCGGTCCGCTTCACACAACTCGGCATGCCCATCCCAATAGAGCACATGCCCCCTGCGTCGGCTGTGCCGGGGCGACATGTAGTCCGAGTACAGAATGACGCTGCTTTGTCCGTCGTTGAGCGTGTCGGAGTTGCCGTACGAGATTTCGCCGAGCCCCTGATCTTCTTCAAACATCATGCCGACGCGGCTCGGAATGGCGTGAAACCGTTCCATCTCCGGCAGCGGATCAAACCTGAAGACGCCTCGTCGGAGCTTGTCGGGGTTGATGAAGTGCCCCGGCAAGATCTTCGGTTGTTTGACGTCGGCGCCGTCAATCCTGTTCTGGATGAACTGGTGCGGGTCGAGGAGACGGGTGTAGCTGTGGATGGCATACATGCCCTTGGTACCGCCACTGCCGATCGACGAGCCTCGCCTCACCTTGCTGTCGCTGGGGCAGAAATAGACTTCCTTGTCCTTGACATATTTGTAGATGTCACCGTACTCCACCCACCGCCGTGAATCGGTCGAACGAATCCCACCGGTGGCCCGGTAGATGTCCTTCGGTTTGAAGAAGTAAGTCTTCGCTCCCTTGCACCCGAAGGCGTCAGACAGCCACCACGTCCAGTGCGGGAACACGCCCTTGCTGTCATACGCGTAGAAGTTGTGCCCGCCGTACAGTTGGTTGAGACGCGTCTTGCACATCACGACCCGGGCCTGCTCGCGGGCCGCGTTCAGGGACGGCAACAGTATCGAGATGAGCAAAGCGATGATCGCAACGACTACCAGAACCTCAATCAGCGTGAAGGCCCTGTGACCACGACCGCAGGAGTCCTTGTGTCGCATGACCTACCTCCGTCGCGTATTGCGTTTCACCCTCGACCGTTCTCGACAACCGACGCATCGAGCGGCAAACTGAAACGCGCACATCGGCCTTACACAGAACACCGCTCTCGCAAAACGAAATGCATCGAACCGACACACGATCAACCCGGCATTCCGGTTCAGGTGTACTAAGGAATGGCCCGGTCACGCATTCAGAACCGCTCGGGCCCCGAACACCGGCAGACCGCTGACAACACGAATGTACCCGCTTTGTCGGTTCAATGCAATAGCAAAGTCAAGTTTTTTTCAGACGGCCGCTTGACAAGCATAGCCCCCGCCCATGGCAGGCGAAGACGCACGCATCTTGCGACCGCTCCCAAGTGCTTTGAGCACATGGGTTTGCTACGGTTCTCTATTTGATCCGGCGTTTCCGAATGAATCGCGTGTCGGCTTCTTATGTCCTGATTTAGAAATGCTTTATGTAAATTCGGAGAGGTCTAATTCTGGAAACGACGGCTGGGCGTCTCCAGACGCTCCCCCAGAAGCCAGAGGGAGTAAACATCCAGAACTCGCAGTTTTTCTCATTGACTTGGCGGCTATGATACGATAGTATGCAGCCTTAAGGAACTGCAATTGCAATCGCAACAAGCATGCAAATTGGGAGCAGGTGGGTGTATGCCCCTTAACCCCAAAGCCAAATACCGACAGATCTACCATCGATTCCACAAGGCGATCACCGCCGGTGAGTATCGGATCGGCCAGCAAATCCCCACCGAGACTCAACTGGCCCACGACTATCAGACTTCGCGTCCTACCGTGGCCAAGGCCTTGCGCGATCTGGAGCAGGCCGGATACCTGAAACGTCAACGCGGCGTAGGCACATTTGTGGCTGATCGGCGAGAGGCGGCCGGCAAACTGCTGGGACTCATCGTCCCGCGTCCGGGCGAGGGGATCTTCGCCCCGATGTGCGATGCGATCATCCGTGAGGCCGAGGCAAACGGATACGGGCTGCTCCTGGCAGGCTCGCTGATGGCCGGACGGGACGTCGCCATTCCCCGGGAGGAGGCGTTCTGTGAACAACTGCTGTCCCGCCGCGTGGCGGGTGTGCTCTTCGGGCCGCTGGACGTCACGCCCGGACGCATGGTGATCAACGGACAAATCACTGAGCGATTGGACCGGGCCGGCATCCCAATCGTCCTGCTGGACCGGGATATCTGCGACTACCCGTCTCGCAGCAAATTCGACCTGGTCGGGATTAACAACCGTCGGGAAAGCACGATTCTGACCGGGCACCTTCTGCGCCTCGGGTGCCGCCGAATCGAATTCATCCGGGACGAATGGAGCGTGAGTACCGCCTCGGCACGGATCGACGGCTACAAGGACGCCATGGCAGCCGCCGGGATACAGATAGATCCCCAATGGATCCACCGGTGGTCAGCCGAAGACCAGGATTTCGTGCGTGATTTGATTCATCCTCTGCGTGCGGAGGCCTTCGTGTGTGTGAACGACCGCATCGCAGCCGCACTCATGCACGGCCTTGCAGTGTTTGGCGTGAAGGTGCCGGATGACGTGAGGCTGGTTGGTTTCGACGATATTGAGGTGGCGGCGCGGCTGCCGGTGCCGCTGACCACCGTGCGCCAGCCGGCGGGGTGCATCGGGCAGGTTGCGGCCCAGATGCTGCTGGAGCGTATGGAAAAGCAGGGTCTGCCTCCACGCGAGATGGTGCTGTCGTGCGAACTGGTGGTGCGGAACTCGTGCGGGTCGAAGCTGCACGTGACCGCCGCCGCCGGGTAATCCAATTTAACCCCGGCAAGTCATCGGTCATCCACGGCCGGTACGCCGATCAAAGAGGGTAGCGGCTCAATCTGTGATGACGCGTGCGTCGGCCGGCAAGCCTCCGCCGGTGCATTGAGTCCGGCGGCCGGTCAAGGGAGTGCGATCAGCCGTCCGCCGCTGCCACGACGCCGGGCCAAGGGAGTAGACCGGTGCAGTCAAACGATCCTCGCTGCGGCGTCTGGCCGGTAATGCTGACCCCGTTCCACAAAAACGGCTCCATCGACTGGTCCTCGCTCGATGCTCTCACCGAATGGTATCTCAAGGCCGGCGTAGCAGGGCTCTTTGCCGTATCCGGGTCAAGCGAGGTACATGAGCTTTCTCGGGATGAGCGGACCGGACTGGCTAGCCGCGTCGTCGCCCGTGTTGCTGGACGGCTGCCGGTTGTTGCATCGGCCATCGACTTCGGCTCCGTTGAGCAGCAGGCCGAGCTGGTCCGGGCAATGGCCGACACTGGTGTCCAGGCGGTCATCCTGGCAACGTGCCAGTTCGCCGGGCAGGATGAGGACGATGGCCGCTGGCTGGATCGCGCCGAGAGACTGTTGTCTTTGACCCAAGGCATTCCGCTGGGGCTGTATGAGATTCCTTTTCCCTACAAGCGTCTTCTCAGCCTGGAGCAGATTCGTTGGGCCGCTGCCGGCGGCCGGTTCGTGTGGCTGAAGGACACCTCGTGCGACGCGGATGTCCTCAAGACCAGAATCGAGGCCGTTCGGGGAACGCGGTTTCGGATCTTCAACGCACACACGCCCACGCTGCTGGCCTCGCTGATTGATGGATGCCACGGCTTCAGCGGGATTGGCGCGAACTACTGCCCCGCTCTGTACGTCTATCTGTGTGATCGCTTTCGCAACGAACCCGAGCAGGCCAGCGAAATCCAGGAGTTCCTGACTCGCCTCGACGCCTTCGCGGAAACCAAATATCCCGCAAGCGCCAAGATCTGGCTCTCGATGGCCGGGTTGCCCGTGCAGCCTACCTGCCGGGTCAACAGCAAAGCCCTGACGCCGCAGGATACCGACAGGCTGAGACAGTACATGGAGGCCGCCGAGCAGGTATCGCGCACACTCGGCGTCCCCGCCTGACCGCCGGCCAGCGGCTCGCTTGCGACCGCGGCACTGCTCTGGCTTGCTCTCAGGGCGGCTCTTTCATCTGAGAGCAGGGCGGCCGGCCCGCTCAAACCGCGGAGAAGAGTGATGGCCAGCACTACCGGCACAGCATATCACTGAGGCGGCATGCCCCAAGTCAGGTCTGCGATCGCCGGGGGACGATGCATCATCAGGGCCTGCTGGTCGAGCAGCCTGCCGTCGACCTCAGCCCCGCAGAAGAAGCGAAAACGGAACTCATGAACGCCCTGATCGGCATATGTCGCCCGCGGCGCAGGCTCCTGGCATCTATAATCGTGGGCCATCTTCGGGCTGCGCAAGAGCGTAAGTCGCACCGCTTCCGGGGTGGCGTCAAGAGCATAGACATCCGGGAACAACAGTCCGATTCGCTGTCCCCCGGCCAGTTCCAGCAGCGTACGGTCGCGCACGGGGCGTTCCTTGCCATCCGGTTCGCGCAACAAGTCACCCCCGGGGATCCCATCGCGGCGGCGGCCCAGGGGGGCTGGCAGCGGAAAGGTCATCTTGAGCAGCTCATGCCGCGCGCACCAGTGCACGCGAAGCAGGCACTCTACAAACGGTTCACCGGCGTACACGCGGTATTCAATCAGTACTTCGCTCCCGCCGATCCGGCCTTGACGCTGGACGGCCGCCATCAGCCCACCGGCGTCAATCACCCGCGGTGCCCGCCATTTCGGTGTCGCGAAGGGGGCTCTCGCGTAGCGGTCGCTTTCGTGCGTCCAGGTGTCGGTAGGATCCTCAATCATCTCAATCCGCGGCAGAGACAGACGCACCTTGCCACCGAAGCACATTTCGTTGCGCCCCCCCTGCCAAACCGCCACATCGCCATCGTTGGCGATTCGCGCGCGCGACGCCTTGACCCGCCGCGGTAAGCCTTGGCTGGTGCCATTATCCGTGTCGATGCGCAACACGCGAAGGCCTCCGGGCTCGATCTGAACGCGGAACAAGAGCCGCGCAAAAGCCTGATGGTCCTTCGGAATCAGCCCCTCGGCATCCAAGCACTGATGGGGGACAACGCCGTCGTGCTCGTCGAGAAGCCGCCAGTGAGGTTGCCATCCGTCCAGGTCAAACCACGGTTCGTGCTCCACATAACCGTCGTACCGCCCCTCTGAGGGGTTGAGCAGGACAATCCGGTGCATGGGATCTTCGGGCAAAGACCGGATGATCCGGCGGAGTCCGTGATGAATGATCTCGTCGGCTACCGCATGACTGAGACCGAGTTGGGCGTGGATCTGCTCGTACGCCGAGGGGACACACGAGCCGCCGAGAATATCGTGAAAGTGTCCGAAGCAGACCCGCCGCCACGCCTCTTTCATTCGCGACTCGGTGTCTGGTTCCGGCCGCGGATCCCGTTGACGGACCACCTCAGCCTGCGCAAGTTTGTGCTCGGTCCGCCGGACACTCACCTTGATGGCGCGGTAGACGCTGTAGCATCCGACGCTGTGGTGCTGCAGTTCCCCGACCACCAGCGGCAGGCGGACAACGTCTTCGACAATGGTGTCAAAGAAGGCGTCCGGCGAGGAGAAGATCAGCCGGCACCCGTCGAGGGCAGTCTCGTGCTCTCGACACCAGGCGATTTGCCGTGCTGTCGCGCCGCCTCCGTGATCCCCGAGCCCGACGAAGCACATCGTATGGCGGATGCCCTCGGGCAATCCCTCGAGTGACGCCCGCACATGGTCAACCGTGATCTCCCGGGTCGTGTAAGCCCGGGCGATCCTGAAGGCAATCACTTCGGGACCGTCTGCGTATCCTCGCCAGCGGAACACACGAGCCGGGAGTTCCATCTCGTGTTCTTGCGGCCGCATGAACACGTAGCGATCCTGGCCGTTTGCCCGCATCAGTCCGGGCAATGTTGCGGCGTGCCCGAAGCTGTCGACGTTGTACGCCGTTCGAGGGAACAGGCCGAAGCGGGCCAGGCAGTACTCCTTCCCGAGCTTGATCTGCTGATCGAGCCCAAACGCGCTCGGACCGTTGCAGTCGGGCTGAATCCACCAGCCGTTCCCCACGTGCCACCGGCCGGTCCGGATGTGCCCTCGGATTCGTTCGAACAGGGCGGGATCGATGCGCTCGACCTCGTTGTATACCCACGCCTCGCCGCGGGTGAAGTGCAGGAAGGGATACTCCTCCAGGCGATCGCATGCACTGCGGCATGTGGCAAGGAGGGCATCCACTCCGGCTTGCCACGGCCAGAGCCAGACCGGATCGATGTGAGCGTTGAAAACGAGGTGAACGGTGATCATGCAGGTCCTGCCGGCCGGGTCTCATTCTCGCGAGCGGACAGACTCAGCGGCGACCCCAGCGGCCAACTCGCACAGAGCACGGACGTACTGCCGGACAAGCGGACACGACTTGTTCCGCTGCTCTGCGTCAAAGAATACGGTAGTTTGACAGTACAGGTCTGTCAATCGGCTTTCCGGAGGAAACGGCGTGTCCAGACGGGTACCATCCTTACCGAGGACTCAGCGGCCCGGCGCTGGCAAGGCACTCTCGGGCTCAGCAATGAGCCGGGTGCCGCAGCTCAGAGCCTATCCCGGTAGGTCCGTCTGGCTCGGGTGCCACTGGCGGCTTGCCCGCCAGTGCACGGGCAGACAAGCCGCCCGTGGCACCCAACTGGGATAGGTTCTTAAGTGGGATGTATATGCTTTGAAGCCACTCGCTCCACCGGACAACGGTGGTGGCGGAAACAACGGACGGTGCTATCATGGTCGCGGAGGTCAAACGGCCCATGTCGAATGAATCACCGACGGTATTGTCCGCCACACGCCGGGGCCGCTGGATCGGAGTGCTCATCTTCGTTGCCGTCTCGGGCTCGGGGATCGTGCTTCTGTATGGGGCAGCACGGCCGCCCGCCTGGAACAGCGGCATCGCCTGGCCAAAGCCGCCACTCGTCGATCCCGGCTCCCCGGTTGGTCCGCCTTCCGACGCAATCGTGTTGTTCGACGGCAAGAGCATGTCGCAGTGGGAAGGTGGAGAGAAGTGGATCGTGAGAGACGGCTACGGCATCTGCGGGGGCAACGTCGTGACGAAACGATCCTTCGGTGACTGCCAGCTACACGTCGAGTGGGCCACGCCCGCGGAAGTCAAAGGCACGGGTCAGCAACGCGGCAACAGCGGCATCTTCCTCATGGGCAGGTACGAGGTGCAGATTCTCGATTCGTATGAGAACGAGACCTACTTCGACGGTCAGGCAGGGGCTGTCTACAAGCAGCGACCACCGCTGGTGAACGCCTCCCGCAGGCCGGGCGAGTGGCAGAGCTACGACATCGTCTTCCGGGCACCCAGATTCGACCGCCAGGGAAGACTGCTTCGACCAGCGTACGTGACGGTATTCCAGAACGGCGTGCTGATCCAGGATCATTTCGAGCTACTTGGATTGTCCAGTTATCGCCGGCCCCCCCAGTACCTCCCCCATGAGACGAAGCTTCCCTTGAGAATACAGTACCACCGAAGCGACGTGCGGTTTCGCAACATCTGGATTCGAGAGCTGCAAGAGACCCGGGATGATCTGCTGCTGCCTCTGCGGGAAACGCTTAAAACCTCCCGTCCGGCACCCTGAGAAGCGAGATTGATCATGCGCAAGCCTGCGGTGATTACCCACATTTCCGTGCCACCCTTAAGGAGCACCCTCGCAGGCTTCCTCGCAGCAGCCTGGGCCGTCTTCAGCCTGCCGGCACGAACGGTGGCCGAGGCTGTCAAACCCAACATCGTCTTTATCCTTGCCGACGATCTCGGCTGGGCCGACCTTGGCTGCTACGGCGCGGACCTGCATGAGACACCCCAGCTTGACCGGCTCGCGCGCGAGGGCGTGCGTTTCACCCAGGCCTACGCCATGTCCGTTTGTACGCCGACGCGAGCGGCGATTGTCACGGGCCGGCACGCCGCGAGGCTCCACATGACCGTCTGGCGTGAGAGCTCGCTGAGCCGCGAGGCCGAAGCCGCCCGATCGCGACGGAAGCTGCTCCCGCCCGTCACGGTGTCTGACCTGCCACACGACGAGACCACCATTGCCGAAGCGCTGCGGGACACCGGTTACCTCACGTTCCACGTGGGCAAGTGGCATCTCGGCGATGCCGAGCACTCACCTGAGACCAACGGCTTCGATGTGAACATTGGCGGCACGCACTGGGGGATGCCCTCAACCTTCTTCTGGCCTTTCCGCGGCACGACCACTTCGGGCGAGTTTCGGTACGTTCCCGGGCTTGGACCGGGCAAACCTGGCGACTACCTTACCGACCGACTAACCGACGAGGCGTTGAAGCTCATGGACCAAGCGGGCAAGCGTCCGTTTTTCCTGAATCTCTGGTTTCACAGCGTTCACACGCCCATCGAGGGAAAACCTGAGCTTGTCGAGCACTATCGGCGAAAGCTGAAGCCCGGCCTGCGGCATCAGAACGCCGATTACGCCGCGATGATTCACAGCCTCGACGAGAACGTCGGACGCATCCTGGCACATCTCGAGATGCGCGGCCTGGCGGAGCGCACACTCGTCGCCTTTGCCTCCGACAACGGCGGCTACGTGAACCAGTTCAAGGGGCGGCAGGTCACCGATAATACGCCACTTCGTTCGGGTAAAGGTTCGCTTTATGAGGGCGGAATTCGCGTCCCATTGATCGCGCGCCTGCCCGGAGTCACGGCCGGCGGCGCGGAATGCAACACCCCGGTCATCTGCATGGATCTGCTCCGCACGTTCGCCGAGCTGGCCGGCGCCCGCGGCGAGACTGCCATGGACGGGCTCAGCCTCGTGCCTCTCCTGCGAGACCCGCGCGCCCGCATCCAGCGCGACGCCCTCTTCTTCCACTACCCCCACTACTACCCGACCACAACGCCTGTCAGTGCCGTCCGTCAGGGCGATTGGAAACTGTTGGAGTACCACGAGGACAATCGTATCGAGCTCTATGACCTGAGCATAGATCCGGGCGAAAGGGACAATCTGGCCGGCAATCGGCCCGCAGACGCTATGCGGCTTCGCGCTCGCCTTCATGCATGGCGTCAGGAAGCCGGCGTGCAGATGCCGCAGCCTCATCCTGCCTTCACGAGTCCCGAAACAAGGCCGGCGGCGAGGTAGCCTTTCCAGCCACAAGCCGGAGGCGGTAGAGGTCGTGAACAACTGAAGGAACCGAGTTGGGACCATGGAAAATGCCTTCTCAGATCACGGGAGTCTCAGGGCACTGGAACAGATGCCTCTGTGCCCCCCGCGCCGCCCCGCCGAACTCCCTCTTGAGACTGAAATGACGCCGTTGCAGTCCGGTTGCCAAGGTCGGTTCATCCGGCCTGCCTCGAGCCCGGTGAATCCCAATCCCACGAACGGCGAGCCACCGGTCCGTGCTGGTCAGAGTCCAGGTTGGAGGGTATAGTCCCCGCCGGTCGTACAGATGTTTCTCCTGGCCGGCGCCGCGTCCGGTCGCACGTGCGATCACCCCTCGAGATTGAGCAGCCGCGGCAAAGGTGTTCGTATGAATCCGTTTCTCGGCGTTTTCCTGCACGCGATCGGCGGCTTCTCCTCGGCCAGTTTCTACGTTCCGATCAACAAGGTACGGCTCTGGGCATGGGAGACCTACTGGATCACGCTCGGCTTCGTCGCCTGGATGATCATGCCCCAGGTCGGCGGCTTCCTGACCACCTCCGATCTGTGGGGCATCCTCGGCCAGAGCCCCGGCCGCAGCATGGCCTGGTCTTACCTGTTCGGCGTCCTGTGGGGCTTCGGCGGCCTGACCTGCGGCCTGAGCCTTCGGTACATGGGGCTCTCGCTCGGACAGTCAATCTCGCTGGGATTCTGCGCCGCGTTCGGCACGCTGATCCCGCCGATCTTCGAGGGCAAGCTGAGCGAGGTCACCGGGACGACCTCGGGACAGTACGTTCTGCTGGGGATCGCGGTGTGCCTGGCGGGCATCGCGTTGTGCGGCTGGGCGGGGATGCTCAAAGAGCGGCAGCTCACCGATGCTCAGAAGAAAGAAGCCATCAAGGACTTTTCGTTCGTCAAGGGGTTCGCGTTTGCCACCTTCGGCGGCATCATGAGCTCGTGCATGGCTTTTGCCATCAAGGCCGGTGACCCCATCGCCAAGGCGGCCGAGGCCGCCGGAACCGACAAGGTTTTCGTCAACA
>CAZPIO010000109.1:0-26633 GCA_964586235.1 uncultured Planctomycetales bacterium
TACCAGTACTTCCTGGTGCGGATTGAGGACAGCGACATGCGCTGGCCGAACGGCGTCGACATGAACTGGGCCAACGACTGCGTCGAGTTCTACATCGACCCGAGCCACAACGGCGGAGCCAACCCTCTCGACGGTGCCTCCACCTCGGATATCCAGTTGGTCATCGATGCGAACAATCAGAAGAACGTCTACATGACCACCGGCGGTTACGCCAGCACGGTTCTGGCCGGCGTCACGTCGGCCGTGGTCCGAGACGGCACGGGCTGGACGCTGGAGGTGAGGATCACCAAGAGCGCGCTCGACCCGGACCTGCCGGCCAACGGAACCTTCGGCGTGGACTTCAACTTCCGCGACAACGACACGGCCGATACCACTGTTTACGCCTGGCGGGACCCCTTCCGCCAGGGCACGAACCCCATGGTCCCGACCAAGATACCCAACAACTGGGGGGATGCGGTTCACACCGGCTGTACGCCGCCGGCCACGCCGGGTACGCCCCTGGTCTCCAGCATCACCTCATCCGGGTTCACCGTGGCGAACGCCGCGGCCGACGCCGGCACGCTGATCACCGCCTTTCGGGTTCAGACCCAGAGCGGCGGGGCCACCGTGACCCAGTGGGTCCAGGCGGCAGGCACGCTTGGCGCCTCGGCCGTCTGGCAGACCAAGACCACCTGGGGCAGCAAGGCAGTCGGCGGACTGACTCAGGGTGTCAGCTACACCGTGTCGGCAGTAGCGGCCAACGATACCTCCGGAACCTGTCCGTCGGCCTACAGCAGTGCGGTCGTGGCCACGCCCATCTGTCCCGGGCTTGACGTCGTCGGCAACGGTGACTTCGAAGGCGGGGCCGCCCCGACCGGCTGGAACAAGTGGTACGGAGATCGTGGCAGTGGGATTTACACCACGGCCGTCACTTTCAACAGCACCGCCGGCCTGCCGAACGGCGGCGGTGGCAGCGTCCTCCAGATCAACCCCGGTAGTACCAGCTTCAACGGCGGGTGCTGGAAGCAGTTGTCGCTGGTCAACGGTGGGGTCTACGCGATCAAATGCCTGTCCCGTAACCTGAACACCGTGCAGCAGAATTGCTATCTTGAGCTGCACATCGGTGCCTCCGCGCCGAGCAACGGCAGCGATTACACCGTTGGACAGATGCTCAAGTGGGCGAATGGCGGCAGTTGGGGCACCGAATGCGGCCTCTGGAACGGCAACGAGACCACGGCGTGTGTTCAGTCGACGACTATATTCACCGCCAGCAGCGCCACCATGTACCTGCTGGTTAAGGCGGGCAACGACGGCGGGGGCAGCGCCTGCAATGCGATCGTCGACAACATCCAGATCTGCGCATGCGCGATCCCGCCAACCTCAGTGGCGTCGGACCGGAACAACTTCTGCGCGGACGACGCCGGGAGCATCAACCTTTCCGCGACCGGCGGTTCGGGCACAACGCTGCGCTGGTTCACCGGCAGTTGCGGGGGCACCGCCATCGGCACGGGCACCCCGCTGACCATCGCCTCGCCGACTCAAACGACGACCTACTTTGCCCGCTGGGAAAGCGCCTGCGGCAACACGAGCTGCGCCAGCACGACGGTGACGGTGCTTCCGTTGCCTGTCGCGCCGACCTCGGCGTCGTCGGACCGGAACAACTTCTGCGCGGACGACGCCGGTAACATCAAGCTTACCGCGACCGGCGGTTCGGGCACGACGCTGCGCTGGTTCACCGACAGTTGCGGGGGCACCGCCATCGGCACGGGCACCCCGCTGAGCATCGCCTCGCCGACGGCCACGACGACGTACTACGCGCGCTGGGAGAACTCCTGCGGCAGTTCTTCTTGTGCGAATGTGACCGTGAATGTGTATGCGTTGCCGGCCGTGCCGACCGGTGCGTCGGCCGACCCGGCCGTGATTTGCAGCGTTGGCGGATCGTCCACGCTGTCGGCCTCGGTGGGCGCGGGCGAGGAGGCAGCGTGGTATACCGCGGCCACCGGTGGCACCGCTTTCGGCGCCGGCTCGCCTTCGGTGAGCCCGACGAGCACGACGACTTACTACGTTGCGGCCCGTGACACGACAACGCTGTGCGAGAGCTCCAGCCGTGCCAGCGTGACCGTGACGGTCGAACCGGCGACGACGTACTACCGCGACGCCGACAACGACACCTACGGGAATGCTTTGAACACGGCGCAGGCGTGCGGCGCGCCGGCGGGCTACGTGGCGGACAACACGGACTGCGACGACGGCAACGCCGCTGTCCACCCTGGTGCGGCCGAGGTCTGTGACGGCCTGGACAACGACTGCGACAGTGCGATCGACGAAGACGTGTTGATCACTTACTACCGCGATGCCGACAGCGACACCTACGGGAATGCTTTGGACACGACGCAGGCGTGCAGCGCGCCGACGGGCTACGTCGCCAACAGCACGGACTGCGACGACGCCAATGCGGCCGTGCATCCGGGCGCGGAGGAATCCTGCAACGGCGTGGACGACGATTGCGACACCTTTGTCGATGAGAACGTGAAGATTACGTTCTATCTGGATGGCGACGAGGACGGCTACGGCGATGTGAACCACACCACCGAGGCCTGCACGGCGCCGTCGGGCTACGTAGCCGACAGCACTGACTGTAACGATGCCGACCCGGACATGAACCCCGGCGAGACCGAGGTCCATGACGGAAAGGACAACGACTGCGACGGTACAACCGATGAAGGCGTGGAGAACACGTACTACCGCGATGCCGACAATGATACGTACGGCAATCCGACGGATATCACGTACGCGACCAATCCGCCTGCCGGTTACGTGACGGACAACACGGACTGCGACGACGGCAACACCGCCGTCCACCCCGGCGCGATCGAAGTCTGCAACGGTTTGGACGACGACTGCGATACCGGGATCGACGAGGGCCTGGAGTTTTTCCGGTACTACCCTGACGCCGACAGCGACACCTACGGAGATATGACGAACGAGGGTCTGGAAGCCTGCGCCGCGCCAGAGGGCTACGTGTTGGATTCCTCCGACTGTGACGACACCGATCCGGACATGAACCCCGGCGAGACCGAGGTTTGCGACTCCAAGGACAATGACTGCGACGGCGCCGTCGATGAGGAAGTGACGACCACGTTCTACCAGGACTACGACACCGACGGCTACGGAAACGCAGCTGTCTTCCAGGAGGCCTGCACCGCGCCGTCCGGCTACGTGGCGAACAGCACGGACTGCGACGACAACAACAATGCCGTCCATCCCGGCGCGGCCGAGGTCTGCAACGGTGTGGACGACGATTGCGAGGGCGGGATCGACGAAGGGGTGTTGATCACGTACTACCGCGACACCGATGGCGACACATACGGCGATGCGTCGTTCACGACGCAGGCTTGCAGCCCGCCCGAGGGCTACGTACCCAACAACCAGGACTGCGACGACACGACGGCGGCCGTGAACCCGGGTGCCACCGAAGTGTGTAACGGCTACGACGATGACTGCGACAGCCAGATCGATGAGGATGTGAAAAACACGTACTACCTTGATTGGGATCTGGACGGGTACGGCGACCCAGCTTCGCCGACGCAGGCCTGCGCGGAGCCTTCCGGCTACACGTCCAACGATTTGGACTGCGACGACAGCAACGCGAGCATACGCCCGGGCCAGATCGAGACGTGCGACGGCCTCGACAACGACTGCGACAGCCTCATCGATGAGGATGTGAAGACCACGTTTTACCAGGACGCCGACGCCGACGGGTACGGCAACGCGGCAGTCAGCCAGGAGGCGTGCAGCGCGCCGACGGGCTACGTGGCCGACAACACTGACTGCAACGACAACTGTGCGACCTGCCATCCCGGGGCTACCGAGATCTGCGACGGCGAGGACAACGACTGCGACAGCGCCGTCGACGAGGACGTGAAGACCACGTTTTACCAGGACGCCGACAGCGACGGGTACGGTGACCCGGCCGTCACGACGCAGGCGTGCAGCGCGCCGACGGGCTACGTGGCCGACAACACTGACTGCAACGACGGTGACGTTACCGCGCACAGTCTGCCTGTCGCACCGACCTCGGCGGCGTCGGACCGGGACAACTTCTGCGCGGACGACGCCGGGACCATCGACCTTTCCGTCACTGACGGTGAGGGCACGACGCTTCGCTGGTTCACCGCCGGCTGCGGGGTCACCGAGATCGGCACGGGCAGTCCCCTGACCATCGCCTCGCCGACGTCCACGACGACGTACTACGCGAGGTGGGAGAACTCCTGCGGCAACTCGGAGTGTGCCGAGGTGACCGTGACGGTGATGGACACCCCGGCATGCTCGATCGGCGGCCCTGATTCGGTCGGGTCGGGCACAACGAACACCTACGATGGTCCGGCCGGAATGAATGAATACCTCTGGCAGATCACCGGCGACGGCACGATCAACGGAGCGAACACCGAGCCGTCGGTCTCGGTGACCGCCGGCACCGCAGGTTCTTATACGCTGACCTTGACGGTGACCACCGAGGGCGGCTGCAGCAGCTCGTGTGAACTGCCGGTGGCCATTACCGGCATAACCATCAGCGGGACGGTGAGCTTCAGCACGGGGTCGAGTGCCGCGTACCCGTTCACCCGGACGGTGAAGTTCGTGGTCAAGGACGGCTCAGGCGGATCCCTGGCGACGCTGACCCAGTCGCTGAGCTTCACCAACAGCAGCGGCACCGCGTCCGCGTCGTATCTTCTGCCCGGCCTGTCGGACGCGGCTCGCAGCATCAGCGCCAAGACCAACTGGCACCTGCGGAAGAAGACCACGTTCACTCCTTCCGGCGGGTTGGTTACCGCGGACCTGACGCTGCCGGGCGGCGACTTGAACAACTCGAACACGGTGAACGTGCTGGACTACGCGATCATGGCCGGCAGGTGGCAGACCACCGACCCGGTGGCGGACATCAACGGCGACGGCCAGGTTCAGTTGCTGGATTACTCGATTCTCAAGAGCAACTGGTTCAGGTCCGGCGACGCGGAATAGGAGAATCCCAGCGGGTGCCAACCAAAGGCCCCGCAGGTGCGGCATTGTTCAAGGTGATCGGGCGAGGCGATCGGCGTCAGGGCCTCCCAGGCCCTTCCGGCCGCGTCGCGACGGACGGTAAACAGGAGACGGCGCGTTCATCTCGATGGCTCGAGACCTGACCGGCTATGGGCTGGTCGAGCCGGGCCATCCGGACGGACCGTCAGTGGAACCAGAACCAGGAGGCCACCCATGCGGCACACTTCGATTGCATTTCTGACGATCGTTCTGGCGATGGCCGGCAGCGTCGGCGCAGCCACCCTGAACGTAGGGCCGGGGGAAACCTATACCACCATTCAAGCCGCGATTAACGCGGCCGCTCCCAACGACATCATCCTGGTCGCGGCCGGCACATACGCCGAACGGATCACGATCACCAAGCCTCTGGACGTGCGTGGTGCCCAGTACGGGGTCGACCCGACGCCCGCCGGCGCTCGCACCGTTGCGGCAAATGAATCCGTCATTACAGAGGCAGGGCTGTCGACGCCGAATCCCGATGTCCTGATCGAAATCTCTGCCGGGAATAACGGCGTCACGATCGACGGTTTCACCCTGAATGGTGACCCGACCAATACCACCGCCGACACGTCGGTCATTCGCTGCTGGAGCAGCAACGTCACTATCGGCAACAACATCATCGACGGGATGTACGGCGTGATCTTCAAGGGTGGATCCGACCTGACGGCGACCCGGAACCGGGTCCGCGTGAACAAGGCCGGAGTCGTTACCCAGCCCGGCACGTATACCAATGTGAACGTCACAAACAATACCTTCGTCATGGGGGCGGCGCCGCAGTCCGATCCGTCGGCGGTCTACCTTGCCAACTGCACGGGTTGCAGCGTTGCAGGCAATGTTGCCACCGGTTTCTATCAGGGCGGGAGCGGAAGGGCATTCCAGGGCAGCGGCGTGAGCAACCTGATCGTCTCAAGCAATACCTTCACCAGCAACCGGGACGCGATCTCGATCTTTGGTGCTTCCACGTTCATCGCGATTACCGACAACACCCTGAGCAACTCGGTCCGCTACGGCATCAACATCAAAGGTGCGGACATCACGATTGAACGCAATCGGATCAACGGCAACACGACGGCCGGTATTTCCATCGATACCCACGTGATTCCCACGCAGAGGATCGCCGTTCATTACAACGCCGTTACCGGCAACGGTGTCGGTGTCCAGGTTCTGACTGTTGCCGAAACCGTCAACGCCGAAAACAACTGGTGGGGCGACGCCACGGGCCCAGGACCCGCCGGTCCGGGCTCCGGCGACGGCGTCAGCGGTAATCTCGACTATGACCCCTGGCTGACCAGGCCGGTCAATTGCGTCTACCTCGAACCGGAGACGACGAGCCTTTATGTGAAGCCCACGGAGACAGTGGTGGTCGACCTGAATGTGGCCAGCCTTGCCCAGCGGGTGCTCGGTCTGCAGGCGATGCTCAACTTCAGCTCGAGCTTCTTCCTGGCCGGGCCGAGTGATGTCAATGTGGTCCCCGGCGGGGGCGATTGGAACGAGTTGATCTACCACATGTGGAACACGGGGGGCGATCTGGATGTGGCGGTGGGGGTTGACCTCGAACTGAGCGAGGGGACCCAGGCGGATGCCACCACGGCGGTGATCACACTCAAGCCCACCGGCACCCAGGGCGCGACCCAGGTTGTATTCCGGCCTGATCCGCCATCGGATCCCGAACTGATACAGAGCACCTTCCTGACGGACATGTCGAGCAATCCGGTCTGGCCGTCGAAGCTCGACAGTGCGACCATATACATCGACGGCACCCCGCCCGAGATCACCGACTTCGCTGCTTCCGCGCTCTGCACTGCGACGACCACCAGCCTGTCCTTCAATGTGTCTGACGACAACGCCGGCATGGACTACGTCGACGTTCTGGTGAACGGGGGTATGGTCGCCCATGCGGTGGCCAGCCCGTACGACCTGGACATGAGCGGCTACACCACCGGCTGCTATGACGTTGCGGTCAGGGCCGTGGACAAGGCCGGAAACGAAGGCGAGACCTCGCCCCTGTCAGTCTGCGTCGACAAGACATCGCCGACGATCATTAGCGTGACGGCCGTGCAGGGCGTCCGGGACGTGCTCTGTCCGAACGAGGCGGAGCCCGGCGTGGTTGACATATATGTCACCGCGACGGACGCGGGGTGCGCGGGGATGACCCGGCCGACGGTGGCTGTGGCCGGCATCGGAGACGCGGCCCACATCGACGAGAGCGGTGACACCTGGCACTATCACGTAACCGTGACCACGGCCACCGCCGCCGGTTCCCACACCATCACGGTCACCGCCGCTGATGCCCTCGGCAACAGCGCGGCCGACGCCTCACAGGCTCTGTGCGTCGAGTCCCCCAACATCCTCCAGCTCGTGCCGCGACCGGAGGCCATCTACATCCGGCCGGGGGAGAGCATCCTGGTCGACATGAATGTGAGCAACCTCCGGCAGATGGTGACCGGCTGCCAGGCGATGTTGGGGTACAGTTCCGCCTACTTCGCGGACCCAACGGGCGGTGCAGTTGCGCCTGGCGGCGGTCCGTGGGACCAGCTTATCTACGACTCGTGGGCCGTCGGCGCGGGCATCCCCGGCGACATTGACACGGCCATTGGCGTGTACGGCGGCTCGACGACGGGCACGGACGAGGACGGCCGCGTCGCGATCATCACGCTGACCTCCAGGCTGGGCGTCGAGGCCACCACCCGGATGGTCTTCCGTCCGGATCTGGTCCCGGATCCCGGCCTGATCCAGAGTACGTTCCTGAGCGACATGAGCAGCGCTCCCATCTGGCCGACCAAGCTCGACAGCACGGACATCTATATCGACGGAACGGCACCGCTCGTTTCCGTTGACGCCGCCGTCGAAGGTGCAACCGATGTTCTGGACGGGGCGAACCCGACGTTCCGCGGCACGGTGGACATCACCGTATCGGCGAGTGACGCCTTCACCGGGCTGGCGGGCGTTCCGGCCGTCGTGCTGACCAACGGCCCGAACACGGCCACCCTTACGACAACCGACACGGTTTCGCCGTTCCACTATTCCTGGGTGGTGGACGCGACGACGGCCAGCGGCAACTGGACGATCACCGCGACCGCCGCCGACAAGGCGGGCAACACCGCAACGGACACGGACAACTACCTCGTCGTGATCAACAACCAGATCACCGGGACGGTGGCTTTCTCCACGCTCTCAACGGTCGCTTACGCGTTTGCCCGCGACGTGGTCTTCGTGGCCACCAGCAGCAGCGGCGCGGTGCTCAAGACCTGGACAGTCAGTGTCGCCTTCACTAATGACAATGCCCAGGGTGTAACGGCGGCCTCGGGAGCCTACACGCTGAACGAGGTGCCGGCCGACACGGTGAAGCTGAGCGCCAAGACCGCCTGGCAACTGCGGCAGAGGGTTCCGGTGGCCCTGGATGTGAACGGAAACGCCTTCGGGGTGGCCTTCACCCTGCTCAGCGGCGACCTCAACGGGTCGAATTCGATCAACATCCTGGACTACTCAGTCATGAGGTCCAACTGGTACACGAGCAACGCCGTCGCGGATGTCAACGGCGACGGCGAAGTGCAGGGGCTGGACTACTCGCTGATGAAGTCCAACTGGTTCAAGACCGGAGATGCGGAATAGGAAACACACGGGCGCGTGGCCCGCTGTTTATGCAGGATCAAGTGCATCGTGAACAGACACAGAGGAGGATTGGACATGCGTTGCACAACAATCATAACGTCGCTGGCAGCAGTGCTGGCGATGGCGGGTGCCGCCGGAGCGGCGACGCTGAACGTGGGGCCGGGACAGACCTATACCACCATTCAAGCCGCGATCACCACGGCTGCTTCCGGTGACACCATCCAGGTCGCCGCGGGGACGTATCCCGAGACTGGTCAGATTGTGATCGATAAGAACCTGATCATTCTCGGCGCTGGCGCATCCACGACGTTCGTCACGCCGGACATCGATTATCCCGCCGGATGGTGGTCCGTGGGCGCGGGCAAGAGCCTCATACTGCAGGGCGTGACCCTGGATTGTGCCGGCAGGACCGTGCCGACGTGCATCCTCAACAACGGCAGCGGCGCCATCCAGCAGTGCGTCTTCAGTAACGTCCGCGGCGCGGACTACGTCGGCATCGCGCTCGATTCATTCGGCAACATGAACGTGGCCGGGTGTACGTTCCAGAACATCGAGCGGGTCGGAGTCCGCACGACGGACAGCACCTGCACCATCAGCGGCAACACCTATAGCGGTAAAGGCGACTCCGTCCCGTGCCTCGACTACTTCCTCGAGATTCGTCGCGGCTGCAACGTCACCATTCAGAACAATACCATCACTAACTGCACCGGCCTGGCCTACGACGGCTCGGGCTCGTGCGCGATCCAGGCTTACTCCGACTGGCCCACGTTCGCCCAGACAACGGTCAGTTTCAGCGGCAACACGGTCTCGGACTGCAGCATGGGCATCGTCATCGGCACCTACGCTTCGGACGACAACACGATCGCAGTGCTGCGCAACAACAACCTGGCAGGACTGCAGCCGGCGCTGGAGAGCGGTTCGATCGTCCAGGTGGATGCGGAGAATAACTGGTGGGGGCAGAGCACGGGGCCCACGGCGGAACAGATCGTGACCAGCGGGACGTCCTGGGGTTCGCCATGGAACGGCAGCGTTGACTCCACCCCCTGGCTCACCGAACCGCCGATCATCAAGCCGGCAAGCGACAACGTCATCTATCTCGTGCCGACGGCCGGGAGCATCTATGTCAAGCCGACGGAGACCGTGATCGTCGACATGAACGTGGCGAATCTGACGACGCCGGTTCTCGGTTTGCAGGCTATGCTCAAATTTAGCTCCACCTACTTCCTGAGCGGCTCCGGTGACGTCAATGTGGCTGCTGGCGGAGGCGTGTGGGACGAACTCATCTACGATATGTGGAACGAGGGAGGCGACCTGGATGTCGCGGTGGGTGTGCACCTCGGTCTGACCGCCGGCACCCAGGCTGACGCCACGACGGCTATCATCACGCTTAAAGCCAAAGCCGACGGCGTAACGAAGGTCACCTTCCGGACCGACATCCCCGGTGATGATACCAAGCAGACGTTCTTCTCCGACGCGACCGGCAATGCGGTGATGCCGGGGGACACGCTCGACACCGTGGATATCTATATTGACGGCACGGGCCCGACGGGTGTCACCCTATCGGCCGACAAGAGCTGCACCAAAGACAATGTCCAGTTGACCTTCTCGGCGGACGACGCCACCTCGGGCGTGGACCACTTCGAGCTGTTTGTGGACAGTGTGTCCAAGGGTGCCGTCGCGAGCCCATACACGCTGAACCTCGGCGAGTACGCCGAAGGCGCTCACGCCATCAAGGTCCGTGCGCATGACAAGTGCGGCAATAGCACCGACAGCGATGAGGTCACAGTGAGCAAGGACACCACCGCCCCGTCGATCACCTGCCCGGCGGACGTGACGGTGAACACCGATGCCGGTTCATGTGCGGCGACGGGTGTCTCGCTCGGCACGGCCACGGCGTCCGACACCTGCTCGGCAGTTACGGTGACTAACGACGCGCCTTCGAGTTTCGCCAAGGGCGCGACCACCGTGACCTGGACGGCCACGGATGCCGCGGGGAACTTCGCATCATGCACTCAGACGGTGACCGTCAGCGATACCGAGAACCCGACGATTGCTGCCCCGGCCGACGTCACGGCCAGCACCGACGCCGGCCTCTGCTACGCCACAGGCGTGGCCCTCGGCAGCCCGGCATACTCGGACAACTGCCCCGGATCAACGGTGAGCAACGACGCTCCCGCTGAGTTCCCGAAGGGCGATACGACGGTGACCTGGACCGTGACGGATGCTTCGGGCAACACCGACACCGCCACTCAGACAGTGACTGTCAATGATACTGAGGCCCCGACGATCGCCTGCCCGGTCGACGTGACGGTCAATACCGATGCCGGCCTGTGCTACGCCACCGGTGTCGCTTTGGGCACTCCTTCGGCCGGCGACAACTGCGCCGTGGCTTCGGTGACCAGTGATGCCCCCGCGCAATTCCCGAAGGGCGACACAACGGTGACCTGGACGGTGACGGATACCTCCGGCAATACGGCAACGTGCGAGCAGAAGGTGACCGTGACGGACACAGAGGCGCCTGTTGTTTCGCTCAACGGCCAGGCGGTGATTCACCTGCAGTGCCCGACAGACACCTACACCGAGCCGGATGCGACCGCGACGGACAACTGCGACCCCGTCTCAGTGACGATCACCGGCGCCGTGGACGAGGGAAACGAAGGTGTGTACACAATCACCTACACGGCGACCGACACAGCGGGTAACACCGGGACCCAGACGCGCACGGTCTATGTCGAAGGTGCGGCACTTTCCGTCAACGTACCAGGGCCACTCACTCTCGAGTGCGAGGGCGGTGGCGGCTTTGCGAACACCGATTCGCGCATCGCTGAATTTCTGTCTGCGGCCACCGCCTCGGACGGTTGCGAGAACGATGCAACGATCACGAACGACGCCCCCGAGTTCTTCCCGGTCGGTGCGACTGTCGTGACCTGGACGGCGACGGACCCGGACGGCGGGACAGCGACGGGAACGCAGACGGTAACCGTGACGGACGGTACCTCTCCTGTGATTACGGGATGCCCGACCGCCATCATGCAGTCGGCGGACACCGGCGTGTGTGACGCGGTGGTGACCTGGACGGCCCCGACGGCCTCGGACATCTGCGGCGACGTGACGCTCACGTCCGACCATGACGCCGGCGACACGTTCCCGGTGGGAACGACGTCGGTGACCTACACAGCGACGGATGAGCAGAGTAACACCGCGACCTGCAGCTTCATGGTCACGGTTACTGATAACCAGGCCCCGTCGATCGCCGGCTGCCCCAGCAACATTGCGGTGTCGACCAGCGCCGGGGCGTGCACGGCAGTTGTCACCTGGACGGCCCCGACCGCGTCGGACAATTGCTCAGTCGCGAGCTTCACCTCGAACAAGGCATCGGGCGATGCATTTGACAAGGGTACGACGACCGTGACCTACACGGCGCTGGATGCGTCCGGCAACTCGGCCACGTGCAGCTTCACCGTGACCGTCACGGACACGGAGAAGCCGACGATCACTTGCCCGGCCAACAAGGTTGTCAGCACCGACGCTGACCAGTGCGGGGCGACGGGCGTCGACCTGGGTACGCCGGTCACCGCCGACAACTGCGGCGTGGCCAGTGTCACGAACAACGCACCTTCGCTGTTCCCGACGGGTGACACGATCGTCACCTGGACTGTGACCGACACCTCGGGCAACACGGAAACCTGCACGCAGACCGTCACGGTCAACGACGCGGTGCCGCCGACAATCACCTGTCCGGTCAGCGTCACGGTCAATGCTGACCCGGGTTCATGCCAGGTCTCGGGTGTGACTCTGGACACGCCCACGACCGCCGACAACTGCGCCGTGGCCGGTGTCGCCAACGACGCGCCGGCGTCGTTCTCGGTGGGCGAGACCACGGTGATCTGGACGGTGACCGACACTTCGGGCAACACCGCGACCTGCACGCAGACCGTCACGGTCGTCGATAACCAGGTGCCGGTCATCACCATTGAGAGTGCCAGGCAGAACGCACAGGAACTGATTGGCACCGGCTCCGCGGCCGTCCAGGGAACGGTGCAGATCGCCGTAACGGCGGCGGATAACTGCACCCAGTCACCGTTGGCCCCGCCATCCGTAACGGTGACGCCGAACGGCGGTTCGGCCACGGCGGCTACGTTCGTGAACGAAAGCCCGACCGGCAAGTTCAACTACACCTGGACGGTGACGGCGAGCACGCCCAATGGCACCGCGACGATCGACGCCTCGGTCGAGGACGCTTCCCATAACATCTCGACTGCTGAGGCGAAGACCTTTACCGTCAACAAGAACCGGGCCTCCGGAACGGTGAGCTTCAGTACTTGGTCGACTGCCGCCTACTCCTTCACGCGTGACGTTGTCTTCGTCGCGACCAATGACGCCGTTCCTAACGCGATCCTGAAGACCTGGACGGTCAGTGTCGCGTTCACCAACAGCGCGCAGGTCGCTTCCGGCTCCTACACCTTGACGGATGTCCCCGGCGGCACGACGCACGTGAGCGCCAAGACGGCCTGGGATCTGCGGAAGCGGGTGGATGTGGATCTCGGCGAAACCGGCCAGATCGCCCCGAGTTTCAAGCTGCTGGGCGGCGACCTCAACAACTCCAACTCGGTCAACATTCTCGACTACTCGAAGATGGTGACCAGTTGGGGCGGCAGCGCTGCGGGCGACATCAACGGGGACGGATTCACCGGCACCCTGGACTACTCGATCATGAAGGCAAACTGGTTCAAGGCTGGTGATCAGCCGTAATGGCTGAGAGAGGCGGCCGATCGCGCGCTCCGGGAGGACAATCTCGCCCTCCCGGAGCGGCGCGAGGCACAAGCGTGTCAGGATAGCCGGCACGCGCCCGCTCAGGGCCGGGTTGTTGTCGGGTTCGAGCCCCTGCGCGTGCTTGTGACCATGCTGGCGGCAAGGTGCCCATCGAGGGAAACGGCCAGCGATTCATTCGGACTCCGGGCCGAGGTGAGTGAACGGCGGTGTAACAGAGACAGGAGGAAAGAATCATGCGCAGATGTCTGCTGGGAACGCTGGTGCTGGCGATAGCCCGCACCGTCGTGGGCAACGACGTGTGGATCGTTGAAACAGGAACCCACTATGCAACCATCCAGGCGGCGATCGACGCCGCAACGGCCGGCCAGACCGTCCAGGTGGCCGCGGGCACTTATAACGAGGCAGTCACCGTCGCCAAGCGATTGACTCTTCAGGAAGCCGGCGACTCCACGGTGATAGTGGGCGGCGGTTCGGCCGGCATCAACATCACGGTGGGAGGCGATACGCCCACGGAGCGGCTGGTCATCAGGGATTTGAAAGCCTCCAACGGCGCATATGGCGTCTACACCAACAGCACCGTAGGCCATATCACCCTGGAGAACGTCACTTGTACCGACAACGTCAACCGCGGACTTGAATTCCACAATTCGTCTAATGTCACCGACGTCCAGGTCGTCAATTGTGATCTCTCCGGAAACCTGAATGCCGGCATGCGGGCGCGCGGTAACGTTGATGGACTGGTCGTTGCCGGCGGACACATGGACAACAACACATACGGCTTCTACTCCGTTTACACGAGCGGAACACCGACGCTGACCAATGTGACCATCGATGGAACGACATTCAATGGAAACAAGGAGATCGGCATCTACCTGGAGAAACTCAGCAACGCCGTGCTCCAGAACATCGAGATCAGCGATAGTGGCACCGTATCGCCCACCTATCCCGCGGGTCTGACGATGAGCATTTTCGGAGGTCCGGCCCAGAACATCCAGATCAACAATGCGCGGGTGCTTGACTGCGGAACAGCTAATGCCGCGGACGGGAGAGGCCTCTCCATCGGCGCGTACGGCGCCGGAAGTATCGCGAACATGAGTATGAACTGCGCGGTGATCACCGGCTGCCCGACCGCGGTGACGACCTGGGGCAGCGGTGCAAGCCTGCAGATGTACAACTCGGCCATCGTGGGCAACGTCTTCGGCGTGCGGAATGGCGCCTCTGCCCCGATCGACGCCGAGAACAACTGGTGGGGCACGGCCGACGGCGGAGCCATCGGCGCCATGGTTTCCGGCAGCGTGGATTACACGCCCTGGTTGACGAAGCCCCCGGTCTGCCAGGTGAACGTGCTCTACCTCGAAGCCACCCCTGCCAGCATCTATATCAAACCGACGGAGACCGTGTTCGTCGACCTGAATGTTGCCAACCTGCTCCAGGAGGTCACCGGCATGCAGGCCCTGCTGAACTTCAGCTCGACCTATTTCAAGTCCGGCGGCGGAGAGGTGGGCGTGGCCCCTGGCGGCGGTGTCTGGAACGAGTTGATTTATGACGTCTGGACGAGCAGCGGCGATCTGGACGTGGCAGTCGGCGTGGACCTCGAGACCACCGGCGGCACGCAGGCCGACGCGACCACGGCCAAGTTCACGCTGATACCAACCGGCACCGAGGGCGTGACCCGCATGGTCTTCAGGGCCGATGGGGAAAACGGATACGCGACGATGCTTTCCGACACAGCACACCAGCCCGTCTGGCCGTCCAAGCTCAACAGCACCAACATATGCATCGACGGCACGCCGCCGAACGAGTTCGCGGTTACCCCCAGCACCACCTGTACCAGGACCGACGTTACGCTCACTTTCTCTACCACTGACGGCCTGAGCGGCATGGATCACTACGAATTGCTGCTTGACACGGTCTCGCAGGGAACCGTTACCAGCCCGCACGTCCTGGACATGAGCGGGCAAGCGGACGGGGCGCACCAGATTGTGATCCGAGCCTGGGATCGCGCCGGGAACACCAGGGACGCCTCTGTGTCCGTCAGCGTCGACAAGACCGGCCCGACCGTGACCAGCGCGGCGGCCTCGCCCACCTGCGTCAAGGACGAAGACGTGACCATCACCGCGGCAGCGACTGACACCGGCTGCGCGGGCGGCACGATCACCTGGGAGTACCGCGTCGGCATCGACGGCACGTGGAAACCGGGCTTGACGGTTCTCGCAGCCGAGTTGGCCGAAGGCTCGAACACGCTCTACGCTCGGGCGACCGATGGGCTTGCCAACACCGGCACCCCCTTTGAGGTCTCGACGCCTGTGTCCAAGGACACAACGCCCCCGGTCATCGCGAGCATCACCGCAACCCAGAACGGCGGCAACGTTCTGTGCCCGGACCTCGCGAGCCAGGGAGTGGTGGACATCTACGTGACCCTGGCGGATGACGGCGGGTGCGCCGCCTTGCAGGAGCCGACAGTGATCGTGGATGGAATCAGCCCCACCATGTCGCTGGGCGGGAGCGGCAACACCTGGCAGTACCAGGTGACCGTGACCAGCACGACCGCCAACGGAACTCACACGATCACCGTGACCACGTCGGACAGCAATGGCAACACGGCCACCGACGACAGCGAGGCCGTTTGCGTCGACAAGAACCAGGCAGTCGGGTCGGTCAGTCTTGTCACGCTGTCAAGTGCGTCGTACTCGTTCACGCGGGATGTGGTTTTCGTGGCCACCGACAGCAGCGGGACGGTCGTTAAGACCTGGACAATCGCCGTGGCGTTCACGAACAATACGGTCAACCAGATCGCATCCGGTACGTATGTGCTGCTCAATGCTCCGGGAACCATGGCGAACCTGAGCGCCAAAACCGCGTGGCATCTGCGCAAGCGGCAGGCGGTCGCGCTCGATGGCGACGGCCAGGCGACTGCAGACTTCACCCTTTTGGGTGGAGACCTGGATGACACCAACTACGTCAATATCCTCGACTATTCGATCCTGAAGTCGTACTGGAACAGCACTGATCCTCTGGGTGACATTAACGGCGACGGCCAGGTTCAGTTGCTCGACTACTCGATCATGAAGTCCAACTGGTTTAAGCCCGGGGACCCCGAGTAACCCGCGGCAACTGCTCTGAGCGAGCTTGCCCTCCGGCTCCGGGAGGGTGTTCCGGCCCTCCCGGAGCCACGTGAGTTGATGGCTTCGATCAGGCCTTTCTTGTACAATGATACCGTCAACCAGAAGACGAGCGGTGACATCAGATGGCGTCCCAAGTCGGCGCAGCTGTTTGATCCGCTGATACTAGCCACTGTAGCTCAGCTGGTAGAGCAGCGGTTTTGTAAACCGCAGGTCGCCGGTTCGAATCCGGCCGGTGGCTGTTTAGAAGTGATTGAGATGTAAGGGGTTATCTCCACGGGGATTTCATCCAGCTTTGCGATTTGACCTGTTTTCGGGCTCTGGCGTCAGTCCGGCGTCAGTCGTCTTTCGCTGGCCAACGGTGATGGCCTCGATGACCCACTGGGCCTTGGCCTCATGTTCCTCGCTTACGGCGCTGTAGAACTCGGCCGTCGTGCTGATGTGGGCATGCCCCATCAGTTCTTTCACCACGTTCATGGGTAGATGGTTCGCCCAGTTCTGACCACATGACTTCCTGAAACAATGGATCGTCAGAACGCCGTCCAGTTTCAGGCCCGCCCGCTTGGCATGCACGCGGATGGAGCGGAGCGTGTTGTTTACCATGTAGTCGTTGATCCACGGCTTGCCTGTGTCCCGGCAACTCCGCCAACGTTTCTGAACCACGGCAAACCGGGTCGGCGATATCAGTATGAAGGGCGATCCTTTGGGGCGCACCCGGAACCAGGCAGCCAGAAGCTTGAGGGTATGCCGAGGGAGCGGGACCTCCCGGTCTTCATGGTCCTTTACGTGGAACGGAGGCATTTCCTTGGTTCCCTCGCGGTTTCTGATCAGCAGTCTGCCGCGGGGGAAGTCCACGTTCTGCTCCGTCAGGTTGACCAGCTCACCGAAACGCGCGCCCGACGTGTAGGCCAGAGCGTAGAACACCTTCCACTGCAACGTGGGAGCCGCCTTCAGCATGGCCAGGTATTCCTCGGGCTTGACGTAATGCCACTTCTGCCGGTTACGCTTGCCTACTCGAATGGATCGCATGTGTGTGAACGGGTTGATCATGAGATCGCCCCATTCTACCGCATACTTGAACATGGTCTTGGCGTCACGAAGGATTCGATTCTGCGAGTACCGGCTCAGCTCTTCGCCCTCATGCTTGTGTCGCCGCATTCGAGCCTGTGACCACATGGCTGTGGCCTTGTCCCGTGTTATTGTCCGCAACAACGTGTCAGCACCAAAGTGTTCGATCAATCGGTTGCACAGATCATCGATCTGCAGCCTCGTTTTCTCAGCCCACTCGTGCTGGCGTCTTGTCAAGTACTTCTTACAGAACGCTCCCAGCGTCAAATCGGGTGGCCGATCTCTCTGAGCTCCTTTGTTAAACTCTGCCTGTTTTGATGCCTGAAAACTCTCTGCATCCCGTCTGAGGCGAAATGACTTACTGTAACGCCGTTGGCCTCCTGCGGACGGATCGGTTTCGCCGAACCACCTCACTACCCACGGTAACCGCTTTCGCGGGTAATGATACAAACCAACTCTCGTAGTCATTGAAACACTCTCCTTGGGGCCCTGCCCCTGAGCGAACGACCGAGCCACACCTGACCCGCTCGCGAGAATCGTCTCGCGGAACGTAAGACCGAAGACTCTTCGGATTCACGCTTTTCTCTCACGCGTCAGGTTCTCCAGTAGACGGTCGAGTTCAGTACGACGGTATCTGAGTTTACGTCCCACTCGAGTACCGCGCAATAGCCCCTTTTCTCGATAATAGCGGAGAGTTAACGACGGTTTGGCGGATCCGCCGACGTCCAGTCGTAGGTACCGAATCGCCTCCTCCTCGGTCAGCAGCTCCGGACACGGCTCGGGAGGATTCCCGGGCAGGATGGCACCGGCGTTCACGTACACAGGGTTGTCCATATCAGCGAGCTCCTTCCCGGCCGGCGACAACCTGCTGCTCCTGTTCCAACAGATAATCCCGCCACCATCGGCCCCACGGGAACCGGATCGGCTGCCTCGGCGAGCTGGCGACTCGATGCAGAGGGACTAGCGGCGCCAGAGGACACTCCCTGAGTGCCTGTAGGACGGCCTTCTTTGATTGGGGAAAGCGGTGGCAGCACACGACAGCGAACAAGTCTGTTACCTGCCCTGGAGGAAACCGCAACAGCTCTCTGTAGAGCTGGACGTGCCAGTCCGGGCGACGATCTGGCACCCACGGCACCTCCGGTTTCACGGGGTTGCCGGAAAGGGCCGCGTCCAACTCGTACGCTAACCGCTGGCCGTATGGTTTCACGGTGGTCAGTCGCGGGTGGTCCGGATCCTGCCACATGACCATCTGGCCGGGATCGAAATCTCTGTCCTGGGCGATCAGCCGGACGCTATCGCGGGTCATCTGCACGAACCACGACCATTCGAGGCAGGTCCATCGGGCAACCACGAGGTTGCCGCCGAACAGGTTGCGCGAAACATTGCTGTCCGGAACGGTGTGCATGGTCTCAGCTCCTGACAAAGATCGAGTGGTGACACAGCTCTCTGCCAGTAACAGTCAGGAAAGTTGTCCGTGAAAAGCTCGGGCAGTCCGGGCGGCGTGGTCGTTGGTGACCACGCCGCCGCCGGTGGTAAATCAGGAAGGTTTTTGGGTGAGTGTTTGGAGTCGGACCTTTCGAGGGACGGACTGATTGGCCGAGACAGTGTGGTCTTCAAGAATGCCCAACATAGTTGTCAGTCTCAATCCCCGCCGTGATCAGCGGTATCGTTGAAGGCTATCAACTGCTCGATCGCCCACTGGGCGGCCAAGATTAAATGCGGCAGATCCCTGTTCATGAAGTCAGATGTGCGTTGCCATTTATCCTCCTTATCCTGATAACTGCGGGAAAACGAAACGGCGTAATCCACGCTACCGTTGGGGAATGCTCGTTGCCATATGGCACACTGAACACGGTCGAACTGTTTCCTTGCGTAGGGTTGATTCGAATTCTCACTCATGGCTTTGTCTCCTGAGCTGAACGGGACCGTCATCCGGACAGGCACGATGCCTGCCGCTACCCGTTATGAGTTGGAAAAGTTTTGGGGAAATGGTTGTTGTTCTGGACTTGCCTTCGGTTGCGCACCGACTCCCTGCAGGGTCGGCACAACGGAGTCTTGCCTGCCTGGCGAAGATCGGACAGTATCGCCTTGTCAATGCGGAAGTCCTTCAGGCAAATCGGACAAGTGACCGAATCCATCTGCTGTTCGCGTGTGGCCTGCTCACCCTGCCAGCGGCTGATCTGCTCCTGCAAGCATGGACCGCACAGAATAGGCTTCCCGTTATTACGGAGCTGTTCGACCCTGTCCTTTGGCCTTCGGATCTGCCGGGCGCAGTGTTCACACACCACTGATGGGGCTTCCCAGTTACGCCGGGCTTGGTCTATTTCCCAGACGTGGCGCTGAACCTGAAGGCAGGAACCGCAGAGGATCGACCTGCCCTTCTGCCGGAGCGAGGCAAGCCTGTCTCCGGTGATCAGCACCCGGGCCCCGCAATTGGCACACGAACAGCAGACCTGACGGGCTGGTGGGGTGCTCGGGCCCGCTTCCGATCGCCGGCAGGCCCGCTGAAGAGCCGCCTGCCAGGTTGCCGGTGAGGGGCATTCCTCAAAGCTCCTGGCCTCCAATGCCTGCCGCAGAAGCTCGCTGAATTCCCGTTCCAGACCTCCCAAGGCGTTCACGTAAGTCTGAAGGAGGCCCTTGTCCTGTTTTTCCAACTGAGCCTGGGAGAAGAACGAGCCGTCTTCGTGGAAGACTCGCGTCTGGCTGGTGACCAGGAGGATCTCGGCGATCAGAATGGTCATGGGGAAACGGTCGGCCAGGGGGCACCAGGACAGACGGGCGTCATACTCGCCCGGCGAAGTCCGTGTGAAGGGGGCAATGTATCCCCGTGTCCCGATGGTCGTATTGGGTTCAAAGGCCAGGCTGGGGTGATAGAGGCTGTCGAGGTCAATGAGGTAGATCCGACCGTCATCGGTCACGAAGGTATTTGTCGCGGAGAGGTCCCGGTGGCTGCATTGCCCGGCTTCGAGGTGTCCGATGCAGGCGGCTAGGCTGAGGGCGATCCGGAGGCGCTGCCTCGTGTCCAGCTCCAGCTCGCCGTCCCGGATCTGGTCGGCAATCGAGGCCCACGGCTGGCCGGGCACCTTGGGCATGAGCAGGGTGCCGTCCAGCCAACTGGCCAAACGAGCATCGCGGTGTCCCGAGAAGACCCGGTCCAGGTGCTGAGGTTTGAGGAAACGCCGCTGGGTGCAGGTGAAGAGCTCAGCCCTGCCCGGCAGGCACTGGCTAGCACGCCGGAGGTATTCATCCGAAGGCCGGCGGGAAAGCGAGAACTTCTTCAGCAGCCATCGGTGATGATGGTTGGCGTCCTCCAGGAAATAGACCGAGGCCTGGCCTTTCACGATGCACCAAGGGGTGTCCTTCATCGCAGGATGCGGCAGAGGCCGAAGGTCAAGACCGGAGATCCGGACGGTCCGGCCGCTGGACAGCCAGCTCGCGATCATATCGGGTTCAAGCTGGGTCATGGCTTCACAGCCTCCAGGGGTCCTCGGGCAAAGACACAACCGTCCTAGCCATGGCCGGGAGAGCTATATCGACCTGCGGCAGATCCGCGAGGCTGGGCGTTGGCCAGAGAGGGGCAGCGGGTCTTTGTTTTCGGAGTAGTTGATGGAAGTAGTCATCAGGTATGGCTTCGAGATCCACCAATGACGGGGCCACGGTCGCCGGACCGGCAAGCTGGTCGCAGAGAGCCAGCCAGTCACCAGGAGCCGGACACTCCGAGAAGGTCGAGCTTTGTAGCGCCGTCTCAACTAAAGGAATCGCAGCCAGGGCAACTGAGCCAAGCGCGGCTCGGATACGGTTCAGCCCTGCGCCCCTGCGCCCGCATAGTTGCTCTTGATCGAAGATGCCACCTTCGTTCGTGACCGGCGATCCGCGGTTGACCACCAGGAATTCTACGTTCAGCAGGCACAGAGCAAAACGATCTGCCTGCCGACACCAGCTTGCCGCGGCGTCCGGTTGACCCTGCCTCCAGGCAAAGGGGGCGGTGTATCCGCTGGTGCCGCAGGTGGTCGCGGCAGGCATGGTCAATGTCGGATGAAAGAGGCTGTCGAAATCGATCAGGCACACATCGAGGGAGGCCGGGGCGATGAAGACGTTTCCGCTCGATAGGTCCCGATGGCTGCAGCCTGCGGCTTCGAGTTGTTGCACGGTCCTGCTCAGATTGCGGCAGAGTTGGACGCGCTGACTGGTCTCAAGATTCAGATTGCCATCCCGCAGATCATCAGCGATCGAGGCCCAGTCGCAGCCAGGGATCCTGGGCATCAGGACGGTCCCGTCCAGCCAGTTCGTGAAGGTGGGGGTGCAAAAGTGATTCGGTGCCCTCCGAATCGCACTCCGGTCAAGGACCCGGCGAACGCTGCCGCATTGGAATGCGGCACCGGATGGCAGGAGCGATCCGATTGCCTCCAGGTATCCACGATCCAGGGACCTCTGGTGGTGAAACTTCTTCAGCAGCCATCGGGAGCCGTCCTCAGCCACCAAGGGGAAAACCTCGGCCTGACCTCGTTGAACTGAGAGCGCGATACCCTTCATGGATGGGTGCTCGATCGGTCTGGCGGCCAGACCATTGATCCGGGCGGGCTTCCCCTTTCTCAGCCAATTGTCGACAACTTCAGCCGGCATGGTCGCGACCCCATTTCCCAGGTTCCTTGGCTTCGCCTTCAGTCCCCTGGGGGGACACAGGCTGGATCCAGACGAAAGAGATGTCGTCATCACCAGTTCTGGCTTGCAGGCGTTTGTGGAGCCCGCCTGTGAGTTCTTCACAGGAACCCGGTCGGCGCAGCAGTTGACGATTGGCCCACAACCATTCCCACAAATCGCTCGAGCTGGTGAAGGCCGAGTACAAACCGTCGGTTGCGAGCAGGAAATGGGTATCGCTCGGGAACAGCTCGTGGAAGCACTCCCACCCGCCCGTGCGGAAGTGGTCCGGCAGAACAGCGGTTGCTGAACCTTTCTCGGTGAAGAGACATCGGCCCCTGCATTTGCGACCAGGCTGCACCGTTCGAATCTGTTTCGAGAACCTCACCCAGCAGTAGCGCCGGCCGGTGTCGTTCTCGATGCAGATGGCATGGTGACGGGGAACCAGCAGGATCGTGTTGTACCTCAGCACAAGCCCGGGTTGCCGGTCCTGTTCCGGCAGGCGGCCCGGGCACCCGGTACCCAGATCGACCGGTTTGCATGCCAGCCATTCAGCAGGATGGGTAATCCCTGCCCGGATGAAAAGCTTCGGATGGGACCGCCCAGTGCAGATGATACGGGTAAGCAACTCCTGCCGGGGCCCAAAGAAAGTCCCAGAGTCCGCGCTCCCGCGCTTGCGTGACGATGTGTCTCGCCATTCCAGCGAGGAGCCCAGCATGTCCCCCTGCGGCCGGAAGGCGAAAAACGCCGAATCGCCGCACACCAGGATACCGGCCATAGTGTGGTCACCTGTGGGAGTCAGTGAGACCGCGACCAGGGTTGTCTGGTAGGACGCGGCCATCTTCTCCCGGGCGACATCCTGCAGTATGCCCTGCATCGCCTTGGGGACATCTGAGGAGGTCTGGATCCCATGCCGTATCGCTTCCATCCGTGAAGCCAGCAACAGATCCACCACCGAACCAAGACGTTCTTCCGGCTCTTGCTGGAAGAGCACGGGGCTGTACTGGATGACGAGTTCCGCCGCCCGAGCCGAATGAGGCGATGTCGTAACCCCGTCGGCCACGGCGGCTATGCTCCCGGGAACGAACCATCTCGCCCGGTCCTGGTCTTTCTCCTCGCCGTCTTCCACCATGGGCGAAACGACGGTCAGAGCTTCAAAATGTCTGTTGGCTGAGACCTCATGGTGTCTGGGCATGGCCACTTTACCTCTCCATACGGTTTGCCCGCGAGCCGATACTGCCGACGACCTGGATCACGTTTTTGAGCATTTCCTTCGTACGAACATCGAAGAAGAGACGGGTGCCGGCACGGAGATTCGGGAAGATGCCGTCGTCGATCAGGTTCTGCCGGATGCTCTCGGGAATCTCACTACTCATGTTGAAGAGGCGAATGTTGTCGTCGCTCGGCCCGGCTTCGGAGGTGTTCAGGTAGCCGGGGAAGTCCGCGGGGCCCTTGTAGCTGAGATTGGTCTGCGCGCCGATGTAGGCGTTAACCACCAGCACATTTCCGTCGCCGGTTCGAAGGTTCTTTATCTCTTCGGCGACCGCCTGGGCATCGGTCTGGCTCTCCCCGTCGGTGAGATGGAACACCATGGGTGGGAACGAGTTGCGAAACTGTGCTTCCTCGACGGCCTGCCGCAGCCTGTTGAGGGCGACCTGGAACGCGGCCGCCGCATCGGTCCCGCCCAGATTGCCGCCGAGGCCCAGGGAGTTGCTGTCCCCGGCGTACTTCTTGACCGTTGCCTCGATGTCCATGATGCCCTCACCCCAGACCTGGGTGGAGCCGCCGTAAGCGACCGTGAATGTGTGGTACCGGGGCTTGATCACCGTGCTATCCCCCCGAACTTCGGTGCTGCGGCTGAGCAATTCCTTCAGGATGATGCCGCAGTAACGTTCGACCCAGGCGTAGTTTGCACCAGAAGTCCCGGGCATGGACCCGGACATGCTTCCGCTGTCGTCGAGCACAAACACTATGAGCCCTGGTTCCGCCCGGCTGATTTTCTTCTCGTACGGCATGCTTTTGTCTCCTTCGGTTCCGGCCAAGCACGCGAGGCGCTCGCCGCACCCCTGGCACGTGCCCTCACTGGATTAGCCCCAGATTCTTTTCACGGAATCCCCCGCGGTTCTTGCCGGGTTTACAGGGTGCCTGAGCCGCCGTCACCGACGTCGATCGGCGATTGGCCGTCGATGCAGTCCCCTTCGTTGCCAACCGACCCGGCCTCCTCGATCACGTCGATCGGAAAGTCCATCGCCTCGCAGATGCGGTCTGCCCGCTCAAACATCTCCTCAAGTTCCATCGCCGACAGTTCTTCCGGCTCGTAGGTGTCTGGAGGCTCTTGCAGCCCATGTTCAAATGCGGCTATGTCCTCGGGCCTCGGCTGGCCGGTCTGGTCATGTACTGCGTACATCTGCCCGATGAGCCGGTCATCCACAGTCAGTTCCTCGCCTTGGACAAAATGGCACCGGGCACAGACCAGGTATTCGTCGCCGTCGGACGGGTCGGTGTGCTTCGTCAGGACGTCACAGCCGCAGCGTTCGCATTCGTGGACCGGCCTGATCTGTTCGTCCATGATCGCGTTCCCTGCTCCGTTACCGCTTCATTCCGTGCTTGATGGCCAGTAGGACGCCCACCACGGCTAGGCCGAGCAGGACAAGATACCGCTCCGGCATCAGACGCCCGTGCGTCGGAAACAGATCGCTGAAGTCCAGCGTGCACCGCACGGAGTTGCTCAGCCAAGCCAGCGCCAGGATCGTCACCGGGACCAAAATGATTTCCCACCGAAACCGCATGTGGTCACTCCAGCTCTTTTTCGATCATCTCATCGAACATCTCTTCGCTCATCAGTCCTGATTCCAAAACCTTTTTGCGAAACTCTTCCCTCTGGCTCGGCGACAGCTTCCGATACATCCGCGACAGCCGCAGGCGCTTCTGCTCGTACTTCGGCCGATCGAGGTTTTCGAGCAGATGGTCGTACTCTGAAGCTGCCGCTCCCAGGTCGACGCCCATCAGCTCGAACTCGGCCGCCCGTATCTCCGCTGCCCGACGGCGATGCAGATCCAATGCGTCCAGATGGGCATCAACCGGGTCCTTGTAGCGTCGCCTGCTGAATTCATCCTGCTGTTCCTGATGACGCTGCTGCATTTCCTGAGCTTTGGCCATATACCTCACATACTGCTGAGGGCTGATTCGGCCGCCTTGGTATTCCTGTATGATGATCTGCTCGAGCTCACTGCAGGCTTCAATGTCCTCCGGGATCTCGACCTCGACCGGTTCTTCCCATTCGGGCTCCTCCGGGATGTCGTCGTCGGGAGGCTCCTCGTCCCATTCGGGGTTCTCCTCGTGATACCAGGCCATCGTGTTTCACCTTCTTCTCATCAACCGCATGTAGCCCCAGACGCCCAGGGCGACCATGGCGATAGCTGCGTACTCGTACGCCGGGCCAAGATGATGTCGGCGGCCGATGAACGGGAGGGCGTCGATCAGAGGGAAGCCACCACCGCTGCCACTGCGGACCCACAAGGCCAGCATGAGCAGCAGCCAGCAGACGATGATGATCTTGACGGCTCTCATCGTGATCCTCCCTTCTGCCTCCACCCAATCAGGTCGAGAAAGCTGTTCCGGAAATGTACTGATCGATTCGTTCCACACGGATGCGGTCCATATAGGGTTCGAGTTCCGGGGTCTTCAGGAGAATCCTTTCGACCTTCCGGCAGGTGGAAGCGAGGTCGCAGAGGAAGATGAGCTGTTGCACCGCCCCGTCCCCGATCAGGCTGTTGCGAGCGTTGTCGGCGACATTGGACAGGCTGAGGGTGATTTCTACGCCCGTACGGATACCGTTCTGGATCCCGAAGACGTCCACCCGATGGCCAGCGGGGCCGACCGGGTACTCCATCTGGACATCCTGCCAGCCGATCCCGAGTAAGTGCTGGGCTGCGCGGCCGATCAGGACCGTGTGGATGAAGCCGCCGTGCCCGATGTAGCCGGCTGGCTTGTCCATGCCCGCTGCCAACCAGCCGGCATCCAGCACTTCGATGAAGGTATACTTGTGAGACCCCAGTTGGCAGGGGTGGGTTGTGATTGAGTAGAGCTTCGCCAACTGCTCGACCACTTCGTCGAACTGGCGGTAGTCCTTGAATTCGAGCGCCGGCATGCGTTCCGTCGAATAGAGCAGGGGATGCTCGCAGCAATCTCTCAGGACAAGGAGTTGCTGTTGGGTCAATGTCGGGACCGGCGGTGCCGGTTCGGCGGTGGCCGCGCCGGCTTTGGCCGTCGCAGTTCTTGTGGGCTTACGTTTCGGCTCTTGCTGTAGCGGAAGCGACGGGGTGGCCGGGAGCGAAGCGAGGATGGGGGCCATGAGTTGGCGAC
>CAZPIO010000110.1:0-25985 GCA_964586235.1 uncultured Planctomycetales bacterium
GGTCTCCGACCGCGATCAGTTGTAGGAGTGGTCTCTGACCGCGACCATTTGGCTCGGCGTCAGAGACGCCTCCTACCCAGGCGGCATGTGAGGGCTGACGTTGGCCGGTCTCTTTCGCAATCTGGGACAAATGGCCGGGCCTCATTTTCGCAAGGCCAGGTGGGTATTCCGTTCGCTGACCGGCAGTCCTGAAGAGATGATCGAGGCCGAGTACGAGGTCGGCCGCGATATGGCCCACGCCCTGGCCGCCGAAGGCCGCATCGATGATGATCCGGCAGCCGTGCAGCTTCTGGCCACTGTGGGCAGCCGGCTGGCCGGACGGCTGCGCAGCCGGCAGAGGCGGTTCACCTTTCAGGTGCTGATCGACCCGCAGATCAACGCCTTCGCGATGCCCGGCGGCTTCATCTTTGTCACCCGATCGCTGCTGGCCTTGTGCGGAGCACAGGAGAACGAACTGGCGTTCGTCCTCGGGCACGAGATGGCCCATGTGGTCCGCGGACACGCCATGGATCGCATGGTCAGCGGGACGGTGCTCAACGTCGCTTCGCGGGCCAGCATCGCGGCAAGGATGATGAACAAGACCATGCTTGACGCCGCGATGGCCATGCTCCAGCGGGCTTATTCGCGCGATCAGGAGCTCGAGGCAGACGCGTTCGCCGTCCGGCTCATGATCAGCGCCGAGTTGGACCCTCTGGCCGGGGCGGCCGTGTTGATCGAGCTCGCCCAGCACGCTGATGAACCGGACGTCCTTTCCGGCTACTTCTCGACGCATCCGCCGCTGGCGGAGCGGATGGAGCGGATCCGGCGGCTGCTGAACAAGTGAGGCACACCATGAGAATCGTTCTGGCGGCAATGATCGTGTTCTTGTCGGCGGGTATCTCCCGAGCGGATGGACCGTACCTGGCCAACGGCGTCAAGGTCGCCGACGTGTCGCAGGAGTCGGCAACCATCTGGGCGCGGCTGACCGCCGAGGCCAGACGACGAGACGGAATCATCCTCAAGGGCCTGGTCGCAACGCTGCCTGCAGGCGCCAAGGTCGATGATCTGCAGGGCGCCGTGCCGGGCGCGCCCGGACGCGTGCGCGTGCGGTTCGGTACTCGAGACGACCTCTCTGAGTCCGCGTCCGTCTCCTGGACACCGGTCGCCGCGGACAAAGACTTCACGTGCGAGCTCAAAATCACCGGTCTCAAACCGGCGACGGTTTATCACTACGTCGTCGAGGCCTCGCCGCCCGCGAGCGATTCGGTCTCAGCCCGCCAGCAAGGCCGCTTTGAGACCCTGCCTCCTGCAACGGCCGCCGTCGACGGTTGCTTTACGGTCATGACCTGCCAGATGTACAAGGATCTGGATGACCCCGACGGCTTTCTCATCTACGACGCGATGGCCGCCCTCCGACCCAGGTTCGTCGTGGCCACCGGCGACAGCGTATACCTCGACAACGAACCACCGGTCGCCAGGTCCGTTGAGCTGGCTCGCCACCACTGGCAGCGCATGTACAGCCTGCCGCGCCTGGTGCGGTTTCACCTCCAGGTCCCCTGCTACTGGGAGAAAGACGATCACGACACCTACGCCAACGATTGCTGGCCGTCGATGAAACCCGCCCAGATGGCTCCTCTGACCTACGCGGAAGGATTGCGAGTCTTTCGCGAGCATGTGCCCGCGCCCGCTCGGTTGTACCGCACCGTGCGCTGGGGCAAGGACGTCGAACTGTGGCTGGTCGAGGGCCGCGATTTCCGCTCCCCCAACGACATGCCTGATGGGCCCGACAAGACCATCTGGGGCGCCGAGCAGAAAGCCTGGCTGAAGAAGACCCTGCTGGCCAGCGATGCGACGTTCAGGATCCTCATCAGCCCGACGCCAATCGTCGGCCCGGATCGGGCCAAAAAGGCCGACAACCACGCCAACAAGGCGTTTGCCCACGAAGGCAACGAGTTCCGCCGGTGGGCCTCCGAGAACCTGCCGAGGAACTTCATGGTTTTCTGCGGCGATCGGCACTGGCAGTACCATTCCGTCGACCCGGCCACCGGCGTCCACGAATTCGACTGCGGCCCGGCCAGCGATGAGCACGCCGGCGGCACGCCGGGCGAGGACCCCGCCTATCACCGCTTCCACAGGGTCAAGGGCGGTTTTTTGTCGGCGAATCTGGCCCGCGACGGCAGCCGGCATCGTCTGCACGTGCGTTTCCACGACGTACAAGGTAAGGTTGTGTACGAATTCAGCTTCCAGGAGTGAAGCCAAAGAATCCGGAGTATACCCCATGCGATGTTTCTCTCTGAAAGCCGGACTGTCGATGGCGATGACGGCTGTTGCGGCCGCGGCCGGCGACGAGAGTGCCAGGACTGCCACCCGGCCGGCTCCAGTTCGGGCCATCATGTTTGTCGGAGGCGGTTCGCACGATTATGACAACCTTCCGAGGCAACTGGCGGACAGACTGCGGCAGGAGGAGGAGATCGACATCCGCGTTACCGCTGATCTCAGCGAGATGACCGAGGCCAACCTGGCGGCCGTCGACGTCGTGATGGTCAACGCCTGCCTGGACAAGGGTTTGGACGAATCCGGCCGGAAAGCCCTCGTTGGAGCGCTTCGTCAAGGAAAGGGGCTGGTGGCCATGCACTGTGCCCTCTGGTGTTTTCAGGACTGGCCCGAGTGGCGCAAAATGGTGGGCGGACTGGTGATCAAGCACGACAGGTTCGGCCCTTACGAGGATAGAATTGTCTATCCCGGTCATCCGATCGCAGCAGATTTGCCTGCCACTTTCACGATTACAGACGAGGCGTATTACGTCGACGAACGAAGCCCGGACATCTGCCTGATCGCTCGTACCTCCAAGACCCATCCGGGCCGGCCGGGTCCCGATCCTCAAGTCTGGACGAACCGGCATGCGGGTGGACGGGTTTTTGTCACCTCGATGGGGCATGATGAGCAGGCTTCATTCAATGCGGCCTACCTGAGACTGCTGGTCAACGGTATCCGCTGGGCCGCCGGCCGCCTCGGACCGCCCAGCCTGCTCGGCGATCTGGAGCGAGAAGACGGTTTCAAGGCCCTGTTTGACGGCAAGAGCCTGAACGGGTGGCGTTTCGACCCCAAATTGTGGAGTGTCCGCGACGGCGTGATCATCGGCGACACGCGGCCAAAACCCCTCGAGGTAAACTCATGCGCCATCGCCGACGGCCGGTACGGTGATTTCATGCTTCGGTTCAGCGTGAAGTTTGTCAGTGGCAATACCGGCGTCCAGTTTCGCAGCCAGGAGTTGCCCGATTTCGAAGTCGCTGGCTACCAAGCAGATGTGGTTCCGTTGGGGTGGGGAAACCTGCATGAACAGAACGGCCGGAGACGGTTGGTCGACGGATGGAGTAAAAAGGCAGAGACGGTAGTCAATCTGAAAGACTGGAACGACATGGAAATCGAGGCCCGCGGCCGCCGGATCATCCTCCGGACCAATGGTCTGGTCACGGCCGATTACATCGAAACTGATGAAACAAAACCTCGCACTGGAATCGTCGCCCTGCAACTGCATCGCGGCGAGCTTATGGAAGCCCAGTTCACCAATATCCGCATCAAGCCTCTCGATGCATCAGGGCCCCGACAGCCGTGATCGCGGCTGCGACATCAAGCCAGGATTCATCCTGCGTCGCGAAGGCTTTAAGATCTTCCAGCGGACTCGTGTAGGATCGATTCAACAGACCCGTCTTCTCCGGACCCTGCGGCCTTCCCGTCCGCACGGGTGGCGGTTTGACGACTTCTCCCGATGCCCTGATGGGGCAAAAAATGATGGTTTTCGAAAAAAAGGGCTTGCATTTGCCCGCGATCTGCCCATAATACGAAACGTCGTTTAACATCCGAAAGGAGTGGTTCATGGACAAGGCAAAACGATCTTATTTCCTGCCGAGTAAGCTGGTGACCCTGTTCGACAAGGAGTGCACCAAGGGTGGTTATGTCCGGGAACGCGTGGTCGCCGCCGCGATCGCCAACTTCCTGAGAGCCTCCCCGGTCGAGCGCCACGAAATGTTCGTGTACCTCGATCAGCTCATGACCGGCGGCAAGGGCAAGCGCTAAGCCCTGCCCGAGGCACAGGCCTCGTGAGTCAACGACACATCTGTGAGCCTCCGGCGCCCGCTCAGCGGGTGCCGGAGGTGTTTATTCAGCTTATCCAGGGATGGTAAGGTCACCGGTTCCAGGCCGGGGCGCTGATGGTTCGCGCCGGCTCGCCCGGTCCGTCGCAGTGCCCGATGACGGGTACGTCTTTGGTGTGCCGGGGTCTGGCTCTTTTTGCCCGGATGCGGTTTGGCGTGTGGTCTGGGGATCCTCGCCGAGCCCGGATGGCACTTGGTGGCGCAGAAAAGCCGGCAAAAAGTGCCTGACCCGCTCTCTTGCACGCTGAGCACAAACGTGGACGGAGTCCCGGCGGCAGTTTTTGGCCGCAACCTGCACGAGAGGGTGACTGCCGCGCACGTGACAGGTGCGCCGCGGCCGCACCGGCCCCTCAGGACGAAGCGATGCCGCACCGGCCCGCCCGCCGCGCGGACTTCACCGCCGCATCCGGCAGTTCGTCATCCTGCAAAATTCGCACGGGACACCGTGGCTCACGATGCTTTCCTGGTCGCCGATGCCCACCAGCCCCGACACGCTCTTGATCGGCCGCATGATCATCGCCGGAAGTAGCTGCACGCCGATCGGCCCCGGATCGACAATGGAAAAGAGGATCTGCTGCTGCTCAAGCGGCAACCCGCAGTAGCCAGGGCTGAAAGGGGGGGTAACTGCCTCCTCGGGACCGGTGTTATTCCAGAGCACGTGGTCGGCCATCGCGTCCGCGGCCGCATCCACCGCCGCCGAGCCCATCGCGTCGATCGCGAAACCCTCCAGCGTGGCTCCCTGTTCCATCCGCCGCTCGGCGCTCAGCTCAATCTCGTCCCCGATGGTCACGACGAAAACCGCCACCCGCAGGGCGGGCGCCATGAAGGCCGCGATCTGCCCTTCGAACGGCGGACAACCCCGCAGCACCAGGCGATCGGCGGTCCTCGATTCCACCTTGTGAATGACGTATACGCCGCGGGCGTGGATCTTCTGCCGAAACTCCTCAATGTGCCGCTCGACCATCCGGATAAGGCTCTGCCGGACCGGCACCTTGTGCACGCCCCCCATCACGCGCAGCACTTCTTCAGGATCGAGACGGACATCGAGATCGACGACCTGTTGATCAACGCTCATGCGGTTCCTCGCCGGGATCGAGCTACATCAATCATAGCCCGAACGTTCTCGACCGGCGAGAAGGAATCTATTTCGCAGCCCGGCATGACACAAGCGGTCGTGTGCGGCAGTGTGGCTTCGATGAACTCCGCGACCATCGCCCGGACCTGCTCCACCGTGCCGTGGCAGGCCATCTGGGTCGTCGGGGCGTTCATGGCGCACTGCTTGCCGTGCAACAGGCGGGCGACCTGCTCGCACCACTGCGGCCAGGGCGTGTCTTGCCCGTAATACGGCATGTCGTACTGGACGGCCTTGATGCCGTCCCAACTGGACACCATTTCCAGGGCCTTGGGCAGGTTGTGCCCGCAGATGTGCCAGAAAACGTACGGGAAGATCTTCTTCGCCTTCTCCACCCAGATCCGGTCCACCTCGCCGAACTTGTCGAGATGCCTCGGCCCCCAGGTCCGGGCGCCCCCGAAGGCGCAGCAGAACTGGGCGCCGTTCCTGGCCGCAAACTCGGCGTAAAAGTCCAGGGCCTCCAGCCGTTCCTTCAGACACAGGTCCAGGTAATACCGGACCTTGTCCTCCGGCTCCGTCACCATCCACTTCAGGAAGTTCTGCACCTCGACGATCGTCTCGGCATAGTTCGTGGGCGTCGCAATGCCCACCACCACCGGCACCTGCCGGCCCATCTTCTCCTGGAACTCCAGCATTTGGAGCATGTGGGGCGTGTAGTGAGTGGCCGGCCGCGAGCCCGAAGTGTACTTCTCCCAGACACGCTGCTCGTACAGGGCAATGGCTTCGTCCAGGCTGTGCGCGATCGGCTTGAACAGCAGGTAGTCATCCTTCCCGCGGTGAACAAAGTGCTCCGGCCGCTTCTCCGCCGGTATGAAATTCTCGATCTGATGGCTGATATCCAGGTACATCCAGATCGCATCGCAGCGAAGGTCAGCCCAGGTCTTGATGCACGCGTCGGTGGTCTTGTCGACGTCGTTGTAGATCTCCTGGTGCGAGTAGCCCGCGTAGGTAATCTGCCAGTAGTCCAGCTCCGGGGCCACCGGGACCATGTCGGTCTCTTTCAGCTCGAAGGCCGCCGCCATCCGCTCCCAGTGGGTCATCTCCCCGATAGGCTCCACCTTGCCCTTGAGACGCTCGACCCATTGATCGACAACCTTGCTCATCTGCCTGGCTCCATCTCGAAAGCCGTATGCCGCTTTAATTGATGTTTGCCTGAACCCGGGTTTCTCACCCGGCCGTCACATCGGAGAATCGGGCGCTCAATCGTCGTCGCCCGCCACGCCCAGTAGCCTCTTGATCTTCTTGACCGCGATCCACGCATCGTCGCTGGCGTCGTCGGCACCCATCCGCCGGGCGGCATTCGCGTCGACCGCCGGCCCGCCGCAGATGATCTTCACCTGGTCACGCAGGCCGGCCTTCTCGATCGCCGCGACCGTCTCCTTGGTGTGCATGAAGGTCGAGGTCATGTACGTGCCGAAGCCGACAACCTGCGGTTTGTGCTTGCGAATGGCGTCGACAAACGCGTCGTCGCTGGCGCTGATCCCGATGTCGATCACTCGAATCCCGTTGGCCTCGAACACCGGCGCCGCCACGTTCTTGCCGACCGTGTGGATGTCGCCGTAAATGTTGCCCAGGACCATCGTGCCCAGCACGTGCTGATCGCCCTTGGCGGCCAGCAACGGCCGGACAATGTCCAGCCCCGCGAAATAGACGTCGCAGGCCACCAGCACCTCGGGCATGAACATGTCTCCGGCGTTGAACGCCTTGCCCACCCGCCGCATGCCCTCTGACAGGCCGTTGGTCAGGATCTCCGACGGCGGCAGACCCTCCGTTAACGCCTGCTCCACCAGGCCTTTAACGTTCTTCGAATCGAGATTCTCAACCGCGCTCGCCAGCTTGGCCAGCATTCCCGAGTTATTCATCTGTCCCAGACCTCCCGTCACACAATTCCCGCGGCGTCCGTCCCCGGTGCGTATGCCGACATCCTGCGCGCGAGCCTCGTCCCGAGGAACAGAACAGCAGGGCAAGAAGACAATACCGGCCCGACCTCAGGCTGTCTATCGAGCGGTAACGAGGCCGACCTCACAGGATGGTTACCCGCGCGGGCCGACCGCCGCCAACGACCGTTCAGAACCCGGAGCTTGGTCGCCGTGGCGACCGCCAGCGACGGGCCACCCACAGAACCCGGAGCGCCAGCGACGGGCCAGGCCGCAAGGCGGCCTCTCAAGCCGAAGCCCGCCCGCCTGCGTTAGGGCTCTTGAGATGACCCCCTCCGGCCTGCCACGCCTCCCGATATTGCGTGCCGGCACCCAGTCGATTGCCAGACCGGAAGCGGCCGATATAATAGTGGGTCAATGACATACCGTCCGCCCCGCGGGCACTGCGGGGCAGCCTCTGGGGGGAAACGGCGCGGTCCCTGAGTGCATGCAACACGTGCCAACAGGCGCGACAACGAGGTTTTAATGAAAATTCTGCTGGTCTCCGCTGCAACACCGGACACGTTCTGGAGTTACAGGCACGTCCTGCCGTTTGTCTCCAAGAAAGCCGTCTTCCCGCCGCTGGGCTTGCTGACCGTCGCAGCCATGCTGCCGCGGGATTGGGATCTCAAGGTGGTCGATCTGAATGTCACCTCTCTCAAGGACGAGGACATTGACTGGGCCGACTACGTTTTCATCTCCGCCATGATCGTGCAGGTCGACTCGGCACAACGGGTGATCGCCCGCTGCCGCAGTCGAAATAGAACAGTCATCGCCGGCGGGCCGCTCTTTACCACCGGACACGACCGGTTCCCCGACGTCAGGCATTTTGTCCTCGGCGAGGCCGAGAACCTCATGCCCACCCTGGTGGCCGACCTGGTTTCCGGCGATCTCAAGCAGTTCTACCGCAGCGACCAGTGGCCCGACGTGACCCGGACCCCCGTGCCGCGATGGGACCTGGTCAAGCTCAAGCAATACGCCCTGATGCCGCTTCAATTCTCCCGGGGCTGCCCGTTCAACTGCGAGTTCTGTGACGTCATCGTCATGAACGGCCGCACGCCGCGGCTCAAAACCCCTCAGCAGATGATCCGCGAACTCGACAGCCTGGTCGACGCGGGCTGGAGAGACCCCGTCTTCATCGTTGATGACAATTTCATCGGCAACAAGGCGAAAGTGAAGGTGCTGCTCGAGGATCTGATCGCCTGGCGGGAGCGCCGCGGGTTCGGCATCCAGTTCACCACCGAGGCCTCATTGAACGTCGCTGACGATCCGGAGTTGCTGCAGCTCATGGTGCAGGCCGGCTTCAAGAAGGTGTTCATCGGGATTGAAACCCCGCAGGAGGAAAGCCTCCTCGAATGCGCGAAGCTCCAGAACGCCAAACGCGACATGCTCGCGGCGGTCAAGACCATTCAGCGGGCCGGCATCGAGGTCATGGGCGGCTTCATCGTCGGCTTCGACAGCGACGAACCGAACATCTTTGAACGTCAGATCCGCTTCGTCCAGGAATCCGGCGTGGTCACGGCCATGGTCGGACTGCTGACCGCTCTCCCCGGCACGCGACTCTTCTCACGGCTCCAGGAGGAAGGCCGCATCCTGCGCGACACCACCGGAAACAACATGGACGGCGTGCTCAACTTCGTCCCAAAGCTCGATCGCGAGACGCTCGTCGAGGGCTATCGCTCGCTGGTCAAGCGGCTGTACGCCCCTGACGCATACTACCGCCGCATCCTGACCTTCCTGCGCGAGTACCGCCCGAGCGGGCCGAAGTACCACCTGAATTGGGGCGATGTGAAGGCTTTCATCAAGTCGCTCTGGGTCATCGGCCTCCGCACGCCCGGTCGCCGCGAGTACTGGAAGTTCTTCGTTAACGCCCTGATCTTCCACCGGCGGGCCTTCGGGGAGGCAATGTCCCTGGCGATCTTTGGATACCACTACCGTCGGATCGCCGCCACGCTCTGATCCCGAATAATGTAGGAGCGGCTTGCAGCCGCGCCCCGGTGATGTAGCCGCGCCCTCGGTGATGTAGGAGCGGCTTGCAGCCGCGCCCCGGTGATGTAGCCGCGCCCCCGGTGATGTAGGAGCGGCTTGTAGCCGCGATTCTGAATAGCAGGCCCGGTCTCTGACTGCGACAACGTCGTCTGCGTCTCTCACCCGCCCATGCCGGTGACTTCCGGGATCCACACGGTCATTTCGCCCGCCTGGCGGTTGTCCCAGACGCAGTAGGGGATAGCGGTCAACTCGGCCGGCTCCGCCTGCGACGGAACGGGCTGATAGAGCCTGTCCTTCCAGTCCAAAACCCTGTACCGCAGGCCCTTGGCCGTGATGGTCATGTTGCCGCCCAGCAGGTCCGGCTTGAACGTCGCTTTCAGCTCCGCATCTCGCGGCAGCGCCAGATCGAACACCTTGCCGCCGTTATCCGCCGCCTCGAGACAGAAGACGATCGGCCCGCGCTGCAGAGCGACGCTGCCCCGGTCGGCCAGGACATTGGGATGCGCCTGGATCCGCCGGACCGGCATCGGCATGTCCATCTCGACCACATCGCCGGCCTTCCACTGCCGCCGGACGACCGCATAGCCCTTGTCCATGCTCAAGTCCGTCAGGGCCCGGCCGTTGACGCTCACGGAGGCCTTGTCGCACCAGCCGGGCACGCGCAGGTTGATCGCGAACTCGGCCGCCGACTTCGGCGTCACCACGATCTTGACCTTCCCGTCCCACGGGTACTTCGTCTCGACGCCAAGCCTGACCTCCCCCGACTTGAGCGCGACGCTCGCCTCGCCGGCCATGTAGAGGTTCACCCAGATGCCGTCATCCGACTGGGCGTAAGCATACGCCGGCACCTGCGGCATCACCCGCACGATGTTCGTCGGGCAGCAGGCGCAGCCATACCACGACTGGCGGTGATGCTGCCCCTTGCTCGAAAGCGGGTTCACGTAGAAGAACGTGTCGCCTTTGAGCGAGACCGACGACGGGAAAGCGTTGTACAACTCGCGTTCGAGAACGTCGGCGAAGCGGCTTTCGCCGTGCAGGATCAGCATCCGGTGAGCCCAGAACGCCAGCCCGATGCCCGCGCACGTCTCGGCGTACGCGGTGTCGTTGGGCAACTCGTAGGCCCCGCCGAAGGCCTCGCCCTGGTGCCGGGCCCCGACCCCGCCGGTGACGTACAGCTTCCGCGTCACCACGTCGTGCCAGATCGCCTCCAGCGTCTGCAGGTACTCCTTGTCGCCGGTCAACGCCGCCACGTCGGTGACGCCGGAATAGAGATACATCGCCCGAACGGCGTGCCCGACGATTTCTTTCTGCTTCGTGACCGGCTCGTGATCCTGGCGGTACTCGGCGCCCTTCTCGGGCTTTGTGCCGCGGGCGGCGATGAAATACTCGGCCAGCTTGCGGTACCGCTCCTCGCCGGTTTTGCGATACAACTTGATCAGGGCCAGCTCGATCTCTTCGTGGCCCGGCACGCCGTGCCGCTTGTCAAAGCCGAAGATGCCGTCGATGTGGTGTATGAACCTGCGGGCGACATCGAGAAGATCATTCGTGCCGGTGGCGTCGGCCCAGGCCACGGCCGCCTCGGTCAGGTGTCCCGCGCAATACAGCTCGTGCTTGACCGGCAGATCCGTCCAACGCTTGTCCGGCTCCATCACCGTGTAGTAGGCGTTCAGATAGCCGTCGGGCTGCTGGGCGGCGGCGATCTTGGCGATGATCGCCGCAACACGCTCTTCCATCTGCTTGTCCGGATGAGCGGCCAGGATGTAGGCCGCGCCTTCCAGCACCTTGTAGACGTCCGAGTCGTTGAAGTACGCACCCTCATACTTGCCCGGTATCTTCCCGGCCGCCTTGTCGAAATTCGAGATGCGTCCGGTCTCCTCACACTGCTTGATATTGTGCGGCAGCGTGACCGTCCGGTTGACCTCCAGCCGCGGAGCCCAGAATGAATCAGTCAGCTTCACCTGTGTCGCCGGCACCATCTGAAGCCTGGCGACCCCCATCGGTTCACCGTTTGCCATGGAAACCACCCCAGCCACCGCCGATGTCGCAAGAAGGATCTTGAGCGTCATGATCTACCTCATCTGTTGAGCAACACACGACTCACGGGGCGATAGGATATTCGAGATCGGTCCGCTGTGCGAGTCACATCGGGGCCGTGCGGGGCTCAGGCCGGGTTGGCGGCGGTGCTGGTGAATCGTCGAGTCAGGTGACGCCCGATGCGGACCAGGTGGGCCACGATCGGCCAGCCGGGATGGCGCCGCGAGTAGAGCTGGGCTAGGTGTGACCGCGCGGGAAGCAGGACCGCCTTCAGATAACCGGCTCGGAACCGCACACCCGGCGTGCACAGCAGGTTCACCACGACGGCCAGCAGGGGGTGATTGGCGTCATGAGGGCTCTGGGCAACGACCAGCCGATCGCGCCAATAGGAACGCTGCGCTCGAAGCACGTTCAGCACCCGTCCCAGATAGGGCGACGTTTGGCCGAACAGGTGCTCCGTCTGCTCCAGGGCTAGCCGAACCGGCCAGGCGAGTTTCCACGCGCGGCACTTGTCGGCCAGCAGGCGGATGTCCAGGCGGTTGCCATAGTGATCCAGCCACAGCTTGAGGTCGTACAGCCACTTCAACTCCGCGGCCCCGTGGCAGGATGCATGAACGGCCAGGTGAATCAGCATGTTCTCGACATTCGGGATCAACACCGCCAGCCGCCCGCAACGGGCCTGCATCGGCTGGTCCCAGAGAGCATCATCAGGAAGCGTGCGGGCGTAGCGCAACGGCCGGAACGGCCGAACGTGCAGGTCGATCTTGACCTCCGGCCGGCAGGGCAGAAAGTACTCCCGCTCGTAATAGTACCGCGGGTAAAAGCCTTCGCTGACTAGGTCTGGCCCGGGCCGGCAGCCGTGTCCCCGCAGCACCTCATCGGCACGCCCGGCATCCGCCGACCTGATCAACACATCCACGTCCATCATTGGCCGCAGACCCGGCCCGTCGTAAAGCGCTGCGTTCAACGCGGCCCCTTTAAGAACGAGGAACGCTATACCCTCCTGCTGCAAGCGCGCCAGGACAGGCTCGGCTCTCTCAAGCCCGTAGGCCGTGGCCGCCGCCACGTGCTGCCGGTAGGAGCCAAGCTGAATCGCCGCCGCACGGGGCAGCTCCAGGTTTCGGGCCGCCATGTTGCGGGCGACCGCCCCCCCCACACCCGCCGAGCACGCATGGTCGACCACCTGGTCCCACAGGCCGTCGCGCCAGAAGCCCTCAACGGACATCAGCGCCCGGTCTGTCAGGCAGTCGGCCACCAGCCGGTTGAGTCGATCGACGGGAGCATGCACGCGGCGATATGCCACCTTATGTCTCCACTACGACTTCGCGACCTGGAAACGCCTCGACCAGGTTGCACGTCGTGCCCAGATGCCCGCAGCGAAGCCGGTAGCACCCGGCCCGCCCGACGACATCCGCCAGCAGGTTGAAGCCCGTCGCCCGGAACTTGCCGAAGTTGAACGAGCATCGCGTCAGCTCAAACACCGCCTGGGCCCGTGACATCCGCTCGATGACCGGCGTCGTCGAGTGATTCACCTCCGGGAACAAAACCATTCCCAGGCGGCAATGCCCGGCCACGATGTCCGGCCGGATCTTGAGCGGATTCAGCATCGCCACCCGGCCCTTTTCGCCCTTGTAATAGGCCCGCTCCACGTCGATCGGCAGGCGCATCCGACGCAGCATCTCGAACGAACCCGCCTTGATGCACAGGGCCTTCGGATAGGCTTCCAGAAGCTGCGTTTCAGGGTTGAACAGCGCGAACTCGTCCGACAGGTACTGCCAACCCCGGCTCAGCAGGGCGGCCGCCAGCGTCGTCTTGCCCTGGCCGGGCTGGCCCGGACAGACAACCGCAACCCCGTCCCGGGCCACGACCGACGCGTGTACCTGCAGGTATTGCGACAACCGCGTGGCCACCATGGTGTTGATCGCCCACTCGACGTGCGGCAGGATCTCGTTCTCGTTCCGGACCGCGAACAGGCTTTCGCCGTTGGCCACCACGTGGTAGTAGCGTCGCAGCGACCGCGAAGATCTCTTGGCCACGACTTCGATCTGGAATTCGTTGCCCGCCGGGCTCCGCATCTCGTATGCACGGTACAACTCGTGGAAGTCGGCCGCGACGCCCGGCAGGATGCTGCTCACCGACACCGGCACCGGTCCGATGTGGTAAAAGCGCGGCTCCGGCCTGGCCCCGAACAGGCGGAACCCGCCGCGCGACGGGGTCGACACAGACACATCGGCCTTGTCCAATGCTGCAAGCTGGGTCATGGTGATGACTCGATCAATCCATTTTCCGTCAGAGTCGAGAGCGTGGAGCGGACATCCGCGCGAACGGCCGCGACCGGGTTGTCCTGCGGGGTGCTCGGCTCGAACGCCGCCGTCACCTCCAGCACGATGTCCTCAACCTCGTGCCGCCCGTCGCAGCAGTTCCAGATCAAGCAGGCCGTCCGGTTCAGGTAGTGAACCGCATGGTGCGCGGGATCATAGAGCACCGCCTCGCCGTCGAAGGCCCGGCAGCACAATCCCTCACGCCGGATCGGTATCCAGGTTCGGTTGCTTTCGTCGCAGGCGGTATCGTTCATCCGTGAACTCGCCTTCGTAGGTGGAGGGGAGCCATCACGCCGCCAGTTGCGGTCACGAGTAGATCCGTGACGCGCACGCCGGCCGTGGCCGCAACAGCAGCACCACCGGCGATATGTAGGCCAGCTTCTTCGCCGAACGCCCGAGGAAGTCCCGCCGCGTCCCGGCCGCCTCCTGTTCGGATGAGTCGACCTGTAGGAGCGGCTTGCAGCCGCGATCCCGCGCAGGCAATTCGATTGACAGAGCATCTTCCGCCGACATCGCTGCTTCGTCGCTGATTGCCTGTCTGCCTTGCAAAGAAATTCCTCCCGGCCGACAAAACCCCCTCGCGCAGGGCAACACTGCCCTCCACAGTAGTTATCGGCCATCCTTGGGCAGCCCTTCTAGAGAAAAGGCAAAGGCTGGAAACGTCGATGGAGTCGTCTGCAATCACGATATTATCGGACACTCATGCCCCGGCAGCCTTCAGGTTCGCCGCTCGCCGCAGCAGACCGATAATATCGCCATTTACTCGCCGGGCAGGTACTCTTAACAAGATGATCCGACAGTTGCCGCGTTTGACTGCCTGTGTCGCCGCTGCCGCCACCTTTTGCCTTGGTGCCGCGCCCGAACCTCCAAATCAGGAGCGCCGGCCGAACTTCGTCGTCATTTTGACGGATGACCAGCGTGCTGACGCCATGGGCTGCGCTGGCAATCCCCACATCCGTACGCCCAACATGGATGCCCTTGCCGGGGTCGGGATCCGATTCTCCAACGCTTTTGTGACCACCTCCATCTGCAGCCCCAGCCGGGCAGCTTTGCTCACCGGTCGGTACGGCAGCGCCAACGGGGTCGCTGGCCTGGCCGACCCCGTCCTGAACTCCGGCGAGAAGACATGGGCACAGGCAATGAAAAACGCCGGTTACCAGACGGCCCTGATCGGCAAGTGGCATCTCAAGAACCCGCCGCAGTCTCTGGGGTTTGACGATGTCACGTACTTCGAAAGCAACGGCCCATACTACGGGCGCGAGGTATGGGAACGCGGACAGAAGAAGACGGCAGAAAAGCACATTGACACCTACGTGGCCGAGCAGGCAACGCAGTTCCTGCGAAACGCCTCGACCCGCCCTGAACCTTTCGCCATGTTGCTTTGCACGCAACTGCCTCACATGAGCCCGCGTTTTCGCTGGGAGGCCATGCCCCAGACACTTCGCCAGTACAAGGCCGATGGGATGCCGGTGCCCGCATCATGGACGGACAATCTGACCGGCAAGCCGGAATACCTGAAGGAGGGGCGACATCGAAGCAAGGCCGTCGATGAGTATGGCTACGACCGGCGTGAAAATGTGCAGCAACACCTGCGTGACTACTACGCGACCATCACCGACATGGACGCGGCCCTGGGACTGGTCCTGCGGACGTTGGACGAACTGGGCCTCACTGACAAGACCTGCGTGGTCTTCACTTCGGACAACGGTTGGCTTCTGGGGGAACACCGCTTCACCAGCAAGGTGCTGGCATACGAGGAATCGATCCGTGTCCCGCTGATTGTCGCCGGCCCGGGCATCCGCCGGGGAGTCGATTCCCGGCTGGTGTTGAACATCGATATCGCGCCCACGCTGCTGGATCTGGCCGGGTTGCCGATCCCGGCGAACCTGCAGGGAGCCAGCCTCCTGCCGGCCCTGAAAGGTGATCGCGATGTCCGCGACGGCGAGTGGCGGACCAGTATCCTCTACGAGGCGATGCAGCCGGAACTGGGAAGCTGGCCCCTCCTGGCGGTTCGTACCGATCGTTGGAAGTACATTCTGACCCTCAAGCCCCATGCCGAGCCCTCCGAGCCGGCATTCGAGGAGCTTTACGACCTGGCTGCTGATCCTGGCGAGATGAATAACCTCGCATTCGCGCAGCGCAGCGCCGATACCCTGCGTCAGATGCGGGAGGAGCTTGTTCGCCATCGTCCCCGAACCCCCAAGGCCACCGCCACGCGCCGCTCCCTCGAAGTCGACGCGGAGTTTCCGGGCGGCAACATCCTCGTGGATCGGATTGACGGCGATCGGGTGTACCTTCGCCCGGATCTGCGGGATACGCCGCGGTGGTGGTTCTACTGGTACTTCCGCGTCCGCGGCCCGGCGGGCAGGACGATCACATTCGAGTTTACCGGGGAGAATCCCATCGGCGTCCGCGGCCCGGCGGTGAGCATCGACGGCGGACGCAACTGGTCCTGGCTCGGGCCGGGACCTGTCAAAGGGTCCTCTTTCACGTACGCCTTCCCCGCGCAGGCCGAAGACGTCCGGTTCGCCTACACAATCCCTTACCTGGAAAAGGACTTGCAGGCCTTCCTGATGCCGCTGCATGACGACCCGCATCTGAGCATTGATTCGCTCGGCCGCACGCCCAAGGGCCGCAACGTGGAGGCCCTCTATCTCGGCAGGCTGGACGGGAAGCCGGATTACCGGGTGCTGCTCACCGCGCGTCACCATGCGTGCGAGACAATGGCCAACTACGTTCTGGAAGGGGTCATCTCCAGCATCCTTCGGGACAAGGATCAGCAGTGGCTTCGCGATCACGTGGAGTTTCTGGTGGTGCCTTTTGTGGACAAGGACGGCGTCGAGCAGGGAGACCAGGGCAAACTCCGCGCCCCGCATGATCCGAATCGTGACTACGAAGGCAAGAGCATCTACGCCGCTGTCGCCGCCTTGCGAGATCGAGTACCGGCTTGGGCCGGCGGTCGACTGCGGATTGCCCTGGACCTGCATTGTCCGTACATCCGAGGTACGCGCAACGAGGTCATCTACTTCGTTGGCCTGCAAGACGAGCAGAGCTGGCGCGAGCTGCAGCGGTTCGCGGGCATTCTCGAGTCGCTGCCGCCGGCGGGGCTGCCTTATCACGCAAAGGACAATCTGCCTTTTGGTCAGGAGTGGAACACCAAGGCCAAACTCGGGGAAGGTACATCCATGGCGGACTGGGCGGCCGGCATTCCCGGGATCCAGATCGCCTCCACGCTTGAGATCCCGTATGCCAATGCGTCGGGGAGCATTGTCGCGCCGGATTCCGCCCGGGCGTTCGGCCGGGATTTGTGCCGGGCCATCCGCCTGTCTCTTCAGCCATCGGGGCTTTCGCCGTGAAGAGAGCCGATACTGCCGCAACAGACGGCGGGTGGGGGGGCGGATGTGCGCCCCCGCCCAAGCTCACGCCGCCCTCCTTGCCGACCGCCCGCGAAGCAGGCAGATCCGGATGAACACGCTGCATTGTTCGCCTCGACGCGATCGATTAGCATTTTTCAGCATGCTTTCGATCTTGCCTTGGTTCGTGCCGATCCTTCTGACTGCTGCTCCGCCCGGAGACAGCCGGCCGGCCGAGACCATGCCCGCCGTAGAAAAGGTGCTGAGCATCGGCTCAGTATGGTCCGGCCATCCTGTCGGGTTCTGTCTGCTCACTGACAAGGACCGCCAGTATGTTGCCTACTACGATGACCAACGGCGCATGACGGTGGCGGCGCGGGGGCTGAACGAGGACCGCTGGGAGTATGTCCGGCTGCCGTCCACCCTCGGCTGGGACAGCCACAATTACATCACGATGACCATCGATGATGCGGGTTGTATGCACCTCTGCGGCAACATGCATTGCGTCCCGCTCACCTACTTTCGCACCGACGCGCCCCGCGACATCGCCACATTTCGGCAGATTCCGCACATGCTGGGCAGCGAGGAAGACAGGGTTACCTATCCTCAGTTCTTCCGCGGACCCAGGCAAGACCTGATCTTCACTTACCGCGACGGCGGCAGTGGCAAGGGCCGCCAGATCTATAACGTCTACCATACGGCGACGAAAACATGGCGGCGACTGCTGGACAAGCCTTTGTTGGATGGTGAGGGGAAGAACAGTGCCTACCTCGACCGGATTCAGCGTGACCGGCAAGGGATTTTTCACCTCTGCTGGGTCTGGCGGTCATCGCCCGACTGCGCCACCAACCATGACGTCTGTTATGCCCGAAGCCACGACCTCGTGCACTGGCAAAAAAGCGACGGCACATCGCTGGCCTTGCCGATCACGGGCCGTACCTGCGAGATTGTCGACCCGGTGCCGGCCGGTCAGGGGCTGATCAACGGGAACGTCCGTTTGGGGTTCGATGATAAGGACCGCCCCGTCATCAGCTACCACAAGTACGACGAAAAGGGATACACTCAGGCCTGCAATGCACGCCTGGAGAACGGTTCGTGGCGAATCCGCCAGGTGAGCAACTGGGACTACCGCTGGGAATTCAGCGGCGGAGGCTCGATTCGTTTCGAGGTCAGCGTGGGGCCGGTCGAGCAAGACGACCACGGCCGGTTGCTGCAGTCCTTTCGCCATCCACGGGCCGGCAGCGGACGATGGCTTCTGGATCCGGCGACATTGGAGCCGGTTGCTGTTCTGGCGGTAGCGCCCCGGACGCCGGCCGGGTTCGGGCGGCCGGAATCGGGAGTCCACGGCATGCAGGTGCGCTGGGCCAACGACAACGACAGCTCCCAGGTCTCCGACCGCTACTATCTGCTCCGCTGGGAGACGTTGCCTCCCAATCGAGACCACCCGCGAGAAGGTCCTCCGCCTCCTCCGTCGACTCTGCGCCTGCTTGAGCTGCGCCGTCCTCGGGAGGCGGCTTCCGCTCCCGGAGGCGATTGACCACGCCTCGTTTTCCTGTCGCCGCTCGCTACTTGATGATTTTGAGAATGCGTTTGAATGTCTCGGTCCCGGCTTGGCCGAGGGTTTCGAGGGTCACACTCTCGGTGGTGGTGATGATCGCGCCCGCTTCACGCATCCGCGAGATGGCGGTGTCGCGGTCGTGAGGCCGGCGCGAGCCGACGGCGTCGGCGCACAGGTAGGGGGTGTGGCCCAGGCGCAGCAGGTCCAGGGTCGTCTGCAGGACGCAGACGTGGGCCTCGATGCCCACGACGATCACGTTCGGCCGGGCCAACTCGGCCAGCTTCTCCACCACCGGCTCGACGCACCCGCTGAACCGGACCTTGGTATACAGCGGGGCGTCGCCGAGACATTGCAGCAGGGTCTGGCAGGTCCGGCCGATGCCCTCGGGATACTGCTCGGTCACCACGATGGGCAGTTCCATCACCTTGGCGGCCTCGATCATCCGCCGGCAGCCCTCGACCACTGCCGCGTTGTCATGAATGACTGGCAACAGACGGTCCTGGACGTCAACAACCAGTAAGGCGGCATTGTCAGTCCGGATCTGGTTGAGCGGATTGGCCAAGGGGCGGGTCCTCCATGGATTGGGGCCAATGTAGAGCGGCGACCAAGCACCGTCAACGAGCCCAAGAATAAAGGCGGAGGGATGAGTCAAGACACCCGGATCCGGCGGTTGGCTTTACTCATCCTTCATCCTTCCGCCTTCAGCCCTCGTCACTGGACCCTGCCTGCTCCGGCGAATACCGGCGGGATGACCCGCCGGATCGCCAAAACTGAACCCTGAACCCTGACCACTGAACCCTTTATTCATGTTGACAACCCCCTTTCCTGCCGATACCATGTGTTACCATGAGGACCGGAAGTACCCAGTTTGGCACCTACGCCCTTGGCGGCTTGCTGCTGCTTAGTGCGCGCGTGGGGCCTGCGGGTAGCTGATCCGACGAGAAAACAGCGAAAACCCGAAAGCCTCACGCGTGACCGCGTGGGGCTTTTTTGTTTGGTCAGACGAGGTTGGCCGGCGGTTGGCAACGTACCGGCCGTCGGCTAACGTGTGAAAGAGTGTCGAAACAGAGGCACCCGCGGCGGAGACCCCGTCCGACGGGTGCGGCAAGGAGCACAGCCATGTCCACAGAAGAGCAACAGCCCGGTGGCGATCAACCCATGATCCGCATCTTTGACACGACGCTGCGGGACGGCGAACAGTCCCCCGGAGCGTCCCTGAACATGTCGGAGAAGCTGGAGATCGCCCGGGCCCTCGAGCGGCTCAACGTGGACATCATCGAGGCGGGTTTCCCGATCACCTCGCCGGACGACTTCGAGGCCGTCCAGGCCATCTCCGACATCATCAAGAACTGCACCGTGGCCGGCCTGGCTCGATGCACCGAAAAAGACATCGTCCGCGCGGCTGACGCGGTGAAAAAGGCCGCGACGCCGCGGATCCACGTGTTCTGCGCCACCTCGGCCATCCACCGGCAATACAAGCTCAAGCGGGCCGAGCAGGAGATCATCAAACTCAGCGTCGAGGGCGTGAAGCTGGCCAAGAGCTTCGTGCAGGATGTGGAGTTCTCGCCGGAGGATGCCTCGCGCACCGAGCTGCCGTTCCTGACGGAAGTGGTTGAGGCGACGATCGAGGCCGGGGCCACCACGGTGAACATCCCCGATACGGTAGGCTACTCCACGCCCGACCACTTCACCCATATCATCGAGCACCTGATGACCCACGTGAAGAACATCAAACAGGCGGTCATCAGCGTACACTGTCACAACGATCTCGGGCTGGCGGTGGCCAACTCACTGGCGGCGGTGAAAGCCGGTGCCCGCCAGGTCGAGTGTACCATCAACGGCCTGGGCGAGCGGGCGGGCAACGCCAGCCTCGAAGAAGTGGTGATGGCCATCAAGACCCGAGCCGATGTTTTCAAGGCGAGGACGCGGATCAACACCAAGATGATCTATCCGACCTCGCGACTGGTCAGCTCGCTCACCGGCATCCACGTGCAGCGGAACAAGGCCATCGTCGGGCAGAACGCGTTCGCCCACGAGGCCGGCATCCATCAGCATGGCGTGCTGGTCCACCGTGAAACCTACGAGATCATGAACCCGCAGGATGTCGGGATTCCAGAGTCCAAGCTGGTTCTGGGCAAGCACTCCGGCCGTCACGCCCTGCGCGACCGGCTGAACCAGTTGGGCGTCGAACTGGACGACAAGCAGCTCGACCTCGTCTTCGAGCAGTTCAAGGCCCTGGCCGATCGCAAGAAGGAGGTCTTCGACGAGGACATCGAGGCCATCGTGACCCAGTTGTTCGAGGAGTCTCAGGCGATGCGGACCTGGGAGCTGGTGAGTCTGCAGACCATGGGCGGGACGGGCGTGACGCCCACCGCGACGGTCCGGCTCAAAAACCTCACCGACGGCACGATTCACCTCGATGCCGCCACCGGCGACGGGCCTATCGATGCCGCGTTTTCGTGCGTGCTGCGATTGACCGATGTTGACGCCAGGCTGCAGGAGTACGACCTGCGGGCCCTGACCGGCGGCAAGGACGCTCAAGGCGAGGTCAACCTCGAGCTGCTGTCCGAAGGCAGGACCTATCGCGGCCGCGGCCGCTCGACGGACATCATCGAGGCCAGCGTGCTGGCATTTGTGAACGCGGCCAACCGGGTCATTGCCGGTGGCCGAAACCACGCGCCGTCGCCGGAAAAGTAACTGTAGGAGGGGCTCTGTAGGAGGGCTTTGTAGGAGGGCTTTGTAGGAGGGCTCTCCGAGCCCGACGTGGCGTCTGACCGAACCGGATCGCGGTCGGAGACCGCTCCTACCGAGATGAAATCGCGGTCAGAAACCGCTCCTACGGAACTGTCTATGACTTCTATCTGTGTCCCATTGACCGCCGACACCTGCCAGGCAATGGCAGAGCAGATCGCGCAAGCCGCCCGGTTCGGCGCGGACATGATCGAGCTGCGCCTGGACTACCTGCGCGATGCGAGGCAGGAGTCGATCCGTGAGTTGATGGCCGCAGCGGGGGGCTTTGATGGCCAGATCGTCGTCACCTGCCGTTTGAAGGAAGAGGGCGGCCTCTTCGACCAGGATGAGGAACAGAGACTCTGCCTGTTCGAGGCGGCCGTCGCCGCCGGCGGAGCCGACTACATTGACATCGAATTCGAGGCCTGGCGGCGGTCGGCTGCACTTCGTGACCGGATCGACGCCCTCCGTCTGGCTCGCCCTTGCTCACGGTCGGTCAAGCTGATCCTGTCCAAGCACGATTTCGATCAGACTCCGGCGGATCCGCAGGGCATCCTGGAGGACATCGCTCGCGAGCCGTGCGACGTGGTCAAGCTGGCGACCAAGGCCAATACCATCGTCGATTCGCTGCGAGTGCTGGATGCCCTGCGGGTTTCCGCGAGCCGGCGGCCGACGATTGCCCTGGCGATGGGGGAGGCCGGTATCCTGACCCGCGTCCTGGCTCGCAAGTTCGGCGCGTTGCTCACCTTTGCCTCGATCCAAATGGGCAAGGAGTCCGCGCCCGGCCAGGTCACGCTGTCGGAAATGCGCGATCTGTACCGCTGGGACAAGATCGGACCGCAGACCGCTCTCTACGGCGTCATCGGCTGCCCGGTCGCCCATTCGATGAGCCCGGCCATCTTCAACGCGGCGTTCGACCACCTGGGCCATGACGCCGTGTATCTGCCCATGCGCGTCGAGCCGGCCTACGAAGCCTTCGCTGCTTTTCTCGACGGCTGCGCGGCCCGGCCGTGGCTGGGCCTCGGCGGCTGCAGCGTGACCATCCCGCACAAGGGGAATCTGCTCCGATACGTTGGCGAGCAGGGGGGCGAAGTCGAACCGCTGGCCAAACGAATCGGCGCGGCCAATACGCTCCACCTTCAGACCGCCAGGGGTGGGGGACCTGCTTCGCTGGGTGCTCACAACACCGATTACCGGGGCGCGATGGACGCAGGGTGCCCCATCCCTTGCGAAGCAAGCGGTGGGGGATCTGCAGGGTGCCCCATCCCTTGCGAAGCAAGGGGTGGGGGATCTGTGGTGTTAGGCGCCTGCAACACCGACTATCGCGGCGCCATGGACGCCCTCTGTGCCGGCATCGGCTGCACGCACGGCGAGTTGGGCAAGCTCTCGATCGCCGTACTGGGCGCCGGTGGGGTCAGTCGGGCGATCGTGGCCGGCCTGCGCGACTGCGGCTGCCGGGTGACCATCTACAACCGCACGCTGGAGCGGGCTCAGGCCCTCGCCGCAGAGTTCGGGGCCGAGGCACGGCCGCTCGATCAGGCCGCCGATCACCGTGCCGACGTCATCATCAACGGCACCAGCATCGGCATGTGGCCGAGGGTGGACGACATTCCCATTCCGGCGGATGCCCTGGCGGCAAAACCCGTCGTTTTCGACACCATCTACAACCCCATCGAGACCCGCCTGCTGCGTGAAGCCCGCCGGTGCGGCTGTCGGACGGTGGACGGCGTATCAATGTTCGTGAACCAGGCCGCCGCCCAGTTCGAACGCTGGATCGGCCGGCCGGCCCCCATCGATATTCTGCGCGGCATCCTTCTCCGGCGTCTCGGGCGCTGACCCGAGTCACGACGCCGAAATCACCCACATACAGGAGATATTCCCATGGAGACCGACGACAAGCAGAGATTTGCGCACATGGCCGAGGATTACGACCGCATGGCACCATTCCTGGTACCGATGTACGACTTCCTGCAGCAGGAGATCATTCGCCTGGCGGGCCTCACTGCGATCTCGCGGCCGTGCGTGATTGACCTGGGCGCCGGCAGCGGACGCTTGCTTGAAAACGCCCTGGCCGTCTGCCCGCAGGCTCGCTGCTACTGGATCGATTCGTCGGAAGGCTTTCTGGCTGTCGCGAGTCGCCGCCTGGCTCGATACGGCAAGCAGGCGACCTTCATCCTCTCGCCCATGGAGGCCGACTGGACACGGCAAATCGATCGCCCGGCGAATTGCATATTCTCGATGTCCGCCATCCATCATCTGGAGCGACACGAGAAGAAGGCCCTCTACGCACGCTGCTTTGACCTGCTGGCCCCTAGCGGATGGTTCATCAACGCCGACGAGATGAAGACGCTCGACGAGGGCGCCTACCGTGCCAGCCTGGACTTCTGGGTCCGGCACATCGAGGCGCAGGCCGCGCGCATCCCGCCCGCGCTGGCCGACAACTGCCGGCGATGGTGCGGCCATTTCGAGGGCTGGAAACGCCGCAACATCGAGCGTATCGACCAGCCGAAAACCAAGGGCGACGACCTGCACGAGCCTTTCGTCGACCAGGTGCAGTGGCTGAGGGAAATCGGCTTTGAGGGCGTGGACGTTTTCATCAAGTACCATCTATGGTGCGTGATCGGCGGCAAAAAACCGGGCCGAACTTGACCGCCAGCATCTGGTGGGGAACAATTCAATGATTGGAGGCATTCGCCATGTGGCCCTTCGGCAGGTGGAGACGGCTCAGACGCAGGCTGCGACGCCTCTGGCGCCCCGGTGATCCGGGAGATTCGATTGATCTGGAGGAATTGAAGGAGCTGGCCGAGAGGAGTCCTGCGAAGAAATACGTGAACCTCTTGCTCCTGGTGATGGCGAGGAATGATGTCCGTGAGGTCGTTCTAAGAAGCTCAAGACCTCTGCCGTCTTTGAAGATCAACCCGGAGGATGAGATCCCCGCGTTCGAATCGGTGGTAAATCGCCTCAAAGTCATGGCCGCTCTCGACCCCGTGATCTATCACCAACCGAAGGAGGGCAAGATAGAGCTCACCATCGGCGCCAGCGACACTGTTATTCACCTCCGCTTCGAGGATACTGCTCCAGACCGATGTGTTCACCTGCGACTGGAATGGCTCGACGAGCCTGTTCCGCCCTCCCGGCTGGCATAGGGTTTTCCGCTCCACTCCGTCTGGACACCGCTTGGCCGATGATCGATAATCTGCCGCCCTGCAATGGTAGGGTCCGCTATTGCGGACCTTCCTGGCTGTGCGACGAGACGAGAAGATCATGGTCCGCGGGCGCGGACACTACAGGTCGAGGAACGAGACATGCCACAGGAAGTCAAGAAGGTCGTGCTCGCCTACTCCGGCGGGCTGGACACCAGCGTGATCCTTCCCTGGATCAAGGAAACGTACGACTGCGAGGTCATTGCCTTTGCGGCCGAACTCGGCCAGGGCGACGAGCTCAAGAACGTCCGCAAGAAGGCCCTCAACAGCGGGGCCAGCGAATACGTCGTCCGCGACCTGCGCAAGGAGTTCGTCGAGGACTTCCTCTGGCCGATGCTGCGAAGCGGGGCGGTCTACGAGGGCAAGTACTTGCTCGGCACCTCCATCGCACGGCCGCTCATCGCCAAAGAGCAGGTCAGGGTCGCCCACGAGTTCGGGGCCGACGCCGTCGCCCACGGAGCCACCGGCAAGGGCAACGACCAGGTACGCTTCGAGCTGACCTACATGGCTCTCGATCCGTCGCTCAAGATCATCGCCCCATGGAAAGACCCGCGGTTCGAGCTGCGCAGCCGTGAGGCGGCCGTGGCCTACGCCGAGGCCCGCCGCATCCCCATCGAGCAGTCAAAGAAGAAGATCTACTCTCGCGACCGCAACTTCTGGCACATCTCGCACGAAGGCGCCGAGCTGGAGGGCACCTGGGCCGAGCCCAAGGATCGCATGCTGGTCCTCACCAGCCCCATCGAAAAGGCCCCCAACAAGCCGGCCTACGTCGAGGTCGTTTTCAAGGAGGGCACGCCCGTCGGCCTCAACGGCAAGCGGCTCGACGGCGTCGAAATCATCGCCAGGCTCAACTCCCTCGGCGGCAAGCACGGCGTCGGCCAGGTCGACCTCGTCGAGAACCGACTGGTCGGCATGAAGTCGCGCGGTGTCTATGAAACGCCCGGCGGCACGATCCTCTACGAAGCCCGCAAGGCCCTCGAAGGCATCTGCCTCGACCGCGACACCCTGCACTACAAGGAGATCGTCGCACACCGATACACCGAACTGGTCTACTACGGCCAGTGGTATTCGCCGCTGCGAGTCTCGCTCGATGCGTTCTTCAAACAGGTCAACAAGCCGCTCACCGGCACCGCCCGTATCAAGCTCTACAAGGGCAATTGCCGGGCTGTCGGCACGAAGAGCCCGCGGTCGCTGTTCGTCCCCGCCCTCGCCAGCTTCACCATGGGCGCCGAGTACGAACCAACCGACGCCATCGGCTTCATCCGTCTTTTCGGCCTGCCCATGAAGGTCAACGGCATCGTCCAGCGCCAGACCGGCAAGGGCGGCCGAACGAAGGCGGCCCGTCGCAAGAAGTAGGACGGACCCAGAAGACGGTGAAAGCGGCCCGGTTCTCTCCAGGAGACCCGATCCGTCTGTCTGTGCGGGTAACCGCTTCCGGCAAGCTGGTCTTGACTCATCCTTCAGCCCTCCGCCTTCATCCCTTCATTCCCCGTCCCACTATTGACTCCGCCCGACCAGCCGAGAACAATGGCTCTTGCCGACGGGCGCTTAGCTCATCTGGCTAGAGCGCGTCCCTTACAAGGACGAGGTCACTGGTTCGAGTCCAGTATCGCCCA
>CAZPIO010000111.1:0-25879 GCA_964586235.1 uncultured Planctomycetales bacterium
GGGCCGGAAACAGATAGGCTCAGTCTAAACCACCGCGCCACGTCTCGACTCTACCATCCAGGCGGAAGGCTGATGCAGTCCCGAGCCCGGATTGGCCCGTTGCGGACCAGTGGAAAAGAGGCTTGCGCCGAGCGACCCGCGAGAGGAGGATATGGATGAGGTGAGACACTCAACCCTCTCGTGCAGACCCTGTGGACCCATGACCGACCCCGCGCAAGTTGGTCAAGGGTGAACAGAGCGCGCCCGGGAGAGCGTAGCCAGCACCCGGAAGCGAGTCTTGCGTACTCAAGGGGTAACCGAGCCGCCAGGCGACCTTCGGCTATGACCGTTGGGATCGAATCAGCGGCCCCAACGACAGCTTCGTCAACGACATCTTCCAATACGACATCCCGGGCTGAATCACGAGCTTGTCCCAGGCCTTCGACCGGCAGCGGGACCTACACATCAACGGCCGGCGCCCCGGAGCTGAGCCTCACTTTAAGTCTTTCGCCAACAATCAATTATGAGTATCGAACCCCAGCAGGCCAGCCCCGAGGATCCTTCCTGTTGCGGCTCGGCCAACCTTGCGTCGCGTATGTATTTGCCCACGGCAGGAGCGAAAGGTTCCTCCGGGGGCTGATAGGTACCGGTTCGCGGTTCCTGGGCGAGGCTGCCCGCGGCCGCGAGTTTTGCCGTGATCAGTGAGGCGAGAATGGCTGAGAATGAGACTCTGGAGGTGCTGGCCAGGCAGATCGCGTTGTTTGAGCGGGCCGCCGCGTATCCGGGACATGCGAGGGAGAAGATCGTGGCCCTGGGTGAGGCGGAAGAGGTTTACTTCCGCCTCCACCCGCGACACTACATGACCCAGCAAACGATTCGGATGGCCTCGCAGATCGGACAACTGGTCAGAACGGGCGAGGATCCGCTCGGCCTTTTCGATCGCAGGTTGATCGCGCTGTTGATGCAGATCACGCTTGCGGCGATGCGTCAGGGTGGGCCCCAGTTCAAGAGTCATCGCCGTCCGACGGAACTGGTGTTCACGCTATGGAGCTTGGCTTCAGGGACTCGGGCTCTGATGGGCACGGGGGTGATGAACCGTCAGTTCGGCGTGGAGAGCGCCTTCAGCGTCGCCCGCGACGCGCGTGAGATGCTGCTGGATGCGCTGGGGTGGGCGCCGCTGTCTCATGAATGGAACTACAACGAAACGCGCGAACGGATTCGTCGCGAGCTGTTTGAGAAAGAGTGGCGTGAGGTGCGCGACCGGGGAGGTGTGTTGCCTCCCGGCATCCTCGGCGAGGCGTGCGGGGAAACGGGCGCGGCGCAGCCGGCGCGTCTCGCCGGCGGTGAGGGTGCGGGGCGGACTCGGGAGAAGCCAGCCGAGGGCTGCGAGGGAGACGGTCAGAGCCGTTAGCGGGGAAGCGTCGACGGCAAGGTTGACGGGCTTGGACACCTTCGATCTCGCATGCCGGGACAGATACGCGCGTTGCGGGGTTCTTTTTCGGAACAAAGTGTTCGTGGGTCGTCCCTGGCTTCGGGGTGTAGTTGTCAGGGGCGCGGCCCGCGGACGAGTGGATTGATTCAGACGTAGCGGATGAGTGTGTTGATTCAAGGTCCCTTTTTCTAGGAGGTGCAGCATGGACTTAGCTGCGATTTGGACTCAGATCCTGGGTCTCCTGTCAGGTGATGTGGTGAACGCGATCGTCGCCTTTATTACCGACCTGCTGGGTGGCCTGCTGCCTGGTGCGTAACCATGGCGGCCGGGACAACAATTGTCCACGGGAATCGCCCTGGGGAAGACCTCTCCAGGGCGATTTCGCGCGCCCGGCCATTCTCGACACAGTGCGGTCGGCGCGTATGGCGGAGCCGGCCCTTCTGATCCCCTAAGGCACACGGCTGCGGCTCACCGAGGGGATCGTCGCGTATCGGTGTGATATGGTTCCGATCGCCCGACGAAACCTGTTTCATGACAAGATGAAGCTGGCTACTGCCTGCCTAGGGGTCGCCTTCTCCGTTGTTCTGGTGACCTGCCTGGGCGGGCTTTTCGTCAACAGCAGCCGGAACGCCACCAATCTGGTGGATAACGCCGGTGCGGACGTGTGGATCGTGTCCCGCGGAACACGGGCAGTGGATCTGGGAGAGCCGATCAGCAAGAGACGGCTGTATCAGGCCATGGCCACGCCTGGGGTAGAGTGGGCCGAGCCGCTAATTGTGCACTTCTCGCAGTGGCGCTTGTCCGACGGTCGGCAGGAGATCGCACAAGTCGTCGGTGTCGAACCGGCGACCCGGTTGAACCTGCCGTGGGGCATGGCGGCAGGCAGACGGAGCTCGATCCGCTGGGACGACGGGGTGATCATCGACGAGCGGGAGCGCAGGCGCTTCGGGGCGCCCGGCAAGCCTCTCCAGATCGATGACCGTATTGAGATTCTCAACACTCGGGCTCGAATCGCGGGCTTCTCGCAGGGCGTGGGCACGTTCACCACCATCCCGTACGTGTTCATGACCGCCCGGCTTGCCGAGCAGTGCACGCTGCTCGGCGACGAATGGACGAAGTTTATCCTGGTCAAGGCAACCGCGGGTGTTTCGCCGGAGGAACTGAAGCGGCGCCTGACCGCGCGCATGCCTGAAGTGGATGTCCTGACCGCCGGGGAGTTTTGCAGATCGAGCCGGAATTACTGGCTGTACGGCACCGGAATCGGCATCGGGATCATCTTCGCCGCCTCGCTGGGGCTGGTGGTTGGAAGCGTGATCGTCAGCCAGACGGTTTACGCATCGACGCTGGACCGGCTGGCCGAGTATGGCACACTCAAGGCCCTGGGGGTCAGCAACCGGCGGCTTGCCGCGATCGTAGCCGAGCAGGCGGTACTCCTCGGACTCATCGGCTACGCGCTGGGAGCGGCCGTGACTGTGCTGCTGAGCCGCAAGATGCCTGATTGGCATCTGCCGGTTCAGATCCCTCTGTGGCTGTTCGCGGGCATGCTGGGAGTGACGCTGTTCACGTGTGTCGTGTCGAGCGTAACCAGCATCGCCAAGGTGTTTCGGCTGCCGCCGGCGGCTGTCTTCCGGAGTTAGTCATGGTTACCGCGATACATTCGAGAGCTGTCGCTTCGGCGATTCCAGGAGAGATGCTGTTGAGGATCCGAGGGGTCATCAGGTCTTTCGGCGACCCTCCGCGTGAACTCCAGGTGCTGCATGGGATCGATCTGGACATCCATGCGGGGCAGATGGTGCTGATCATGGGGCCTTCGGGCTCGGGCAAGACGACGCTGCTGACGATTCTCGGGCTGCTTCTGCGGCCGACCGCCGGCACGGTTCATCTCGGCGATGGTGACGTGACGCAGGTCCCGGAGCGGGACATGTCCGCAATCCGCTGCCGGCATGTGAGCTTCATTTTCCAGGGATTTAACCTGCTCGGGGCGCTGACCGCAGCGGAGAACGTGCAGGTCGGGCTGGAGCTGCAGGGAATCCGCGGCCGGGACGCCGTGTCGCGGTCGCTCGATCTGCTGGAGCGGGTCGGCCTGCGCGAGCGGGCCGGGCATCTTCCCTGCGAGCTGAGCGGCGGCGAGCAGCAGCGCGTTGGGGTCGCCCGTGCTCTCGCTTCATCGGCCAGATTGATACTGGCCGACGAGCCCACGGGCAATCTGGACGGACGGACCTCGCGATCGGTGGTGGACCTGTTGAGGCGCCTGGCTCACGAGGAGAGCCGCGCCGTGGTCATGATCACCCACGATGTCAGGCTGGAACCGCTTGCGGACCGGGTGATAAGACTCGAGGACGGACGAATGGTGTCAGATGAACGAGGTGTACAGTCATGAAGCGGGCGGGAAGCATCCTGTCGGTTCTGGTCGCGACATCCGGCATCACGCTGGGCTATCTGGCATGGTCTCGCGACGACCAGGGCCTTGCGGTCGCCGGTTCTCCTGCGGGGGCGTCGTCGCCGGAGGAGGATCCGAGAGTCATCTTCAGTGCTCCCGGAGTGACCGAACCGAGATCCAGAGCGGTGGAAATATTCAGCGAGGTTTCCGGCACGATCCGAGCCATGCACGTGTCGGCGGGAGACCGTGTGTCCAAGGGGCAGGTCCTTGCCGAGATTGTCAATGATATCCAGAAGGCCAGCGTGGATTTGGCGAAGGCGACGCTCAGCAAGGCTCAGGCGGAACTGGATCGCGTTCGAATCGGAGCCCGAGCGGAGGAGCGAGCGATTGCCAAGGCTCAACTTGACGAGGCCATGGCGGCTCTGGCCCAGGCGGAGTTCGAGGCGCAGCGGATACAGGCGATGGTCAAGCAGCAGGCGACCTCCAACAAGGAAGTGGTGGATTCGGCCAATGCACTGGATCTGGCCCGAGCCCGCAGCAACGCGGCCCGCAAACGCTGGGAGCTGAGCGAGGCGGGGCCCCTTCCGGAGGAGGTGCGTCAGGCCGAAGCCGGCGTCAACGAGGCCCAGGCCCAGTTGGACGCGGCCAGGGCGGTCCTCGAAAAGACCCTGATTCGCAGTCCGATCGACGGGATCGTCATTTACCGATACCGGGAGCCCGGCGAGGCCGTCTTCACTGACAAGCCGCTGCCCATTCTGACCATCGGCGACCGGAGCCGCCTGCACATCCGCGCCGACGTCGACGAACTCGACATCGCGAAGGTGCGCGTCGGGCAGCAGGTGTTTGCGACCGCCGCGGCCTACGAGGGCCGAAGGTTCACCGGGCAGGTTGTGCACATCGAACCCACCCTGGGGCCTAAGAACTTCCGCACCAATCGGCCGACGGAGAAGCTTGATACCAAGATCCAGGAGGTCGTGGTTGCCCTGGATGAGGCCGATGAAGTGCCCATCGAGCTCCAGATGGCCGTCTGGTTCACAAGGGAACTGGCAAAAACTCTTCCCGAGACCGCCCCGGCACACTGATCGCTCCTTCTGGCCCTGCTGAGAACCCGTGCTAAAATCTGCACGAACACGGGGCCCCCGCAATCGCCGAAAGGAGAGAACCGAATGCGATCGTCCGGAAGCTGTCTGCTGCTGGTCGTCTGTTGTGTCTCAGGGTGTTCGTGGTTTGCTTGGGCGACGGCCACCTCGACCGGTCCGGACCGGCAGACGGTGCTGGAAATCGGCAATCGGCGGCAGGTCTTCATCGACGGCCGCTTCCTGGCGAGCTCGCGGAACGTCGAGCTGGTTGTCCACTCTCCCCGCAAAACCGGGGAACGCACCGTGGTCGCCGACAAGCCCTGGGAGGGCAATGACGTCGACAACTACTCGTGTGTGCTCGAAGACGCGGGCAATTATCACTTGTGGTATCCCACGAAGAGCGGCTTGTGTTATGCTCGTTCAAAGGATGGAATCAACTGGGAGAAACCGAGTCTCGGCCTGGTCGAGTATGAGGGCCGCCGTGACAACAACATCGTCATCGGCCTTGGTGCAGGTGGCATCGATAAGTGCGGTTCCGAAGGGATGATATTCCTCGATCCCAAAGCCCCGGCGGACCAGCGCTTCCATTATGCCGTACGAATCTCCGACGAGTTGAAAGACACCGTCATATTCTCATCGCCCGACGGCATTCACTGGCGTCTCACGCACCAGAGGGTCCTGACTTTCACGCATCCAACGGGCCGCCAGCATCTCGATTCGCAGAACGTGATCTTCTGGGACGACCGCATCAACAAGTACGTGGCCTACATGCGATACAATCACCACAAGCCGGGTTGGCGCGGCCGCAGCGTTGCCCGCAGCGAGTCGGATCATCTCGGCGATTTCGCCGAGGTGCAGAACGCCCCAGTGGTGCTGGGCCCCGATTCGCTGGAGGCCTCTCTGGGCGGCAAGCCGGCCGTCGACTACTACACCAGCGGTGTGGTGAAGTACCCGTGGGCACAGGACGCGTACTACATGTTTCCGCAGGCCTACTTCCACTACGTTCCGGGCCAACTGCCGGAGTTCCCCAAGGAATGCCCGGTCAACGCGGGTCCGCTGGATACCCGCTTCGCCGCCAGCCGTGACGGGATCAAATGGGAGCGGTTCGGGCGCCGCCCGTTCGTCGGCCTCGGCATGAGAGGCGACTTCGACAGTATGGCCGCCAGGCTTTTCTACGGGTTGGTCTCCTCGGTCGACGGCCGGGAGATGTACATGTATTACGTGGGAAGCGATCAACTGCACGGATGGGGCCGTGACGAGTGCAACAACCGCCTGCTGACCGAGGCCGGCCTAGCCCCCGCGCGGAACGTCTCGATCATCAGCCGCCTGGTGTCGCGCCGTGACGGCTTCATCTCCGCTCGTGCAGACTACGAGGGCGGCGAGTTCACGACCGGGCCGATTCGCTTCGACGGCAGGGAACTGGTGTTGAACGTGGATACTTCGGCGGCCGGCCTGGTCCAATGCGAGCTCATGACCGATGCCGGGAGCCCCATCGAAGGGTACGCGCTTGCGGATTGCGACCTGATTCACACGACCAACGAGATCAACCGCGCGGTCGCGTGGCGGGGCAAGCGCGATCTTTCGGCGCTTGTGGGCAAGCCCATCAGGCTGCGTTTCGTCTTCCGCGACGCGGATCTGTACGCGTTTCAGTTCCGCAGGTGAAACGCGGTCGTCTTGTCAGAGTGGCGGACACATTGAGGTGGCGTACCCAAGCCCAGCCGCGGGTGGCATGCCCAAGCCCGCCGTGGGCTGACGCCGGCATGGCTCATGCAGCGACAGATGTGGCGTCGCCCCGATGTCTCTGCGGCGGCATCAGCGCATCACGCGCAGAACCACCGGCCCCAGCAGCCCGCTGACTTTGTGTTCCGGTCGAACGCCCCCGGCGTTGAGCGGCGCGGTCTGGCATTCCTTGAACTGGCCGTAATAGTTGGCCAGCGTGTTGGCCACCGCGATTCGCAGGTGGTTCCGGCCGGGTTTGATCAGTCGCGTAACGTCGAGCCGATACGGATCGAACACGACCAGGCCCGCTGATTGACCGTTGAGGAAGACCTCCGCGCTCACCGCGACTCTGCCCAGATCGAGTATCGCCTTCGCCCCCGAGGGCATTTGGGGCACGTCGATCTCCGTTTCGTAATGGCCCAGGCCGGAAAAACCCGCCAGTCCCAACTGGCACCAGTCGCCCGCCGGGAGCACTCTGGGGACATCCGCAGGCTGTGAACCGGGAACCACTGCGGGCTGAGTCGTGACCGTCCAGCCGTCCTTGATCTGCGTGAAATTCCATGCGACGTGCGGCCGTGCCATCGTCTGCTCGATTCGGAATCGGAACGGCCCGGGAATGGGCACTTCAGCCAGTGTCTGACCAGGTGGCAGCGGCGCAGTCCCTGGCGACGGGCGAAACACGACGGGCACGATCTCGTCCGGGGCCATCGAGAGGGTGAGCCGCGTGCCGCTGGTCACCGGCGCGAAAGCGGGCACCGCCTTTGCCTCGCCAGTGACGGGGTCCCAGATCTCGGGGAAGCCCGCGCTCGCCAGAGTGAAATGCACCGTGCGTGTTGTGTCGCGGCGATTGAGCACAAGGTAAAGATCGCCGTCAGGCAGTCGTCGATGATACGCGCACACACCCTCGCTCCCGGCGTCCATGAGCAGGTCAGGGGCGGCCGTTTCGCGCAGCATCGCGACCAGATCCTCGACCCGAGGCACGAAACCCGCCTTGCCGCGGCCGCGACGGTGCCAGAAGGGCTTGCCCGCTTTGATCTGCTCACGGCATGAGTCGCCCAGCAACTGGTTTACCAGGCGCGCGATCTCCGGGTCGTCGCCGCCGGCTTCCAGCGAGTGCCGCGGGATATCGCCTTGAATGAGAACGGTTCCACCGGCGCCGACAAGCGACACGGCCCGTTCGAGCGTCGGCCGGCTCACCGCATCCATCTGGGGAAGCAGCAGAACCGGGAACCGCTCGGTGGGCGTGGCCAGGGTGCCGTCCTTCACCTGGCCGTCGTGCTGAATCGCCTGGTCATCGAGCACATCGTAGTCATAGCCCGCGTCGCGCATGGCGTCGCCCAGCCGGTTGTAGGTCACGCTGCGGGCGCTGAGCAGGTCGTGCTCCCAGCAGTGGGCCCACAGATCGACGCTCGGATAGAACAGGGCGACCTGGGCCTGGTGTCCGAGGCCCGAGGCGAGCACGCACAAGCGGGCCTCGTAATCGGCGAATCCGCGGAAGTGGTCCCAGTACGGCTGCTGATAGCTGATGCCCGGCGTGTAGAACCGGGCCCGCTTGGGCCCGCGAACCGAGTACTTGTAGCAGATCGGAATCTGCATGTTGATGCCGTTCACGTGTTCCCAGTTGACCATTCGGCGCATCTGCTGGAAGGTCAGCCCCCATCCGGAGGCGGCGAAGGATTCACACCAGGCTCGCGCACGGCCGGTGAGATGCGATGCCGACGACACATACTTGGGAACGTTCGCCGGCAGCGGGTTCTGGAAGGGATAGATCCAATCAATTCCCGGGATGTGCATCTGCCGGTAGAGGCTCATCATGTCGCCGCCCTGCAGGTTGAGATGGGCCATGAGGCTCTCTTCAGCGTGAACATGGCCGGAGGCAATCTGGCCGCGCTCATCGCAGAACCGGTACATCCGGCCGAAGTAGTTCTCGGCATAGAGACGGTTGCACAGCCGCCAGTACTGGCATCGAAAGCGAATGCTTTGCGGACCGGCGTCATAGTACAGAAGCGGGATGAGTCGGCGGAAGTCGTAGCCGTATTCGCGCTGGAAGGCCTCTCGCACGTCGGGCGAGTAGGGGGCCGCCGGCACCCACGGAAACAGCTTGCCGGCCGGGTAGTTTGCCATGCTCATGGAGGGCTCGTCGGTGAAGAAGCCGGTGAGCCTCGCGCCGGGGATTTTGCGGACCCGGTCGTCGTGGGCACGGTAGACCAGATCCACAAATGCCTCGCCGGCCCGGCGGCTCATGAGGTCGGGGTAATTGGCGGCGTTCCAGACCTTCGCGGTCGCAGCGGTGTACACGGCGACCGTCCACGCACCTTGCGGAGGTTTCCAGCGAAGGTGTCTTTCCTTGACAAGCTCGGTAATGTCGGTGAGCGAATCGGGGAGTAGCCTGCCGTCCGTGACCTGAAACGCCACCGCCGCGACGAACGGTTCGTCGGCAACGGCGAGGTCCACTTCGTTCGGCCCGCTCGCCTCGTGATCGGCTTTTCGCAGGTAATTCCAGGTCAGCTCGGGGTGCTGCTGGAGGAGCAGACCGCCGGCCGTCCCGCTCGGCCAGTCTTCCTCGTCGTAAGCCCAGTAGAGCACGTTCTCCTTGGCGCAAGCTCCGGCCGTCCAGTCGACCACTTGCCACCACCAGTCGGTGAGGAACTTCTCGGGCGAGCCGCCTTCGAGATGCTCACAGTAAGAGAAGACGCCGCCGCCGCCTTGCTCGCGGATCGTGCGGACCTGCCATTCAATCTCTTCTTGTGAGACCTCATCATTGGTGCGCAGGAGGAACTGAATGCGATAGGCGTTCGAGGGGTTGCGAAACTCCGGCCAGAGCTCCGCCAGGGTGCGAGGGGCGTCCAGCAGGCCTGGCGGGGCCGGCGAGGCCTGAGCCGCGAACAGCGCCGGCGAGCAGCAGCACAGCAAGATGAGCTGATACAGGTTGGACAATCTCATTTCCAGTCCTCCTTGTGCCTGGGACTTGTCGCTCAACACGCACCGGGCGGTCTTCTAACGACGACTCTACCTGCGGGCCTTCCGCCGGCATCCTCGGTTTACGGTCTGGCCGCCAGAACGAGCGAAACATGACGCCCGAGAGTTGTCAGTGCCAACGGCGACATGATACAGGTACGATCCGCTTCATGCCACACCGCCCGCCGGGTTCCGACGTTACGGTGACCTCGTGGAGGAACGAAACATTATCGCAGTCTATCGAATCGCTCCGCGAAGCGTGCTTGTGGCCACATTCCGCTGACTGAGTACGAGCGTGCGGGCTGCCTCCACTTTGTCCCAGACGTTGCAGAGCATGACGCCTCTGACCCTGCCCTTGGAGAGGTAGTAGATAACGCCCTTGTGGTTCTCCTGCTGCCAGTCGGCAAAGGTCTCGAGGCCCGAGTCGACCTGCCCGACGGCCTCGTAGCCGAAATCGAACAGATCGGAGAAGAAGTAGGGCATGTAGGTATACTCGTCGTTTGCCCCGGCCATGTTCCGGCCGGCCCATCGGCCCTGGTTCATCGCGTTGTCCCAGTGCTCGACCCGCGAAGGTCCCACGATGGCCTGCGGGAACAGGGTGTTGTCACCCGCGGCGTATATGTTCGGATCGGAGGTCTGCAGATGGGCGGTGACGATGATCCCGTCGCTGGTTTGCAGGCCGGCCGTCCGGGCGAGTTGCGTTTCCGGAAGCATGCCGATTCCGGCCACGATGAAGTCGGACTCGATGCGCCGATCTGCCCTTGTCTGGGTGATCAGCTTCTTGCCGCTGCGGCCGATTGATACCGGCAGGTCGCCGGACAGGACCTGTACGCTGTGGGCCTTGTACTGTTCCTGCAGTGCCCGGCCGAGCGGCTCGGGAAAGACGCGGGCGCCCAAGGTGGTATCGGGGAACACCATGGTCACGTCGCAACTGTTCATGTTCAGCGCGGCGGCGATCTCCGAGCCGATAAACCCGCCGCCGATGACCAGCACCGATCGGGCCTCGGCGGTCCGCTCGCGCAGCCTGGTGTAGTCGGCCAGGGTGCGGAAATAGCAGATCTCGGGCAGGTCGCCGCCGGGGATCGCCAGCCGGCGGGGTTCGCCGCCCGTGGCGATGAGCAGCTTGCTGTAATGGCAGATCTCTCCGTGGTCGGTTGTGACGAGCCGGCTGCCTGCGTCCACCCGCGTGGCTTTTGTGCCTATTGACAGGGTCACCCGCCGATCCCTGTAGAACGCCTCGTCATGAACGAAGATGTCCTCGATCTTCTTCTTGCCGGTCCAAAGCTGCTTGGTCAACGGGGGGCGGTGATAGGGTGGTTGCGGTTCCGCCCCGACAAGCAGGATGGAGCCCTCGGTGTCCCGTTCGCGGATACCTTCGATCGCCGAAGCACCGGCCAGGCCGCCGCCGACGATGATGTAGGTGAAGTCTCGTTGGCTCATGGGTATTCTCTCCTTGGAGGCCGCCGAGGCCGGCTTGGCCGCATGGTCGAAAGGGCTCATCGCCGTGCCAAGTCGCAGGATGCCTAGCAGCGTTGCTGTCTTTCTGCTGCCCCTGCCATGGTCTCCCGCTCGTTTTCCCGGGGATTATAGAACCCTACGGCGCATGATGTGTATCCGGGTTCACGGTCCTGCCCATACCTCGTAAGATGTGCGTGGCCGGCAGAGGCGGGCGACTGGAGGACCACGCATGGATCGGGAGCAAAGAGCGCAGGAGCTTGATCGGCTCTCGCGCATGATCCGACGGTGTCGCCGGTGCCGGCTCTGCCACGGCCGTCGGCATGCCGTGCCGGGTGAGGGCAATCCGCATGCACGGGTGATGCTGATCGGCGAAGCGCCGGGGGCAACCGAGGACGAGCTCGGTCGGTCGTTCGTGGGCCTGTCGGGGCGGTTCCTGGATCGAATCCTGAGCGCATGTGCCCTCGAGCGAGAAAGCCTGTTCATCACCTCCAGCGTCAAGTGCCGTCCTCCGGGCAATCGCTCGCCGCGGGCCGATGAGCTTGTGATCTGCCGGCAGGCCTGGCTCGATCGCCAGATCGAACCGATTGACCCGCGGCTCGTTGTTCTGATGGGCAAGACCCCGCTGAGGCAACTTCTGGGTGAAACGGCCAGCCTGACGGACTCGCACGGCGACGTCAGGGTGTGCCGAGCGATCCGCGAATCTGCCGAACGAGCTGCATGAGGTAGTCGTACGTCATGCCCTCAGGGGTGACCCCGCCATCCGAGAGTTCGGCCATCGCTTCCAGGACCAGCTCCTGGAAGGCCGCCGGGTCTTCGATCCGCGTTTCGGGCGTGATCCAGTCGCCGCCGCTGCGGAGGGTCGGCCGATCGACGGCCGTCGGAAGGACAGTGTTGAGTGTGTAGCGAAGCTCGAGCCCCCTGGCACATCGGCTCTGGGGCAACGTGAGGTCCTTGTCGGGCACGAAGAGACTCCACTCGAAGAAGTCGTTTTCTTTCTGCGTCCAGGCCAGATGTCGGCCGACGTAGGTTAACTCGCAGTCGCGGTTCTCCGGAACGAGAGTCTGAATCTCGATCGGCAGCTTGGGCAGCGGGCCGCCGGGATAGAGATCCTGGAACAGCGGTGCTTGCGATTCCATGGACGCCGGATCCCGGCTGCTCCATGCGAGGAGGACCGTGCCGTCGCTGAAGTTGAACCCGATGTGATAGCGGATCCGCAGGTTACCAATCTTGTCGCTGTCGCAGTTGTCGCTGATGGACAGGACCGGCGCGGCTTCCCCGGTGTTCTTGAGCGTGCAATCGGGCGGAGGCACGGTGTCGAAGATGCCTGGCGGCGGAGTGACGTCGCGTTCGATCTTCTCGGCCACCTCTCCGAGCACCCAGGTCTCGTTCGTTTCCGGTCCCTTGGTCCATTTCTCGACCCGTCCGAGCACACCGAGTGTGGGCGACATCCAGACCTTGATCCTGATCCAGTTCCGGCCGTCGTATACGACGGTGTCCGCGGCCTTGTCGTACCGGCCTCTGTCCTGCTCGCTCTGCCAGATGTCGAAGTCCGTGCCGTCGAGCTTCTCCTGGCCCACCTTGGCGAAAAGGCCGAGGGCTCTGGCATCCTCGAAGCTCTTCAGGCTCTCGGTGGCCCACTCGTAGTACCGGCGAAGGCCGAGGTTCCGCTGGAAGGGGGTCAGCCTGGCGAACTCGGCGGTTGTCTTGATCGACGTGTCGCCCGGCGCCCCCGGTGCTTCGTCGGAGAGCATCATTCTGTATTCCCCGTCGAAGATCCATCGGCGGCCGCGGTTCTTCAGTTTCTTGAGTTCTTCCGGCGGGTCAGATCCATCGACAAGTCCGGCGACCCCATGCGAGATGTGCCAGCGTCCGTTGGCCGTGTCGAGCCAGTAGTCCCTGACCAGCTTAACCTTCTGGTCGCCCGACGCCCACCCGTGCAGGTGAAGGACCTTGGCACTGCGGAACAGTTGCGGGATGTCCGACAGAGCGTAGACGCGACCCGCGCCGCCAGGGCTATCCTGTCGTCCAGTCTCGGGCCACAGCCCGACGGCCAACAGCACCGCCGCCGCAACGGCTGCAGGGATTCCCACGCCGAGGATGCCACGTGTCAGGGGCGAGATTCGCGTCCGTGGTTGCGGGTAGGTGTCGGCGCCGACGTAAAGGGCCTGCGGCATCTCCTCCGGCGGGTTCCGGAGTCGGTCGCCCACGTTGGCGAGGGCGCCGCGGAGCGCGCCGTCGGGCGGGTCATCCGCCTGGACATCGGAGACGATCTTGTCGAGCAGCTCTTCGCGGATCTGGTTGTCAGACGGCACCACGGTTGCGCCTCCCTTTCCGATTCTCGATCCATTCGGCCGGCAGCATCGTCTTCAATTGTTCGCGGGCGTTGTGAAGAGCCACGCCAACTGCTCCCCGTTCGATTTCCAGCACCCCGGCGATCTGGTCGTAGGTCATCTCCGCGAAACACCGCAGAGCGAAAACCTGGGCCTGCCGGGGCGCGAGCCTGGCCATCGCAGTTCGAAGCCACTCCTGCATTTCCGCGGCATGGACCCGTTCGGCGACGTCCGGGCACTCAGCGGGCACGGCGTCGAGCCCGGCCGGGCTCACTTCCCGCGATGCTCGCCGGCGTCTCAGCCGGTCAAGCGCGCGAACGGTGATCATCCAGCGCAAGACCGCCGGCCAGCGGTCGACATTGCACTGTTTGCTCCGTGAGAGAAGCTCCAGGAACACGTCCTGGAGGCAGTCCTCGGCCTCATCCGCCCGCCCAAGGATGCGATAGGCAGCCCGATACAGGGCCGGTCCGTACTCGGCTAACAGGTTCCCCAGATCGCTCGCCTCAGGCTTGTCTATCGCAAATCACTCCTTCGGTATACCATCATGACGCAGAAGCAGGGAGGTATATTAGTATGAATCCGCGGCGTTCACGACTGTTCTTGGCATCGTCCGTCGTCATGGGTGTGCTCGCGGCCGTTGCCCCGGCGGCGGATATGCCCACGTCCCGGCCCTTGCGGGTACACCTGTGGTGGTCCCAGGTGTCCATGGCCGGCCGTGTGCTGGACCGCGGACCAGAGTTCGACGTGACCGGCCTGATCATCGAGCACAACACGGGCAACGTCGGCTGGGGCGAGATCCTCGGCGGGTTGTGCAACTACGATTTCTCGGATCGCTTCCGGCGCGATGACGCCGGCCGTGCGGCGGTCGAGGAGGTTCGCGGGCAGTATCGGCAGATCCTCGCCAAGGCCCGTCGCCTCGGCATCGACACCTACGTCATGTGCCCCGAGGTGCACGTGCCCAAGGGCTTCGGCGAGATCAATCTTGACGACCCCGCGCTCTGGGTGCTCATCGGCGATCGCCTCCGCGAGGTCTTCCGGGCGCTGCCCGAACTGTCGGGCTACATGCTCTACTTCACCGAGGGCATCCACGACATCGAGTTCCTGCCGGGCAGCGAGAGGTCGAAGGCCGCACGGGCCCGCAAGCTGATGGACACGTGCTGGCAGGCCTGCCGCGCCGAGCGGCGCAAAATGATGGTGACAACCTTCATTCACAGCAGAGAGATGCTCGATGCCCTGGCCGAGGCCCTGCGTTCGTTCCCGCCGGACCCGGACTTCATGGTCGTTCAGTACTGCTGCCCGAACGACTGGGGGCTGTACATGCTGACCAACCCGTCGATCGGGCGCGTCGGCCCGCACCCGGAGGTGCTCGGTTTTGACACCTGCGCCGAGAACTGGGGCCAGGGCTCGCACCCGTTTGTCCAGTCGGAGTTCATGGCCCGCCGTTTCCAGGAGGCCCGGCAGCGTAGCGGCAACGTCGTCGGGCTGGCCGGCTACGTGGCCTGGTGGAGTCGCACCGCCCTCGGCACCTTCAACGAGGCCAACGTTTACACCGCCCAGGCGCTGCTTCGCTCGCCCGACCGCGACGGCCGTGAAATCCTGCGTGAATGGTGCGCAAAGCGGTTCGGCGAGAAGGGGGCCGACGTCGCCGCGACGTGCCTGGGCCGCACACAGACGGCCGTGTTCAAGGCCCAGCACATCTTCGGATACTGGGTGGACACAACCGCCAAGAGCGGCCTGCCCACGCTGCACGAGATCGACGAGTACCTTATCAAGGACTTCTTCGGCGAGGCCCTGACCAAGTGGGACCCCGATCCCGAGCTGCGCCGAACCTGGGAGGGCATCCAGTCGCCGGACGAGGAATTCCTCGCCCGCGTGTTGGCTGAGAAGGATGAGGCGATCGGTATCTGCCGGGGGTCGCTGGATGAGATCCGCGCGAACAAGGCCCTGTTCAAGCCGGAGGACTTCGCTGCGCTCGAAAGGGCGTTTGCGTTTCAGGGACTGTGGGCAAAGGTCTGGCGGGACCGGATGCATGCTTTCTTTCTGCGTCAGATGGCCGTCAAACAGGGCTGGCCGTCCGATCTCCGCAGCCGTCTGGAGCAGGTCCTGGCCCAGGAACTGGCCAGCGCCGACGAACTCGAACGCCGCTATGGCGCGGACATGTTCCCGCTGAGCCCCGAGCGCGAACGGCAGTTTGTTTGGGATATCCGGAAGGAGATGCCTGGCAGGTGACGCAACCTGGTTCAGTTCAGCGAATCGCTGGGGCAATGACCAATGACCAAGTCCAAATGCCCAATCAATGACCAATGAAGGACGAATGACGAAACCAGAATGTCGAAGACCCGCCCTGGCTCGCCGTGGCGACCGCGGCGGGACGAATGAAGACAAAAGTGCGAATGACGAATTGAAGCCGCGAGACAGAAGGGGGAAGGCAAAGGGCAGAAGGCGGTGAGCGAGGCAGGAGACTGGAGACTCCAGGAAAGATGGTTGACATACCGGCTTGCCTGTGCGGTGCTCCGGCGGTTTGGCCGTCCGGGCGCCGGTGCCGGGGTACACCACGGAGGCACTGACGACGCGGAGAGAGCGGTGACCAAACCAGAAAATGGCGAAAACTGGGAACTCTGCTTTCTCGCAGACTGGCGACGTTGCCGGGTGTCCGGCCGCGTGAGTGTCGGATACCCACACCCGGTTATTTTTGTCGTGAGACGGTCCCGGACGCCTCGGCCAGCGCGGCGGTTCTGACGAAATCGGAGAGTCCGCGGAAACCCTTGCGGCGGCACTCCTCTTCGAGCAGCAGTTTCTCTTCGGAGGTAAGCCGAATGTTGATCTGCTCCACCCGACGGGATGTGGTGACGGGAGGAGTCTGGCCGTTCTCCAGCATGGTGGCGACGGCAGTCTCTACGGCAAACATGGTCGCCTTCAGGCATTCCTCCGGATTCCCGCCGTCGGCGAGAACCAAGGGCAATTCGAGCGTGCGGCCTACGTATCCGAGGGTGCCCGAGGGGCGGATCACAAACTGATATCCAGAGGCGATTTGCCGTGCTTTCTCGAGAACAGCCTCGTCGAAGGGCGCATCAGGATTCGTCTGACGATGGGTCTTCTTCGCCACCCTCGAAGGCTTGGACGATCGCGTCGAAGTGCTCATGGGCAACCTTCCTGTCTCGCACCGGAAACCCAATACTGGGGCTCCCTTCCCTCTCGAACACCACAAAGCCGGCGTTTTCTTCGTCCGGAAACTTGCGTCTCCTCAGGAGCCGGTAACCGTGTTCCTCAAGAAAGCTGAGAACGACCGAAAACGGCACGTCGGCTTGCATCGACCGCTCCTGTTCGCTGGGCTGGGCATTCTGAAACCTCCGCGGCTCGACTTGTCTACAGGAACCAGCAGTCACGCACGTGTTCTTGCCAGTTTCTGTCGACAGCCTGCTTTCCGGTGTCCGCGCGTTGAGCGGGCGGCCTGGGGCCATCCGCATTCCATGTCAACGGACTCATGCATTCTGGCCCCTGCACATGTTAGTATATCGATTGATATACGACAAGTCAAGTGGCCCATTCGCCGAACCGTGGAAGGTACCCACCTGGTTTTGGAGCCCTATTATCGTTCCGTGACCGTGGGTGGCAAGAACGGGTGGTCAATCTCCGAGGTCAATCCACGTACATGTACCAGTCTGTGGTGCCGGGAACCTGCCGGACGGGTCGGGGGTGTGCGCGAGTCGACCAGCGAGGGGTCCCTGCGGCGGGGCCGTAAGAAAAGTACACGGGATCGATCAACGCGTCACCGACCTGGAAATCGACTTGACCAGCTTCAATGTGGATGTTACCCACCCGATAGAGGCCGATCCACTGATAGTCTCTCCTCTTCAATGTCCCGTTCAAGGCACTGTTCGCGGCACGTTCGAACGAACGCCGGCTGAGTGCAAACCTGAGTCTTAGCGGCCATGGGTATACGATCACGGACGCTGCAAGCATGATGCAGGTGGGCAGCACCAGCCATCGCCACCCTCGGCGTCGCAAAGCGGCCCCGGTTGCCGAACCGATCGGTCGATTCGCCCGGCGCACGGCTATCGATCTCAACAGGTAGCTTGTGACGACAACGGGGACGACGAGGAGCACCAGGCAGGGAGTCAGTATCCCGACCAGACCCGTGATGTCCAGCGAGGCGTTGCCAAACGGTATGCTGCCAAGGTTGATGGCTTGAGCGGCCATGATTGCCGTGACGACGATTTCCCACATCGGCGGCGGGGCAGCGAAGAAGGACCAGAATTCAGGACTGCCGATGCCTGTACGCCAGAGCGAACGCGGCCTGCCGGTGTCCTTGAACGTGGCCGGGTCGGCGGGGTCGAATTCCCGGCCGCATTCCGGACAGACCGGCTTCGGCAGCCCGCGAAGCGAGTAGCCGCAGCCGAGGCAGACAGCCGTGTCAGGGATCGGCGTATTCACCATGATTCACTTCGCCGGTTGACTGGTCTCGCTGTCGATCAGGGATCCGGCCGCTGCCTCCTGTTTGGCAGTCTCGCCGCTGCGTTTGTCATGGTCGCGCAGGTATGCGGCTTGCTGATCTGTGTCCACGGGAACGTCCTCCAACCGAAGGGTCTCGCCGCAGATCGTGGTGACGTCAACGCTGCGCGCGGCAAGCCTCACATCGGGTGTCAGCACGATGTTGACGGTCTTGCGATCCGGCTGGTCGTCCCAGAAGGCGAGCCACCAGGTTTCCTGGCCGGACCAGTTTGGGCAGACACGCGATGTGACTGACTCTGAGGTGACGATCTCTTTTTCGATCCTGGGGATGATATATTCTTCATAGTCGTTCTCGTCGAAAAGATCTGCACGTTCGCCGGCCCCTTCGACCGTCATGTGAAAGGCCATTCCAACGGGCAGAGGGCCGCTCGCGTGGATGTTAACACTGATGCACGGGCTCTCAGCGTCTTCGTTGCGATCCTCTTTGCGCTTTCCGCGGGTCTCGGGCTTGGGGTCGAAGCAGCGATCCCTGAAGACGGATTCTACAGCGATTCGGGCGAGCATATCCTGGCTGACCTGCGAGTCCTGGACTGTTCTGATGAGTTGGCCAGGCGGTATGGCGACCACTTGTGATCGCGCCACAACCGTTCGAGTCTGTTGATAGAGCGGAGCCCTGGAGGGTGTGCTTGGGCCCGGATCCGGCGCGAACACGGAATATGTGTAAGTCAATCGGAATTCGTACACCCCTGGCCGAGACGCCGTCACAGTCCAGAGATGCCCGTAGTTCCAGGCCAGCGTCGGGGGAGCCCAGCCACTCCACGCTGCTCCTACACCCATGTCTCTGCTCTCGCGGAACGGTTCAGGCAGATCGAAGTCTCCCTCCTGCATGGTGAAACCGAGCGGCCTCCTCTTGTTGAGCAGAATGACGGGTTCGCCACCGTCGATGCTCATGGAGACTTGTTCCGCTATCAGTTCGACGGGCAGGTCGTCAAGTCCGTAGCCGTAGTCGGCGACTCTCAGTTCGATCGGGATTCCGACCTCCAGGCTGGCCACCGGCCGGGCTCTCCATGTGACCCAGGCGAGCCGGTCGTACACTTGTGTCCTTTGGGCGGATGTGAGCAGACCTTTCTCAAGGGCGGTGTCCAGCCATCTGGCCACAACGTCCTCGACCTTCGTGCTGGACTCGAATGGACTGCTTCGTCGCGTGAACTGGACGAGCATCGCGTCCGCATGAGCCTGCCGGTCCTCCGCCGTCAGCAGGCCGAGCCGGTCACGCCGGTCCAACTCCTCAAATGCCCGCAGAGCACGGTTCTCGGTCGCGGACTCTGCATCGTGCAGCACCCACCAGGTGGGCAGCTTCTGATACCAGTTCACGGACCGAGCCCACTGCGTCTGAGCCCCGATCAGGATGGCGGCTGATGGCATGAGGAGCACGAGCCCCGCGACGATCAGTCTCCGGCGGCGCCGGCGCCTGCCCATGACCACGCCGACCTTGGCAACGAGGCTGCCGCATTCGGGACACCGCTCACTGGTCAGACCGGTCAGGTTGTAGCGGCATTTGCGGCATAGAGGGTCGTGATAGACCACCTGGCCGTAGAAACCCCGGATCAGCAGCACCAGGCCGGTCAGTGAAATCGCGGCCGTCAGCAGCATGGGTATGTAGGTGATCCACATGGCCCCGTCCCGCGTCTGGTTGTCAGAGTCGGCTGGAGATCAGCGCCGCTTCCTCGATTTGCCGAGGACCCGATCCCGCGGATGGATGCATTGTACGATCGACAGGCAGGTGATGGCCAGCGAGAGCAGGCCGAGCATTCCGGCACAGGCGGCCGCGATGCCGTAGGGTCGGCTCCCGGTTCTGATGGCCGTCAGCAGCAAGTAGACGCCAATTGCCAGAAGCACGACGGTGATCGTACACTTGACCACCACGTAGACCGGCAGCGGTAGCAAGCGCCCGCCGGCCGGCCGGAAGATGCACTTGCCGCACCGGGCGTGGCCGTCGAGCCCGATTTTGACCTCGCCGAACTGCCCGCAATCCCAGCAGCTCCCGACCGGCTTGCCCTGCTCCAACGCTCGGGCGGCGTTTACCAGTGAGCGATATGCCTGGGAGATTTCGATGAATCTGGCCTGGGCGGTGAGATCGCCTGCCCGTTTGTCGGGGTGAAGCTGCTGGGCCAGGCGGCGATAAGCCCGCTTGATCTGCTCGACCGACGCAGCCTCGCCGAGCCCCAGCAAACGCATGCATTCGGTCAAATCCATGATCGGTCCGTTTGTCTGCCGGACTCAGGGACTTGTCGGTCATCGGTTCTCAGTTGCCTGGCGGCCCGTTGACCAGTGACCACCGCACCTGATCACTGTGCCTCGACCTTGTAGTCGTAGAACAGCTTCGCCACCTTGTCGGCCATGGTGGCGGCGAGCAACTGGTGGACTTCGTCGCGACTCTTGCATCTGCGAATGTCGTGCGGGTTGACGGTGATGCTGACCGCGCGGCCGTCGCGCTCGGGCGGCCAGATCCGCTTCTTGTACTTGTCTTCCTCGTTGGGGTTGAAGACCTTGAGCTTCACGCCGAACCTGGCGGGAGTCACCATCATTTGGAGGTCCTTCTCCAGGTAGAAGTCCTCGACGTTCATCCAGATAACCGTGTCGGCGTTGGCCCGCCGGCCGACGTCGCTGATGCTGAGCTGTTCGAAATTCGGGACGGACCGGCGGATCAGGCCGATCTCCTCGTTGGTGGTGACGCGGTCGGCCGCCTTGTTCTCTTTTAACTGGGTGGCCAGGGTGTCGACCAGGGCTTCGCAGGCCAGCGGCGGCTGGACCAGGTCCATATCATCGTCCACCAGGATGAGCAGGGGGCCCGGTGGCAGCTTGAACTCGGCCTTGACCTTCTCTTGTGGAGTCAGGCCCAGGTAGTAGATCAGCGCGCCGAACTGCTGGCCGCAGCCGGCGACCATCGGCAGTGCGAGGCAGATCGCGGCGGCGGCCAACCGGCGGCCCGCAGGTCCGGACCGGCGGTTATTTGATAGGGCGTTCGTGCTCATGGAACTTCTTGCCTACCTTGGTGACAAAGGCGACATAGGTCTGCTGGCGCACCTGGGTGGCCGTCTGATCGACAATCCCGACGGCTCCCTCTTCGGGCACGGCGACTTCGACGTCCTGCAGTGGGATCCGCTCAGGGGGTTCGTTTTTCCTGGTCAGATCATATACCACCACGGACGCGGCGAGCCGGCCGCGATAGAAGTGGGCCATTCCGGGGTCGCGCACGCTGAGTTTGTGCACGGATAGCTGGATCACCATGTCGGCGTTGAACTGTTTGCCGACGCCGACGGGATCGTTTTCGCTTTCGGGGTTGCTCTCCATGTAGTCCTCGACGCGGATGCAGTCAACGATGGTGACGTCCTTCACGTTCTGCTGCAGGTAGCCCGACAGATAGGCCGCCAGGTCCAGCCTGACCTTGTCGTACGCCCAGCGGATCTCGGGCAGCGCGTACACGTGGATGAGGGTGGTGTGGTCGGGAAGCCTGTTGAATTCGGGGGCCACCTTCTCCGTGTCGGGAACGGTCATAGCCAGGAACGCTCCTGTCGCAGCACAGCCGCTGGCGCCCGCGAGGAGCCCCGCCGCAAACAGGGATGCCACGATGCAGGTTATCTTTGCCCGATGCAGAGCCGTTTGCATATTGTCTCTCCATGCCACTATGACGCAGGCTACTTGGCGGGAATGGATCCGTCCAGCAGTCCGAGTACAATCTTGAGTCCCCATGAGGCGACCAGCGCCAGGGCCACCCACCACACGAAGCGATTCGGGTTAACCCGGTACCAGTTAATGACCGGATATCGCCCGGTCAGCAGCGCCCCGACCGCCGACAAGCCGATCAGACCCGCGGTTATCGCAATCAGAAAACCGGCCGGTTGTGACCGGAACGCCTCGATCCAGTGGCCGCGAACGGTGTGCGCGAAGGCCGTGGTCATCCCGCAGGTCGGGCAGGGATAACCCGTCATGGTCACGAAGCCGCAGGGCAGCAGACCGAGCTGCTGGTGCGTTCCCATGTGTCTTGGGCCGGGTGAGAGCCAGGCGGCCGTTCCCAGGAGGCCGCCCATCGCCAAGGCGAGGACGGCGGCGCGCAGCCGACCTATGAACGGCCTTTGGACCCGCCGAACCTCGATGATCGGCCCCAAGGGATTGACGGCCGGCCGTGCGATGGGCGGATGCTCCGATCTGCAGCCGGAGCCGGGTCGGCGATCGCCGGACACTGTCTGTTTCGCCCCGTCTTCCATAGGCCCGGTTTCCATGCGCCCGGTGGGCTCCTCAGGCGACTCGCTCATAGGCAGGTCATCTCGGTTGGCCGTCATCGTTCAGAGCAGCTTCCAAGCCTAGCATTCCGTCCCTGGCAGGTCAACGCGGGATGTGATTGCTGACCGGGTGGGCGTCTGGTCGCCGGAAAGACCGCGGATCCTGCGAGGGCCTGCGCCACACTCGATTCAGGAGATTGCCCGGGGGGCGAAAGGGCCGTATCAGGGCGACGGCCGGGCTTCCTTTATCAATGAACGAGGGGCTTCGTGGTTCCGGGTTGAGTCGGGCGGACCGCTCAATAGAACAGGGTCAGGATGAGGTTTGGCTCGCTGTGCTTGCCCTCGAATACTCCAACCGTCGTATTGGCGAATTTGACCTCAACGCGAGGATGATCCCTGAGCCAGGTGTTGACCTGGTCATCCATGTGGCGCAGGGCCGCTTCGGAGAGCTTGGCGTGGAAGGTCCGAACGTGCCGGGCAGCCTGGCCGGAGCCGAGGGATGATTCCTCACTATATGCCTCTGTCGCGGTTGTTGCCTCAGTCGTGGGGGCTTGTTCCGCCTCGGTCGTCGCGGTCGCGGAAGGGTCGGTGCCTTCGAGAGGGACAGTGCCTGCCGGCTCCACACCAGGCTGAGCGGGCGGGGGCTCGCGTTTCGGCCTCAAGCAGGCAGGGCACAGCATCCGGCCACCCCACATGCCCGCCAGTCCACGATTGATATGCTCACGGTAGATGCTGGCACCGCATGTGCTACAGTTCATGAGGATTTCAGAATCAACCGAACTCATCCGAACACCCCTTTCAGAACCGACTGAAGTGCTCAGGTTACGGGAGGCAACATGACCCGCGGGAAAGACATGGGAGGCAATGCGGGCGGCAACCTCACGTGACTCTCAACTGATTATAAGGTCCGCCGGGATTGTCGGGCAAGAGGGTATCGAGGACCCTCGGCTGCCCGCCGGCCGGCCCAGGCCTACGAGTGAGGGCTGGGGGGACGCCGCTAGGTGAACTGGCTCATGAAGGCAAGGAATTTGGGCCCGAATATTTCGTAGATGAAGCTACTGCGGACCAGGACGGGGCTGTTGGATCCGGCGGCCATCAGGACCTCCCACTCCCGCTGAATGATACCCAGACAGCCTCCCTCGAAGAGCCAACAGCCGGCGATGCACATCACGATCCAGCGGAATCGGTTCCAGTACGTGCGGTTACCCATGATCGCTCCTCTACGGCTTGGCGTCACACGTGCAGACCATTTTGCTGCATCCCGGGCAGCCCTGGCCGTATTTGGCGTGCAGGGCTTCACTGAGATCGACGCCCTCGACGTTGGCGAGCGTGACCAGCCAAGCCATCACATCCGCGAATTCGGCTGCCTTGGCTTCTCGGTCCGCTCCCTGGCCGATCGCCTGAGCCAATTCGCCGATTTCCTCCATGAGCCACAGGAAGGTGCCCGCGCTGCCCCGCTCGCGATCCTTGTGGGAGTACATCTTCTCAATGAGTTGCTGGAAATCACGGAGATCCATCTGACTCTGCACCAACAGTGTTCCTGGCTTGCCTTCGAGCGTCCACGGGCAGGCTGTACCATATCAGCAGGTGGCCTGGGGAGCAAACGCGGCCCTGTTGTATAATCGCCACTATGCCTGATGCGCTGCGACGAGAACGGCACACCCTACCTCGCTCGGTGCGAATTCGATCCCAGCGAGTCTTTAAGACCGCCTTCGCCAACCGTTGCCGGGTCTCCGACCAACGGATTACCTTGTATGCGGTGCGCAATGAAGTTGGCTTCGCCCGGCTGGGCATCTCGGTTGGCAGGCGATTTGGCTCTGCCGTCGCAAGAAACCGTGCCAAACGGCTCATCAGGGAGGCGTTCCGTCAGATTCGACACGAGTTGCCACCCGGGCTCGACCTGATCGTTGTCCCCAAAGCAGGGCAATGGGAGTCGAATCCGAGCGAGGTGCGGACTGCTCTCCGTCACCTGGCTGAGACGATCGCGAATCGCGTATTCCGTGCATAGGTTGGCAAATCAGGCGAGGCGATCCAGCTCGTCGTGGGGGCGTGGCACCCTTGCTGGGCCCTGCTTCTGGATGATCACCAAGCCGTTCCAGTAAAAAAGAAAGCACCAGGTGCCCAATGGGCGGGCCCGGTGCTTTCCGGAGGGGAAAGAAGCCGTTTGCTCAGTTCACTGAGACTTAAGTATCCCCCTCTATGAATTCCTTCGAGTAGCCCTCTACTTATTATAGGCCTTCTCGTTAGTTTATCGTCCACATCGGCTCAGATTCTGAACCTGCCTATTTAACTATAGGCATGATCCCGTGAAGAGCCTAGCGAGAGAAACCACGCACTTACCCCATTTCTCCCATTCTGTAGACGGCTGGCCGTCTCCCAGTCTGTAGTGCCAGCCCGTATATGAGCTTGTACCCGTAACCCCGTCGGGCGCTGCAGGTGGGGCGCCCTGATGAAGCAAGGATTATATACCGGAAACGGCGTCTGTTGTCAAACCCGGAACGGGTTTAGCAAAGACCAGCCATCAGCACTGGGCCCAGCCGCAGGACGGGCACTTGTTGCAGCCTTCCGAGAAGACCAAGCCTTCGCCGCACTCGGGGCATTTGACCTTGAAAAACAGCCGGTCCCGGTCGATTCGGGAGACGCCCACGCTCACGGGCAGCGTGGGCGTTCCCAATACGGGGCCTGCATGAGCTGTCGTAGCGTGGCGCACTTCCGACACAGGCTCATGGCCCTTGGACTTGCCGTGCCCGTTGCCGTTGCCATTGGTTTTGGCGGGGGCCCCGGGACGGTCGAGTTCAGCGAGATCGTATTCGCCCAGGAGCAGTGACCTCAAACCGAAGCGCTCCTTGGCACGGGTGTACTTCAGCAGGGCCCTGGCCAGACCGTCGCCCAGGCTCATGATCTTACCTTCGCGGGTGGGCACCTGCAGGCTCGACCCGATGTCCTTGAGTTGCCGGATCACATGGTTGAGGGACCCTCCGGAACGAAGCCAGAGTGAGATCATGCGGCAGATCGCCTCCAGATCGCTGGTGGCGATGTCGCCGCCCTTGCCGAGCTGGGCAAATACCTCCAGCTCGCGCTCCGTCTTGGGGTCGACCGTGATCTTCACGTGCATATTCCCAAAGGGCGTCATTTGCCGCAGGCGCAAGCCGCTGATGATCTCGGGAATATCTTGCGGCACGAGATCGCGCCTCTGGGCCGCCGGGCGAGCGGCCGCGCCGGCAGCCTGGCTTGGGGCATTAGCGGCTTGATCCCTGTCCTTCAGGGCCATCGGTTGGGCCTCACGGCAACCGTCGCGGTAGACCGTGATTCCCTTGCATCGCAGCTCGTAGGCCCGGCGGTAGATGTTGTCCACCTCATCAATGGTCGCGTCATGGGGGAAGTTGATGGTCTTGGAGATGGAAGAGTCGCAATGTCGCTGGAAGGCCGCCTGCATGCGGACGTGCCAATCCGGGCTGATATCATGGGCGCAGACAAAGACCCGGCGGACGTCGTCGGGGATGGCGTCAATATCAGCGAGGGTGCCATCCCTGGCAATCCGATCCATCAGACCCTCGCTGAGGAACCCTCGCTCTCTTGCGACCCGGTCAAAAATCGTATTGACCTGGACCATCGGCTTCGAGGCGTCGTCCTGGCCCTTGAGCACGGGGCGGAAGAAGGCCAGGCTGAACATTGGCTCAATACCGCCGGAGCAGTCGGCCATGATGCTGATCGTGCCGGTCGGCGCGATGGTGGTGACGGTGGCGTTGCGCATGGGCCGGCTGAAGCTGGTGTCCCCGATGCTGCCCGCCCAGTTGGGGAAGCAAACG
>CAZPIO010000112.1:0-25870 GCA_964586235.1 uncultured Planctomycetales bacterium
GCCAATCCAGATCGTCACACTGATAGGTCGCTTCCGGGTGCGTTGCCTCGGGATCCTGGCATTCGACGCGCAGCAGCGACGCTCGCCGGTCCCCGACCAACTGCACGCTGTCCCCCAATCGCAGCTCGCGGATCATCAGTTGCGCGTCGATTTCCATCCGTAGGGTTTTGCTCTGCGAGTTCATGCTTGGCTGCTCATTCATTGCCTTGTCAGAGGACTTTCTCGGCCGCTCGGCCGTCGGGACTGGCATTCCGCGAGGCTTCCCCATCCGCGTGCCTGTCCCAAGAGACGCAGGAGAGGCCCTTTGCCCGGGACCATCCAGCGACAAGTGTCTCAATTGCGCCGAACGGGGGCAAGGATACGGTAGCGGTCAACGATGGGCTCGAGATCGGCGTAGAGACGGGCCCGGCGGAGCAGAAACTCGGACTCGGCCGGCATGGCCCGCTGGCGGCAGGCCTCGGCCAGCATGGCGTGGACCAGGGCCGCCTGCTGAGAGTCGAGCAACTCGGCGATGCGCACCTTCTCGGGCAGGGACTCCACGCTGGAGATCGCCTGGCCGGCCTGGAGCTCATACCACAACTGTACCGGCAACAGCTTCATCCGGTCAGCCAGGGTCAACGGGAGGTCATACACCGGCCGCATGGCCTCGTAGGCCTCGCCCACGCGATCCAGCGACAGGAGGCTCTCGGCCAGCATCAGCCGGGTATTGACCACGATGTGCCTGAGCCGGCCGAGGTGGTGCCGCAGGAGCTCGGTGCAGATCGCGATCACTTCCTGATGGGATTGCCTATAGGCGAAGAGAGAGGCCAGATGATGGCAGGCAATGAGCTGGTTACGCGGAGAAAGAGACAGGCCGGTCATCACCCGGCTCAGCCACATGCGGGCGTTGTCCGTCTGGCCGGTGCCGAGCAGGACGCGGGCCATCTGCAGCGTCCGCGACTGGTTGACCGAGGCGAGTGCCAGGATCAGCCAGAGCAGCAACACGCCGCCGACGATCAGGGTCGGCACCCGCCTGTCCATGAACGGCGGCGGCCGTAGCGACCAGGCGACCAGGAAGATGAACGAGAGCAGACCCAGCACGCGAATGGTCCCGATCAGGACGATCCGGCGGCGAAAGCGGCGGAGCAGGTTGTCGAGCGGTTCCGGGGTCACAACACGTGCTCCACGGCGGGATAGCGGGCGGCCATTGGCTCGAGTTCGTGGAAACGCTCCACGAGGGTCTTCTCGGAGATCAGCAGAGTGGCATCAGTCCAGTACTTTCGGGCCATGTCGCCTCGCTGTGCGTGATCATAAGCGGCCGCCAGGAGGCCGTAGCCGTACCCGGCCCGGGTACTGAGGTAGCGACGAAAGAGGTCGCGGCGATGCTCGGCCTTGTCCAGGCCGCTGCCTCCCTGCCCCATGACCACCTCGCGAAACAGCGAGACCAGTTCAACGTGAGCCCTCAGCGAGTCCGGCAGGCTGGTCCGGTCGAGGCGATCGATCATCTCCACTGCATCGGCGGTCTGCCCGGTGCGAAACATGGTCGCAGCCAGAGCCACACGGGCCATCAGCAACTGCACGGGGTTGGCCGAGGCCTCGTTCAGAATGGCCTCATAGACCCGCTGAGCGACGTCGTAGTGGCGACCGATTTCCGCGAGGCCGCCAAGCCCCATCAGGGCCTCGGCCCTTGCGGGAGCATGGCGAACAGGCCGGGCCAGCAGACGAGTCAGGTTCTCGCGGGCCCGGTCCCATTCCTGGAGTTGCAGGTTCTCGAAGGCCACCAGCATCAGACGGGACTGCGCGCGCTGGCGAATCGCGATCGTCAGAATCACGGCCAGAATCGCCAGCAGCAAAACATGCGGCCAGACCCAGGTCGGTAGACCTGTCTGGGCGATGAACCCCGGGTGGGCCAAGGCCGCCCCCAGCAGTAGACCCAGCCCAAGCAGGACCATTCGTGAGCCGTGCAGCCCGCGCGGCGGCCGCGACAGGCGGATCAGTCTCTCGGCCGTATCCATCGTGATCATGGCGTTGGTTGTAACCGGCTGACGGACGCATCACAAGGGAAGGCAGATGGTCGATGGGTCCGCGAGAAGGCGCGTTGGCAACTATTGTGTATCCAGGGTGGGATGGCCAAGCTCGCCGGGGCGAGCGCCGCCATGTCTGCAAGAGCGGGAGGTGTGCCCGCTACCCGCCGAGCTTTTGCACCACGGCGACAAGCTCTTTCACATGGTCGATGCTGACCTGGAATGCGGCCTTCTCCTGCGGCGAGAGCGGCACTTCGAGCACCCTCTCGACGCCGCCCTTGCCCAGAACGCAGGGCACGCCGACGAAATATCCGCCGATACCGTACTCCTTGTCGCAGTAGGCGGCACAGGGCAAGACCCGTTTCTTGTCACGGATGACGGCCTCGGCCATCTGCACGCTGGCCGCCGACGGGGCATAGTACGCGCTGCCGGTCTTGAGCAGACTGACGATTTCGCCGCCGCCCTTGCGGGCCCGATCGACAATCGCATCCAGCCGGTCCTTGGGGATGAGGCTGGTCACCGGGATGCCGCCGACGGTCGTGCAACTCGGCAACGGCACCATGTCATCGCCGTGGCCGCCGAGAAGCAGCGTGCTGACATCCTCGACGCTGCAGCCGAGTTCCATGGCGATGAAGGTGCGGAAGCGGGCGGTATCCAGCACGCCGGCCTGACCGACAACACGATTGGTCGGGAAACCGGAGGCCTTCCAGGCCACGTAGACCATGGCATCCAATGGGTTGCTGACCACGATCATGATCGCGTTGGGGCTGAACTTCGCGGCCTGCTTCGCCACGCTCCCGACGATCTCGGTGTTCCTGGCGATCAGGTCATCTCGGCTCATGCCGGGCTTGCGGGCCAGGCCGGAGGTCACAATGATCACGTCGCTGCCGGCGGTCTCTTCGTAGCCGTTGGTGCCGATGACCTCGCAGTCGAAACCCTCAATCGGCGAGGCTTCGCGCAGGTCCAGGCCCTTGCCCTGCGGCAGCCCCTCGACGATGTCCACCAGGACAATGTCGCCCAGTTCCTTGGCCGCCGCCCAGTGAGCGCAGGTCGCCCCCACATTGCCCGCCCCGATGATCGTGATCTTGGCCCGACCGGTCATTGCGTCAGCTCCTTCAGTGTCTCTCGCACGGGAGCGGGCATTATAGGAGAGTGGGCAAGGGCAGCCAAGAAGCGATCAGCCGTCAGCAGTCAGCCAAGACCAGTGGGTGGCGAGTGGCATGGCGACGGCGTTGCGTGGCCGTGTGATTTCACGCTGTATGTTGCGGATCCTGCGACTGCACAGAGCTCTCGCCCACACGCAGAGCGACACTGCGATTCGCGCTATCGAGAATCACGACGGGTAGGCTGCGGGATCGGGATGACTGGCGGAGTGGGCGAGGCAAGGGCGGTGCGGTAGGCCAGGCCCTGCAGGTACTGCGAGTTGACGTCGAATGCTCGCTGGGCGAAGGCCATATCGACTCGTTCGCGCTCAACGCTGACGTTGCTCCCTTCCACGCAATGGCCAATCAGGCGTCCCAGGCCATCCTGGGTCGGCCACCCGGTGACTGGCGTGCCGGAGACATCGGTCTCGATGTAGAGATTGCTGCCGATGGCTTTCAAGCCCTCCGGGTTGCGGAACCGAGCCAGTTCCACCTGGCCGATCTGTGTGCGCTGCGGACCGGCGGATTGGCAGGCCGTCACCATCCCGTCGCCCGTGATCTCCACGTCTTGATCGTCCTGACCCACCGTGATCTGCGGATCGACGAACGAACCATCACTGTTGCACAGAACCAAAGCACCGTCCGCGTCCAGCGCGAAGTTGCCAGCCCGTGTGTAGGCGACGATCTCCTCGCCGCGGTATTGAGTCTTCACCTGGAAGAACCCTTCGCCTTCAATCATGACGTCAAGTGCTCGGTTAGTCTGGACGACCGGACCGGCGCTCATATCATAGCGAGTACACGCAAGCCGAGAACCCATGTCCTGGCCGTTGTTCTCGAACACTGCGTACTGGCGTTTGAAGCCGGGCGTGTTGGCGTTGGCTATGTTGTTGGCGATGACAGCCATTTGGGTTTCGATGGCTTCCAGGCCGGCGTAGTTCCAGAGTCGATCCGAGCCGATCGTGCTCAGGTCAGCGGGCAGCAGTGCCGGGGTGCTCACTGTCGAGCGGGAAGCTGGCAATGAGGGCGGTTCAGCCTCCAACTGGTGAACTCGTTCACCGAGAGCATCGGCTTGGGCCAAGGCGTCGTTCAGACGGCCGGTCAGGGCCTCGACGCGGCTCTGTCCACGAGTGATCTCGCGGGTGGTGTACCAGGTGACTCCGGCGGTAGTGACGACAAGAAGCGTGACCGTCAGATAGTGCATCCTGCTCATGAAAGGCCTCCCCGTCGCTGGATGGCCAAGGGATCTCAGCGGCTGCAATCATTATCGGACGGGGTGGGTGGTCGTCTTGAAGCCAGAGTTCATTCGCAGTACCCGGGCGGCTTGGGCGCCTCACTGCGGACCTGCGCGATAGTTGGAGACCGCCTCCGACGTCCGCAGCGGCCGACGGTAGATGCGGAGGCACTCGATGTCTCCCTTGAGCGACGGAGCGACTCGCAGCGGTACCTCACCGCCGAGGTTTTCGACGTCAGGGGCGATGCGGCCCCAGCCGTACTGGCGCTTCTCGCCGCCGTCGCACAGAACGCCATCCACGACAAAGGTGATGATCCTCGGCCCGCCGTCCACGATGGCCACGACGTGGTGAAGACGCCCGGGCTGGATCATCCCCGGATCGGTGTCCCATGCGCTTCGCGACTCGTCGCCGTCGGTCAGCTCGATGCCGATGGTACCGGCCTCCGTGACCAGCAGTCTCACTCCCGAGCCGTCGCCGGCGCGCCGATCCAGAATGACCTGTCCTAACGACAGCTCCCGGAACCGGATCCACATCTCAACCGTAAACCCTTCACCCTCGACAAAGTTGGGCAAACGCAGCGGCCGAGCCTGATCTTCCGGCCGGGCCGGCTTCTGATGGAACACCAGTCCCCGCCGCGTCACCGCCGCGGTTTGCCCCTGGTTCCAAAGCTCTTCGAACAGCATCGGATCGACCTCGTGAACGCGGGCGATTTCCTTCTGTGTTTCGGTGACCCAGTAACGACCGTCCTGCTGAATCAGGTCGGGATAGCTCATCCGCGTCTCGGGCTCGGGATCGTACAGAAGGATCTCCGGCTGGCTCCAATGGATCAGGCCGTCCTTCTCGACGCCGCCGGTAACCCAGGCGGGGTTGCGGCCGTTGAAGTCCTTGCCGCTGTGATTGTGGTACCAGAGCAGGTATTTCCCGTTTTTGGCCTTCCACAAGCGGGGACAGGCCCGCGGGGTCTTGATCTTGCGGCCGCCGGGGGTGTAGACGGCGTGTACGGGACGGGTCCAGGTTCGCCCGCCGTCGCGGCTGTAAGACTGGCAAGGATACCCGGTCGTCGTGCGGTAGATGCAGAAGAGGCTGCCGTCCGACAGGCCGACGAGATTGTGCTCCTCCTGGATCGAGCCGAACTCAGGGGCCCGGAGGCCGTGATCGCCCTCCGGCAGCATCTGCCACTCGATCTTCTCGACGTCGGGCTGGGTGAGGATGTTGTCGGATCGAAAGAACCAGCCCTCGCCCTGATCCAGCATGTACCGGCCGAGCTTGGTGAAGCCGAAGAAGACGCTCCGGCCGACCACCACCGGTTTGCCGATGCCCCACATGATCTGCACCTTGCCCTGCCAGTCGTTGGTCCGGTCGCATGCGGTCACGCGGACCGGCAGACGGTAGCGACGATCGGACCAGGTGCGACCGTTATCATCGGAGTACTTGTAGACATACCAGCCGAGCATGTCGGCGCGGATCCCCTTCTTGTCCCCCAGCGTGGTGACGCGGTCACCGTTGTAGTCGTAGAAGGCGTAGACCCGGCCGGAGGGGGTGATCAGCGGCATGACCCAGGAGGCCTCGGGGCCGTCGGCCGGCTCGATGTCGATAGGCGGGCTGCTCCAGGTCTTGCCCTTATCGGCGCTGATCGAGGCCACCACGTGCTGGCCAAGCTGGCCTTCGATCCCCTTGCCGGTGGTGAAGGTGCACAGCCAGTTGCCGTCCCGGGTGATGACCACATACGGCTGATCGCAATACCCCTCATCGGGGATCACCGAGCCGTGACGGATGTTCCGTAGATCAACCCGAGGGCCGACTGTGCAGCCCGCCGACACGCCCGCGACGATCGCAGTCGACAAGATGAGGTGTATCCGCATTGCCAATGCTCCTTACTCAGGCCGCGTGGCCGCCACCCGGAGGGACCGCCGAAGGGCGTGCCCGGCCTCGGGATCAGTCACCAGCGCCCGGTGGTCAGCCAAACTCATGTTCGTAACCAGCCACCCCGGCCACTGCCGCCATTGCTGTGGATGGCGCACCGTTTCGCGAGCGAATTCCCCGAAGACCTTGCCCCACGGCTTGAGCTTCAGATCCTCCGTCCACAGGCCGCTCCACCGGGTAATGTCCTTCGAGCCGGGCGTGTCGGCGAACGCCCAATTAAGATAGCCACAGAGGCGCCCCTTGCCCACGTCGAGGAGGGCCTGGCACCATTCCACCTGATGCTCGGGAGGCTTGGGGGGAAGGCTCCAGCCCGCGTGCGCTTCCGAATTGCCCCCGTACCAGTTGAACTCGCCCAGCAGCAAGGGCTTGCCCACGCTGCACTGGTAGAGCACTGCCTCCAGATAAATCCGGTTGGCGGCCACGCCTTCCGGCGAGTCGCACGGCCGGGGTTGGTCAAGGGGGTAGAAGTGGACGGTTGTGAAATCCACGTATCGGGCGTTGGACCGGGGATTGAAGCCGGCATAGTGCTTCACTTCCGCGATCAGGACAGGTGCGGCCCACTGGATGTGCCCGACCGTAACAAGGTGTTTTTGATCGACCGAGCGGATCGCTTCGGCCATGCGGCGGGTCCATTCGTCGGCGATATGCTCGCGAAATCGCTGATAATCGTACAGACGGCCGTCGTTGCGGGCGGCTTGAGGCGGGGGGACCGGGATCTCGCCCGCCCTTCCGACCTGGTCGACCGGCCGTTTCCACGCCTCGGCGATCTTCTCGACCAACCCTTGACCGACTGACGGGGGTCGGTCAGGGGCTGGCCCGTACCGGCGCTTCAGCCAGTCGTTCCACTTGGCCTTCATGCCGGGCGAATCCCAGCCGATCATCGGCTCGTTATACAGGTCGTACGCCCAGAGCGCGGGCTCATCCTTGAAACGCCCGGCGAAGTCCTTCCACCATGCCTCGTCGGCCGTCAGCAGGGTTTCGTCCGCGAATCGGTCGCCCTTCCGCCACGGCGGTGTGCCCTCCCAGTGATCCGGCCCTGTCGGCATTGCGTAGATGCCGAATTCGCGGCACATTCGCAGGAGCTGGCGGAACTTGGCCTCGCCTTCCGGATGGACGCGGCCGGGCTCGATGTGGAATGACTGGTAGGTCAAGAAGACCCGGATGGAGTTGAAGCCCTGCTCGTGCAGCATCTGCAGTTGGCGTCTCACCCGGGCCTCGTCGAACTTCTGCCACAGCTTCGGGGCCCAGCCGGTCTCGTGGTCGAAGTAGTTGACGCCCACCATGACGATCGGCCGCCCCGTTCCGCGTTCCCTGAAAGCGGTTGTGCTTCCAGGATCAACCTCGATGAACGGCATCTCCGCGGCCAATGCCCACGCAGATGAAAGGGACAACACGGCAATCGGCAGGTACGACGAGATCCGCATTCGTGGATTCATGAATGATCTCCTTCGGCCAGCGGGCCGGACGTGACATCCATTGAGACGTTCGGCCGGGACTATTGTCGGGGAACAGCGGCCACATAATCAACCTCAGTTTTCTGTTGCAGGTCCCAGCCGGGCGGGTTAGAATCCGAGCGGCGCGGTAATGGATGTTCGAATCAGCTCACTTGAGGAGTGGTCCATCCATGCTTGTCCTGACACGTCATCCTCACCAGTCCATCCTCATTGGTGACGACATCGAAGTCACGGTCCTGGCGATTGGCGGAAACACCGTCCGGCTCCGCATCAGTTGCGAGCGATTGGATCCCCCCATCCGTGAAGAGACGCTCCGGCTCGACGATATCGTGCGCATCAACGAGCAGGCCCAAGTGCAGGTGGTCATGCTCCGCCCGGAGGGCGGCCGCGTACGCCTGGGCGTCAACGCTCCTCGCGAGGTGAACATTGCCCGTGAAGAGGTGAAGCAGGTGGCTCCGGGCATCCGGTGCGACGCTTAACCTCAGGTGAACACGGCACATCTATTCGAGCAGTTCGTAGTAACAGTTGCGCTTTTGCGGCTGCCAGCCGGCGTCGGCGATCAGGCGGCGGATTTCGGCCTCGCTCAGGCGGTAGCTGGTGCCGGCGGCCGAGACGACGTTTTCCTCCATCATCACCGAGCCCATGTCGTTGGCCCCGAAGAACAGGGCCAGTTGCCCGATTTTGGGCCCCTGTGTGACCCAACTGGCCTGCAGGTTGGGGATGTTGTCGAGAAACAGCCTCGCGATGGCGAGCGTCCTGAGATACTCGTGGGCCCCGGCCAGCACGAGGTGCTCGCCATCGGGCGGATCGGCGCAGTCGGCCGGGCGCATCGGGAATTGCGCAGCCAGGGCTGTTCCGGCCGGCTGAAACGTCCAGCAGATGAACGCGGTGAAGCCGCCGGTCTCATCCTGCAGGTCGCGGACCCGCCGGAGGTGCTCGATCCGCTCCGGGATCGTCTCGATGTGCCCGAACATCATGGTGATGGTCGTGCGCATGCCGATGCGGTGGGCCTGGCGCATGACTTCGAGGTATTCGTCGGTCCGGGTCTTGCCACGGCTGATCCGCTCGCGCACGCGATCGACCAGGATCTCGGCCCCGCCGCCGGGGATGGTATCCAGCCCGGCCTCACGGAGGCGGAGCAGCACGTCGCGGATAGACGTCTTGAAGACTCGCGAGAAGTAGAATATCTCCGGCGGACTGAACGCATGGATATGGATCTTCGGGAAGCTGCTCCGGATGAATCGCAGAAGACCGAGGTACCAATCGAGCCCAAGCATGTCCGGCGGGGCCAGGCCGCCTTGCAGAAGGACCTGCGTGCCGCCGATGTCAATGAGTTCCTGGATCTTGCGGCCGATCTCATCGAAGCTTAGAACGTAGCCATCGGGCTCGCCGCCGGCATCGGCTTGGTCGTGGGGAGGAGCCTTGAAGTTACAGAAAAGGCACTGGGCCATACACCAGTTTGAATAGTTGATGTTGCGGTCGACGACATAGGTGCGATACGGCTCGGGATGTCGACGACAGGCCTCGGCGTGGGCTCGTCTCCCCAATTCGTGGATCGAGCAGTCGGCGTACAGAGCCAGGGCATCTGCCTCAGTGAGACGGGAAGCCGATCCGATGCTCGCCCCGGTCGCGGTCATGTGACTACCGCTCCGACCCGCGGAATCAGCCCTTCAAGCCGGGCCAATTCGAGAAACTTGTTCATGCCCGCCTCGGCGGCCGGGGTAATGGTGTATTTCATGTGCCTGGTGAGATAGTCCCTGGCGAGATCCACCGGCCAGCCCAGGGTCGGACCATGCTCGGCGGCCAGTTCCGCGGCCCGGGCCACTCCGCGGTCGCGGGCCTGGCTCAACAGCCGGGCCAGGTGCGCGGTGTCGCGGTCAATTGGCGCCGCCCATGCCGCGAATACGAATGGAAGGCCCGTCCAGGCTCTCCACGCTCCGCCCAGATCGACCCGATAGCGAAAATCGGCGACCTCAGTCCGGACGACCTTGTCTCCGATCAGCAGGACCGACTCGCAATGCTCGAGGCCGGCTCCGGGTTTCAGCGGCATCACCGACAGGGGGCGCCGGTGGAAACCCTTCCACACGAGCCTCGCCAGGATCACGGAGGTATGGGAATCGGTGTCGGCATGGAGCGTGGTCATGTCCTCCGGCGGCACCCGTGAAAAAACCTGGACGGTCATCGTGTCGCCGTCGCTGCTGATGCCCGCATCCGAGACGCGCTTCCAGCGTCCGGCCGCCCGGCCAATGTCGATGACTGGCACCAGGGCCGCGTCCACGCACCCGGCCTGAAGCATGCCGGCGAGCTCCGCCGGAACCGCGAGTTCGAGCTTCACCCCGGGCTCGCCCGCCAACCCCTCGATAAGCGGCTTGGTATTAAGGAACGATACGGCACCCAGGCGAAACGCTCTCGGTTCGGTTGTTCTCATCAGTCGGATTATAATCACTGCCTCGGAGGCTCGACAGTCAAGGTGCGAATCGCTGCAATGCAGCATTTACCCAAAGGCAGGTCGTCGCGACTGGCAAACGATGCCAGGATTGCTACACTGCCTGCATCGCCGGGCGCCGGCGGGACAGGATGGCAACGATGACCACTTCAAGCAGGATTGGGCATGGCATTAGATTGGTGATGCTTCTGGCCGGGCTGGCCGGGTGTTCGTCCGAGGCGACCCGGCTCCACCTGACCACCTATGATGAGACCGGCCGTGAGCAGCATCATTATGCCGACTTCAGTCGCGTGGCGTTCCTGGTCAACCCCAGCGGTCTGCTGGAGCTGGGCATGCGCGTCGAGCAGCCCAGCAAGATGGACCCGACGCAGACGATCACCCAGTTGATCTACCTGAAGGAAGTCTGGAAACCGCTGCCTGGGCGCACGGCCGTCGAGAAGACGCAGATCAACGTTCAGGTTCAGTATGCCATCCTGACGCCGCCGACGGGAGTACGCTACGACGGCGCCGGTTTCGTCTTCGCCAAGATCGCCAAGGACGCTAAGACCGTCACCGGCCAGATCGAGTCCGGGCGGCTGTCGCCAAGTTATCTGATGGCCAACGCCGCCATGCCCTTCGGCCCCGCCCGTTTCACCGGCACCTTCAGAGCGGTCAACAACCCTGGCGAGGTGATGGAAATCTCCCGGCAGCTTGACCTGCTGTTCAGCAAGACGACAAGGAGATGATCGACGCCGGAGCGGTCTCCGACCGCGATTTGTGTCGGGCTCAGAGAGCCCTCCTACAAAGCGGGACGTCTCGTGAAGGGTCCGAGCCGTCAGGCCTCCATGGCCGCGCCAAGCCGTGGCGATGCCACCCGACCACAATCGCGAGCCCAGGTTCAAGAAGAACCTGGGCCACCCGGCTAACAGCTAATAGCTTCTTGAAGATTCTGGCTGACCGCTGAATGCTGACCGCTGACCGCTCTCACTCATCAATCCCCAGATCCGTCTTGGTCATCAGCGCTCCAAAGACGAAGCCCGCGCCTTCGATATTCTCTCGGGCCCCTTCCTGGCGGTCGATCACCGCGATGATCTTCTCGACGGTCGCGCCGGCCTCGGCGATGGTCCTGGCTGCCTCGAGCACCTGGCCGCCGGTGGTGGCCACGTCCTCGACCAGGAGAATGCGGTCGCTCTTCTCGATCTTGCCCTCGTACATCTTCCTGGTGCCATAGTCCTTCTTGGCATTGCGGATGATCACGAACGGCAGGCCCGAGGCCATCGAGGTAGATGCGGCCAGAGCCACGCCGCCCAGTTCGGCCCCGGCGATCCGGGTGGTCGCACGGCCGATGTGCTTGGCGAACCGCTCGCCCAGCTCGCGAAGGATCTTCGGCTCGGCCTCAAACAGATACTTGTCGAGGTAGTACTTGCTCTTGCGGCCCGAGCGAAGGGTGAAGTCGCCGCGCAACAGGGCCGCGGCGGCCACGGCGTCAAATAGTTCCCGGTCGGTCATGCGCTGTCTCCGTAACAACAGTCCGGGAGGATCATACCATGGAGCAGCGCTCCTGAACACCGGCCGGCGGCGTGTCCCCACGAGCGGCAGACATGGCGGCGTTTGCCTGTCGCCTCAGAACCGGTAGATCACGTCAAACGCGCCCGTGATCTGGCAACTCTCGGCGAAGGGGGCGTCGTTTGCAGACCAGTCACACCGAAACTCGGGCCGGATGGTGAGGTTCTTCAGGAAGCGATCCTTGGGGAACGGGGTGATGCTCAGGCCCGTTGTCGCCTCGAAGAAGGTACCGCGATATCCGGTTCGTGCGCCGTGCTTATCGGTGAACCACTCCGCCCGGCCGGTGGCGCTGAGGTAGTCGTTGAACACGTAGTTCAGGTTGTAAGCCAGCCCGTACCACGCCGCATCGCGGACCGCGGGCGTACCGTCTCTGGCCAACGCTCCCGGGGTGTCATCCTCATAGCCGTAGTCGGCGTTGACGTACTGGGCGAGTTTCTCCGTCCACCTCCAGGTCCACACCGCATCCACCAGCACGCGGTTGCCGGGCCAGCCTTCGCCGGCCTGCTCGGGCCCGGCGATGACGTTGAGGGCCAGTTGACAGCGCGGGTTGGCCCCCATGAGCTGCTTGCTGGATAGCTGGAAGCCGCCCAGGAAGCTCGCTCCGTCGTTGTTGTCATTGAAGACATCCCACCCGCGCGCCACACCGAAGTAGGCGAAGTTGGCGGGGTCGAAGTAGTAGGACAGCTTCAGGCCGGTATGCGTGATCGGCTGGGCATAATTGAACAGGTATCCACGAGAATAGAGCAGGTTGCCGGGCGCGGGCGTCACCTCGAAGCCGACCGGCGTGAACCACTTGCCAAACACGATGTCGAATCCCTGCCCCCCCTCGCCGGTCTTGAACCACAACTCGCCGTAGCCCTGCACGATGTCCGGCTGGACGTCATGGTTCTGCTTGTCGAGGAGGCCCGGTGAATGGATCAGCCTGGCATCGGTGCCGTAGAGGAAGGTGAACGTCCCGCCGATATCGAAGTTCTTGTTGGTATCCACGGGACGGTCGAGGTACAGCATCAACTGGTTGAGTCGCAGGTTTTCCGGCTTTCGGGAATCGAAGCCTCGCAGGGGCAGACCCGTCCGCTTGTTCCCCGGGCCGTGCATCTCGAAGGTCATTCCGGCTTCGACGAAGCCGTACGTCCGCAGGCCCAGGTCACTCATCGGCCGGCCCAGTCCGATGGCATCGAGGCCGTCCATCAGCAGACCGGGGGGCCAGCCGGCGGCGGCGGGCTGCGTTTCGGGAGGTTTCTCCCCGCTTTCGCTCTCGATGGGCGCGGGATCGGCCGGACCAGCGGAAACCGATGCGAGCCGCATCACGTCGGGCGGAAACGCCGCCGGATCCCCGGCCGTGGCAATCTGAGAACCGCCAAGGGCCGGGGCGAACGCCAGAACGAGCGGCACAAGTCGAATCTTCGCACGGATACAATACATATCTGCATCTCCTGTAGGTTGAGACGACCGCCTCAGGCATGAACAGGTCCTACGGGCAGGTATGACTGGGGGGCGCCAGGCTACCGTATGGTAGGAACGCCGCCCGTTTTTACACCTGCAGGCCCTTGTCGGGTCGCTCGTGTTTGCAGTTAGCAAGAAACGTGCCAGACGCCGTCGCTTCTCATGCCAGACAGACTGCCGTGGGAGTTCGCATCATTGAACTCGAACCGCCGTGCCGAGCAGCGAAGGGTCACTTCGACCGGCATAGCAATACCGGCCGAGGGTCAACGGCGCATGGGGTTCTCGTACCAAACGACGCCGAGCCGGTCAACTTCCTCGGTAGTGAGCACGTCGAGATCTCCGTCGCCGTCCACGTCGAGGAGCTGAACAAGGTCGAACTTGGCTCCCCTGCCACCACCGATGTCAAATGCCAGCCAGCGACGATCCGTCGGCGTCACGACGTACTTCATCCACATCAGGCCGCGTTTGCCGGCCGCCTTCTCGCAACTGAAAACGACCTCCTGTCGGCCGTCGCCGTCGAGGTCTCCGACCGCCACGCCTTTACCGGTTCCCGTGTTTTCCGGCAACTCGATGACGTGGCTCTCCCACGCGAGAGGCCGGGCGGCCGTACGCCGATAGTAGACCAGCTCGTGACTGGCCGTGGCCGCCAGCACGTCGCGCAGGCCGTCGCCGTCCAGATCGGCCACGGTCAGGAACATGTACTCGTGGTCGCTCTCGCCGATGCGGTGGATCGGCCACGAGCCCTGGTCGGCCCGGTCCGGACCGGGGTTCTCAAGCCACAAACAGCCTCGCGAAGGCCCCTTGCGATCGGAGGCCACAATGTCCGAGTCGCCGTCACCGTCCATATCTTCGGCGATCAGCGACATGATCCAGCCCGCATCGTAGAGCGGGTGCCACTTCCACTGGTTCACGTCGCGGGCATTGGCCGGGGCCTCGAACCAGCCGATCTTCGCTCCAGCGTTCTTGGCACCGGCCACCAGGTCGATCCCGTTTCGGCCGTCGATCTGCATCGGCAGGCAGAACATCCACTGGCACAAGCCGCGGGCGGGCGGCAAGGCCTCGGTCTGCCATGCATCGGGGTCGAGGTGCTTCGATCGCTCGCTCGGCGCCCAGTGGAAGAAAATGCTCCGGACCTTGCCCTCGCATGAGCTGACCACGTCGGTCGATCCGTCGCCGTCGAGGTCCGCGAACACCGCATCCTCCGGCGAGCCGACACGGCCGACGGTAACCGCAGGCCAGGGCGAGGTCACCGCGGTCGGCGACGGATGCAGATACACACGGATCAGGCCGCCCTCCTCCCAGCCGGTGGTCGCGTCGGTAAGCCCGTCGTTGTTGACGTCGGCGAGACGGATACCGTCCGCACCAACGGTCGAATCATCCACCGTGTGCCTCGTCCAGGTCAACGGCAGATCGCGTGCGGCGGGCGAACAACCGATCGACACCACGGCGAGGCGCGACAGGACGCCGACAGCCATGCACAGCCTCAGCGGACAGCTCGCTCCCAGGTTCACGGCCTGCGTCACGTTTCGTCCTCCGCATGCTGCCCTGATTCCTGCGACCACGCCTGGTGTCCTATCAGCTTAACGAACCGCACCGGGAGACGAGGGGTTTCGACGATCCGGCCCTGCTCGCGCTTGACCAGCGTCAGGGTCTGATCGCGCTCGCTGCCGACGGGGATGACAAGACGGCCGGTGTCGGCCAGTTGATCGCGCAGGGCCTCGGGCACGCGCGGCGCCGCGGCCGTCACAATGATCCGGTCGAAGGGAGCGAACTCGATCCAGCCGAGACTGCCGTCGCCCAGCCGGTAGTGCACATTGGTGACCCCGATCGAATTCAGCACTCGCCTGGCCGAGGTCAGCAGCGGCTCGATCCGTTCGACGGTGTAGACCTCATGCGCCAGCCTGGCAAGGATCGCCGTCTGATAGCCCGAACCGGTGCCGATCTCCAACACACGATGATGCGCCTGAACATTTAGATATGCCGTCATGCACGCAACGATATATGGCTGCGAGATGGTCTGCCCGCAATCGATCGGCAGCGCCCGATCAGCAAATGCCTGATCTCTGACGTCCGGCGGCACAAACCGCTCTCGCGGCACCTCCTGCATGGCCGCAAGCACAAGAGGATCGTGAATCCCTCGCGAGTCAATCTGCTCGGCCACCATCTGACGGCGGGCCAAACGATCGTTTTCGGGAGACCCATCCTGCATAAGAAAACCACCGGTCAAATGAGAATGCCCACCTGCCTGCGACGGGTCGCGCCGCAGGCGATCCCAGGGCATTGTACGGAGATCGAACAGACTCTGTCCACGCGGACGGTTGTCCGCTGCAGAAGGCCGTGCTTGTGCAGATCGCCGGTGGCTCTACAATGATCGCTTTGCAGCGGTCGTTGGTCGCCCGCTTCGAGTCGAACCCATTGCTCAGCCACCCGGGAGGTGCAATATGCCACGAGTCCTCGCATATCTGGTTACGCTGTCGCTCGTCGTCCCGGCCGTTGGGGCCGAGAACGGCCAGATTATCTGGCAGATCGGCAAGGCCGACAAAGACTATCGCGACCTGACCCACTTTGGCGACCTCGGCGAGTTTAACAAGAACTTCGGCTCCGGGGTCAGCTTCACAGTCGGCAAGAACGACCCGGTCAAGGACTTCCCCTACATCCACCCCGGTCCCACGGATTCCTGGGCGGGCTCGAAAGAGCACCCGCTCACCATCAGCTTCGACCTGCCCGCGGCCCCGACAACCGGATGCGAACTGAAGATCGACCTGGTCGACACTCACGGCAGCGCGCCGCCAACGTTCGTCGTCGACATCAACGGCCATCGCGGTGAGGTGCCGCTGACACCCGGCACCGGCGACCCGACGCTGCTCCGGCCCGAGAAAGGCAAGAACCGCGCGCTGCGTTTCTTCTGCGGTCCAGAGGTGCTCAAGCAGGGCGCCAACAAGATCACTCTGACCGCCACCCACGGTTCCTGGCTGCTCTACGACGCCATCTCACTGGCACGCGTTCCGGAAGACGTCGCCTCCTCGCTGGAACTCACCGTCACCCCGACCATCTTCTTCGTAAAGAAGGACGGCCGGGACGAGCAGGAGTTCAAGTGCTTCATCTCCGGAGTCCTGAGCAGCGAGCCCGTCCAGATCGAGGTCCGAACCGGTGACGGTCTGCTGTCCAGCGCCAAGCTGACCAAGGCCTCACTCGGCACCTTGAGCGGCGCGATAAGCGTTCCGCCGGCCGAGAGCCCGCGATCGCTCGTGGTTCGGGCTACCTGCGGCAGGCAGACCGCCGCCGTCACGGTTGAGCAGAAACCGCAGCGCAAGTGGCACATCTTCTGCGCCCCCAGCACGCATACCGACATCGGCTACACCGACCTGCAGGAGAACGTCATCAATTTGCACAACCGCAACACCGACCTGGCGCTGCAGCTCATCAGGGAGTTCCCGCTTTACCACTGGAACCTGGAGTCATCGTGGGCGGCACAGATGTGGTTCCGCGACCGGCCCGGGTGGCGGCACAAGGAACTCTACGAGGCCAGCAAGAACCATCGGGTCGGCATCGAGTCCGGCTACCTCAACATGCTCACCGGCCTTTGCTCGGAAGAGGAACTGGTCCGCAACCTGTACTATTCCGCCCGGCTCCACCGCCAGCACGGCGTGCCGTTTGAGAGCTTCACGCTGACCGACGCCCCGTCTCACGTGTGGACCATCCCGACGATCCTGGCCGGGGCGGGTGTCAGGTACGTGAGCGTGGGCATCAACGGGATCCGTGCTCCGCTGCTCGAGAAGGGCAAGCTGCACCACAAGTCTCCGTTCTGGTGGGAGAGCCGCGACGGCAGCAGAGTGCTGACCTGGTTCACACCTGGTTACTCCCAGGCCGGCCGGATTGGTCTGAACGAAGGCCCGGAGCGGATGCGGGCGGCGATCGAGAACGACCTTTACTGGTGGGACCATCGCGACGACTACCCGTTCGACGCGGTCCTGCTGCACGGGGCGTACTCCGACAACGTGGCCATCGGCCGGGCGATTGCCGAGTCGCTGACCGCATACAGCGAACGCTACGCCTATCCAAAGGTGATCCTGTGCGCGAACAACCACTTCTTCGAGCATATCGAGAAGAACTTCGCCGACCAGATTCAGACGGTCCGCGGCTGCGGCGGGAGTTGGTGGGAGGATGGTGCCGGCTCCAGCGCTGCCGAGACGGCGATCAATCGTGTGGCTCACCAGGACGCGGTGGCGGCGGAGGTCATCTGGGCGGCGGGCGGCAAGGACAAGGCCACTGTCCAGGCGGCCACCCAGTTCAACCGCGTCTGGGACAAGATCCTGCTCTACGATGAGCACACCTGGGGGGCGCACAATAGCATCACGGCTCCGACCTCCGATTTCGTGACCCGGCAGTGGGCGTACAAGGCGGCCTTCGCAACCGATGCCGCCCTCCAGATCCGCCACCTGATGGACCGCGGCCTGACCCGGCTGGCCGCTCGGGTCAACGCGCCCCCCGGCTCGCTGCTGGTGTTTAACCCCTCCGGAAGCGTCCGGACCGGCGTGGTTCTGGCCGACCTGCCCCGGGGCATGGTGGCTTTGGACGACGACGGCCCACTGCCGCAGCAGGTGGTGCGAGAGGACGTTCTGGACAACGTGACCGTGGCCCTGCTGGCCCGCGATGTGCCGGCCGTCGGGTACCGCACCTACCGCGTCGCCAAGGACGGCAGCAGCCAGGCCGCCCCGCCCGTCCGGTTCAAGGACAACGTGCTGGAGAACGATTTCTACCGCGTGACCTTCGACCCGAAGACCGCGACCGTTGCGAGCATCATCGACAAGAAGCTCAAGAAGGAACTCGTTGATCAGGCGAGCCAGTACAAGCTTGGGCAGGTGATCTACGGCGCTGGCGGCGACTTCACCGGGAAGTTCGAATGGTGGGGCCCGGACCCGGCCAAGATCGTCTTCAACGAGTTGACCGGCAAGGGCGTACAGGCCGGAGCCCGCGGACCGCTGTTCAGCAGCGCCAAGTGCAAGGCAGCCATGAAGCGGTTCCGCGACATCGAATTGGAGACCATCCTCTACGAGCAGGAGCCGCGGATCGAGTTCGTCGTCCGGCTCAACAAGGAGATGACCTTCGATCGCGAGGCGTTGTACGTTGCCTTCCCGCTGGCGGGTGCCAATCCGCAGTTCCGCTATGAGATCGGCGGCGGGCACGTCAAGCCGAACGACGAACATCTGCCGGGCGCCTGCCGCGACTGGTTCGCCGTCCAGCGCTGGGTGACGGTGCATACTGACGACGCGGCGGTGGTCTGGTCGCCGCTGGACACACCGCTGATCACGCTGTGCGACCTGACCCCGGGCAAGTGGCTGGACACGCTGCCGATCAACAACGGCACGATCTTCGCTTACTGCCTGAACAACTACTGGTTCACCAACTACAAGGCCGGCCAGGATGGCGGGTTCACCTTCCGTTTCGATATGACCAGCGGCAAGGCGTTTGACCCGCAGGCGGCGTGCGTGTTCGGCGAGTCGGCCGTCCAGCCGATGCGTTCGATCAAGGTGCCGTCTGCCCGAGTGAAGAAGAACCTCGCCGCAACGATGAGCGTCTGCCAGGTCGACCCGGCCAACGTCATGCTGACGGCGTTCAAGGACGCGGATGACGGCCGCGGGGTGATCATCCGCCTCCGCGAGACGGCCGGCAAGGACACGACCGCATTGATCAAGACCATGCTGCCAGGCGCCAAGAAGGCCACGCTCTGCGACCTTGTCGAGCGTGACCAGGGCCCGGCGGAGTTCAGCAACGGCGAGCTGCGGGTGCCGCTGAAGGCCGATTCGATGGCGGCGGTGAGGATTGAATAACTGATGTGATGTCCAGGAAAGCTCGGCGACAACAGCGTTCCGCGCCTGCCAAACGCAGCCACCCGCTCCGCGAATCGATTCGCGACGGCTTTGTCCGCGGGCTGGCGGCGTTTATCGGCGGATTCTCGCTGCTCAACGTGATCGGCGACCTGCTGCGGCCGGGGTATGACGCCAACATCTGGTGGATCGACTTCCGCCCGATGCCGCAGATCCTCGGCCGGGCATGCCTGATCGCTGCTTCGCTCCTGCTGCCGGCCTACGCGCTCCTGCCCGACATGTCGCGGTGGCGCAAGGCTCTCACCATCCTGACAGCCGGCATTCTGACCGGCGTGGCCGCGTATAACACCATCAACTTCTACGTCCTCCTGCGAGACGCCCGGATCCAGGCCGGCGTGCCGCTGCCTTTCTCGCTGTTCGTCTTCATGTCTCTGTTGATCCTGCTGCCGACGCTCGTGGTTGCCGGCCCTCGTCGGCGTCGCCGGATCGAATGGGTCGCGGCCGTCGGCACGATCGGCCTGTGCATGATCCTGTTCCCGCTGGGCCAGATGGTTTGTTTCGGCAAGACCGACTACAGCCGCAAGGCCGACGCGATTGTGGTGTTCGGGGCACGGACTTACGCCGACGGCACGCCCTCGGATGCTCTGGCCGACCGGGTACGAACCGCCTGCCGTCTGTACCTGGACAGGTTGGCTCCGAAGGTGATCATGTCCGGCGGCCCCGGCGATGGCCCCGTCCACGAGACCGAGGCGATGCGCAAGCTGGCCACGAGCCTCGGTGTGCCGGACCAGGCCATCGTGGTCGATACGGAAGGCACCAACACGCGAGCCACCGTCCGGAACACGTGCGCGATGCTCGATCGCCTGGGTGCCCGCCGCGTGCTCGTGGTCAGCCACTTCTACCACCTGCCACGGATCAAGATGTGCTACCAGCAGCAGGGCCGCGAGGTGTACACCGTCCCCGCGCGGGAGAGCTATACGCTCACCTGGATGCCGTACTACATCGTGCGCGAGATCGCTGCGTTGTGGAAATACTACTTCGAGGCATTGATAGGACGCTGAGGGCAACAGGTCTCGCGGTTGTCGATGAAAGGACCGCGGCCGACCCTGCCCGGCGACCAACTCAGGTCGGGCAATTCAGGCCAGTATCTCCACTCGGAAAACGGAAGGACAACATCGCAATCAATTGTTCAAATGCCCGTTCGCTTCGGCAATGTCGAGGAGAATCGGCCGTATCATCTGGCTGGTGCGCGGCGGCCGGCCGACTTCAGCCGCCGGCATTCGCCATCGAAGCAGCATCGGATGGCATGCGGGAGATCGCGGAGGCGAGATCACGACCTGATCCGCATAGCGGGTGACCAAGTACGCGAGGATGCGCATTCGGATTCGGAACAACCACGCCGACGGATGTGCCGGTGCTGTTTCCAGAGACAACCGCAGAACCACCATTTGCCGCTGCCACAACAGGCCCAGCGGTTCCTCCATCTGCTGGGGTCCGCATTTTCCGCACATGACGCGCACCTCGACCTGAGGCAGGTTCATCCGGCCGTCGTGGCGCCCACCTTCATTGTCCCATCCCGGTGGGTCGCGATGCAAGGCTTTTCGCTCAGGCCGCTGTTTGTGTGGGTCCGTGACAGCATAGGCGGCTCTTTCAGAACCCCGAGCGTGAACGAGTGGGCCCTGGATCCCGCGACGGCTCTGCGGTCTGGCCCGTTCTGAATTGGCCCTGCCGCCGCCCCGGCTAAGATGTCACGCACCCCGTTTGTGTTATCGGCCGGGGAGATCGGGCTTGGAGACCGCGACTACGATGCGGATCGCGGCTACAAGCCGCTTCGCCTCGACGAGCCGGCAGGCTTGTCCCGCCGGTTTTGCTTTGTCGATTGAAAACCGAGGGGATAAACCCCTCGGCTCGCCAAGAAGCGCGGCTACAAGTTGAGCGAAGCGAAACCCACCGTGGGGGGCCGCTCCAAGACGGGCAGAATCACTGGACTGAGGCGGGAGTATCTGCTGCCGACGGAGGAAGCTGTCCCGGTCCGCGCTTGCCGATCTTGGGCCCGGGGCCGGGCGGTTTGGGCAGAAGGCGCCCGTCGGACGGACGCGGACCGCCGGTCAGAAGCTTCTTCAGCTCCTGCTCGACGATCTGGTCCTTGCTCGTCTCACGCCGAACCACCTCTTTCTTGGCCTGATCGAGGCGCTGCTCCAGGTCACGAACCTCATCCTTCAGCCGCTCGAGCCTGAGTTCGCTTCGCCGGGTCACCAGCTCTCGCATTTTCGACTTGATCTGCTCGCGATGTTCGTCGGTTCTGGCGGACTGATATTGCCCGCGGAGATCGATCAGCTCGATTTCGATCCGATGCGCCTGGATCAGCTTCTCGGCCGCCTCCGGATTGCGTTCCTGGGCCCTCGTGATCTCGGTGATCGGGCCGCGCACCCGCTTGATCATCTGCTTGAACATCATCGGGTTGCTGTTTCTCACGACGACGAGGCGCTGGTACAACTGCGGGAAGTTCTTGCGGGCGAACTCCATCAGCCTCGCCTCCTGGTCGGGCGACAGCGGCTCGCCGTCATCCTGCCAGGGCGGCCCGCCGAAGCCCTGCTTGAGCCGGAGGCGATCGGTCGCGCCGGGCGTGCCGTCACGTCCGCGACCTTCGCGTCTCGGCCACCAGTCGCGCTGCCAGCCGGGCGGCTTCATGGCCGCGTTGTCGCCGGGCTGACTCGCGACGGCGGGTCGGCTGGCCGGCACTCCCGTTCGTTCCCGCTGTCGGGCAGCTTTCGGGCCGCCGCCGACGCGCGAGGCGTCCGCACCCAGCAACCCGCACAAAAGCACCGCCAGCAGCCCCATCACGGCCGATCTCATCCCAGCCTTCCTTTCGCAACAATCGAGATTTGCGAAACGTTCCTGTCCTTCGCAGCCTCGGTCAGCGTGCTGTCGATCTCGCGGACAACGTCTCCAAGGCCTCCTGTGTCGTCGCCGGCCGTGCGCCACCCGTCGATATCCTCTTCAATGGTGTTAAGATCGTCGTGAATCGACTCGGTGAGCAATTCGGAGGAGAAGACACTCTCGGCCGCCGCGATGAACCGCTCCAGATGCTGCTCGGCCGCGACGATCTCCGGCGACGCGGCCACAGGCCCCTGCTTGTGCATGCCCGCCGTGCGGATCACTCCGACGCTGATCGCGATCATTGCGGCGGCGGCCAGGGCCGATGCCATCCGGCCCCACGACGGACGACGGGCGGTGGCCGCGGACCTCGTCAGCTCGCCGCGAACGGCCTCATGCACCCGCCGCATTGCGTCGGCCGAGGGCAGGGGCGCCGGTTGGCCGATCAACCACTCCTCGTTGAGCTCGTGCCGAACCACCGCCTTCGCACGCAACACCAGGGCGGCCGGCACCTCGATAGAGAAATCCACCGGCAACGATCTCATCGCCGCTTCGATTTCACGCTCCAGCCTGTCCAGTTCTTCGCTCATCGAACATCCTCAATCGGCAAGACCCTGCCAGACACCTCTTTGCCTGGGTGCCATGCCGAGGGCCTTGCATGGGCATGCACTCCGCCCGTTCACCGCCCCTCTCCCTCCATCAACTGTCGCAGGCGGGCCAAGCCCCGATGCGCCCTGGCCAGGGCCGTCCCCAACGGCGTGCCCATGGCTTCGGCCACCTCCTTGAACGACATCTGCGAGAAGTGCCGCAGCAGGATCACCTCCCGCTCGGCGGCCGAAAGCCGTGCCAGGGCACGTTGCAGACGATCCACTTGTTCGGCCCTGTCAAGGACGTCTTCCGGAAGACCCGTGTCATGATCCGGCAGGTCGTCCAGCCCTCCGGCTTCGTTGCCTCCCGCCGCAGTCATGGTCTCGATGCCGGGCGACCGCCGATACCGCCGGACCCGGTCGCGGACCAGGTTGGTCGCGATCCGGAACAGCCACGCGTCAAACCGGCCGTCGTGTTCATATCGGGCAATCATGCGTACGACACGCACGAAGGCTTCCTGCAGCAAGTCCTCCGCGTCCTCACGCCCGCCGGTGAGCCGATAAAAGTACCCGTACAGACGTGGGCTGTAGATCTCGACGAGCGCATCAAACGCCGCCGAGTCTCGCCTTTGGGCCCTTGCGATCAGGTCGTCCAGCACCGCAGCATCCATCGCCGTCTCAGCATAAAGATTTAACGTCGGGCAGGCCAGGAAATTGCCGTATCTCGCCCGGCAGGGGCAGGAAGCGAAACAGGCTCACTAAGGCTCCGTAACGCTTTGTCCGGTAATGGTTTACGGGCTTGGGCCAACTGGCAAGGTTAGCCGGCTCTCGGCCTGCGGCTTCGGTGCAGCCCCACCCGCAGCGGAACCCGCGACAGCAGTCAGGTGGGCAGGATACCGAGCATTCAGCGAATTCGAGCCCAAGGTGTTCCGGCCGGTGAGCCGGGGACGAACAGCATGCCAACCACCAGGCCCGCGGCCGAGATCCCGCCCTTGATGCCCAGGATACGCCGGAGCGATGACGTCAACGAAGGTGATGAAATCGGGCTCCTTCTTGCTGAACCGGGCGTGCTTCATCGACTACGGCACGCCCTTGATCATCACCATGTCAAGCTTGTCCGCGAAGATCATCGTCAGGATGGTCAGGCCGCGGAAGACGTCGAGGGAAAGCAAGCGGGAAGACAGGAAGCTGGATCGGCATTCAACATCAGGTAGACCTGCCATGCAGACGGTCCTCTGAGACTCCCGTGCCGTACACGAGCGATTCCATCCGATTCTATCCGCGCCTCTCAGAAAGCCAACTCATCGTCCCGCAGACGTCGGGTCTGCATGGGTGCACTCGCTGACGTATCTGGAGTGGTATTGTGTCACAAGCTCCACCAGATCTTCAAAGCTTGTCTTCAGCGCGACGGCGGAGATGTGAATCGGCGAACCGAACATTCTGTAGTTCGCCCGTTTCATCATTCGTTTGAGCGCATTGCCTCTGGCCACATACGCCTGCGGATCACGCACATGAATCGTCAAGAACCGTTGGGCCTTCAATAGCGGCAATGGTTTGACAGTGGTGACGCTGATGCCTGTGATTTCGCTCCAGGGGATTCTGCCGGCTGAAATGCCGCTGGAGTTGTCGACCAGCCCGATTCGATCAACAACGAGTCCCGGTGAACGATCGAAAAGCTTCCACACGCCCGATGCGAAACATATGCCGAAGAATGCGACTCCCGCGAGGCCAGCGCCTTTGGCGACCAACGGATTCCACAACCTCTGTTCATCGGCAACCTGCAGCAACCACAGACCCATTACCACAAACAGCAATGAGCCCCCGAAGAGCAATGCGAGCTTCCTCTTGCTCAGCGGGATCACGACTTGTTCCGGCATGACATCCTCCGGGTCGTCCGTCCGCTCATTCCAGCCCAAGTTCCGGCCAGCGGCGCGTGACACGGTCCTTGACCTCGGCGGACATCTCCAGCCGTGCGGGCCAGCGGCGAACCGATCCTTCACCCGGTATCTTGCGCGTCGCGTCGATGCCCATTTTGCTGCCGGCGCCCTCGAACGGGGCGGCATGATCGAGAATATCCAGCGGCCCCTCGGCAATGACCGTGTCACGGCGGGGATCAACATTGGCCCCGAGGCAGAAGAGCACCTCCTGCTCGTCGTGCACGTCCACGTGTTCGTCTACGACGATAATAAACTTGCTGAAGGACATCTGTCCGGCGCCCCACAGGCTGTGAATGACCCGCCGGGCCTGATAGGGATATTCCTTGCGGATCTTGACGAACGCGCAGTTGTGAAAGGCCCCGAACATCGGCAGGTGATAGTCGATCACTTCGGGCACGAGCATCTGCACCAGCGGCAGGAAGATGCGTTCAGTGGCCTTGCCCAGGTAGTAATCCTCCATCGGCGGGTAGCCGACGATGGTTGCCGGGTAGATCGGTTCGCGGCGATGGGTGATGGCGGTCACACGAAACACCGGATACGGTCCGGACAGCGAATAAAAACCGGTGTGATCACCGAAAGGCCCTTCGACAAAGCGGTCGTTCGGGTCGACATATCCTTCGATGATGATCTCCGCGTTGGCCGGCACCTCCAGTGGGATCGTGCTGGCCGGCACCGTCTCGATACCGCCGCCGTTGAGGAACCCCGCAAAAAGCAGCTCGCTGACGGCCGGGGGCAGCGGACTGGTGGCCGCGTAGGGCAGCGACGGCTCGCCGCCGAGGGCAATGGCCATCGGCATCTTCTCGCCGCGGGCCGCCCAGCGGCGGTAAATGCGGGCCCCGTCGTGATGCACGTGCCAGTGGACGGCCGCCAGCTTCTCGCCGAATACCTGCACGCGGTACATGCCCATGTTGAGCACGCCGCTGTCCGGGTCCCGGCTGATGGCGCCGCCGAGGGTGATGTACCGGCCGGTGCGGCCTTCGCTCCCGTCGGCTTCGACCGCGGGTCCCGCCGGCGGGTGGATCTCGGCGGGCTCAGAGCCGATGTTGCCGTCGTCGGGCCAGCACTGGAGGATCGGGAGATCGAGCAGACTGGCATCATCGGTGTGAACAACCTCCTGGCACAAGCCTTTTCGCACGGCCTTGGGAGCGAATCCCGCGAAGCGCACCAGTTCGGGCAGCTTGCGGATTTTCTCCAAGAGCGTTCCGGGCAGTTCGGGGCGGATCAGTTCGCGAAGACGATCGGCGACCTCATCGAGGCTGCGGCAGCCGAGGGCGATCTGAATACGCGCATAGCTGCCGAACGCATTGATCAAGACCGGCATTGACGAGCCGCGAACTCTCTCGAACAGCAAGGCCCGCCCGCCCAGGCCGCCGTGATCCCGGTCCGTGACCGGTGCGCCCGCGGGACCTTCCGGGCTCGGCGATTTCATGACTCGGTCGGCGATCTCGGTGAT
>CAZPIO010000113.1:0-25808 GCA_964586235.1 uncultured Planctomycetales bacterium
GCAAACACGCCCACATGCTGGCGGACGCCTGTGGGGATGTCGTTGTTTTCGACGTGCCAAACGGCTGGACCTACCGATCGCACTTCCTTCGCCTGTGCCAGGTCTATTCGCAAATCCGCGCCGAGGGTGGGACGACACCCCAGATCGCCTTCCTCACACACACGTTCTCCGTGGAGATCGTGCAGCGCCTTTATGACGAGTTCTACTCCCAGAACCTGTATCCCGAGCTCTGGTTCCACTGGCAGGGCAAGCCGCTCATGCTGGGCGACCTGACGGGGCACAGCCCCGCGGTCCAGGACTTCTTCACCTTCCGATTCTCGTGGGCATGGGACTCCGGCTATCACAAATGGCAGTGGATCGATACTCATCCCCAGGACTACGGCTGGGACGTGCCGGGCGTGCCCGAGGAGTTGCCGGTGGCCTGCGGTTCCCATCCGGTCAACAACCTCGGCGGACGCAGCTATCACAATCGAAGCCAGCCGGCACCGGACCCGTATTACCTTTGCCCAACGACGGGGCAGGGCCTCTTCTTCGCCGAGCAGATGACGCGCGGCCTGGCCGTCGACCCGGAATTCATGTTCATCACCGGGTGGAATGAATGGGTGGGCCAACGAAACATCTATGATCCGTCAAGCGGCCCCATCATCTTCCTCGGCAAACAACTGCAGGCAGGGGACACTTACTTCGTCGACACGTTCAACCAGGAGTTCAGCCGGGACATCGAGCCGATGAAGGGCGGGCACACGGACAACTACTACTACCAGATGATCGACGGCATCCGGCGATACAAGGGCGTTCGACCTCCGCCGATGCCCAGTCCGGCCACCACAATCACCGTGGATGGTGGTTTCTCCGATTGGACCGATGTTGCACCGGAGTTCAGGGACACGATTTGCGACACCACCCATCGCAGCGCCCAGGGCTGGGGCACGGCCGGCACCTATGTCAATACCACCGGCCGAAATGACTTCGTCACCTTGAAGGTCGCCTACGATGCCGCCAACATCCATTTCTACACCGAAACGCGCGATGCGATCACGCCCTGCACGGACCCGTACTGGATGCTGCTGTTCATCGATTCCGACCGCGATCACGCCACCGGCTGGGAAGGCTACGACTACCTGGTCAACCTGTCCGTGGCCGATCCGACCACGACGACGCTCCGGCAGAACACCGGCGGCTGGAACTGGACGCAAACGGCCACCTTGCCCTGTGCGGTGTCCGGGAAGAGGATGGAGATCCGGATTCCCCGCTCGGCCGTCGGCCTGGCCGCGAGCCCCTCGATTACGTTCGATTTCCACTGGGCTGACAACATCCAGCACGGCAACGATATCACCGAATTCGCGGTCAGCGGAGACAGCGCCCCCAACCGCCGGTTCAACTACCGCTATGACAACGGCATCTACGCGTGTCTGTTCAACACCAACGGCAACTTCGAGGGGTGGGTGCTTGTACACAGCCTCGGCGGGGGCACGGTTTCCGGCGGCGCGCTGAGCTGCAATATCACCGGGTCAGATCCCTATATGGTCAAAGGGTCCATCAAGCTCAATCCCTCGCTCAACAGGTACCTGCACCTGCGAATGAAGAACGGCACTGCCGGCAACTCGGCGTCGTTCTACTGGGTCACGGATGTCGACTCTTCCTGGAACGAGAGCAAGTCCCTCCATTTTCCGATCGTGCCGAACGATACCGCTTTCAGGGATTACTGGGTCGACCTGACCGGGAATCCGAACTGGACGGATACGATCACCTGGATCAGAATGGACCCGGCGGGCGATACGAGTTCAGGCCATATCGATATCGACCAGATCGCCTTCAGCAGCTTTATTCCGGGCGACTTCGACGCCGACGGCGTGGCGGACGGCGATGACAATTGCCCGATCACGCCGAACCCGGCCCAGGCCGACGGGGATGGCGACGGCGTCGGAGATGCCTGCGACGAATGCCCGAACACCTTTTCCGGCTTCGAGGTGGGTCCGAACGGGTGCCCCCGGGTTGTGCGGGGGGACTTCGACCGTGACGGCGACGTGGACCAGCAGGACTTCGGCCACCTCCAGGAGTGCTTCAGCGGCTGGGGCCAGTTGCAGACCGACCCGGACTGCCTGGATGCCATTCTGGACGAGGATGGCGACGTCGACGTAAACGACGTGGCCGTGTTCCTGTCGTGCCTGAGCGGCGCTGAGGTGCAGGCGGACGCAAGTTGTGCCGGGTGAGCACGACCGCCGGTACGAGCGACATGGAGACCGATATGCCCTTCGAGGCAGGGAATATTCAGGAGCGCAGGCCGGGGTCCGTCCCATCTGTCATGGCCGTGCTGGCATTGATGGTCACAGGTGTTGCGACGGCGAACGTGTACAACGTCAGAGACTACGGGGCCGTGGGGAACGGCACCACGCTGGATTCGCCGGCCGTCAATGCCGCCATTGACGCCTGTCACACAGCGGGCGGCGGCACGGTCCACTTCCCGCCCGGCATCTACCTTTCCGGCTCGATCAGGCTCAAGAATAACGTCATGCTGGATCTGCACGCCGATGCCACGATCAAGGCCGCGCCCAACGGCTACGGCTATTTCGATGTTCCGGCCCCCAACCCGTGGGACGCCTACCAGGACTGGGGGCACAGCCACTGGGAATCCAGTTTGATCTGGGGGATCGGCCTGACAAACATCGGGATCTCGGGTCTCGGCACGATTGACGGCTCCAGCCTGACGGCGGGTGATCCCGCTCCAGGGGATGGTGACAGAACAGCCAGCTTCAGAGAGTGCTCCCACCTTTCGATCCGCGATGTCACCTTGTACCGCGCCGGCCACTTCGCATTCATTGCCACCGGATGCGATCACGTAACGATCGACAACGTCCGAATCGACACCAATCGCGACGGCATCAACATCGACAGTTGCGACCAAGTCACCCTCACCGATTGCATCGTGAATGCGCCAAAAGATGACGCGATCTGCCTGAAAAGCAGTTACGCGCTGGGTTACAAGAAAGCGACCGATGATGTGACCATTACCCGCTGCAAAGTCATGGGCTACAAGGTGGGGACGTTTCTCGACGGAACGTATCAGCATGATCCTCAAGTGCCCTGCACGGGGCGGGTCAAGTTCGGCACGGAATCCAACGGCGGTTTCACAAACATCACCATCACAGACTGTGAGTTCGAGCACTGCTACGGCCTGGCGCTGGAAACGGTGGATGGGGGTCATATCGAGAATGTGAGCATCTCCGGCATCACCATGGACGACATTTTTTTCTGTCCGATCTTCATCAGGCTCGGCAACCGGGCACGGGGCCCCGGTCCTCCACCGCCCGGGATCACGCGGAACATCAATATCAACGGTCTAACGGCCACGAATGTCCACGGGAAACTCAGCAGCATCATCAGCGGCATCCCCGGTCACGAGGTGGAAGATGTGCACCTGAGCAACATCGATATCACCCACGACGGCGGCGGCACGGCGGCGGATGCCCAGATCGTATTGGGCGAATGCGAAACCTGTTATCCCGAAGTCCATATGTTCGGCCTGGTCAGCCCGTCCTGGGGATTCTATTGCCGCCACGCCCGCAAGGTCATGTTCAATGATGTCCGGCTCAGCCTGGCCAGCGGGGATGCCAGGCCCGAAAAAGTCTTCCTCGATGCCTTCATCCCTTGGGAATTCAATAGTGACGGTGATCGCGAGGGTTGGTCGGCGGTGAATGCAACGGATAACGGTGTGATCGGTGGCACGTGGAATCTGACCACATCACAGGCTGACCCGTACGTGCTCAGTCCGGCTCTCGGTGTCGAGGCGGTCTATTTCAGGGCGATCACCATCCGGATGAGCAACTCGAACACTGACACGGACGCCATACTGTACTGGAAGCGATCCGACGACTCGGACTTCTCCTCCTCACGTTCACAAGCCTTCACGGTCGATACCGACGGTCAGATGAACGAATACAAACTCGACCTCTCCGGTCATAGCGAGTGGGTGGGAACGATCACCCAACTCCGCCTGGGTCCCGTCAGCACCGGCACGGGCGGCACTGTCGGGATCGATTCTGTGCTGATCGGGGATCTGGATACCGACGCCGACGGCATCCCAGACAGTATCGACAACTGCCCGGACAACCCCAATCAGGACCAGACCGACAGTGACGGGGATGGGGCTGGCGATGCCTGCGACGTGTGCCCGGAGATTCACAGCCCCGGCCAGATTGACACGGATGCCGACGGCGTTGGGGACCACTGCGACAACTGTGTGACTCAGCCTAATCCGGGCCAAAGCGACAGCGACGGCGACGGCTTCGGTGATGTGTGCGACACGGAATGCCTGGACGATCCGATCAGTGGGCTGAACCGGTACTCCACGACGCACTATTCAACCGGCAGCCTGATCTACAGCGACCGCAACTACACGATCAGCTCCATGCCGGCGGCATTGCAGGGCGTCCAGGGGATTCGAACCGCCAACGACGACAAAGGCAGGACAGACGAGGCCTGGATCACGTTTGATCTCGGGTCGGCGTCCGATGTCTACATCGCTTTTGACAAGCGCGTCTCGCCGCCGCCGAACTGGATTACGAGCACGTATGCCGATTCCGGCTGGGACATCACCATTTCGGGTCTCGAGCAGTATGACTTGTACAAGGCCATGTTGCCGGCCGGCCGGGTCACGCTGGGCGGCAATGTCGCCTATGGTGCCGGCGATCCTGGTGCCGGCAAGAGCAACTACTTCGTACTGGTCATCGCCGCCTGTGGGCCGGACATGGATCCCGACTACGACGGCTTGCCGAGTGACCAGGACAACTGTCCGAACGCGGCCAACCCGGATCAGGCAGACAGCGACGGCGACGGTATCGGCGATGTCTGCGATCCGATCGTGATCCCCGGGGTTTTCAACACCGGAGTCGATGACAACGGGGACGTGCTCGCCGATCGCGTGCAGGATGGGCACTATGTACTCACCGCCAGTGCCGACTCCACCTGGGATGGTCCAGAGACGTACACGGTCAAGTCGGACGAGTTCCCGATCCCGCCGTGGATCGCCAATGATGCCGCGTCCAAGTGGATCACGCCGAGGTTCGATGGGACGGCGGTCGATCCCGGCGATTACGTCTACACACTGGCATTCGATGTAACCGGCTTTGATCCGGCCACCGCCTATCTCACCGCCCTGTATGCGAGCGACGACGATGTGCCGATCATCCGCTTCAACGGCGTCGATGCCGGTCCGGGATACGCCGGCTTCGGCTCCTGGCACGGCCTGACCCTCACGCATGGTTTCGTGGTCGGCATCAACACGCTCGAGTTCGTCGTCAGCAATGACGGAAGCTCGGCCAACCCATCCGGTCTGCGTGTGAAGTTCACAAGTGCCAGGGCATTGCCCGGTGCTCCTGATGCTGATGGGGACGGCGTCGCAGACGGCAACGACGACTGTCCGAACACGATTTCCGGCGTCGCGGTGGATGACACGGGCTGCCCGCTTGAACCGGTCCGGGTCGACTTCGACCGGGACGGCGACGTGGATGCTGCCGACTTCGATCACTTCGAGACGTGTGCGTCCGGCCCGGGGATCGCCCAGAACGATCCGCGGTGTGTGGGCGTGAGACTCGACGCCGATGAGGATGTGGATCAGTCGGACTTCGCGATCTTCCAGCGGTGCATCAGCGGCAAGGATACACCTGCCGATCCCGCGTGCAATGGTTAGACGCAGAGCGATGATGGCATGAACGGTTTGGGCGCCGGCTGCGCTTGGAACAAGGACAAGTTCTTTTCCCAATCGTTCCATACGATGGCGATTTCCGGGACTGTTGGGTCGATTTGAGCCGGAATCCGGACTGGGCCAGACCGGCAATTGGGATCAGGAGCGAGCCGGTTGCCAACGCAAGTCGTGCCGAATACGACCGCGATCTGGTCGTCGGACCCCGGCCCACCAGGCGGCCGGACGAGCACGACTACCGGCACAAGCAGCACGTCTTTACCAGTACAGGCCTTTACCAGTCCACGACGCAGTGCGTGATGTGGAATCACAGGTTTTTTGAGTCCGGCGACGCAGACCCGGGCAAGGCCGAGCCCATGCATCGCCTGGCCCGGTAACGCGGCTCCACGGGCCTTCAAATGCCGCGCCCTACCGCTCGGTTTCGGTAAAGGCGTTTACCTGCCCGAGTGCGCCCGCTTCGGCGTGGTGATGAGGTTTCACCTTCGTCTTTCTGGACAAAACTTCACCAGAACTGCGCAAAAACCCTTGCTTTCATGCCCGTGGCCAAGTAGTATGCAGATGTCAGCCTGCCAGCAGAATGAGCCAGGGCGCTCAGCAAGGCTGGGAAAAAACCATATCGAGGAGGTAGAAAAGATGAAGAAGACAACAACGGGAATGGGTCGCGTGTTGCCAGCGACCTTGAGTTGTGTGACAGCGGTGCTGGTCGCCGGGGCGGTAGCCGCGGCATCACCGCTCGCCTACTGCGGGTTCAACAGCGGTGAAGACTCGCCGGCGTATACCCTTGGCGAACTGCATGGCCAGGGTTCCGCCACCGGCGGTTGGGCAGGCGCCTGGGTCTCCAGTACGACGGGGGTGTTCAAGGTCGTCGAGGGCGGTTGCCCTGCCCAGGGGCCCTGTCCCGGTGATCCTGATCAGCACCTGGCGATGTATGGCGGCACCTCTGGTGGTTACCATACTGATCGGAACATGGATCCGTGGTCAGGCGACTTCAGATTGGACTTCTGTCTCAGACTCTCCGACAACGCGGATGGGAAACGGGATCAGACCCAAATCCAGTTCAAGAATGCCAGCGGCTTGCGGCCCCTGAACGTCAAGATTGGCAGCGATGCCTATGCTATGTTCCTGGTGAACGACGAGCCCATGATTGTGCAATCCGGCGACACATTGCATCCCAACATGGTGCCGTTGGGCACCGCCGCGGAGAACTGGGTGCACATCGCGATCGTGTGCGATTGGGATACTGCCACTTTTGACCTGTACTGGGAACAGACTGATGGGTCGATGAAACTCGTCAACACGGTAGTCGGCTGGAAAGACGACACCTTCAGCGGCGACGTTACAGAGATGGAAATCTATTCACCGAAAACGTACGCGCCGGGTAACGAGGATGTGGGAATGGATATTGACGCGATCAGCCTCGTTCCAGAACCGTTGACCATGGTGCTGCTGGGTCTGGGCGGTCTGGCGTTGTTACGGCGACGGCGATAGGGCGGCGGCGGAATCAGCCAAGGGTTGGCGGCCCCGCCGAGGGGGCGGACTCTTCGCGCAGTGACGATGCCGGTAAAGGCGTTTACCGGTCGAGAACATTGTGCATCTGGAAAGTCCGGGGTCGACCGGGACGATGAAAGCTTTGGGAATTGATCGCGGCGGCCATCCTCCGCGTTGAAAACCAGGGGGCCACCGCCGTACAATGCCGGTATTCGGCATTCGCTCAGTCGGTTTTTTGCGAGTCGCGCACAGGAGGGGTCGAGTCTGACGGGGTGTCGCGTGGCAGTCCCGCTCCGGTTGCGGGCGGGTGTCGGGGAGCATGACCGCGTCGTCGGCCATTCCAAGACGGGCTATCTTGAGAAGGAGAAGAAAGATGAGAAGCGTCCGTGTGTTTTCAGGAGCGGTGAGCTTCACCGTGGCCGTTCTCGTCGCAGGGGCAATGGCCGTGGCGCAAACGCCGATCGCCAACTGCGGTTTTAATTCGACCGAGGAAACGCCTTCTTATTTCACCATCGGTGATCTGAACGGACAGGGCGGCAGTGCGAACGGCTGGGCCGGGCCGTGGCATATCCGAAGCAGCTCCGGCCTGGATGTCACCAATCGATACCTCGTGGTTGCAGGTGGCAGTCCCGCGAGTGCCGGTTGCCCTGTTGACTCCCCCGGTGATCCCGACCAGCATCTGGCGATGATGGGGTCGACCTCCAGTTCGTATATAGGCGAGCGGCCCATGAACGACTGGTCGGGCGACTTCATGTTTCAGTGTGATATCAGGCTCACGCTGGAGGGCGGCCTGCAGGGAGGTGGCCAGATCCAGTTTGAGGACACTGCCAGCACAAGCAGCACCGGCAAACGGCCTCTCAACCTTAAGCTGATACCCTCCGGCCAGCAGTTCTGGCTGAATGATCAGAACATGTTATCGTATGCCGGCAACGACACCTTTCAAAGCATGGTCGGCAACTGGGTCACCATCAGAATCATCTGCGATTGGGAAGTGCAGAAGTTCGACCTGTACTGGACAAAGAAGGCCGATGGGTGTCTGGGGTATGTCGGGAGCAAAACAGGTTGGAAGGACGGCACTTTCAGCGGCATCGTGCGCAAGTTGAGGATTGATGCAGCGAAGGTGCTAGCGGACTATCCGAACGACGGTCTGGAGATGGACAGGATCATAGTTGTGGCGGTACCGCCATCCGGTCCCTGCGACACAAATGTCCTGCTGACTTCGGGAGAGGAAACGTTCAAGGTGCTGATGGGCAACAATCCGAGCCCCATCACTTATACCCTGCACAATGGCGGCAATACCTCGCACGACTACAACGTGGACAAGATGCAGGCGGTCGCTCATTCGATCACCGGACTTTTCAACACGGGTGTGAACGCTTCCGGAACGCCGCTGGGTGACCAGGTACTCGATCCGCACTACACGCTGATCACCAATCCGGATTCCGCGGGGAGCGAGACGTACACCTCCCTGGACGACGGCTTTCCGATCCCCCCCTGGATCGGCAACAACGCGACCTCCCGGTGGATCACGGTGCGTTCGGACGACGGCGATTCTTTTGGCAATCCTGGTGATTACGTCTACCGGACCACGTTCACCCCATTCGGGATCGACACCACGGTCTACGGGCTGGTGGCCGCGGACGACGCCCTGGAGGATTTGCTGGTCAACGGCAGGTCCGTGGGCCTCGGCAGCGGTATCGCCTTCCAGTCCTGGAAGCTGTTTCGACTGGATCTGACCGCGACCGACGACACGCTGGATTTCCGGGTGGGCAATGGCGGCTCGACTGCAAACCCAACCGGCCTGCGTGCGGAGTTCTTCAATCTCTCGCAGCACGACTATCCGTGGCTGTCGGTGGCTCCGGCCAACCCGATCACGGTGGCCAGCCAGACCTCCACGATCGTCACGGCTACGGTCAACACGGCCGGCCTGCCCGCGGGCGTCTATACCGCCTATCTGAGATTCAGGAATCTCGACGATTGTGATCCGCCGAATAACAGCTTTGAGGGACCCGTCATCCGCCGGATCGAGATGACCGTGACCAACTGGGAGGTGACGCCCGATGGGGCCTCGCTCGACGTGCCCTTGGGGGCCAATTGCCCCGGGCACACACCGGACAACGTCGAGTTCACCGTTGCCAATCTGGGTGCCGCCGGCGACGTGACCTACACGGTCGCCAAGATGGGTGAGTGCAACTGGCTCACCCTGGATAAGGCCGGGCCGATCGTGGTCGGACCGGGCCTGACAGACGTGGTGACCGCCGCGGTCGATCCGACGGGTCTGGCCGCCGGGACGTACACCTGCCCGCTGGTCTTCACCAACGTTGGCACGTATTTGCCCAAGGAAACCCGGACCGTGACCCTGCGTGTTCTGGGAACCGTCTGGGAGTACAAGGGAGATGTGGACCCGCTGGCCGCAGATTCGGCCGGACCCGGGTTGAATTTCATCATCCACAGCGAGTCTCCGATGCCCGTCAGCCAGGGCCAAGTCGAGGACGACCCCCTGGCCACCGACGGTAAGGTCTGGCGGCTCACCGACAGCGAAGCCGCCAAGACGAAGTTCCGCAGCCAGCCCAACACCGGCCTCTCCGGCCAGCTCGGCGCGACCCTCGTGACTCGAATGCGCGTCCACAGCTACGGGCCGAATACGACGCAAGGGCTTGCTTTCGGCATCTGGGACGACGTGACAGGTGATTCCGCCGAGGTCTTCTACAGCGGCGACCAAGGCGCAGGCACCGGTACCCTCAAGGAACTGAGGCGTGACCAGAGCGCTACGGTCGCGGGCGACGACCAGTTCCACGTCATCCGACTGACCATCAAGGGCACGTCCGTCGAGGACCGGGTGATTAAAGTGTACTTCGACGAGAGCCCAACACCTGCTCTCTCGATCGCGTTCGCCAACAACAGCACGGTGAATCCGGACGGGTTTGTCTTCGGTGCGGGCAGCACGGGTGGGCAGATCGATGTGGCCTTTGACTGGCTGACAGCGACCGACGTCGGTGCGTTCGCGCCCGGCGAGGAGATCGATTGCCTCGGGCGCAGCCTGGTCCTGGACGACTGCCCCACGCCGTTCGCCGACGCCGATGAGGACGGGGACGTCGATCAGAGCGACTTCGCGGTATTCCAGGCCTGCTACACGGGCAGCCCGGCCAGCGGATCGATTACGGAGAACTGCCGATGCTTCAATCGCCATGGCGGCGATGATGACGTTGATGAGCTTGACCTCCAGGAGTTCGAGAAGTGTGCAACCGGCCCCGGGATTCCCTGGACTGAGGAACTGGCTCCGACGTGCAGTCCCTGAGTGCAGCGGCAGTCAGCAGGCCGGGGATGCGAACTGAGACCATGCGGCAGTGCGCCACCGCGCTGCGAACAGCGAGAAGGCCGGAAGGCCCGGCTGAACGTTGTGGGCAGGGCGGTGGCGCACCCGTGATTTGCGTTTACGACTGACGACGGGGGGAGGCAGCGGACCGAGCCGTGCGCGACCGGTCATGCGGGGCAATTCCGCCCGATGGAGGAACACGGGGAATCCGCGGCCTGAGTGAGAGCCGGCCGCGCCTGTTGTGCAGGGCATGGGTTCACAGACTGAAACCGATCCCGCCTCGGGCCGCGTGATGCCGTCAGCGGGAGCTTGTCCAATCAGATTGGGGCAGGTATAAGCAAGCGTTTCCACGCGAGTTCAGACGGGATCTGATGCCATGAAGATGGTTTGCTGTATCGTGATGTTTGTCCTGTTGGTGACCGCCGTCCAGGAGACGCGGAGGTGCACCGCGGCCCTGGCAGCCGCCCCCCGTTTCCCGCGGCCAGGGGAGAATGAGCGGCCGGTGCGGTTGATTTTCGACACCGATATGGGCAATGACATCGACGATGCCCTCGCGCTGGGCGTGATCCACGCCTTGCAGAGCCGCGGCGAATGTCAACTGCTCGCGGTGACCATCAGCAAGGACAATGAGTACAGCGCTCCATTTGTCGACCTGGTCAATAGTTTCTACGGTCGCGGGCAGATCCGGGTGGGCGTCGTCCGTGACGGTAAGACCCCGGAAGACAGCCGGTACATACGGGAGATCTCTCAGGCAAGGAATAACGGCGAGTGTCGGTATCCTCACGCTCTGCAGAGCGGCAAGGACGCTCCGGAGGCGGTGGGGTTGCTGCGGGACGTACTCGCGCAGCAGCCCGATCGATCCGTGGTCATGGTCGTGGTCGGCCTCTCGACCAACATCGCCCGTTTGCTCGAATCCGGCCCGGACGACCACTCGCCGCTTGCGGGTGAGGCTCTGGTGGCCCAGAAATGCCGACTCCTGTCCGTGATGGCGGGTATGTATTCGCAGAACAACAGCCACAAGGAATACAACGTTGTGACCGATCTGCCGTCGGCCAGCAAAGTCTTCACCGCGTGGCCCACCCCGATCGTTGCCAGCGGTTTCGAGATCGGGTGCGCGGTCAAGTTCCCGGCCGAGAGCATCGAACACGATTTCAACTACGTTGAACATCACCCGCTACGGGAGGCCTACAGACTGTACCGCGACATGCCCTACGATCGCGAGGCCTGGGATCTGACCAGCGTACTTTACGCGGTCCGCCCCGATCGAGGGTACTTCGGGCTGTCCGAGGCGGGTACGATCCGGGTCGATGACCGCGGGGTCACGCGATTCCTAACGTCGCCGGTCGGGAGACACCGGTACCTGACGATCAACGAGCACCAAATCGTGCGGGTCCGGGAGGCGCTCGTGCAACTGGCCAGCCAGCCGCCCGACAGGCGATGATGGGGGGCGATGGGCGTCGCGAACGGACGACGACCGGGCAGTCCGGATGCGGTTGAAGAACGATCGAGGGTGATCAGATCATGACCGGAAAAGAAGGCCAACTTCGCGTCACCCTGGATGAGGTGGCCGCCGAGGCGGGCGTTTCGCCCACGGCCGCGTCGCTGATCCTGAGGCACCAGCAGAAATACCTCAGCCATTTCAGGCCGGAGACGGTCCGGAGAGTCTTCGAGAGTGCCCGGAGACTGGGCTACCGGTCGAACCTGTTCGCCCTCAGCCTCAATACGAAGGACTCTTTGTTCTTCGCCATCGTCCTTCATGTGCCTGCCAGCGGACAACTGAACGATTGGCTCACCAGACTCAACATGGACGATTTCCTCGTCGGAGCGGTCGAGGTTGCCTGCAAGGCCGGAGTCTACCCGATCGTGGGCATGGCCGGTCTCGACAATCACGAAGCCGCCCTGCACTCGATTGTCGACCTGATTGGCGGCGGGGTGTTCGCCACGCTCGTCCAGACGCCGAATCACTTCCTCGAGGAGGCCATGCGCGATCGGCTGGAGCATCGCAACCTTGTTGCGGTGGCCTTTCCTCGGCGCATGTCGGAATGGGAATCGAACGCCATCGACGCGGACAACGTTCGGATTGCCGAGCTGGCGGCGGACCTGCTGCGCACCCAGGGGCGGAGGCAGTGGGCGGTCGTGTGTGACGACTCCGGCTGCGAGGGGCTGGTTCTGCGCCAGACCACCTTCGAACGTCTCGCCAGTGAGGCCGGCATCGACGTTCACAGCATCCGACTTCCGTTCCAGAGCGATCATCTGACGATCCGTGAGATACTCGCGGATCATCTGAAAAGGTTCCGCCTGGACGCTCTTTTCACGCCTACGCTGATGGCCTCGGTGGGCGCGCTCAACGCGTGTCGCCGGTTGGGCATGAACCCGGGCAAGGACCTGACGATCGTCGGCTGCGACTGCGACCGGTGGTCACGTGGTTCCAGTCCCCAGTTCACCTACGTCGACGTGTCCTGGAACGAGGCAGGCAGACTGGCGACCCAAAGGCTGCTGGAATTGCGGGAGGCACACGAACACCGGTTCGACAACATCCTGCTGCCCCCGCGGGTTGTTTTCGGCGATACGTGTCCGGTGCCCGAGGGTTTCAGCGAAGTCGAGATGCTTCCGCCGATGGATTGCGAAGCCGCGGAAGGCGACACGGCATCGCCTCCGCCGCCGTAAAGGCCTTTACTTCCGATCTCTTCCGATACATATTTAATGAGGGGATAATTGCCTGGGATGACTTGATTCATACAGACCCTCGTGGTATACTTAACAGCATCGTGCTGCCGTTTCGAATCCCGCGCCAACCGGAACGACAACCGCATAGGAGCGACGGTAATGTGCAACAGATCGTTTGCCCGGCCCCACGCCTTTCAAACGCGACGACCTCGTGCCTTCACCTTGATCGAGGTTCTGGTTGTGGTCGCGATCATCGCGCTGTTGGTCGCGATACTGGTGCCCTCTCTGAACCGGGCTCGCTGGCATGCCAAGACCGTGGCTTGCAGGGGCAACCTGCATGATCTCGGTGCGGCGTTTCAAATGTATGCCAACACCCAGAACGGCTACTTTCCCATCACCACCTGGAGCGGCGAGGACAGTTTCGCTGCGCTCTGGAGAGCCAGGCTTCTTCGGAACTTGGACATTCTCATTTGTCCAGCAACGCGCAACGTGATTCGCCCGCAGACTCTGGATCGCCCGCAGACCACGGTGAAATCATCGGCCGGAACCAATGTCCTGGTACACCAGCCTCCGTCCGACATCGAGTGCACTGCCGGCGACACCTTCTACCTCTGCGATCAGCCGGGTCCCGGGGGTCCGAACGACGCCGAGGGAGGCCACAGCTATGAATACCAGGGGATGTACCAGGACCAGGCCGGGGACGAACATCACAAGACCGTCAACAACTTCAACCTCTCTCTTTATCAGGCGATGCTGGTGATCGACGCCGACAATGATTGCGGCAACGGCGGCTTCGGATGTCAAGGCTCGTTGTATGGCGCGGGAAGTGGGAACAATTGTCCACAAACCTGGGATAATCATGGGAAGGAGGGAATGAACGTCATGTACGCCGACGGCCACGCCGCCTGGGAGAAGAAGACCGCCGGGATTCGCAAGTACGACGAGAAAGGCGCTCTGAGTCAGAGTTCGTGGGTATACGATGAGAACCTCTCGATCGACATGATCTGGCTCAGGTCGGAGACGCCGTATCTGTTCCGCAAGCAGCCCTGAATCTCAGATTGAAGACCACGTGGGGCTTCCTCCGAACCGGTGGGCACGCTCGGGTTTCAGACGGCCAGGGCGTGGCCACGACGATCGTCGCCGATCTGACGGTGCAGTGATGCCACCGGCGCGACAACGGGGGTTTTTTCAGGTGGGTGTTCTTCGCTGAGTCTTCTTCGGTTGGGCCTTCTTTTCTCCGCGTGCACCTGTCTTCCTCGACCGCGTCTTCTTCTGGATTCTCCTCGCGCGGATGCTGGTGGGGTCCCCATACGTGTAGTTCAGAAGCCGGCGGGGCACAGCGACATCAGGACAACGCAGCGGTACGACCTGTCGGTGCGGCAAGAGGATCTGGAGCGGGCCAAGCGGATCCAGTCGCTGCTCGTCGGAGAAGCTGCGACTGACCCAAAACTGACCCACTCGGGCCAGAATAGGGGCTCTTGGAGGCCAAATGCAAAAGAGGCAATCGCGTAAGCGACTGCCTCTAAAAGGGTTAGAGAATCGAGGCCGACGGGGCTCGAACCCGCAACCTTCGGATCGACAGTCCGATGCTCTAGCCAATTGAGCTACGGCCCCACCGGGATCATCCCGGAGGGAGGCAAGTGAGTATATCCCTGTGCTGGGGCAAGTCAAGATTGACATCGGCGGGGCCGTGACGGGCGGAGATTCGCCTGGGCAGCCGGTTGTGTTGATGAGTTTCGCCACGGCGGGACGCGTCGACTGGGGATCGACCGCGGCCGTTTGCGGGGGCTCAGGTCGAAAACGGAGGAAACGTCCTGGCAAGCCCCCGGGGTGGCGGCACTCACGCCGGCAATGGGGTCCCGCCCGACTTAGAACCTATCCCAGTTGGGTGCCAGGGGCAGCTTGTCTGCCCGTGCACTGGCGGGCAAGCCCCTCGACACGGCTCGGGGCAAGCCTCTCGACACGGCCTCGGGGCAAGCCACCAGTGGCACCCGAGCCAGACGGACTCACCGGGATAGGCTCTTACTCACAGGAGGATTCGGCGTGGCCGGGGCGGTCGGAAAGTCTTGCCACACCGTCCGGCTACCGGTAGACTAATAACTGGTGGCGTGCAAGCATGCGCGATACGCGGACCGGGGACACACCCGGGAACGCGATGTCCGGAGGCAACGCGCCGCTACGGGAAGAATACTGCGCCCGGATTGTACGGAGCCGCCCAGGTACGGTGGGGGGCGCCCATCGACGCAGGAGCCAAAACCTGCGAATATCGCAACTTAAGGCAGGTTGACGCCATGGACGTGCTGCTGGTGATGTTCAGAGACGATGGGACTCAGAAGGAGTTCCCGTTGGCTTCCGGCAAGACACTGGTGGGTCGCAGCGAGGAGTGCGATCTACGAATCCCGTTGCCCGAGATCTCCCGGAAACACTCGATGCTGATCGTGAGCAACTCGGCCGTAACCGTCCGCGACCTCGGCAGCGCCAACGGCACGTACGTCAACAACAAACGGATCAACGAGCAGGAGCTCGAGGCAGGGGACCATCTGGTCATTGGCCCGGTTGTCTTTACAGTGCGAGTGAACGGCGAGCCCCAGGAAATCCGGCCCGTTCACACCCGTCTTGAGACGCGAGCCGCGAACGTGACGCGCAAAACGCCGAGTGGCAAGACGTCCGCCGCCGCAGCAGCTCCCGCCGGCGAAGAGGATCCGATCAGCGCCCTCGAGGCCCTGGCGGGCACCGACGACACGGCGGCGATGGATCTGGACGGCTCGTCCGTCTTTGGCGAGGAGCCGGTCTGATCCGGGCCACCTGTCACAGCCGATGGACTGCCGGGGAGTGAATCTCGTCCTTTGGGGGTCAATTCTGGCATTCAGAAGTGGAACGGTGTCGGGGCATTGCGGTGATGCGCCGATCGGAGGGGATAAGGATCGCCATGTATATCCGTTGGCACGCGGGAACAGACCTCGGCCTGGCGATGGTGGTCGGCTCAGTTGCGATCGCGGGCTCTGCCATGGCCGCAACCCCGGTCGGTATCAGCAGCCTGCCGGCGGTCAGTTCACCTGTGCTCATTGCGGATGACAGCACCCCTTACACGGTGAGCATGACTGCCTCCGACAAGGACGGATACAACGACATCCGAGCCGTTGCGATCATCTTCAACTACAGCGAGGCCGCAGGCGACCAGAACAAGGGGCGCGGCTACATGAAGTGGGGCCGCACCGATGACGACGTTCAGCAATGGGGAGGAGCGTGGACGGTGGCCGACGCCGGCGGCGGAGGGCGGTGGGGCTATCGGACGGATGCGTGGGGCGGTGTTACCTACATCACGCCGACAAGCTGCGATACGGTGGTGGACGGAAAAGCCTCGGGCGGGACGGGCACACGAACCGTGATTTTCACGTTTACCGTCAAGAGCGCGTGGGCCCACAACCCGGTGATGAACGATGCCGACGCCTGGATCGCGGATGGCACCATCGGCGCGTGGGGTTCTTACAACATCGGCTGGATCGACGGCCAGGTACCTTTTGACGTGGTGGGGGCCGGTTGTTCGACTTATTGCGTCACGCCCTCGGCGCCCGTGGTGTCAAACGCGACCGAAGAGACGATCGACGTGGCCGTCGACCCGGCCGACTCGCCGGATGACCAATACGCGATCATGGTCTCGCCGGGTATCGGTTGGAGGATGTACGTTCAGTCGGACGGCACACTCGGAGTCGCACCCGAGTGGCAGGCCAAGAGCAACTGGGGCACCACGACGATCACCGGCCTGAGCTGGAATACCACTTATACTCTCAGCGTGCGGGCTTCGCGAAGCGCCTTGGGCTACTGCCCGTCAGAATGGAGCCCCGCGGCACAAATCACCACGACCAGCGCGGTGCCGATCATCAATGTCCGGCATGGAACACCGTTCAGTCCGCAGGTGCGCGGACAATGCCCTTATCGGTCCGTGTCCGCGGCTTCGTGGAGTCCGATCTGGGGGCTTACGGCGGGATCGATGGGTCGGGGGCTGGCCGGGGGGCTCGACGCCGACACGTATGACTGGCGCGACATCGACAGCGGTTCCGGCTGGGGCACCCCCACCTCGAGCGGGCGTTTTACCACGCTCGAGTTTCTGCAGGCCGCTCGCGATACCAGTGCCGTGCCTCTCATCACCGCCAACGCATTTGGCGGTGGATACCGGGATTGGGCGGACCCGACTCACCCCGGCGTGTTTGTGTGCCAGAACGTCAACCCGGACGGTCTTGACGCCGACTGGGTCCGGTATACGAACCTTATTGTGCAGAACTACCGCCAGGGCCAGGAGGGTCTGCTCACCGGCGAGGACCTGCGAGTCTACAACTCGATCGCCAACTGGGGCGGCAAGCCTCTTCTGTTATCGCCGGCCGAGGGTGCAGTGCCGCCGGTGCAGTACTGGGAGATCGGCAATGAGCCTGAGCTGGGGGGCTACGGTGACTTCCTGTCCAATCATTACCTCGGCCCGGCCGATTATCGCGACCGCTACAAGCTGATCAGCGAGGCCATGGCAGCGGTGGACCCGGCGCTGAAGTTCGGTCCGTGCCTGATCAGCCCGGAGAACCCGAGTTCGCAGTGGCTGCCGGTGCTGGCCGCCGATTCGGCCTCGCGCATCGATTTCGTCGGCTATCATCCCTACTACGGTGTGATCAAGAACTTCTGGGGATTCCCCAACGAAATGGCGACCACGCTGCGCGACTGCAAGGCCTTCCTGCTTGGCAAGGCGAGCGGCATTCGCTCGATCATGAGCCAATATGGACGTTCGGATTACGGTCTGATCGCCTCAGAGTGGAACCCGGTCAATTGGGATGCGCCAGGCATCATGCAGGCCTCGATGGCCAATGCGCTCGGCGTGGTGGAATCGTGTTTCACCTTTGCGGAGGACGGGGTACTGGCGGCCACCTTCTGGGAGCAGCCGCAGAGCAAGCTGGGCGTGGCAGGTGCGTTCACCGGGCTGGTCAATGACATGGGTGATGTGCTGGTCGCCTCCGGAACGGAGCTGGGGCTCGGGGCGAGCGACACGAACTTCCGTCTGTACATCACCAAGAATCAGGGTGACGACTCCAAGCTGATGATCTGGGGCCTGAACTTCGAGGACGAGCGGGTTGTCTCCGTGGACCTGGCCCTGGCGCCATGCCAGGTAGTCTCGGCCACGCTCAAGCATTACGGCAAACCCGGCCCTGACTCCGGCGGCGGCGACACGAGCCTCACGCACAGCACGGGGCTGGCCTGGGACCAGCAGGACATCAGCGCCGGCTTCGACGCGCCTCATTTCACCTTCACGATGGAAGACGCCGAGATCACGGTTCTGGTCCTGGACCTTATGCTTGTACCCCAGGCCGACTTCGACCGTGACCGCGACGTGGATCAGGCGGACTTCGGGTATTTCCAGGCGTGCCTGACCGGCCGTTCGGTGCCGATCACCGACCGGGCCTGTGCTGACGCCAACCTGGACGGCGACAGCGACGTCGACTCGACGGACCTGGACATCTTCCTCGGGTGCGTGAGCGGCCCGGACATCCCTGCGGATCCATACTGCGCGGACTGACGCCGTCTCTCACTTGAGGAACAGCTCGATCACCGGGACAGTGACATTCGGCTGGCGGACGGGCAGGTCGAAGACAACCGCATCTTCGCCGCCTTTCTCCGACATCCAGGCCCCGCCGCCGCTGCGACTGAACTTGACCTCGCTGGCGTCGTTGAGCAGTTGGGCGTAGGCGAGCTTGTCGGCGATGCCGTCGAAGTGCAGCTTGCCCATAGGCCAGACCAGCACGTGCAGGTAAAGACGTTTGGTCTTGGGGTTCCAGGTGAGCAGGCAGTTGTCGGGCTTCTTGATTCCATCGGGTGCGGCCGTGCACCCATAGATGGACCGGCCGTGGAGCTTCATCCACTCGCCCATCGCGGCCAGCCGTTCCAGTGCGCGATCGTCGAACGTTCCCCGTGCGGTCGGCCCGACGTTGAGCAGCAGGTTGCCGCCCTTGCTGACCGTCTCGATGAGCATGACGATGAGCTGCTGCGGGCTTTTCCAGGTGGCCTCGTCGCGATGATAGCCCCACGAGCCGCTGAAGGTCTGGCAGGTTTCCCAGGGCACGCGGACACCCTCCATGGTGACCCAGGAACGGGGCATGAACTGCTCGGGGGTGCGGAAATCCCAGCCGTCGGGATGGTCGAGCAGGTCGAGGCGATCGTTGATCAGGCAGTTGGGCTGCAGCTCGCGAATGACCTTGAGCAGGCGCTCGGATTGCCAGTCGTTGCGGCCTTTGCCGTCGGCGCCGGGGAAGGAGAAATCGGCAAAGAGGCAGTCGACCGGGCCGAACTGGGTGAGCAGCTCGCGCAACTGGTTCTCGACGTAGTCGATGTATCGCTTCATGTCGCGATTCTTGTTTTTCTCGCGTTCTTCCTTGTTGTCGCGCATGGGATGGCTCCGATCCACGATGTAGTCGGGGTGATGCCAGTCAAGCAGTGAGTAGTAGAAGCCCACGCGCAGCCCTTCGGCGCGGAAGGCCTCGACCATCGGCTTGAGCAGGTCCTTGCCGTAGGGTGTGTTGGTCGCCTTGTAGTCGGTGAACTTGGAATTCCACAGGCAGAAGCCCTCGTGGTGCTTGGTGGTGATCACGAAATAGCGCATGCCGGCACCTTTGGCGGCCCGGGCCCACTCCGTTGGGTTGTAGAGATCAGGGTCAAAGTGGTCGAAGTACTTCTGGTAGACGTCGTTCGGAATCCGTTCGTGGTTCTTGACCCACTCGTGGCGGGCGGCCAACGAGTAGCTGCCCCAGTGGATGAACATGCCGAACCGGGCGTCAAGCCACCACTGCATCCGTTCGTCGTTGAGCTTGGGAGATTGCTTCGTCATTTCAGCCGCCTGCGCAAGCATCGGACAGAGCAGAGAGACAACCAACCATAAACTTATGTGCTTCTTCATGACCAGATCCTTTCAGTCTTGGCATACTCGTCCACGCATGTGAATACCCGGACCGCAGACGACGCGGCCGGGGGTGGCGCCGGTGTGCTCGCCGTTCTTGAGCACCTGGACGCCGTTGACAAATACGTGTCGCACGCCGGTGGCGTACTGGTGCGGCTGTTTGAACGTCGCGTGGTCGATGATCGTAGCCGGGTCGAAGATTACCACGTCGGCGAAGCAGCCGCTCGCCAGATGACCACGATGATCGAGCCGCAGGTTCTCGGCCGGCAGGGCGCTCAGTCGGCGAATGGCCTCCGGCAGCGAGATCAGCTTTTCTTCACGGACGAACTTGCCCAGCAGACGTGCGAACGAGCCGTAGGCCCGCGGGTGCGGGTTCTTCTTGAGAAAGATGCCCTCCGGGGCCTGCGACGCCGCATCGGAGCAGAAGCTGATCCAGGGCGTGCGGATCTCCTTGCGGACGTTGTCCTCGGACATGGTGAAGAACGCCGCGCTGATCCGACTGTCGTCCTCGATCACCAGATCGATGGCGGTGTCTTCCGGCGAACGGCCTCGCTGAGCGGCCACCTCGGCCAACGTCATGCCGGTCAGCGGCCGCAGGGCCTCACTTCGAAAGCCGATCAGGATGATGTTGTCGGCCGAGCCGGCGGCGATCATGCCGTTGTCCCAGGCATTTCCGGTCATCCGCATTTCCTGCTTGACCTTCTCGCGGATCGCCGGGTCCTTGAGCCGCTCGACCCAGGCGCGGTGCCCGCCCTCCTGGACCCACGGCGGCATGATCGAGTCCAGGCCAGTGGCGCTTGCGTGGTACATGTACATGTCGGCGGTGACGTGCAGGCCCTCGGCGCGGGCGGCTTCGATCCGGCGGAGCATCTCGTCGAGCTTGTTCCAGTTGCGCCGACCGGAGGCCTTGATGTGATAGACCTCCGCGCGAATCGCCGCCTTGCGGGCGATGGTAAGGAGCTCGTCCAAGGCCTCGAAGAGCTGGTCGCTCTCGCTGCGGAGGTGCGAGGCGTAAAGCCCGTCGTACTCGGCGGCCACTTTCGCCAGGGCAAGCAACTCATCGGTGTCCGCGTAACAGCCGGGTGCATAGATGAGCGCCGAAGAAAGGCCGACGGCACCTTCCTGCATGGCCCGGCGGACGAGCGCCTTCATCCGCTCAAGCTCCTCCGATGTCGCGCGCCGATCTTCGTAGCCTATCTCGTGAATGCGGACGGTGGCCGCCCCCACAAACGAGGCCACGTTGCACGAGACGCCCCGTCGGACGAGAAAGTCGAGATACTCGCGGAGGGTCGTCCACTCGACGTCGTATTTGATGTCGCCTTGGCGCTCCTTCTCTTGTTTCTTCATCGCCTCATTGAGCGGTCCCATCGAATCGCCCTCGCCGAGGACCTCGAGGGTCACGCCCTGACGAATATCGCTCTGGGACCGGCCGTCGGCGATGAGTGACTCGTTGGCCCAGCTCATCATGTTGATGAAGCCGGGTGCCACGGCCAGGCCGCCGGCGTCGATCTCCGCCCGGCCATGGGCGTCGGGCAGACGACCGACCGCCGCAATCCTGTCGCCGTTGATCGCCACGTCGCCGCGATAAGGCCGCCCGCCCAATCCGTCGTAAATCTCGCCGTTGCGAATGATCAAGTCATAGTCGGCCATCGTCGAGCAACCCTCCGACAAGGCTGCGATGAGCAGTGCAAGGCTCATGAATAGAGGTTTGCGCATGGCATGATGGTACCGCGCAGGGACGGGTGGCCCAAGTCCGCGGTACCACAATCGTCGGATTCTCTCGAGGCGCGAGAAGACTCAACAACAAAGGAAGATCGCGCGGGCAAACCAGAATGACGAAATCCGAATGACGAAAGAAGCTCAAATGACGAAGCCCGAATAACCAGACCAGACGTGGGCAGGCAGCATTTCGTCATTCGTGCTTCGTCATTCCTTCGTCCCGCCACGGCGGATCTTCGACATTCGGGTTTCGACATTCGTCATCTTGTCCCGACTCTCCAGCCCCCATGCAGGAGCGCGGAGGCCGGTTGATCGCCTCTCTGGCGTTCGGACAAGCCAGCGGCTACCGTGTCTGCCATGAGCCAGGCGCCCGAAGACCCGCAGATCAGTGAATCGCCGTCATCGGCGCCGGTCCAGTATTGGTCGATGGCGATGCTGCTGGCGGCGGGAGGGGTGGCGTTCGTCTTCTGGCGGGCCTGGATTTGCGACGACGCGTTCATCACCTTCCGGCATGTGGCCAATTGCCTGGCCGGCCACGGGCCGGTGTTCAACCCGGGCGAGCGCGTGCAGGGGTTTACCCACCCGCTGTGGTTTCTCATTCTGCTGACCGGCAGCCTGGTCCTTGATACTTACCCGCTGGCCGTCGTGCTGGGCCTGATCTCGACGGCGGTGGTGATACTGCTGGCGGCCTGGTTCTTTCGCAACCGGCGGTACAACGGGCTGTGCCTGCTCACGGTTGCGGCGGTACTGCTATCTTCACGAACGTTCATCGAATACCAGACCTCAGGGCTGGAGACCTGCCTGACGCACCTGCTGGTCTTGTGGACGTTTGCGTGGCTGCTGAGCTTTGCGTCAAGCGAAACGGCCGTCGATCGGGCGGGGCTCACGCTCAACCTACACGGCCTTGGCAAATGGGGGACGGAAGGGGTGGGTGGGCAGGAACCAACGGAACGATCGCCCGCCCTTGACCGACTTGCGGGGATCGGTCAAGGGCCTGCTCCGGCGCTCATCGTCCTTGCCTGCTCGGTGCTGATGCTCACACGGCCAGATTACCTTGTGCCCTGCGTGCCGCTGCTGGTTCTGGTCATCCGTCTGCTTTGGCGGCATGGGCGGCGCCGCGACTGGCTGTTGTCTCTGCTGGCCGCCGTGCCTTTGCTGGCGTGGTACGGGTTTTCCACCGTGTACTACGGCACTCCGCTGCCCAATACCGCTTATGCCAAGACCGGCATGCCTCTGGGAACGACCATTCTGCACGGCCTGACGTATCAACGCGATTACGGCGCTCATGAGCAGGTCCACGGACTGATCTTCCCGATCGTCCTGATCGCGCAGACGGTCCTTGCGATCCGCGACATCAGGGCCAAGCGTCCGGGCGGCGGCGTCCGTTTGTGCCTGGTATTGGCCGTGTGGCTGCAGGCTGCCTACGTGGTGTTGATCGGCGGCGACTTCATGCGCGGCCGGTTCCTGACGTTCCGGCTTGTCGCCATCGCGGTGCTGGCAGGTGACCTAGTCGGGTATCTGTCGGCGACTCGACTGGGTTCGGCACGGCGACCAGGACAGATCTCGCCCGCCACGGCGGGCAGGCCTGCGGCGGACTTGTCGAAGTCGGCCAGATGGTGGAGGACGGCCTTCACGCTGGCGATGATCGCGGGCCTGGCCTGGAGCTTCGGGCAGGCTGCATCGCAACTATCCCGCAGGCGGGCCGTGGGCCCGCCGGGCGTGTATCCGGCCCTTCCGATCGCGTTCCTTGCGGTCACGGGTCTGAGCAGCGTTGTCCTGGCGGCGCTGCTGATAAAGCGCAGGACGCTGGCTCCCGGCAGAGTCGCGGTGTGCCTGGTACTGGCGGGGAGCGGGTTGTCCGTGCTCTTCGATTTCCGGCCGCGCACGTCCAAGATCCCCCTGGACGGCATCGCCGACGAACATGCGTGGTATCGGGGCACCTGGCGCGAAAGCCGGTTCGCCCCGCCGGGCCGATACCCCGTGAGCATGGTCAACGACTGGGTTCGGCTCGGAAAGTCAGCCCGCCAATACGCCGATCGACACGGCCCTATCGCTGTTTCTTTCGACACGATCGGGCTTCTGGGGTATCACGGCGGGCCGGGGGTACAGATTGTCGACCAGTACGGCCTGACCGATCCGTTCATCGCCCGTTTGCCCGCCGAACCGATTTCCCGTGTCGGCCACCTGCTGCACGACATCCCCAACGAGTACCTGGGTTCACGACAGGTGGTGAGCGAGCTGACCGACTGGCGACGGCGGCTGGATGAAGGCGATCCGAGCCTGGCCGCCGAAGCCCGGGCGCTGGTGCCCACCGATTCGTGGGCTGATGGCCAACTTGAACAACTCTGGAAGGACATTCAAACGGTGACACGCGATCCTGTGCTGTCCGTCGGGCGCTGGAGGCTGATCCCCGGATACGCAGCCGGCCGCCGGTGATCAGGCCCCTTGCCGGGTGGGGTGAGGCTGATCATGATATTGGCATGGCCGCCGCTCGACTCCATGTCGGCACCAGCGGTTGGAGTTACGCCCACTGGGGCAAGGGGCGGTTCTATCCCAAGGGCCTGCGGCAGGGTGAATGGCTCAATCGCGACGCCAAGAGCATCGACGGTTGGCTGTCGGCCGGCCGTGAGGTCTGGGCCTATTTCAACAACGACGCTGAGGCTCACGCGGTGGCCAATGCCAGGCAGTTGATCGAGCTGCTCAACGAGTACGGGTGAGTCAGCCGTGCCCCCGCCTCTTTCCGGGGTGCATTCTATTTCCGATAAGTTGCATCCCGCGAAAACAGCCGCACATGGAATGCACACCAGAATTCGCGTGCCGTGCCGATGCGGCCGAGCAACCGTTGACGAGGCCGGAGGCCTTGAGCAATAGCCGGCAGCAGGCAGCGCGCCGCTGCCGGGACCCGGTTGCAGGGGATGCAAATGACCCTGAAGGGGTCAGACCGGAACGGGTGGAAGGCTTTCAGCCTTCAGACGGCGCAAAACGCGCTCCCACCGGCGGCGGTGCCGCCGGCTACTCCTGTGCCAGGCCTCCGGCCTGACGCGCAACATATGCAAGCCGCCAGGCGGTACACGCCCGGCGTATCGTGGAGCCCTGCGTCCGTGCTGATCCGTCGCTGGCTTGCGTTTCCTGGCGGGCGGCTCAACAATGCCCCGGCATGTGCGGCATTGCGGGCATCGTTGATTTCAACGGCCGTCCTGTCGATCCGGGGCTGTTGCAGGGCCTGTGCCGGTGCCTCGGGCATCGTGGGCCTGATGACACGGGCATCTGGACGGCGACGGCGCCCGGCTTTTCCGTGGGGCTGGCTCACACGCGACTGGCCGTGATCGACCCGACGCCCGAAGGCCATCAGCCCATGACCGACGCGGCCGGGACATGTGCCGTCAGCTACAACGGCGAGCTCTACAACCACCTGCGGCTTCGTGATGAACTGCCCGGCTCGTTTCGGACCTCCTGCGATACCGAGGTGGTCTTGTCGGCCTGCATGCACTGGGGCCCCGAGGCCTTGCGTCGCTTCGATGCCATGTGGGCGATGGCATTCGTGGACATGCGGGGACGAACCGGCCACCTCTCGCGCGATCCGCTGGGCATCAAGCCGCTGTACTGGGCGCTCCACGACGGGCGCCTGATGTTCGCCAGCGAGATGACAACCATGCGGCAGTTTCCGGATCTTCCCCGTGAGATCGATCCGCAGTCGCTGGCCGTCTACCTGACGCTAGGCTACATCCCGCATCCGCATACCATCTATCGCAACATCTGGAAGCTGCCGCCGGGGCAGCGGCTCTGCTTCGACGCCGACGGCGTCAAGCAACCCGAACCGTTCTTCCAGCTCGAACAGCCGGCCGGGCCACCGCCGCCATATCCGGATGCGGTGCGCGAACTGCGGCGAAGGATTGAGACCGCCGTCGTCGGCCAGCGCATCGCCGATGTGCCGCTCGGGGCGTTTCTCTCCGGCGGGCTCGATTCGTCCATCGTCACCGCCTGCC
>CAZPIO010000114.1:0-25748 GCA_964586235.1 uncultured Planctomycetales bacterium
GCGGTCCAACAACCCGAAAAAAATCTAGAATCGCCCTTTGGTGTTCAACTTGGGCTAGTCACTTACTTCCGCCCCGCCGCCGGCGGCGACGCCGTCAAGACCATCCTCATACCGACTGCAAGTCTGGGCACCATTGCCGCCAACGGCTGGTACCGCGAGCAAATGACGGTCACAAAGTTGGCCAGTGGGGCGCAAGTGGATGTTTCCTTCTGGGCGCTGGACGGCTCCGGCAACCCTGTCGGAAGCCCGGCGACCGCGTCTTCTGCCATCAATACCTCGGCGTGGAGGGGCTTCAGCAACGAGGTGTACCCGATGTTCAAGAACTATAGCGCTATGGTAGGCAACGCCGACAACGCCTACTTTGCGATCGTGCCCGAGCCGGCCGCGTTGACCCTCTTGTGCTTGGGAGGCCTGGCCCTGCTGCGTCGCCGGTAATCCAGCCCGCGCTCGCTCGCGTGCTGAGATGCTTTTGGATGAGATGAGCCGTCGATCGCGTCTTACCCGACTCAAGGGCAATCGTGCGATCCGCGGCTCACTTTTTTTCTGCTCGCAGATCGTACTTCCCGCCCAAGCCGACGTCATCCGGCCCGATGTTGATCGGCCAGTCGCCCGGTTCGGCAAACGTCCGGCGGATGGCCTCCAGGTCCTTGAATCCGAATTCCGCGTTCGGCTCGATGTATGAGCCCTCGCCCCATTCGTTCCACGCTTCAAGAATGCCCATCCGCTCGTGGTGGGTGTCGAGGTACACCTTCAGCCGGCCCAGGGCCTCGGCAAAATCCCGAGTGCGACGGCCGAACCGCTGATGAGTCCGCGGGCCATGCCACGGCCGGGCGTCCCACTGCACCGTCAGCAGCGGCACGTAGGGCGGCGCGCCTGTCTTCCGCATCGCTTGCCAGATCGCCTCGTGGCTTAAGAGGAATGCCCGGTAGGGCGACTGGTCCATCGTGGCCCCGGCGCTGGCGTAGTTATACGCGGTCACCGAGTCGAAACCGGCTTCCTGAAGCATCGGCATTACCCCCGCTTCGGACCCGGCGCAGGCCGCGATGTGCAGGCCGGCCAGCCCCGCGTCGCGAACACGCCGGCGCATCGCCTCGAAAGCCGCTCGTGTCTTCTCCGGCCCGCCCAGTTCGGTCAGCAACTGTTGAATGCTGAAGAAGCTCACGTAAGGTTTGCCGTCGATCGTCAGGTAGTTCGGCTGGCGGAAATAGTGTCTCAACCAGTAGTCGGTGACGGTCAGCAGTTGCTCCGGCGTGTGGTTCGCAAACGGCGGATGGTTGGCCCACATCACCGCGAATTTCATGTGGTCGCGATAACGGGCTTTCAGGAAGCCCTCGTTGAGCCCCTGGCCCAGTTGCTCCTTCCCGTCGCGCCAATACCAGTCATAGACGAAGAACGAGATCCCGTTCTCGACCGCCCATTTGATATGCCAGTCGGCCACCTCCGGCATGCCTTCCTTGTACCACCCGAGCACCGGGTCACGCTCAGGAAAATCGGCCTGCCGCCGCCAGCGGTCGACCTGATCGGGCGACCAGCCGGGGAAGTAGTAAATACCGATCTGATATTGCGTCTTCACCGGTCTTGGCGGCGGCACGTCGTACCTGCCCGGCCCGCGGTCCAGTAGCTCCGGCTTCGTGATCGGCTCGTCGATCCGCAGGGTGCCGGTGAAGCGCTGCCCGTTGGCCTGCAATGTGATCGCGGTCGGGCCGGCCTGCTGAGGAACAACCTGGATTGTCAATTCCACGCGTTTGGCCGGTTCGACGGCCGGCATGCCGACCGAAGGATCATCGCAGCGGACACTCGCGTCCGTGGCGAACGTCGCCTGCCCGGCCGCAGCCGCCGGACCGCCTCCGTGCTCCAGGATGGCCCGCACCTTGGCAGGCTTGCCCGGTCGATTGATCGGGCGATCGAAGCCCAGGTGTCTCAGCCGCAGGAATGGCCGATGGGCATCGTTCTCGTCGATGCTCATCGAACGCAGCGTCAGCGTTTCTCGCCCCAGGGTGCCGAAGGCAATGGCCAGATGGGTGATCTTGCCTTTCCACTCCGGGAAACAACGAAGATCGACTTCCACCGCGCCTCCGGCTTGCCCCGGCAGGGCGATCGGCTGGCCAAACAGGCCGGCGTTCTCTTCGCTCGCCCAGTACAGCCCGATGGCTTCCTCGCCGGGGCAGCGGGCCTGCAAGCGAAGGATCGACCGGCGCGCCGCGTCAAACGGCTCAACCATCGACGCGATGACCGCCTGAGGAACGGCCGCCCGGGCAACCAGACCTTCGCCGGTTTGTTCGAGCCCCGCGGCGTGCATCGACCGCCACGAATCGCCCGCCTTGTCGAACGTCCATGCGGGTGGCCCCGCCGGCTCGGACAGGCCCACAATGCGGATCGACGACAGGCGGTACCGTGCGCCGGAGGGTGGATCCAGACGAAGACGAATCACTTTCCGCAGGCTCCCCCAGAACGGCCACACCGTCACACTCTGCCTGCCGGCCATGGGTACCCTCACATCGCTGGCCCAGTTGGCCTCGAACCCGCTGTATCGGCCCGTCGTTTTGTTGGTGAAGAACAGTTGACCGTGACCGCCCTCCGAGCAGTCCAGGTCGATGATCACCCACTGCTGGTTCGTCGCTTGCGGCAGTTCGAATGCCGGTCCCACAATGATCGGGTCCGAGCCGACCGCCGTGAAACTCACCCCGTCGGATCCGAACTGCACGTCGCGGATCTCGCCGTTCGGGCTCCAGCCGTTCCATTGGACCGAGGCATCAAAGTGCCATTCCTTCAGCACCTGCTCGGCTCCGATCCCGGCGGCGCCGGCTGTCCGCAGTGGCAGCAAAACTCCCGCAGTCACCATCAGTGCGGCTTGGCATGTTCGCATGGGTTCGCCTTTCGTCGAATCGACGGTCTCGACAAGAGCGGCCCGCCGCCACCCGCAGCCCCGCGCCGCAAGCTCCGGACCGGCTCGCGGTATTGTACACGGAGATGCTGTCCCCGGATTGCGAAAACCTGAGCGGCAGAATAGCCGGTGAATCCGATGGGCTTGCGGATGCTGTGATCGGCGCTGTCGGCGGGTTTACATGAACATCAGGCCGGCGTGCCACTGGGGCCCCGTCTCCATCTTGACATGGATGACCCGGGCCGTTCGTCGCACCGGCGGGCGGTCTTTCGCGGGGAGTTCGAGCTCCAGCACCTCGTCACACTCCAGCGGCAACTGCATCGAGATCCTCGCGCCGCCTTGGCTGAGGTCCAGGACCAGCATGTCCGACCATTGGCCCCCTTTGCCAGGATACTCTCCCCGCCGCTCCAGCCACCTCGCCCTGCCGCTGAGGCAGCAATCGTATCGCGGGTGGCGGCGTCGGTTGCGCGGGCCGGCCTTCGTGTCACCCGCCGGTGACTGCTGGATGAACGCATCAAGGGGAAAAGGCTCGGGAGTGGAGGCCTGTTGAGGGGCGCGTGAAACATCGGCGGCCAGGAGCCCGGACACAATCTCGGTCCACGTTGCCACCATGTCTGGATCGAATTGTGTACCGTTCCCCTCGGCAAGGATCTTCAGCGTCTGCTCGGGGGGCGTAGGACCGCGGTAGGGCCGCGACGAGCAGATGGCATCGAAGACGTCGATCACCGCGCATATCCGCGCCCCTTCGCCGACCTGGTCGCCTTTCAGCCCCGCCGGGTAGCCCTCACCATCGATGCGCTCGTGGTGCGAACGCACCATCTCGATGACCGTCTCTCCGATGTTGGGATTCGGGCTGATCAGCTCGAAACCCACGCCGGGATGAGATTTGACCAGTTCCCATTCCTCGTCCGAGAGCCGGCCTTCCTTGTTCAGAATCTCCGGCGCAATCTTGCGCTTCCCAACGTCGTGCAGAAGGCCGCCTGCAATGACCGACGACTGCCACTCGATGTCATCCGACTTCAACCGTTTGGCCAGCAGGCCGCAGCCCACACCGACGTTGACCATGTGGGTCACCGTGTAGTAGTCGTGGGTGGCCATGTCCATGAGGTAGGAAAACGCGGATTGATCCTCCTGGACCCACACGGTGAACTGTCGGCTCACGTCCTTCACGACGTCGATCGATTCCGGCCGCTCCGGGAACAACAGCACGTCGTCGATCATCTTGACACAGGCGTCTCGCACGACGCGCGTCCGTTCGGACAACTCCTTGCCCGGGTCCCGATAGACCTTCTCCAGGTGCCGATGCAGCGTCTTGCGGTATTCCTTATGCTGACTTAATGGGACGTACAGAAATCGAATCTGCTGAGGAAGGAGCTTCTCGCGAAGCTTGCTCGTGAAGGCGACCCCCTCGGCGCAGTAGAGCACGTAGCTGCTGCCGTCCCCCCCGGCATCCAGGTAAACGTCCATCTCCAGGATGCCGTCCTGAATCGTCGACACTTCAACTGGAAAAAAGCGCATGGCCTCGCTGCTGATGACGAGACCCGGTTGCTCGGATGCGAGAATGGTCATAGCCCTGCCACCGCTCTTCGCGGGGTTCGAGAGACTCCACACCGGAGATCGGTACATGCCGCGACTTCCTTGAACCGAGTCTTTTTTTATTGATCTGGTTGAACTTCCGAAAGCCAGACGCGATTGCCCGGCCCCGGCATCGGTAGAATCACGCACAAAACCTGCTGGCGACACAGAACACTCGGAGCCGTAAGTCCGATAATGAGGGCTGACCGCGTTCAAAATGTCTGAGGCGGGAATTATTATTTGCCCACCGACACCGAAACGCAGCCGACCCTTCACCGTCGCACGATCGGGCGCTCTCGGGGCTACCTGTGACCTCCTGCTCCGGATTCGACAACGCATTTCAACTTTGCCCGTCGCATATCGAGACATGCACGAAAACCGCGGCTTGTTCCCGCGCGATGGCATGCCCGGACCCGCCAACGATGGGCCTGCTCACCGAGGCGAGCGCCCGCACGCTTCCTGCCCGACCATGCCAACCTCAGTCGGGTCTGCCAGCGATCTCAAGTGCATACCCTCGCCTGTTTGGCGTAGCTGATTTGGTGTGATATCTTGCGCACCTGACCGGCGGCAAGATCAACATCAGCCTCACGGGAGGACGCGAGCGGCGCAACCGGCTTCGATCTCCGGCGGGCAACAGGAAGCAAGGTGAATCATGAAAAGGATTGACGCGCGGATCACACTCGCCCTGGGCATGACGACAATCGTGGCTGCCGCCGAGCCCCCTTCGATGATGGGCAACCTGGTGACCCGCGCGCGAATTCCAGGCATTCTCGGTCAGCCACAAGCGGGATACGTGGAACTCTACGAGTTTGATATGTGGCTCTCTGAGGAGGGCCTCGGCGAGGCCCACGTTCGCCGTTGCGGGGCACCTCCGTACGAGCCGACAACGCACGACGGGTACACACCGTTCGACGTTCTCCCCGGAACCTATGCCATTCTGCTGCATCAGCCCGAATGGTTCGTACGCCCGGCGGTGCTTCACGACATCACCGTCAGACCCGGCCGGAACCCCGAGCTGAACGTCATCCCGCCCCTCGATTACGCCTGCGTCTTCGGCACGAAATTCGGTTCGTGGAAACAGCCGGGCTTGCCCGAGCCATGGGCTGCGGCCACAGTCTTTCACCAGACCTTTGTCGCCAAGGGCACCTCCATCACCCACGCCCATTACAAGCTTGCCAACGCCAACGCCGCGTCAACGCGCGTCTCGATCCACGAGGTCCGCGACAATGTGCCGCCCGAACAATGGAAACAGGTAGGCCCCGAGCGGATCGATCCGAAGCTCGGTGCCTTGAACGACAACTGGGTCGGCTGGCGAAGCGGCGACCTGCCCACCGTGCCGGGGCGGAAGTATGCCCTTCGTATCGAGGGTCTCGGAGACGCCGGCCGCAACGACCTCAGCATGCTCGTCCACCACGACGCTGCCGGACCGGGGTATGACAAGGGCACGGGCTACGCCGACGGCGTTGCCCAGAAGTACGATCTCTACGCATCCATCTCCTCCGACAGCGACGGCACCGTGATTCCTTACATGCGGGTCCACGACATCAAGCCGGGTGAGCTCGGTGGCGGCGGCACCTGGGCGCAAACCTGGGTCGCCAAGGGCAAGTCCCTCGCCTCGGCTGATACGCTTGTGGCCTGGGGCGGCGAGCAGAAGGGAGTCAAGGCCGAGATCCGGGTCCACGAGAACGATCCGAAAGGCAGGCAGATCGGCGTCGCGAAACGGACAGAGGCCGCGTGGTGGGGGCCCGGATACGGCTTCCTCGGGGCCGCGTGGCAGCCCGGCGAGGTCGAGCTGCAGCCGGGAAAAACGTACTGCCTCGAATTCGTGACCGTCCCGCCTTACAAGGGCTACAACGCGGCGGTCGTAAACGATCCGCGGAATGCCTACCCGCACGGCAACGCTTTCTGCGACGGAAAGCCCGTCATGGACAAGGATCTGGAGATGACGGTCGTCGAATACGTGAGTCCCGGGAAGCCGCGCAAGCCCGTTCCTCCATACGAGCCCAAAGGCCGAAACCTGCTGACAAACGGTGATTTCGAGCAGGGCACCCTCAGCGATGCCGATGCCCCGGACCCGCCGGGATGGAAACGATGGAGCACGTCCGCGACCGCTTTCTGGTACGGCAAGTATGGCCGAAATGGCAGCAACGCCTCGCGGGTCATCGGAGGAAACATCAACGGTACGAAGATCGACGGTGGGTTCGTCCAGACAGTCTCCGGCCTGAGCCGCAGCAAGAGCTATTGCCTGTCCGCTTGGATATGCAGCAGCACGCATGCCGACAAGCGATACCTGGCGGCCGTCGGTTACGACCCGACCGGCCAGGTCGCCAACCCCAAGGCCGTAACCATTATCTGGGGTCTGACCGGACGCCGCAGCGCCATGTACGACCAGATCGTTTTCCACGGAATCAGGCCGAAAGGCAACAGCATCAGCGTCTGGACCCGCGGGCACAACAAGGACGTGGGCGACCTGATCTACACCGTCGATTTCGATGACTTTGCGCTGGTGGAGGAGTGATTCCGGACGGGCTCGTCGGTCAGTTTCATTCTCAGCCCGGCTGGTTGCCGGCCAGGTATCGCCCGAGCCGAACGATGATGGATCCACGCAGGAGGGAAATAGCGAACGGGCCCCGCCCGCACCCGGTGGAGGCCAGACTCAGGGTACTCCACGAGACGCGGGCAGAGCCCGTTGTTGTCAGTATTCTTCGACCGGTTGCCCCGCAACCGGTTAGAAGGGCAAGTAGTCCGTCAGCAAAGCCTCGACGGTTGCCGACGTATACTTGCCGGCACCGACGATGGCCGCATTCCAGAGATCCTGAACGCAGCCCGAGACAAACAGCGTTGAGCCCATGGCAACCAGCACAAGCGCGAATTTCTTCACCACTGTCAGACCTCCTCAATAAAAGAAAGCGAGACTCAGGTGTTTTACTACACCCACAACACCGCGCGGCCTCGTCCCTGGGCCGACTACGGACCGAACCCTACAACTGCAGACTCTCCGAAAGCATCCCAGAAATTTCTTCCACCGTCTCGGATCATCGCCGCGCCGTGAATGCCGACAACCAGACAGGTCTCTCCGACAAGGGTGTTCCCTTGACCGGGAATTGGCAATAAATCCCGATGAACCGAGCGGTTCGGACCCAGCCACATCTATCGACCAAGCCGAATGTTGGGGTTTAGGGATATATCAAAACGCTCGGCGATGCAAGGAGGTACGAAGGCAAAAACGCTGATTGGTAAAGGTGTGCCAACGACGCCCGCCACCCATGGCTCCCCGTCGGCCCTGACGGTATTGCGTCACGCCGGTGTGGCCACCTCGGCTCGCCTTAAAGCCTGTCTCGATAGGCTCGTCTTCCGGCTACTTCTCGGGCAAAGGCAGGCCCAGCCTGGCCATCACCATCTTGAGGTCGTTCCAGGCCTTGACCTTATCCGCCGGGTTCCGAAGGAGGTAGGCAGGATGATAGGTCGGCATGAGTGGGGTGGCAGGCCCGATCATCGGCGACCCCGAAACGAAATACTCGTGCCAATGGCCCCGGAGCTGGCCGATGCCCACAGTGGTTCGAAGCAGGGTCTGGGCGGCTGGCTTGCCCAAAGCCACGATCACCTCCGGTTGTATGATCCGGAGCTGTTCGTCCAGGTAAGGCCAGCAGGCTGACACCTCATCCGGCGCGGGATCCCGGTTGTTCGGGGGACGGCATTTCAGGATGTTGCAGATGTAGACCTCGTCCCGGGTCAGCCCCATGGCCTCAACCATTCTGGTGAGGAGTTGCCCCGCCCGGCCCACAAACGCCAGGCCTTGAGCGTCCTCTTCGGCCCCCGGTGCCTCCCCCACGAACACCAGTCTCGCGGCAGCGTGGCCCTGGCCGAAAACCGTTTTCCTGCGGGTTCGACTCAGGCTGCATTTCATGCAACCTCTGACGTGGTTCTCGTCGAGCTCCTTCAAGGCCCGCTGCCGCTCGGCCAACGTCTCAGCCGAGATGGCCTGCAACACCTGGATATCGCTGCGCCGGGCGGGCCGAACGGGACCGGCCGCCCCTTGGCCCGGCAACGGTCTTGGACGAGCTGCGGCCGCGGCCGGTGGGTACAGCGGCGCCGCATCCGCGCCCAGGATGAGGTCGGTCTCAAGGTATCGTTCCAGCGACCCGCGTACTTCCTCGCCCGAAGGTTGCATGTCAGCCCGGCTCCTTCCAGCCGCTCCCGGTGGATTGAGCAAACGATGCCCGTCCCGCGGACGGCCGAACTGCGAGTGTTCTATGACCTGTAGATGGCAGCGTCAAGCCGGTGGTGAGGGCTCTTTCGCCCGGCCGGCTAAGCCCCCTCGGCCCGATTCCCCGGTGTCATGCCCAGGGCGAATACCCCTCTTCGAAAAACGCTTGTCCAGAATCGGAGGGGCCGCTACGATAACAGACAGCAGGTGCAACTGGCGGCGCCGAGCGAAGCGACTCCGGGCCGCCACCATGTCGGACCCGCTCAGGGATGTACTGGATGTGCCTGCTTCCGGATGAGTCCGTCCGAGGCCTGCACCGCTCCGATCAACGGTTCTGGTGCATTTCAGGCCGGCCGGGCGTCTCCGAGGTGCGGCTGCGATCGAAATTGAGGTCGGAGGTTTCGATATGTCGTTTGACGGAAATAAGTATCTCGCAGTGGGGACCAAGGTACGCGTCGCAAATCCCACCGAAGTCCCGGAATGGTCGACCTGGGACGACGACCACGGTCGAATCTCGCCATCCAACAAGAGACGCCTTCAGGGTCTGTTCTTCCAGGGCAGCAACCGCGTCACGGCCGAGGTCGTCTATGTGGGCAAAGAGGCCGACAGGGACAAACTCCGCCGGCTCGGCCGCATTAAAATCCGGCTCCGGGACCCGAGCGGCTCCTCGCTGGTGATCACCGCCGACCCTGCCCAGCTCGAATCGGCCTGAGAATCCGGCTCCACAGCACGGCCACTCCAGAACCCAGCGCGCAGGCGACGGGCCCGTGACCGACCCCCGCAAGTCGGTCAAGGGCGGGCCCGACCGTGCGGCGCGTGCACGATTTCCACCGCGACTTGCCCACGCATGCCGGCACGATACTATCAGCGGGCTATGAGTAGCGCCAGCCCGGCCCTTCCTGTCCATAGCCTGACCGAAGCACGGCTGTACCTGAAGACCATGGCGTGCGGCAAGTGTGGCTCCGCCCCCTTGGGCGTTGCCGACGCTGCTCCCTGCTACGATGCCCCGAGGCATGTTGTCCATTTTGCCGCCGCTTGCGGGCAGTGCGGCGCGCAGACGAATCTCGCCTTCGACACCACCGAGATCGAACAACGCGGCCCGGTGCTGCTCATGTTCGGCGAACTCAAGGACCCCGCCCGCCAGCCGGCGGCCCAGATCATCAACCCGACGCGGGTGCCCTCCGAAATCATCGACGTCGCCGGCTGGCTCATGCTGTACACCACCATCGTCGAGTTGGCCAGGTCCGCCGCCCGGGATGCCAGAACGCTGCCTCAGAGAGCGGCCGTTCGTCGCACGCAGATCGAGGCCGGCCTGTGTCTGGACGAGGCCCTCAAGTTCTTCGACGAGGACAACGATTTGCCGCCTCGGGAAGGCTTCTTTACCGAGGTGAGCTACCGCCAGTTCCTTGACCGGCCGGAACTCTACACCCGGCAGCGCCTGATCGAGTTGCGAAGCCGGTTCCCCCGCTGAACAGGTCGGTGCCGGCCGGTGCCATTCCTTCTCGGACCTCGAATCGCGCTTCGGCCGCCACGGCCGGCCTCCCGTACACCGTGCCGTCTATGGGAGGCAGACACACATACCACCGGCTTCCCCAGGTTCGCCGTGTGGTATACTGGTGCCGTGGTTGTCGGCATGTCTGGCGATGCCGATGAGCGGAGGCAGAAAGATGAGTAGACCCTTCAGCACCGCGATCCTCTTGTTTGCGATCCTGGTGCTGGTGCCCCCCGCCTCACAAGCTGTGGACGTCGACGTCGACCAGGCGGACTTCGGCCACCTGCAGGCCTGCCTCTCAGGTGCGGGCGTGATGTACGGCCCGGGATGCCAGGATGCCGATCTGGTCGTCGACAACGCAATCGACGGCGCCGATCTCGGTTGGTTCCTGTCATGCCTGAACGGCGCAGGCCAGCCGCCCGGGTGTTGAGGATGACACCGTGAAAACGAGGCGAGCCGCCGGGTTCAGCCCGGCGGTGTAGTGCCGCCGGATGGTCAAGAGTGAGACCATGAACACGAAATGCTTTCTGATCGCAGTCACAGTCGGGGTCATCTCCGCCGAGTGCCTGTCCCTCGACGTGCTGGTCAACCAGGCCGGCTACGAATCGAACGGACCCAAGATCGTGCGCGCACAGCGAAGCACCGACTTTGCCGGCGACGGCACCTTCCAGGTCAGGAAGGTCTCCGACAACAGCACCGTCTACTCCGGCAATCTGATCCGCAAAGGCGGCTTGTGGAGCAAGTTCTATTGGGAGGGCGATTTCAGCGCCTATAAGATCGGGGGTGCCTGCTACGTCACCGCCACCGTCAACACCGAAACGGCGAACTCATATAACTTCACCATCAACCCGCGAATCTTTCAGGCCGTCACGGGCACCCTGGCTTTCCGCTATTTCACCACGCAGCGCTGCGGTTCCGACGTCACCGACCTCTACGACGGCACCCACTGGCACGGCCCCTGTCATCTCGACGACGGCATCCGCAGCGACACCTTCGTCCACATGGACGTTGTCGGCGGCTGGCACGACGCGGGAGACTACAACAAGTTTCCGCAGGGCTTCGCCGGGGACGGTTGTTTCGCCCTCCTCTGGCTCTACGACAGCAATCGAAGCTACTACGATGCCTTCGACCTGAACGCCAACGGAACCCCCGACATCATCGACGAGGCCCTCTACCAGGCCCGCTGGCTGGTCAAAATGGTGGACGACAGCGGCCACTGCTTTGCCGGAACCCGGATCAACCGCACTTCGTCGTTCCATCCGGCCGAAACAGATACCAACAATACAATCTGTAGCTGCTACAACTACAGCACCTGTAATGCCTGTGACGACCGCTGGGTTGACATCGGCAACCCGAACCTCAACCCGCCCGATCAGGAGGCAACGCCGCAGGAGACTGTTTGCTGTGCGGCATTGATCCGGATGCACCGCGTCCTCGCCTCAAAAGGACTGCCGACCGAGAATTTCGCCAGCAAAGCCCTGTCGATCTGGAACCATCGCGTGGCCCTGGCCGTCTCGCAGGGCGGACACAACAACCTGGGCTCCGGCGCCCATCACATCTGGGCCGGCCTCGACCTGTTCGCCGTCTTCGGGCAGCAGGACTGTTACGACCGGAGCGTTCAGAAGGTCACCGAGATGGCCGACGGCGTGATTGCCAACCCGGCTTTCTACGACAGCATCGACTATGCTGAGGGCCCCGGTTACGAACTAGGCGTTTTGGCCTGGTTCGCCCGCGCCTATCCCGCCGCTCCGCAGGCCGCCACTGCCACCACCGCCGTCCAGGCGCTGATGGACCACAATATCAGCTACCTGGCCAGCGACCGCATCGGCCTCGTCCGCCGCAATGACGGCGGAACGCTTGAATACTTCCCCACCAACTCCAACAACGACGGGTTCTTCCTGGGCGTCAATCGCCTTTACCTGCTGATGGCCTGGGGGGCGATCGAGTCGCACAAGCTGGTCAACAACCCGGCTTACCTGAAGTTCGCCATGGACCAGTACGACTGGGTTCTGGGATCGAACTACTTCCGGGTCTGCATGGTGCACGGCGCGGGGACTTCACACCCCCTCTCCTATCACCATCGCTACACGCCGCCGGCCGGCTGGCCCAAGGGCTCCCAGCCCGGCGTCGTACCCAACGGCATCGTGCGGACCTACACCACCGGCCTGCCCCAGTTCGATTTCTCCGGCAACTATCCTGCCCGCTATCAGACCAACGAATGCTGGCTGATCAACAACGCCGCCTACGCCATGGCCCTGGCGGGGATGACGGCGTTTCAGGACAACGCCCAGTATGTCTCCGACACCATCCCCGCGGTCATGACCGCCGGCGTGCAGTACGCGGTATCCGTCACCATGAAGAACACCAGTTTCATGCCCTGGGACAGCACCAACTACAAACTGGGAGCGGTGGACGATTCGGATCCCCTGGCCGGCGGGCGGCAATTGATCTCCGGCGGCATCCCCGTCGCTCCGGGCCAGCAATACACCTGGACGTTCACCATGACCGCCCCGACCACACCGGGAACCTACACCACCGATTGGCGGATGGTGCAGGAATACGTGAACTGGTTCGGCGATACCCTTGCCAAACAGGTGCAGGTGACGACCGCCGCGCCGCCCGACGCGGTGGCCAATTTCACCGCCACCCCTGGGGTTCGCCAGATCCTCCTGTCATGGACCAACCCATCCAGCGTGAACTTCACCGGCACCATGATCCGCTACAGCACCCTGGGCTACCCTGGCAGTCCCTCTGGCGGGAGCCTGCTGATTGACCAGCCGGGCGCACCTGGCTCTCAAGGCAGCTTCCTGCACACCGGCCTTTCGGCCGACACCCGCTGCTACTACACCGCCTTTGCCCACAACGATTTGCCGGCATACGCTCCCGCCGTCATCACCAGCGTCTTTCCGCTTTCACCCGCCGACTTCGACGAAGACGGCGACGTCGACCAGGCGGACTTCGGGCACCTGCAGGCCTGCCTCACGGGCGCGGGTGTCATGTACGGCCCGGAATGCCACGATGCGGACCTCGTCGTAGACAACGCAATCGATGGCGCCGATCTCGGCTGGTTCCTGTCGTGTCTGAACGGCCCAGGCCAACCGCCGGTCTGTCCGTAGTCGCAGCCGTATTTCAAGCGCCGAGGCCCCCGCGCCCTCTTGCGTCGTGCGGCAAATGGAAGTATACCGCAGCCATGATGCGCAAGAACGACACCCACCCGGCGACACGACGCGATCTGCTGAAGTGGTCGGTCGCCACGGCCACCGCGGCCGGAATCGGCGGGTCTGCTGCGGCGGCACCGGCCGGAAATCCGGGCGGCACAGAAGACCGAACCCTTCTCGACCGCCTCTGGATCTGGACGCATGCCGAAGGCTCATACAAGCACAAGATCACCTTCTGGACCTGGGAGGCCAAGGATCTCGCCAGGCTCGAATCATCTTTCGATCGTCTGGAGAAATTCGCCCCGAAACAAGGCAAGCTCCTGGGCTGCTACCTCTGGGACTTCGGTACCGGCAAGCCCATGCCGTTGGACCTGATGAAAAAGCAGTGCGAACTCGGCCGCCAGTGGCTGGACCAGGGCCGCATCGAGGGCATGATCTTCCTGGCCAGCAACGTCTGCGATCTCGAACTGGAAACGGTAGAGTGGACCCGCAAGTGGATTCAGACAACAGCCTGATCGAACGAGCGCGCGAGCTGGGGCCGGTCTGGTGCCTGGTCCGATGGGTGACCGCTGTTCCGTTGTTCATCGTGGCCGCCCTTGTACCCGACGGCGGCGGCTTGGTGTTCTGGTGGGAATGGGTAACGTTTCATCCGCTTGCTTCAAGGCGGACTCCCAAACCTTCCGCTCCGGCGCGTACGTGGGACACGGTGCCGATGAACGCAACCGGTGAAACGATAACCGCCCTTCGTCCGACAGGCAGAGTCTTGATCGACGATGTCGCACACGAAGCCGGAAGCGAAGGTGGCTGGATAGATGCCGGTCGCAGTGTTCTTGTGGTTGGCTCGGATGCTTACGGCCTTATTGTTCGTGAGCACGCCATCAAGGCGATGTAACACTAGTCCCCCTTTTGGCGCAGTTGGCGTATTTCGCGGTCCAGTAGATCCAGACCATCCCGGCGATCTCGCGGCAGACAGGCTCTGCGGACAAGTCCATGCAGTGACGTGGCCCCGGCAATCGGGCGCCGGACCGGTTTGCCCCTGTACACCCGCTTGAATCTCTTCACCATGCGGCGTGTACGGCGCCGGGATCGGCGCGGAAACTGCCCCCGCTGAAGATTCAGGGATCGGCCCCGCCCGCCTCGATCGGTTGGCCGACCGTCGAACCGGCGACCAGAGCACCTGTCTGGCGGCACGTCCTGCAGCGCCCGGGGCCGGGTCGCTCCGCCTGACTCGCCTGTCAGGGGGCTACTGCCATCCCAAAACCGCGCCTGGCGCTGTGTCGGCTTGGTTGGCGGCGGCCGTCCGGCGGCCTAACATTTGACTGCCAAGCTCAGGATAATAGAATCAAGTAGCAGGGTCGCTGATGCCGACCTCTATGGGACCGGGCAGTGACCGCCCCTTTTCACAAGTCAGGCGAAAGCCAACCCGGTCCTGATTGAAGTGTCCGTCTTGTGGCTCTTTTGAGGAGGGTGACGGACCGTGGGTGTTGATCAGTAGTCTTGGCTTCTTGCAGACGAACGGGCACGCACCTCACGCGTGGTCGAAAGCAAGGCATGACTGGCGGCCCGAACGACGGAGCCGCCGCAGGAGTTGGTCGTGGCTACGTTCCTGGTCCTTCAGGGGCCCGACAAAGGACGCACTTTCCGAATCCTCAATGACAAGGCGGTGATCGGCCGCAAGGGTGAGCAGATCCCCCTGTCAGACAGGACCGTCTCGCGCCAGCACGCCGAGGTCCGCCCCGAGGACGGCAGTTGGGTCCTCCAGGACCTCCACAGCGCCAACGGCACCTACATCAACGGCGTCCGGGTCCGCGAGCCCGTGCGGCTCAAGCACGGCGACCAGATCAAGCTCGGGTCCACCCTGATCATCTACAGCGGCGACCAGTCCATGGAGAAGCTCAGCAAGTCCAGCATCCCGGCCGACATGATCGACCTGGACGCCAGCGAAGTGAACATGGACTCGGCCATCCTCAGCAGTGTCGGGGCGGATGATTCGGTGATTATCGCCGGCCCCGAACTCGCCGACGCCGCCCGTGCCTGGCGGGTCATGTCCGAGCTGACCAGTGCCATTGGCGTGATCATCGACCCTGACCAGTTGCTCGAACGCGTCATGGACGTGATCGGCGAGGAGCTCCCGATCGATCGCGGATTCATCCTGCTGTACGACAAGAAGGGCGAGGAACTGATTCCGCACGTGGTGCGGTATCGTCGCGGCGTCCGCGCCCGCAAGCAGAAAATCACCACCTCGCATCGCATCATCCAGCACGTCCTCGAACACCGCGCGGCCGTGCTCTGCACCAATGCGATGACCGACTCAAGGTTTTCCACCGATGCCGGCCAGGATAGCATCCACGACTTCGGCCTGCACTCGGTGATCTGCGCTCCCATCATGGTCCGCGACCTGCTCCTGGGCGTGATCCATATCGACAGCACGGCCACCACCCACACCTACACCGAGGAACAGCTCCGCCTGATGAGCGCCATCGGCCAGATGACCGGCCTGGCGATCCAGAACGCCCGCCTCGTTCAGCAGCAGATGCAGACCGCGCGGCTGGCGGCCACCGGTGAGACCGTGGCCTACCTGTCGCACTACATCAAGAACATCCTCCAGGGCATCCAGAGCGGCGCCGACCTCGTCGACATGGGGCTCGGCAGATCGGACCTGGAAACGGTCGGCAAGGGCTGGGAGATCGTCAACCGCAACCTCGATCGAATCCTCGGCCTCACCACCAACATGCTTGCCTTCAGCAAACAGCGCGAGCCCAACCTGCGCCAGACGAACTTCAACAAGATCGTCCAGGATGCGGTCTCACTGGTCGAGAAGAAGGCTCAGGAGCGCAACGTCAAGCTGAAGGTCCAGCTCGAAGAATCCCTGCCCCCCATTCCGGTCGACGCCGACGGCATGCACCAGGTGGCTCTGAACATCGTCAACAACGCCATCGACGCGGTGACACCCGGCGAAGGTGTGGTCACGGTCGCCTCGCGCTTCGACACCGAGAACGGCATCGCCAACCTCCTGGTCTCCGACAACGGTCCGGGCATCGAGCACGATCAGATTGAGGAAATCTTCGAGCCGTTCAAGTCCACCAAGGGGCAGGCAGGTACCGGCCTCGGTCTGGCGGTCGCGCGCAAGATCGTTCGCGAACACCACGGCCGGATCGTCGTCGACAGCCGCGTCGGCGAGGGAACGGTCTTCATCGTCCGATTGCCGGTGCAGGAACTCACCCGCGAAAGCGAAGAAACCTACTCCACCCTCGAATAGCGGTACCTTAATCCTTTCCCGGGAGCCGCAGGGTCTCCAGGGTCATGTCATACTCGATCCGCGTCTTGAGTCTCAGGGACATCCCGGCCATGGTCGTGGCCAGGGCGTGGTTGAAGGCTGCGTCGATGTTCGCCCTCGGCTGCCGTCGGCTCCGCACGCACTCAAAAAAGTCGACCATGTGATCCCCGTCCGGCTCCGGCTTGAGTATGACCCCGCCCTGGGCCCGCTCTGGCAGCCGCCGGTTTGTCGCCACGGTGAATTCGGGGATCTGGTTGGCCCCGGGCTTCATGATCACCTCCCCGAGCCCCCCCTCCCCGTAGGCGATCCCGGCGTTGAGGTCCAGTGTGCCGTCAGTGCCATAAAAGGTCAGGCTTCGGCTCTGGGCCATATTCCCCATCCGCATATGGTAGCTGAACAGACATCCACTCGGGTATTCAACGATGCATTGGGCCGTGTCCGGGTTCGTCCGGCCGTCCTTCCAGACATAGACGCCGCCGGCCGCGATCACCCCGCGCGGAACGTCGTCCAGAATCAGGTTGACCAAGTCTACTGTGTGGCTCATCCATTGGCAGAAGATACCTGTCGAGTAGGGCCAGAAGAGCCGAAATTCTCGGTACTTGCGTGCATCAAAAGGTGCCTCCGGCGTGTAATCCAGGAAGCGCTTCCAGTCAGTGTCCCGTTCGGTCAACGATGTCTCAGAGCCGGGAATCCGCCACCTCTGCTGGAACAGCGCATCTGACATCTCCACATGGGTCACCTTGCCCAGTTTCCCGTTGCGGACGAATTCTCTGGCTGCCCAGGGTAATCCCTCCGCCCGTCGCTGCGTTCCTGCCTGGACGATGCGTTTGGACGTCTTGACCGCATCGCGGGCGCGCTTGATCTGCTCGAAATCGCAGCCAAACGGCTTTTCGACATAAACGTCCTTCCCCGCCTCGACTGCCCGGCGCGTGTGCGGGGCGTGCAGGAAATCCGGCGTGGCGATGACCAGCACGTCCACGTCCTTCATCTCGCAGATCTCATCGAGGTTGCGGCACTGGCGCGGTTGGCGCCCGGTCAGCTTCTCGATGTGGGCCGCGCCTGCGGCCAAGGCTTCACGCCAGATGTCGCAAACTGCGGTCAGATCTACGTTTTGGCTGTTCTGGAGCTGGCTGATCCACCTGGCCAGAGCCCCGCCCCGGTTGCCCGCCCCAACAATTCCGACGGAAAGACGATCATTGGCCCCCGAGACCTTCTCCGCCGATCTTGCCGATTGCGAGGCTAATGCTGCTCCGGTCGCGCCTCCCAGAAAGCCCCGGCGCGTCACGGCCTCTGTCGACATTTGTCCTGCTTCCTATGTCAGTGTGTCACGGCTGACTCGTCTACCAAACCCGTCCACCCATTCTACAGGCCGGCAACGCATCCCGGAAACAACGTCCTCGCGTACAACTGCTTTCTGGCCTCAAAACGGAGGGAATCTCACAAGGGGCGTCTGACCGTCAGGCCCGCGCCGTGCGATGATTGGATGCCCACGTTTCCTGCACGGCTCCGCCACGCCCTCAGCCGAACCTCGCGGGTTCGGGAATGGCCCTATCTGGTGCATCCCTTTGTATGTCATTTGTTTGACACGCTGCCGAACCGGAGCTATGCTTATCGGGTCGTTCATCCGACAATCTGGCCGCCGCGAGCGCCTTGCGGCAACTGATCTGGCCTTACACCGTTTGAAGATAAGGCTGTCGGTAGTCGCTGTGAGAATATGGTCGCGGTAGCGCCAAGCCCGACCGGCAGAGCATCAGAGCGACACGTCGGTCGGGTATTACCGGTTGAGGCGGGGATAGGGGCAAAGGATTCTGCCACGGTTGACGTGGAAAGGGATGTCGACCGTAGCGCCAAGGAACGAGGCTGGGGCGTGTGCCGTGCGGCGCCTACCTCAAGGACGAGGCCTGCCCTATCTGCTGGTAGACCAGAGAAAGTGCCAGCAGGCACCCGCCTGACCGTCTCTCAACAGCGTGCGCAAGACTCCTTTTGTAGTCTGCACTGCCCTGTGTGCGCGGTTCGGAGAGGAGTGTGTCAGCCATGAGAGTACTCATGCTCGGCTGGGAGTTTCCACCGTTTATTTCCGGTGGCTTGGGTACGGCCTGCTACGGGCTCACGAAAGGAATGAGCGAAACCGGGACCGAGGTCCTGTTCGTCCTTCCTCGACCCGTCGAGGCCAGTTTCGCTACACACGTCACGCTTTTGACCCCGGCGGGTTCCGCCTCGCAGATGTACCGCATGGAGGAGTTCAAGAACGTCACCTTCAGGACCGTGGACGCCGGCTTCGGCCTGTCGGCCTACTTGACACCCGCCGCGGCCGCCAGGGCCAAGTTGGAGGCCGCCGGGATCCAGAAGATTCCCAAAGGCCAGGCCGCGGTCGCCGACCCGGTTGCGGCCGCCAGGCAGGCCAGTCAGAGAGCAGCGTCCGTTGGCTTCACGCCGGGCGCCCAGTACGAGGGCGACATGTTCGGTGAAGTCGAGCGATACACCCGCCTGGCCACGCAGGTGGCCATGCAGGAGGAGTTCGACGTCGTCCATGCTCATGACTGGATGACTTACCGTGCCGGCATCGCCGTCGCCGCACTCACCGGCAAGCCGCTGGTGGTTCATGTGCACTCCACTGAATTCGACCGCAGCGGCGAGCATGTCAATCAGCGCATCTACGACATCGAGCGACAAGGCATGCACATGGCCGCCAAGGTGATCGCGGTCAGCTACCTGACCAAGAACATCGTCGTCGCACGCTACGGTGTGCCTGCCGAGCGCGTCGAAGTCGTTTACAACGCCATCGATTTCAACGGCAACTCGTTGAACCTCAACCCCGCTCCAATCGATCGCAACGAAAAGCTCGTTCTTTTCCTCGGGCGCATCACCATGCAGAAGGGCCCCGAGTACTTCCTGCGGGCCGCCAAGAAGGTCCTCGAGGTGATGGACAACGTCCGCTTTATCATGGCCGGCTCGGGCGACATGGTCCGCGGCATCGTCGAAATGGCCGCGAGCCTGGGCATCGGTCACAAGGTGCTCTTCACCGGATTCCTGCGCGGACCCGATGTCGAACGCGTCTTTCGGATGGCTGACCTCTATGTCATGCCCAGCGTGTCCGAGCCGTTCGGGATCGCCCCGCTCGAGGCCATGTCCAATGACGTGCCGGTGATCATCAGCAGGCAGTCCGGCGTCTCCGAGGTCCTGACCCACGCCTTGAAGGTCGACTTCTGGGACATCAACGAGATGGCCAACAAGATCATCGCCGTGCTCCGCCACCCGTCGCTCCAGTCGACCCTGCGGCAGCACGGACGCATCGAGGTCCAGAAACTGTCGTGGACCGACTCGGCCCGACGATGCGTCGAGATCTATCAGCAAGCCCTTGGCTGGTCACCCAACTGACGGCAGAGGGTCCGCGCGCAGCCCCTGGTCGGAAAGCAGGTGCCTTCCTGTGGCGGCCGCCCGAAATCTGTAGGCTTCTCGCCGATCCCCCGGCCTAACCGCTGTGCCCAGGAAAGTGCGGTCCGCACCACGTCCCGGAACGAGCGAATCCGCCTTGCCCCGCGGTGAATCCCGGTAGCAGCGGGAAGTGGGGCCGACGCCCTCGTCGGCCCACGCAGGGCGGTACGGGTGACCCGTTTCCGTAGCCGTCCAAGACCACGACTTCTCGGCCGGGAGCAACCCGCAAAGGTCGCAACATGAAGGCAAGCCCCACTGTCCTGCCGGTCCGCCACGTCCCTCTGAGCCCTGTGGTCAGGCAATAACGGCTGATCGCTGCGCCGACGGCCGAATGTGCTGAGCGGCCGCCGGACACCGAGACTCTTTGCGGCGCGACCCCGCCGCCATTCGGTCTCCTGTTGCCGGATTATTCTGGTTCTTTGGTGAGCCGTTTTCTGCTGTCGGCCAAAGCGGACGCATTGGGCGCGGTGATGAGAGCGAAGGGTGGGCGCAATGTGGGGATGCAAATACCCCCCGCACCCAATAATTCGTTTCCATAAATGGAGCAAACATTTGACTCCGGAGACGTTATCGGGTACACTGCAATTGACAAGGCGAGCCCCGAAGCTTCAGACGGAACGAGGCATACCGAGTGCGCGTGGGTGATGCCTGGCGGACGCTGAAGTGTGGCCGCACAAACCAGAGATCGGGCGGCGCGCCTGATCGATATCCTGCGGGCCAAAGCGGCGCGGTCCGGACGACAAAGTGGCCGGAGTCCCTACCATGAAGTCGAAATCCCGTTTCCTCGCAATCCTGGCATTCGTGGCGCTTGCTGTCCTGGCCGTCAGCATACGTGTCTTCCTGGCGAAGGCTGACTGTCCGGGCGGCAGCGATATCGGCCTCGTTGTCGTCGTCGGCGAGGCACCCGTCCCCGTCCAGTTTTCGCTCGCTTCTGGGATCGACTGCAAGCTTGTTTATCCCGGCGACGTGGCGCTCTGGACCTCTCCCCTTCGCACCACTGCGGTTGCAGCCGGTGCCGTTTTCACCAGCGGCTCGGGAGCGGTTTTCGGCGATGCCAACGGAGACGGACAGGTTCGGCTGGATGACCTGATCTTCATCCGCAACCGCCTGGGCACCGCCGACGCCGCATCAGACCTGAACAACAGCGGCACGGTCGATGAGAATGATCTGGTGCTGTGTCGGCAAGCTCTGGGCTCCGGGCTGGGCAAAGTGACCGTCTACGTCGAAGGCTTGAGCCCCAGCGCCTCTCCCTGTGACATCGCCATCCAACTGCTTACCGACCCGGACGAGGATGGCACATTTGCGGAGGCGGCAGCAGCCATACTCACCAGTGCTTCTGTCAGCATTTCGCCGAACGCGGGCACTCTGGGGACGCCGATCACGATCTCCCTGACCCCTGCGGTTGCACCCCTTGCGTTCACAGGTTCCACGACGGCCTTCTGGGAAGGGCACTATCAGCCGCTGATCGGATCGGCCAGCCCAAGGTTCTCGATCAGCTTTTCGGCGGGACAAGTCAGGGAAACCGATGCCGGGACCGCGGTGATTCTTGCCGGCGACGGTACGCCGAGATCGCTGCCTGCGATCGAGCTCCTCACCAGCGACGGCACTCTTGTCGGCTCGTTGGTAGTCAATTTCGGGAGCACCATGGTGCGCAAGTCGTTCTCGTTCGCCCCCGCCGGCAATTCGGCGGACTTCGCCGACCTCCACTACCCGTATTGGCCGGAGGATGAAGGCGAACCTCCCTCGCTCGGGGAAATCCTGCCTGGCACCAAGGTCTTGCGCTTGTCGTGGCTGGCCGACCTAACGTACGTTGAACACGAAACCCTGCTGAGCGCCAGGGATTACCATATGGCCTGTGTGTGCAGGATCGCCAAGGGCCCCGAGGCATCCGTCTCCGCCCCCGACACGGTGAAGGTGAACGTCGTGAGCTTCACCTCGGATCGCGTGGAACTGGACAGGATCTCCAACGTGGTCCTCCACAGGGCCCCCGGGGACCCGGATCCGGAGAATATCCTGTACTTCAATGATCTCACCAGACCGATTCTGGCGGTCGATGTCGCGTTGAACAAGGCCGGTCACCCCGAGGTACTGCTGTTTCAGATCTCTCCCACGGGGTACACGGTCATCACTCCGGCGGTGGATTGAGCGATGAAGCGATTCTCGCCTATGCTATTCGTGGTCTTTCTGCTCGGGTGCCCGGACAAGCCGCCTCCCGTGGGCGGTACGGTGGTTATTCCCATTAAGGTGTGGATTGTGCTAGAGCGATGGGATGGCGGGCAGGATACACTCGGGCACAGAGACAACATGGGTTGTCGTCTGACCCGCCAGGAGGTCATCGATCACGTCAGACACCTCCAGACCAACGCTCTGAACCTGTACGGTGGCGATGTCCGATTTCAATGGGACGAGAATCCTGAGGCTGTGTCCCACCATTGGGGATCGCACATGGACCGCATTCGCCCGAACAACGTCGTTGACGCGATGGTTGCCCCATACCACTGGACGGCCGGGGCCATCAACATTTACTTTGTGGGCAACATGCAAGGTCCCGATCCGATAACGCAGAAGTTCCTGGACCGCCAGGTCGGATTCAGTTTCGATCCCGCGGACGCGGCAGCCGCAAACCCGCCGCTGAGGCCTTACGTTGCGATAAATGACGGCGGATTTAGACTTTGGGAGGGTTTTACGCCACTATTCAGTCCAGAGGAAATGAAGGGATACAACGTTATCTTGCACGAAATGACCCATTTCTTGGGCAGACTGAACAATCCGAGAGGGAGAACATGGGAAGGACGAACGTATGATGATTATGAGCATGCAAGTTATGGAAGCGATCCGACCCAGTTGCCCAACATCTTGCGGCCGCCAACGGAGGCTCTCGTGCCTGCTCCGCTTGTTATCCCTGGGCGTATAGACCGCTCCAATACCGAGAAGGGGGATATCTGGACCAGGATTGAGACCGGCCGGTGGAGCGAACCGTGATGAGGACCTACCAGTGCAGTCAACTATGATATGGCTTGCGACATTTGTTGTGGCGGCAGATGCCGCCCCGGAATGGGAGCGGCTGATTCAGGAAGTGCAGCATTCCCAGTATGTTCCTGCCATCGGCAGCCGCATTGCCAAGCTCCGCAAGATCGATGATGCCCGCGGACAGGCGCTCTGGGAGCGGGTCGAACCGATCATAGGCAATGACACCGTCAACGTGATAGCCCGAGGCGATCTGCTTGCCTTGGCATGGGAGAAAAGTGACGAAACGTCGCGCCCCAAGGTGTTGGACACGATCGTCCGCTGGTCCGCCGAGCTCGAGAGCAAGCCCTATGACAAGGACGCCGGTGACCTGCGTCACAGGGCGGACGCCCTGTCGGAATTCCTGCACAACGTGGATTTCAGGGGCCTTGACTTGGACCCACAACTGCTGGTTCTGCTCAGGACGGCATCGTGGAGCCCATGGTTCGGCGGGGCAAGCCCCTTGGCTGTACGTCTGCTGGCAACGGGACCCTTTCCGGCGGAGGCCAAGGCCTCGTGTGCGTGTGAGATTGTCTGCAATCTGGGCAAGCATACGGGGATCTTTTCCGAAGTTCTGCGGTTGCTCGATCCGTCCTGCTTTCCTCGTCTGAGAGCATTGGTTCGCTCCGGCAACTCGCCAGAGGATTTCCACTACGGGGCAGCAGCCGCGCTAGCCCACTTCGGAGATCAGGAAACTCTGGCGATAATCCAGGAGAAGCTCGCCAAGTTTGAGCCCCGCGGTCAAGCACGCGCCACTTACCTCGAAGGCTATATGTGGAAGATCCGTGTTCAAAGGACGCCCGATACCCTCGTGGAGTACATCGCCGGTTCCGAGGGTGTCAACGAGTTTGACGTCGTCCAGCGAATATGGGCGATCGAGCGGGCGGTCGATTCGAATGTGCCTCCAGAGAGGGTCAAGCAAGCCATCGTCAAATACGCCGAGGCGGCGAAAGCTCAAAACAAGCAGTACGGCCTATTGCACATCAAGCTGCGGGCCATGAGACTTGGACTGCTCAAGAATGAGGATCTGCCGGGGATTGCGGTCCCTGCGACGGGCCCATCACAGGACCCCGCGAGCAAACCGGCTGAAACCCGACCCGGAGCGCGTCCGTGGAAGCGCTTGACGTTGACAACAACGGCACCGTCGCAACCTGCCCCATAGGTCCGGGCCTGGTGCCTTACTATTTCAGTGGCGGGTTGACGGTCCATCGCGGCTTGCTTGCCGGGACAGAGCCCAATGCCATGTTGGGGCCAAGAGAAGGACGCAGGGGGTGTGACATGCACATGAAGCGATTCGGCTTGGTTCTCTTATTCGCGGCCGCCCTATCGCTCCGAGGCTCCGAATCGCACGCGTCTTCCATCACGTTCGCTCTGGACTGTCAGGGCTCACCAAGCGTGGAGGTCGACTCGCCGGCCGTGTTGGACGTGAGAGCCACGTTCGACGCTCCGCTCGTTTGCGGTGAGTTCACTCTGGCAGCTAGCGGTACGGCTCCGGCCACCATCAGCAATCGGTCCGCCAACCCCGTGGCACCGGGCGGTCTGAGCTATATCTCCGCCACCAGTCAGGCCCCCGTATTCGATAGTAATCTGCCCCACCTGCTCTCCGTGCAGGGGCCGTTCCGCGAGGTCCTTCTTGACCTCGATTCGCCGCCGGACGGTCTCCCGTCCGGAACAGATGTGCTCCTTGAGACCATCGAGATCACCCCGACCGGCGTAGGCACTCTCACGATCACCCTTTCGCAGCCCAATGCGGCCACCGCCGCCGGTGCCCCGGACGGCGTCATGTTCACCTCCGCGATCGTCGATCCGGCCCGGGCCTCGGTAACGCTTGAGGTTTACCCCAAACTGGATTGCAGCACGCATCCACCGCCGGATGACCATCACCCGGATAGCGACGGGGATGGCGTCCCCGACGTTTGCGACCGCTGCCCCGGTTTCGATGACCGCCTGGACGCGGATGGCGACGAGGTGCCGGACGACTGCGACAACTGCCCGCAAGCGGCGAATCCCGACCAGAGCGACATTGACGCGGACGGCGTGGGTGATGCCTGTGACAACTGTCCGGTCGCGGCCAACCCCGGACAAGAGGACGCCGACCGTGACGGGATTGGGGACGCCTGCGATTCCTGGATGAACCTGTCGCTCTTCGACTTCGATCGCGACGGCGACGTGGACCAGGACGACTTCGCCATGATCCAGCGATGTTACACGGGCAGCACGGCCACGCTCGCCCAGCTTTTCCCCGACGGAAGCTGTGACGCGTACGACGTGGACGGCGACGGTTACATCCGTGCAAGCAACGGGAGCGACTTGGGCGATCTGGGATGGTTCGAGAGATGTGCGAGCGGCCCGGGAATCCCTGCTGAGAGCACATGCGGTGATTGCGACGAACATGGCATCCTCGACGCGCGGGGTAACCCGTCGCCCGATCCCTGGGTGAGCAATTTCGACTTCGATGGGGATGGCATTCAAGTGCTCGGTCGGCCAGTCTGCACCGGTGGGCAGACGACCGATTGTGATGACCGATGCCCGTGCGATTGGGACCCCGACCAGTTGGACTCCGACGGCGACGGCATCGGCGATGCCTGTGAGCCTCCGCCACCCGGCTCGCCGCCGCCGTTCCTCATCACCGCCTGGCGCAGCGTGCGCCAGCACGGCGCGGCCGGAGCACTGAGTATCGACCTCAACCCGACACTGGAGATGAACGAGGCAAC
>CAZPIO010000115.1:0-25650 GCA_964586235.1 uncultured Planctomycetales bacterium
ATCATGCGAATTTCGCCGGTCAGATACAAGATGCGGTCGACAGGACGGATACCCGCCAAATCGGCGTTGGGAAAAACGAGCGACGACAGACAGATGGATATGTTCGTGTCTTGCAGGGGGCATGTGACGAGGGCAAAAAATGCTTGAGAAACTCGATCCGGGTGACGAAGATTCATTCAAGCGAATGCGCGAGTTCTTCGGTCCTGCGCAGGTTGATCAGACGGTTCGGCAAGCGATGCATTTTTGCTGGATGTCCCTTCCAATGGCAAGGCGCAATGCCGACGAGTTGGAGCGGGAATTCCGCCGCATTGTCGACAGGGCGATTCGGGATTTCCGCGAGGATAGCGCGGCCTTCGGCGGCGGGTGATTCGCGCCGCTTGCGTTAGCTGGCAGGAATCGGCGGCGCGATTGAGACAAGAGCCCAAGTCCCCTTTGTCGGTCGCTCTCAACCCCTCAGACCGTCCCTGTCGTCCACGCTCATCAGACTCCCCCGTCCCGTCACCTGTGGCAGAATAGCCTTGTGGAAAACAGACAAAACAGCACCCAAGAACACTGCTTAATGCGTCAGCCACCGCCGGAGCTTCTGCTCCCGGCCGGGATAAGCCATACTCTCACGACCGGGCTCGTCAATGAACGAACCCGCTTTCCGCGTGCCGGCGTAACCGGTGGGTGGAGTTCCGGCAAAACCGCCCAGGCGAGGCTCCCGGTCGTGACCTACGCCCGAGACTCAGCCCTCTGCGATGAAAAAAGGGCCACTCTCTCGTGGCCCTGTGGTTTCACGATCCAGCAGGTTGCTGCGGTTTAGTAACGGTCTCGACCGCCGCGACCGCCGCCGCCATAGCCGCCTCGGCCGCCACCACCGCCGTAGCCGCCACGACCGCCACCGCCACTGCGGGGCTCGCGAGGCTTGGCTTCGTTGACCTTGAGGGCGCGCTCCCCCTGCATCTGACCGTTCAGGGCAGAGATCGCCGCCTGGGCTTCCTGATCGGAGCCCATCTCCACAAATCCGAAACCCTTGCTCCGGCCGGAGTCACGGTCCATGATCACCTCGGCGCTTTGCACGGTGCCGTGAGGTGCGAACAGTGCTTCCAGCATGGCGCTGGTCATATCGTAGCTCAGGTTTCCCACATACAGTTTCTTGCCCATTCGTCGTTCTCCTGTGCGAAAGGCTCTGTGACCCGCTCTGTTGCTTTCCGGGGCCACAAGGAAAGGGGCCGACGTCTCAGCCCGGCATGGCAGGCAGGCGAACGAGAAGGGTGCGACAAAGATCGTATCCGGCTCCTTCGACGAACCAACCGTTGAGCAGACTACCCGACACGCCTTCATGTGTCCAGCCTGCAAAGATGGCACTGCCCAATTGGCATGACTATCCTGGTGCCGTCTGACAGATTCGGGGGCAGGAATTGGGCAGTCTGGTGCCACAATCGCGACAGTTCTGCCAACATGGCCCCAGGGAAGGGCTTACAGACGGAGAAACGCCCTGGACATTTCCGCTGGCGGTAGTGGCACGGCACGTGCCCGGATGCATGAATGATTGACGTGAACGGACCTGGCGAGGTCTTATCCTCGCCGCCAGGAGCTGCCCATGCCGGACGCACTTGCCGACATCCCAGAGCCTCAGGTGGAGAAGAAGCCGGGCACCCTTTCCTCGGGTGTGCCTGCCCAGGAAGCACAAGAGGCGATTCGTAAGGCTTTCCCATACGAAGGCGAACTGCGAGTTCGCAGTCTCTGGTCGGGAAATGGGGTCGGGAGATACCGGGCCAACTGGTTTGGCCAGGTGGATGGCCGGACGACGGTCGTCAAGTCACTGTTCCTCTGCGTCACGAGGACAAAGGACGGCCTGGTCGTCCAGAACGAGACTGCCGTCCGATGATGCTGGGGTCGATGGCATGGCAGGTCGCGAGTATCATGGCCGGGAGGAGCCCCGTGCCAATCCGTTCTGGCATGTCACTTACTTCTGTTTTTTCGACGGGTGAACCCATGAGCGAGACGACAAATGCGACCGAGCTGAAGCAGCAGGAAGACACCATCACCCTGGAGTACTTCGGTTTGACGGTCCAGGCACCCAGGGCTGAGGTGGGAACGCCGGTTGACCTTGGGATCGGCTTTGAGGAATACATGGCCTACGACGACGAGGACGAAGACGAGGACTACGACCGGGACGGGGGTGACCTGGACCAGGACGACGAGGACGATCTGGACGAGGATGACCTTGACGAAGATGAAGATGATGATGAGGAGGAGGAGGAGGAAGGGGGCCAGGATGACGACGACCGGCTCATCTGATACCCTGAGGCGCCGCAACAGATTGAGGAGACCAGGCACATGAGCACTTACCCGGCGTGTCCACGTCGCGAGGGCTGGAAGTGGGAAGAGATGAACCAGATGCTCTGCCGCGCCAGTATGCTGAAGGGGCCATACGTGGTTCACTGGGAGAAGGGCACTGGCGAGTGGTCGGTCATCGAGGGGCATCGCCAGATGACGATTTTTGTGGCCGGCCCATTCCGTACTGCTGAGGCGGCGATGGCTGAAGCTGAGCGACTGACGACCAGGCAAGCGAAACGATCCTCATAGTCGTCTCGGGCCTGTGGTTGTACGTCACGCAGCAGGCAGGCGGCTACTTCGCTTTGCCTTTCGTGAGTCGATCCAACTCCTCGAACATCAGGGCACGTTCATCCGGCGAACTGCGAAGAAAACATGCGATGGCTGCGGCTATCACCCTCTCGCGAACATAGCCCTGCTTCCTGGCTTCCTTATCGAAGGCATCCACGAGCTTGTTGGGCAGGAAGTACGAGCGTTTGTCCTTTTCCATTTTCGGCTCCCTTTCTCACAAGTGAATCTGAGGCTGGATATAGTACTGGGGAGGCCAAGGCGGAACAAGAGCCCGACCTGATCAGCGCCCCCCTCCTGACGGTGGCATCGTGTGCGCCGGGACGAACACTTTCAGCAGACCATGGCAGTATCGCCCCAGCTTCAGCTCCCGGCCGGATCCAACCATACCCTCACGACCGCGCCCGTCAATAAACGAACCTGTGGCGCTTTCCGGTCTCAAGCATCCCGGTACTTACCCCTGATTACTTCTTTTCGTTCTGTCTCAACACTGGGTCGGTCAGTTCCCCCATGAACTCCCTGAATGCCTGCTTATCGGCTTCGGTTATGCTGGGGTCTTCCTTCTCCTTGCCCTTCAGGTAGCTTTCCGTCAGACTTTGCATCGACGTTTTCATCTCTTTTTCTTTCGCGCTGTCACTCATACGAGCACTCCCGGTTCGAAACCCAAGGACGTAGAAAGCCGCATCTTACAGCATCATTCTAACTCTGCGGCTGCCACCTACGCAAGGGGCAAGAGGGTTAAAGCCGCTCCCCCGTCTCGCTCCACCCAGAACGGCATAGGATGGTCTGCGTTAATCCGGCGGTCTGCAATGCGGTCTGGCAGTGCAGCCGCGGCGGTGGTAAGATGGTTGCACTTTTGGCGGAACGGACAGACGGGCGGGTTGATGTATGGAAAACGAAAATCCACGTTGCGGCGAGATCATCTACCATGTCCCTGAGGAGATAGGCGCCCAATGGTACCATATGGTCGAGGTCGTTGGCAAAGACTCGATAAGGTTCGGCCCATTCGGCACGAAGCAGCAAGCGAGCGACCACGTATTGCAGGTCAGGCAGACCGAGCCTAGCCCTTGCTCTCCTGATGAGACTTGGGGCTGGCTGCGGGGCCTTGCAAGGGCATAGTCTGCTCACCGAAAAACGGGAAAACGCAACAGGCGAAGCTGGCGAAAAGAAGAATCCTAAGCGGGTATTCGCGTGAGTTAGAGGTATATCCCCGCACCATGAAAAACCCGCCAAGGTAGAGCGATGGAGGAGTCGGGCCGCCCCCGATACCCTGCCCTCATGGCAAGGACTAAGATCTAGGAGTCAACAAATGGCGCGTACAATTGAAATGAACCTCCAGAAGAAGACTACGATGGAACCCTCGCACGTAAGCGAGCCGTGTCTACAGAGCTTCATACCGACCAAACTTGAATGGCTGGCCTTATACCTCAATGCGACGGAAAGAGAGGAGAGAAGCGACGGAGGGCTACATTGCTCACTCTTTTTTACCGGGGAATCTCCAAATCTGATCTCTGTCAATATCTGCTGCGCAGGCCAGCCTCCACAGGGCGGCGAGGCGGTTGTACAGGACTATGTTAGGTCTAGGGTTGACAATCTTCAGAGGCTGATCGAAGGGCACGCCAAGGCTCTCGGGATCCTGAATTCCTTGGAGATCGTGGTCCGATTGAGCGTGCCCGATGACGCAAGGTCGTGACAGAATCTGCCAATGAGGATGGCCCGCATGAAAAATTATGTTGATCTAATAATGACGATTGCCCAAATGCCCCGGTCAGAGCTCATTGATCTCAAGACACGTCTGGCGATGGCGGTTCTGACCGACGATCCTGCGCTGAACATGTCGATTGATGAGGAGATGCACCTCCAAAACCTCATAGACCGGGAATTGGATCATCGAGCGGATATGGGCGACCTGCGATGAGTCCGCGACCTTATATGGGCCCTGCTCATCGGGCCCCGGAGACCACCTCGGTCAATCTCTCCCAGTTCCCACGACGATCAACAACTTCGTCACGCGACAGCAACATCGTCCCAGCCTCTGCTCCCGGCCGGACCTGGCGAAAAGGATGCCGGTCGTACACGAAAGACGGGCTCTCATCGCCGAGATCCCGAGCAGCCGCCGCCACGAGAACCCGCCCGTGTTCGTGACGTCAGCGTCCGACTGCTGGCCGTCTGAGAAACGCTTTGGTACTGATGACTATCTGGATCTGGAAGAATGGCTCCACGGCCGCCCGTTGTCGAAGCCACCAGGATTACTGCCACTCCCTTAACCCTCTCTATTCGTCCCTAGGCGTGAACCGAGAGTACGTCTGACACCACGATGCCTTCTTTCTCTGCCAGGCGTTTAGCTTCTCGGGCGGTACGTGAAACGGTGGTAACCGTCACGGACCTACCATCCTTCAGACCAAGTATCTTCCATTGAAGCGGCGGCAACGAGTCATCAATAGCCTTGCTCTGCTCGCGCAGGATGCTCATTGCCCTCGGGCTATCAATAGGAATGATGTTAGGCGACTCGCATTTCGGACAGCCTTGGTATCTGCTTGTCAATCGCCAGACCGAGTAGATCAACCCGCCAAGAATGGTGAGAAGCCACAAAAGCAGTTCGGTAAGAAAGGAGCCTTTGGTGATCCGTTTGGGCTGTCCTTGAAACCCACATTGGACACAAAGAACGTCATCCATCGGTCTGCCCTCAACGATTGCAGGTATTCTACACCAACGGGTGCATCCCGGAAAGCCGTCAGTCGGCGTTGACAGGGGCAGAGAGACGCGGCAGGATGGTTGCGGTAACCGGGCTTCCTGGTGGAACCCTGAGTGGAAGCGACAGATGAGTCAGACGACGACTTTCAAGATGTTGTCAGCAAAGGGGTTAGAGAGCACTCAGCGAGTTCGAGCCCCAATTACCTCCGCCATTGTGGCCCTTGACAAACAGAGATTGGGGGCCGGGGCATAGCTGGGTCGCAGGCGGGAACCTCAGATTCCAAGGCATCGGGGTGTCTGATCGCATGATCATTCGACGTGGACTGCCGATTGTGCTCGGTGTGGCGGGGGTGTCGCTGCTGGTGTATGGCGCGGCCGTCAGCCGGCACAACGTGCTGTCGGAGGAAGAGATCACGCCGCCTTCGCCGCCGCCGGAGATGCCGTTCTTTGGCCCCGGGCCGGGGGGACCTGACGGGCCGATGCCGCCGCCGTTCATACGGCCGCCGCCCCGGCCGCCGGCCAGGCCCATCAAGGTCCTGCGCACGATCACCGAACGTGAACACAAACTGATCATAGAAGCCACGCGCGGCGGCCTCATCAGAATGGCAGACGGCCGCCTCAAACGTACCTACAGCGGAGAGCCGCCGAAGTCCGGCTGCCCGACCTGAGTGAAGTAGTTGAGGGTCATGGTGGCCATGGCCGATCAGATTCGTGAATCGAAACTATCGTGGCTCGTCCGCCGCCGGGTGTGGGTGCAGTCCCTGTTCCTGCTGGTCTGGCTCGACCCGCTGGCCCTGCGCCTGCACAACGTCTGCGGGCCGGTCTTCCACTGCTACTCGTGCCCGCTGTCGCTCTTCGCCTGCCCGATCGGGGTGCTGGCGAACTTCAGCGCGTGGCACGTGCTGCCGTTCCTGGTCGTCGGGACGCTGATGGTCGTCGGCTCGCTGGTGGGCAGCGCGGTCTGCGGATGGGCCTGCCCGTTCGGACTGCTCCAGGACCTGCTCGGGCGCATCCCGGTGCCGAAACTCAAGCTGCCCGCCTGGGCAGGCCTGCCGCGATATGCGGTCCTGATCTCGCTGGTGCTGGTGATCCCGTACCTGTTCGGCGAAGAACATCCGCTGTTCTTCTGCCTGCTGTGCCCGGCCGGGGCCTTGGAGGGGGCCGTGCCCAACGCGATCAAGACCGCCAGCTCCGGCGGCGGCCTGGTGCTGCCCAGCGTGCAGAAGATGGTCATTCTCGGCGGCGTGCTGCTGGCCGCGGTGTTCATCCTGCGGCCGTGGTGCACGGTGCTCTGCCCGCTCGGGGCCGTCTTCAGCCTGTTCAACAAGGCGTCGATCCTCCGACTGCGTTTCAACCGCGACAAGTGCCTCGAGTGCGGGGCCTGCGAGAAAATGTGCCGCTACGACGTGCTGCCCGCGGTGGATGTCAACAACACCGAGTGCATCCGCTGCCTCGAATGCACCCGCTGCCGGGCAATCGATGTGGGCACGGTGTTCGGCAAGACTTCGGATAAACGGCCCGGGTGAATGACGAATGTCGAAATCCGAATGACCAATCAATGACCAAATCCGAATGACGAAGTCCGAATGTCGAAGATCCACCCTGGTTCGCCCGCCGCGGCGGGCAAGCTCGTGGCGACCGCGGCGGCACGTAAGAAGCCCGGAACCCGAATGACGAGGGACGAGGCGGGCAAAGCCTGCTACAGCGCGCAATCGTCAACGCAGGGCTAATCCCAGGGCGTTCATTGCCAGGCTCAGGACAACTGCGAGGGCGTAGACGTTGATTCGCACGAAGGCTTTGCGGAAAACGCGATCATCCGCGGCGAGACGGCCGGCCCAGAGCACGGAAACGGCCACGGTCATCAGCCAGCACGATGCCAGCACGATCACCAGGCTCCAGGGCAGCTTGACGGCGCCCCGCATCAGGGCCGGAAACCCCAGGCCGGTCACGGCCGTGGCCATAATCCACATGAAGGTCACGCGATGAAGCTGGGGTTTCGAGAAGGTGCGGCCCAGCGTCGGCAAGCCGGCTCGGGCGTATTGTTCGCCAAGCAGGATCATCAGCAGCCAGAAGTGAGGGACCTGCCAGATGAACAGAAACCCGGCCACCAGCAGGATCGCCGGATCGCGCAGGCTCCCGCCGCCGGCCGTGTAGCCGATCACCGGTGGTATGGCCCCGATCAGGGCACCCGGCACCACGGCAAAAGCAGTGACCCGCTTCAGATAGGTGTAGACGCCGTTGTACCAGGCCACTGCGGCCAGGGCCAGCGCGAGCAGGGTGTGGGCGTTGGCCTTGGCGGACGTCAGCACGTACAGGCCCGCGAGCATCATCAGGCCGGCGATAAACAAGGCGGTGGTCGGATCGAGGTGCCCGGCCGGGATCGGCCGCCGGCAGGTGCGCTCCATGCGCGAGTCGATCCTCGCTTCCTGCCACTGATTGAGCGCCGAGGCCCCTGACGCCACCAGGAAGGTGCCCAGCAGCGGCAGCCAGATGTCCACGCCCAGACGATGGCGGGCCATGAGGTAGCCGAGCGTGGTCGTAAGCGTGACCGCGATGGTGATCCGCACTTTGCCCAGGTCGAGGATGATGCGGAGCCAGCCCGGTCTGGGGGAAGCGTCTGTCGGCATAGTGGGCGTTGCTGAGATCATCAACCTGCAATATCGGTCAAGTCACGCCTGGCGCCGCTGGCCCAAGAATCATTTCTGGGGCCTTCATGGTGGAGGATTCACATCCTCATTCTCGCCGAATGCGGAAAGGATTCCGCGACGAGGAGTGGCCCAGAAGGGATTCTGGGCCGAGCGGCCGAACATGGCGGCGTCCGCCGCGGCGGACTTGGCCATGCCACCCCTCACCCGGCATCCGCCGCACGGCAATCGCGAGCCCAGGTTCAAGAAGAACCTGGGCCACCCGCTGGGCGACTCGCGGCCGCCTCGCGAACGAGAATCTCCATCGCGCGCTCGATCGGAATCGGCTTCTTAGGCGGCTGGATCTTGTCCAGACCGTATTCGGCGACCAGTGCGTCGTAGTCCTGCCGGCTGTCCTTGGGCGCCTGGTCACCCAGGAAAGACCGCACATGATGGGCGACGGCCAACCGCTCCCAGGGCGAGAAATTGGGATACGCCCGCATCCGCGTGCCATCGATGCCCGTCGTCAGCGTGCGGTAGATGTCCGTGACCTTCGGGCCGCGTTTCCAGCCGGTGAGAATCCGGAAGTCGCGGGCCTCGCGGGGCAGGCCGCTGCCGTCACCGGTCTTGCCGTGACAGGATGCGCAGAAGGTGTCGTACAAGCGCCCGCCGTCGATGCCCAGCTCGGCGAACTTCGGCAGCTTCGGGTCGGTCGCCGCTTCGAAGACCACCGGTTGATACTTCATGACGACCTGATCACGGACCCATTCCTGGTACTCTTCGGGCGAGACCACCGTCAGCGTGGTGCGCATCTGCGAATGGTCCATCCCGCAGAACACGGTGCAGAAGATGTCGTGAACCCCCGGCCGGTCGGCCCGGAACCACAGCTCGGTCGTTCGGTTGGGCACCACATCCTGCTTCACCCGCAGATCGGGAATAAAGAAGCCGTGCAGCACCTCCTCGGGCGGGGCCTCGAGCTCGCACTTGATGTCCGTGCCGACGGGCACCACCATCCGGTCGCTGTCGATTCCCTCGGCTGGATAGTGGAAGGACCACGCCCACTGCCTGCCGGTCACCTGCACCACCAGCCCCTCGGCGGGCACCTCGCGGATCAGCGAGTAGCTCCCGTATCCCACGTAGAACATCCAGATCACGATGATCGTGGGCAGGGTGATCCAGACGGCCTCGAGCAGCTTGTTCCCCCCCACCTGCACCGTGGTCTTCCTCCGGCCGCGGTGGTACCGGGCGACGAGGATGAGCATGGCCACGGTGATGCCGGTCAGCAGGAAAATGCACACCCCGCCGATCAGCCACAACGACCGGTCCACGTCACGAGCGATTTCGGATGCCGCCAGCATGCCGCCTCACCTGAAATAGTAATCCGAAAAGGTCAACGCGATCAAAATCGCATACGTCGCCAGGACCACGACCATCAGGATCGCGAACAGCCGCCCTTCCCAGCGCAGGTGCATGAAATACAGGATCACCAGCGTCGCCTTCACCGTCGCGATCATCATCGCGGTGAGGACCTTCACATTCTGCATGTTCACGTACGACACCGCCACGGTCAGGGCCGTCAGAACGATCAGAGCGCCCCAGATCTTCACGTAGAGCGAATCAGGGACCTGAGCGTGCTCGTGTTCTTCGTGAGTCGAGGCCATCAGCTCACCCGATCAGGTAAAACAGCGGGAACAGGAAAATCCATATCACGTCCACCAGGTGCCAATAGAGCCCGACGTTCACTAGAAAGCCGATCCGGTCCTTGCGGACATGCTCCCTCGCGACCAGGCGCATGGTGATGGCAATCGCCACCGCCCCGGCCACCACGTGGGCGGCATGCAGGCCGGTCATGGTGAAGTACAGCCCGTAGAACACCTGCACGCCGACGCGCTGCGACAGCATCGTCTTCGAAGTCGGATAGATGCCGTGTTCGAATTTGTGGCCCCATTCATAGGTCTTGATGCCCATGAACAGAAGGGCCGCAACCACGGTCAGGGCCATGAGGCCGAGCGCCGGCCGTTTCCGACCGCGGGCCAGGGCCGCAATCGACAGGGCCATGGTCAGGCTGCTGGTCAGCAGAATGATCGTGTTGGCCGCCCCCACGAGCTTCTGCAACTCGTGCGAGCTCAACTGAAAATCCAGCTTGTATCTGTGAAGATAGACGGCATAACCGATGAACACGGTGCCGAACAGCAGCATTTCGGAGAACAGGAAGAGCCACATGCCTATCCTGCCCGCCATGGGGTTATAGTGCTCGGCATGCCCGGCGTCCCGCGATCCGCCAGTAGGAGCGGCTTGTAGCCGCGAATCGGCGGCGTGTTCATTCCCGGCCCCCGCTGTCATGGCGTCCCTTTCGTCGGCCATCACTGAACCTCAGTCGGATACTCGTACGGTCCGCGGCGCAGATCGGGCTCCCCCACGAAATCCTCGACCGGCGGCGGCGCCGGAGTCTGCCATTCGAGCGTCGCCCCGCCCCACGGATTGACCGGCGCCCGCCTGCCCCTGAACAGCGCGTGGATCAGGTTGCCGAGCATCATCAGGATCCCGGCGGCCAGGATCCACGAGCCGATGGTCGAAAGCCGGTGGTAAATGGTGAACTCAGGAAGGTAGTCCGCGTACCGCCGGGGCATCCCCTTGAGTCCCGCGATGAACAGCGGGAAGTAAGTCAGGTTGAAGCCGACAAAAAACGTTGCGATCGCGATGTGGGCCCGTTTCAGGCTGTACATCCGGCCGAACATCTTCGGCCACCAGTAGTGCAGCGCCGCAAAGAAGGCCACGCCCGCCCCGCCGAACATGGTGTAGTGGAAATGGGCGACGATGAACGACGTGTCGTGGATGTGCACGTTCGGTCCGAGGGCGCCCTGAATCAGGCCGGTCAGCCCGCCGATGCTGAACATGATGAGGAATATCAGGGTCAGGACCATCGGCGGCCCGAGGTGGATCGAGCCTCCGTACATGGTCGCGAGCCAGTTGAAGACTTTGATCGCGCTGGGCACGGCCACCAGAAAAGTCAGGAACGAGAAAACGACCTCGGCCTCGCCGGCCATGCCCGAGGTAAACATGTGATGGCCCCAGACCAGCGAGCCGATGGACGCGATCGCCACCGAGGAGAAGGCGATGAACTTGTAGCCGAAGATGGTTTTCCGCGAGAAGGTGGGAATGATCTCAGACACCACGCCCATGGCCGGAAGGATCATGATATAGACGGCCGGGTGCGAGTAGATCCAGAACATGTGCTGGTACAGCAGCGGGTCGCCGCCGCGAGCCGGATCGAAGATGGGCACGCCGCCCAGTCGCTCGATGAGCACCAGCACCAGCGTGATCCCGATGATCGGCGTGGCCAGGAGTTGTACCCACGCCGTCGCGTACAGGCTCCAGATGAACAGGGGCATCCTGAACCAGCCCATCTGGCGGGCTCGCAGGGTGTGAACGGTGGTGATGAAGTTCAGGCCGGTCAGGATGGACGAGCCGCCCAGTACGAACGCCGCGGTCATCGGAAAGAGAATGTGGTAGTGCGTCTTCAGGCTGTACGGCACATAGAAGGTCCAGCCGGTGTCGATGCCCCCGGCGAGCACCGAGACCAGGGCGAGCAGCCCGCCGACAATGTAAAAATACCAGGATGCGAGGTTCAGTCTCGGGAACGCCACGTCCCTGGCCCCCAGCATGATCGGCAGGAAGAAATTGCCGAAGATGGCCGGGATGCCGGGGATAATGAAGAGGAAAATCATGGTCACGCCGTGCAGCGTGAGCAGGATGTTGTAGGTATCGTTTGAGATGAACTGCAACCCGGGCGAGATCAGCTTGAACCGGAAGGTGACCGCCAGCCCAACCGCGAACAGGAAGAACGCCGCAATCGAAGCCAGGTACAAAATGGCGATCCGCTTGTGATCCGTGGTGGTCAGCCAGGAGACTACTCCTCTGCGGACGTTGAGGTAGTGCGGGGCGGCGTCATTGATCGGCACGGAGATGGTCGTCACGCATCACCCCCCGGCCGTGCCTGGGCCGACAGCCTCCGCGCCCGCCCTTTCACCACAAGGAAGGTGACGAACACCGCCCCGAGCAGCGCCGTCGCCAGAAGAATGATGTTGTTGATGCGCAGGACGTAACCGCGCCCCTGCGGATCGGACACGAAACAGAAGTCCTTCACCTGGCCCATGAACGCCTGCCTTCCCATGAACGACCTCACCCGACCCTGGGTCGCATCCAGCACCGCCATCTTCATCTCGACGGGGCTGACCTGAACCCCGTTCAAGTAGCGCACGATCTTGCCGTCAGCCGAGAGGAACACCACCGTGGCGCTGTGCAGATAATCCACCTGGTTCCTGTCCTTGGTGTAACGGAAGCCGACCGCCTCGGTAATCCTGCGGATATTGTCGGCATCACCGGTCATGAACCGCCAGGCATCCGGCGGCACCTCCTTGCCCTTCACCTCCGCGATCATGTTTGTCTTCTTGCGTTCGGCGAGATCGGGTGTCTCGGTGGGATCGAAACTGATCGTAACCGCCCGATAGTCCTTGCCCGGCTGCAGGTCGCACTCGCCCATTGCCCGGGCCAGTTCGTTGAGCAGCGGGGTGCAGATGCCGGGGCAGCGGAAGTATACCAGGGTCAGAACAACCGGGCGGTCGAACAGCGAGTTGAGGGTGACGGCCTGGCCGTCCTCGTCCAGGAACTGCAGCGTGTCGAGCGGCAGGACGGCGCCCAGATGCTCGTCTATCCCCACCTCGGCCGCGGACTGCGCAAGAGACGCCTGCCCCAGGAACATCAGCAGGCAAACGGCCGTGACCAAGATCAACCTGATCATCTTCGCGCGATTCTCCTTCATAGCCGGAACTGCCTCGACTGTTCGAGCAGCGGATCACCCACGGCCACCGGCAGGTTTCGGCTCAGGAATCTGGAAATGGACCACAGCAGCAAACCGATCGCCAGCAGCGGCGGGCCCAATTCCTGCCAGCCGAACACGGGAGCCGCCCGGTAACGCACGGGCATGATCAGCCAGTACAGATCGAGAAGCTGCCCGACTAACAGGATTATAGACGTCCACCAGAGGATTCGCCGGTCCATCTTCGCGCGGCGGGACAGCAGCATCAGAAACGGCACCACAAACCGCACGACGGCCAGGGCCACGCTCACCGCGAGCCATCCGCCAACCAGCCGGTCATACAGGTACAATGATTCTTCCGGCAGGTTGCCGTACCAGATCAGCATGTACTGGCTGAAAGCGATGTACGCCCAGAAGCAGGTGAATGCAAACTGCAGCGCTCCGAAGTTGTACAGGTGGTCGCGGGTGAGAAGCCCGTCGCCCAGACGGCCGGTTTTTTCGAGGGCCAGGGTCAGCAGCGTGATCGCCGCCAGGGCGGCAACAAAGATGCCGGAGAAGATGTAGACGCCGAAGATGGTGCTGAACCACTTGGGCTCCAGGCTCATGAACCAGTCAATGCTGGCGAAGGTCACCGTCACTGCGAAGATGAGCATGAACGGTGCGGACCACTTTCGCATGGCCAGCCCTCTGACCACGCCCTGCCCGGCATCGGTACGCAGCGACGATCGGACGAAATAGGATGCGAAGGCGATCCAGAGACCGAAGAACAAGACGGCCCTGACGGTGAAGAACGGGGCATTCAGGTAGGCTTGCTTGGCCTGCAGCAGGTGGTCCTCCCGCACCAGGGCCGAGTCAGCCCACGGATACAGATGGAACCGGTCCACAAGACATCCGAAGACCAGCACTGGCACGAACAGCAGCGCGGTGATCCAGGCCGGCGCCGCCAGCATTTCCGCCACGCGGCGGACGACGACCGACCACAGCGAGTGAGTCAGATGCTGCATGCCCACGAAGCACAGGCTGCCCAGCACGATCCCCCAGATGAACGCAAAGCCCCACAGCCACGCGTAACCGAATCGGGCCGCGCCGCCGCCCATCACCAGGGTCGCCACGCACAGGACGGCCCCAACGACCGCAAGAACCGCCGCCGCGCGGCTCAGGCCCACGCTGGCCCTGGGCATCGTCGGCAGTGCGTCGCCGGTTGCAGTACGCTCGACGCTCACGGTTGGTAGTCCTCCGGTCTCGGGTTGTGGGCCCGCTGCAGCGCCCGGACATAGTGCACGACCTTCCACCGATCATCCGGGTCCAACTGCAGGGGGTAGCCGGGCATCTTGCCGACACCCTTGGTAATGATGTAGCAGATGGTGCCGTCCGAGTAGCCCCGCGCCTGATCCGTGTGCAGCGACGGAGGCGCGGGGAACCGGTTCGGCCCGACCACCGGCCCGTTGCCCTCGCCCCCCGCCCCGTGACAGGCGATGCAATAAATGTCGTAACGATTTCGCCCGCGAAGGAGGTTCTCCATCGTGATCGGGATCGGGTTTGCCGTCTTGTCGCCCCAGGCTCGGGCGTCCTCGATCTTGTTCGTGCCATCCTCGAACATCGCCGGCCGGTAATCCTGCGGGATCGCCCCCTTCGGCTCAGGATGCCAGGCCGGCAACTCCTGCCCGAAAACCCGCCCATACGTCATCTGCGGCCTGGCCTTCGGCTGAGCGGCCATCCCGTTCAGAAACTCGTTGAACGGCAGGGCCACGATCGCCAGCGGCACAACAAATGCCAGCGTCAACAGGGCCCCGAGGATGAAGCGGTAGAGCTTCGGCGAGAAGCTCGGGCTCCAGTTGGTCAGTCTGCCCTTCCAGCCACCGTTCATATGAGTGCCCCGTCATCCTCGCGCTCGATCAACGGCCGGATGTCCCGGCAGCCCGTCGTGAGCAGCAGCGCCCTGGCCCCGTCCTCCGTGTACTTCTTGTCCGCCGCGTCCAGGACGATCGCGAACCGCTCCGTGACCACCTCCAGCATCAGGCCGGAATCGTGCAGCGGCGAGTGCCAACGGACAAGCTTGCAGAACACCAGCATCGCACCCATCGTGGCCAGTGCGGCCAGCAGAACGAACACTTCGAAGCAGATGGGCACGTAGGCCTGCCAACTGAAAAGGGCTTTGCCGCCGATGTGAATCGGGTACTGCCACGTATTCAGGCCGCCGGTCATCGCCAGGGCCACGCCCACACCGACGAAGCCGGCGGCGATGGTGAAATACGGCACCGGCGAATCTCTCAGCCCCATGGCTTCCTCGAGCCCATGCACGGGATACGGCGTGTGGCAATCCCACTTGTGATAGCCGGCGTCGCGCACGCGCTCGGCCGCCTTGAACAGCGCATCCGGACTGTCGTACAGGCCGACCATGCCCACCACCTTCGTGCCGCCCTCAGCCATGGCCACCTCCGTGCGACGGCTGCGAGCCGGGCAGAACCGCCTTCAGCTCGGCGATCGAAATCGTCGGCAGGAACCGGCAGAACAGCAGCACCAGCGTGAGAAACAGCCCGAAACTGCCGGCCAGCAGGCCGATATCCACCCACGTAGGGGTAAACGAGCCCCAACTCGACGGCAGGAAGTCGCGGTGCAGGCTGACCACGATGATGACGAATCGTTCGAGCCACATCCCAAGGTTGATCAGGATCACGATCGGATACATCAGCAACACCGAACGCCGGATCCTGCGGAACCAGAAGAGTTGGGGCAGCACCACGTTGCAGATCACCATGGTCCAGTAGGCCCAGGCGAAGGGTCCTCCCGCGCGGTTGACCAGGGCGTACCACTCGTGGATCTGGCCGCTGTACCACGCCATGAAGACCTCCACGGCATAGGCGTAGCCCACCATCAGGGAGGTCGCGATCACGATGCGGTTCATCAGGTCCAGGTGGTTGTCGGTGATCAGATGCTCCAGGCGGAACATCTTTCGCGCGATGATGACCAGCGTGGCCACCATGGCAAACCCGCTGAACACGGCCCCGGCCACGAAATAGGGCGGAAAGATCGTCGTGTGCCAGCCCGGAAGGACCGCCACCGCGAAGTCAAACGACACCACGCTGTGTACCGACAGCACCAGCGGCGTGGACAGCCCGGCGAACAGCAGGTACGCCTTCTCGTAGTGGCTCCAGGCCCTGGCACTGCCGCGCCAACCGAGGCTCAGCAGGCCGTAGATGCACTTGCGAAGAGGATGCTTGGCCCGGTCGCGGGCGATCGCCAGGTCAGGAAGCAGGCCGGTGTACCAGAACATGAAGGACACCAGACCGTAGGTGCCGACGGCGAACACGTCCCACTCGAGCGGCGATCGGAAGTTCTGGTAGATACCCTGGTCGTTGGGATACGGCAGCAGCCAGAACATCGCCAGCCACGGTCGCCCGGTGTGAATGATCGGGAACTGCAGAGCGCAGATCACCGCGAAAACGGTCATGGCCTCGGCAAAACGGGCGATACCGGTCCTCCATTTCTGCCGGAGCAGGAAGAGGATGGCCGAGATGAGCGTTCCCGCGTGGCCGATTCCGATCCAGAACACGAAGTTGACGATACCGAACGCCCAGCCCACGGGTACGTTGTTGCCCCATGTGCCGATGCCGTGCATAACCGTATAGGTCGCCGAGACAACGAAAACCGCCAGCAGCGAGCCGCTGACCGCGAGGGCCACCCACCATCGAAACGTCGGAAAGGACTCGAGCGGCCGGCAGATGTCCTGATCGAGCCGCCGGAGGCTGACCTCCTCGCCAACCAGAGGGGCGGGCGCGAGGGATGCGGGGTTTGCACTCATGCGTGGTGCCCCCCTTGCTCCCCCGACGGCGTCACATCGGGGTTCGGGTTCCGCACTCGGGCGAGGTAGGCGACATTCGGCTTGGTGTTCAGTTCCTCGAGCACCAGGAAGGCTCGACCCGACGACCTCAAGGCAGCCACGGGGCTCGCGGGGTCATTAACGTCCCCAAAAACAATCGCTCCGGCCGGACACGCCTGCTGGCACGCCGTCTTGAGTTCCACGCGGGTCTCGCCTCGATTGAGGGCCGCGAACCTGGCTTCATTGATCCGTTGCACGCAGAACGTGCACTTCTCCATCACCCCGACGCTTCTAACGGTGACCTGGGGATTGAACGCCAGTTCCTGGACCGGGTCGGTCAATCGCGGCTCGATGTACCGGAGGAAATTGAAGCGTCGCACCTTGTACGGGCAGTTGTTCGAGCAGTACCGCGTTCCGACGCAGCGGTTGTAGACCATCTGGTTAAGCCCGTCAGGGCTGTGGGCCGTCGCATTCACCGGGCACACCGATTCACACGGTGCGTTGTCGCAATGCTGGCAGAGCATGGGTTGGCACCATACGGTCGGATTGTCCGGATCGCCGCCTTCATAGCGATCAAGCCGGATCCAGTGCATGTGGCGGCCGCGACGCACCTGTTCACGGCCGACGATCGCGATGTTGTTCTCGGCGAAGCACGCGGCCTCGCAGGCTCCGCACCCGATGCACTTGCCCAGATCGATGGCCATCACCCATTTGTGGCCGGCGGAGTAGTCCACCGGCGGGTTCATATTCACCGGTCGCGGCAGGTGTCGCTTGTGCTTCACGCAGTCCGGTTCGTGGCGGAACTCCTCCAACGTGCAATCGAGCACGATCGGCCGCCCTTCCATCGAAAAGCGGGTCTGCGTTCTGGCGAACTGATGCGTTCCCTCTGCTTTGGCCAGCCGCACGTCTCGTGCGAGCCTCGGTACCTCAGGATCGTCGCACTCCAGCAGCCCGCCGACGTTCACGCCGGCCGCCTCCAGGGCAATCGGCCCGCCCCGGGTCCGGCCGTAACCTTGTCGCACGATCACGACACCATCGGCGGTGCCGCTCTGGATAATAACCGGCAGGATCGCAGATCGCTCTCCTGCTGACACCGACACCTTGTCGCCCTCGTTCAAACCGAGCGCCTCGGCCGTTTTGCGGCTCAGAACGGCCCCGTTGTCCCAGACGATCTTGCTGATCGGGTCGGGCAGTTCCTGAAGCCATCCATTGTTTGCGAAGCGGCCATCATGGATGAAGTAGTCAGGCAGGACAACAAGCTCGTAGTCGCCGCTGTTCGAGTCGGCCGCTGCCAGAGCCTCGGCCGCCGCCCTATCAAGTTTGGGGCTCGCCACCGCCTGCGGCCGGAACCAGCCTCCCACTCGAAGCTGCTCTTCCCACGTGCGCGTCGGCGGCTTGTCCCACCGCTGTCTTACGAACGAATACCAGTCGGCGGTTCTTCGGATCGGATCATCCGTCGCGGCCAGGGCCTGCGTCCATTTCAGCAGCGATTCGGCTTCCTGGCGCGTGTCGAACAACGGGGCGATAACCGGCTGGCACAGGCTCTCCACGCCCGGCCGGCACTCGGCGTCGTTCCAGGACTCCAGGTTATGGTTGCTCGGCAGAGCCAGTGTGCAGGCCGACAGAGTCTCCGTCTCGTGCAGATCATGCCCTACCGACAGCTTCGCCTTGGCCAGCAGGGTATCCCAGCCCGCCCCAGGCATGTCGTACACCGGATTAACGCCCAGGCAGATGACCACCTCGGCCCCTCGGGCGAGAATCTCCGCCCGATCCTTCGAACTGGTGACCGGCAGCGATGGCGGCCGGGGGTTCCACTCCAGCGTCCGGCCCGGCGAACCGAGGTCGTCGTTGAGCAAGGCCACCGCCGCATGGACGGCCGCGGGCAGATGCGCCCCCGCTACCACCAAAGCCTGCTCCTTGTTCGATCTCAGGTCCTTCACCAGGGCGGCCAGCAGGTTGAGGTCCAGCCCATGCTTCCCGGCGACCTCCTGAAGCCTCTTCTCATCACCCGCGAGCGCTCTCCGCAACCCGTCCGCCGCTGCCCCCATCGCCGAGGATCGCAGGCGAAGACGATGGTCCGCGTTGGATCCCGCGAGCGTCATGCCCGATTCGATCACGTACAATCGCGAGATCTCGGCCGACGCATGATTCACCTCATGAACCTGACGGCCGGTCGCGAAATCCTTGATGCCCTCGAGCACCGCCCCGTCGGTTCCCAGGAAATCGCAATCCAGACTGAGGATGACGCGAGCCTTGTCAAACTGCGGCCGCCACTCGCCATCCTGCCCGAAAAGCCGGGCCCACATGTGCCGTCGGGCACCGTCGTGTACCGGCTCATGAACGAGATGCCTGGCGGCCGGGCAGGCTTTCAGGAAACCGCCCAGCAAATCGCGCTCCGAGGAGCCAAGCGTTGATCGGGTGATCAGCAGCACAGACGCGGCCGCGCGGATGGCCGGCACGATCTGCTCATCGGCCTCCCGCCAGGTGAGCGGCCCGCGAGCACCTTCTCTTGCCGCAGGGCCTGCAGGCCTTCGCAGTCGATCCGGATCGTAAAGCGACAGGATCGTTGCCTGCATCGCTGCCGAGGAGCCGCCTTGATTGACGGGATGATCCGGATTGCCCTCGATCTTGATTGGCCGGCCGTCCACCGTGCGGATCAACATGCCGTAAGGGAACGGCCCTTCCGTCCAGGTCGACGCGTAGTTGAGCATCTCACCGGGCCTGCGGTATTCCGGCCCGTCCACACGGCTGATGATCTTTCGCTTCGGCTTCCGCTCGCAGCCGGCGATGCCCGCGGCCAGCACCACCGAGGCCCCCATGAAAGCCTTGAGCACTCCTCGCCGGGTCACATCATCCACGGCCGTGAAATCCTCGGATTGCGTGGCAGTGGGGCCGACGCCCTCGTCGGCCCGGTGGCCCATCTCACCCACGGCCGAGAAGTCCTCGGTTTGTGTGGGCAGACCCGTCCGCTTGAGCAATCGGATCGTCGCCTCGCTGTGGTAGCCTTGTGTTCGACCCTGTTTCATGGCTCTCCGCGTCATCGATGACAGGTCACACACTCAATCGGGGCTCGTGTCGCCGATCCACGAGCTGCCGCAGCCGACCCCGGCGGCGGTTGCTGTTTGTGGCAATCCAGGCACCAGCTCATCTTGAGGCCGTATTCGCGCCGGACATGCTCCATCGTTTCAACGGGTCCATGGCATTCCTGGCAGGTCAGCCCTGAGAGCATATGGCGGCTGTGGTCGAAATACGCAAAGTCGGCCAGATCATTGACCTTGGTCCAGGAGATCGGCTCTTTTCTCTCCCAGTGGGCCAGGAGCGTGGCGATCCCCGCCTTGAGTTGACCCGTCTCGTCCTTCGTCTGGACCTCCTGATGGCAATTCATGCAGATGGCGATGGGCGGGACCGTCGCGTAGGGCCCCTTCTCAGCCTCTGTGTGACAGTACAGACACTGGATTTGAAGCGTTCCCGCATGCGTCTTGTGGCTGTATGGCAGAGGTTGGGCGGGCTCATAGCCCGACTCAAGATTTGATGGCCAAAGGACATACGCACCGAACGACAGGCCCACGGTCAGCGAGAGCAGGAAGACCGCGACCGCAATATAGACCCTGCGTTCGAACTTCTTCGTGAACATGAGCAGTCACTCATACGGCAAGTGATGCCGAAGGGTCACCCACCCCGCGTTTCAGCGGCAATCCAGACGAACACCGGTCTGCAGGAGGATAAGCCCGGTGGAGTCAGTCTGGCAACCCCCATTCGGGGAAGGAACACGACTTTTAAGAAAGACGGCCGGAGAGACCAGCCCTATTTAGAGGGTCGGAGTGGGACCGCTGACGGGTTTGCGTACTGGAGGCTTGGCGACGCCGAACGTCTTTTGCCGGCCGGTATGATGCAGGTCGACGCTCGGCGCCCGCGCCAGGTGAATGGGTCATCGCTTGTGCTCGACGGAGGTTTCCTCGCGATCCATGACCTCCCCTCCGCCGCGACGAACCACCATTCCGGCCAGGCGAAGCCTGCCGGGATCGCCAATCAGGCCCGGATCCACCCGGACAACCACCTTGTCTTCGTACTTGAGTTCGTCGTCTTCCACCTCTGAGGGTTGTACCAGCGGGACAATAATCTGCACCGGCTGGTCCGGTCTCGATCTGTTGAACAGATTCAGCACCAGATCGTAGGACTCGGCCATGGCGTCGTCTTCAATCTCGACGTCGTACTCGACCACCAGACGCCACTTCTCGCCATCCCAGCGGATCTCTGCGTCAAGATCCTCAAGGTCGACTTCCCCGCGCGAGGAGAAATGCCGATGCTCGGATGACACCAGCCCCGTCGGCCAGGCAGCCAGCAAGAGCATCGCGGCCGTTATACATTTCCCTGTCGTACTCATACCCCACCTCCATGGGCCCGCAGGCCCGAAAGGTTCATCCATTTATACAGTGTAGACACTGGCCGGGCACGGAGGTTAAGCGCTGACGGCCGCAAATCGCAGAAGGACGCCGGACCCGTCAGCATGCCCTGCTCTGCCGAGGCGGAAACCCTGCGTCCACACTGTGACGCCCGACAAGCCGGGCCCCGCGATACGCGGGCCATCGGCCGCCTTCTGATGCCTAAAGTATTGTAGGTAAAGGACTTATGTTTAACAGAGCGCCGACGGTCTGGCCGTCACGGCGACGGGTTTGCCGTCAGGCCTCGCAGCACACCGGCGTCACCGGCTCCATCTGGCTTGTGAAGGCCTCGACCACTCGAGGGTCGAATTGCGTCCCGCTGCATTTCTGGAGCTCGCGGAGAGCGGCAACCTGTTCGATGCTCCGATGGTAGGAGCGCTCCGAGGTCAGCGAGTCGAAAGTATCGGCCACGGCGATCAGCTTGGAAGCCAGGGGTATGGCCTCACCGGTCAGCCCATCCGGGTACCCCAGGCCGTCGTGACGTTCGTGATGATGCCGCACGGCCTCGGCGACGTTTTCGAGACCTTTCACCTTGCCGACAATGCCAGCCCCGATATGGACGTGGTTCTTGATGATCTCGAACTCCTCTTCATTGAGTCGACCCGGCTTGGAGAGGATGGCATCGGGGATGCCGATCTTGCCGATGTCGTGCAGCAGGCCCGCCAGCTCGATCTCCTGCAGTGACCGGGCATCGCGCATGCCGACGGCGCGGGCGGTATCCACGCAGAACCGCGACACACGGCTCGAATGATCGTGTGTGTACTGGTCCTTGGCGTCCACCGCCGACGCCAGCGCATGAATGGTCCCGATCATCTGCTTGTTCACCGCCGCGTGCAGCCGGCAATTCAACAACGCCGACGTTCCCATGGCCGAGAGTCCCTCCAGCAGCTTGCGATCTCGGGCGGTGAACTCGCCGCCGTCCACGCGCTCCGTGGCCGTCAGAACACCGAGCCTCTCCCCGCGGGCTCGCAACGGGACACGGACCGCGGCGAAAGACTTGCTGGAGTATGTTCCGCGGGAGCGTTCCCCCAGTTCAGGGCACTTGCTGATATCGTTCACCAGGAGGACTTCATCCTCGGACAGTGCTCTTTCGGACACGGAACCGCTCATCGGAACGACCGTGTTGCGAGCTTCAGGGGGCAGGCCCCTGGATGCCATGACCCTGAGGTTTTTCCTGTCCTCGTCGATCACCAGAAGCGATACCCGGCGACAGGCCAGCGTCTGGGCGGTCTGCTCGACCAGGGCCTCGCCAATTTCCTCCTCCCGAACGCGAGCCGTGATGTTGGGCAGCAACGCGTAGAGCATGTTCAGCTCCCCGTAGCTGCTGATCATCTCGTCGGCAAGGCCGCCGATGGCGGTTTCCCGCTCAACCATGTACTCGACGAAGGACTTGATGGACAATCCCGCAAACGTCGCGGGCTCGGCGGCCGCCTCCGCGTGGTAGTACACGTGCCCCACGGTCTCCCCGTTATACCGGATGGACTCGGCGAGAACCGGCGGCGGATCTACCCGGGCGGCAACATCAAGGTCCGCACCGCCATTAACTGTGAGATCCGCTCCGACCAGACGGGCCACCATATCCAGCGCGCAACCGGCCGGGCCGTCATGCAGGAACTCCTCGACGACCGACGGGCTGACCAGATGGAAGTGAGGTCTGGACATCAGTTGGCTCCCAGACAATTCGCCACAAGCTCGCGCAGCCTCTGAGGTTCGAAAGGCTTGGCCATGACGGCCGCGTGCCAGATTTCCTGGGCCATCGAGGCGTCCCGGGCCTCACCCTTGGCCGTCAGGATGATGATCGGCAGCTCACGGGTCTCGTCCGAAGCTCGAAGCTGGGCCACAACCTCGAGGCCGCTCATCCTGGGCATCATGACGTCGAGGATCACCAGATCGGGCAGTTCCCGGGCAATCTGCTCCAGTGCTTCATCGCCGGAGCGGGCCACGATGATCGTCCGGTCCGGCCCTCGCAAAAGGTATCGAAGACCTTCCACGATGTGGGGCTCGTCGTCGCAAACCAGAATCCGTTTCATGACATTGACTCCAGCACCTGATCACCTGCCACGGCGGCCAGTTGATGCAGAACCTGCTCCTCGCTCCCCCGGGTGTAGGCCACGACGGCAACTCCGTGGTGCTCCGCAAGCCGCTTCTCATCTCTTCCGACAACCTCGCACAAGACCACGACCGGTACGGGGACACTCCGGTCCCAGCCCAGCTTCTTCAGCCCGCTCCACGCCAGACCCAGGTCAGGCCCCCAGGCCAGGATCAGATCCACGGGATAGCTCGCGGCGATGGGCCCGATTTCCTCGAACTCCTTCTGCGAGACGATCATGTAACCCGCCTCCGCGAGCTGTCTGAGCAGGCCGCCGACCGCCGGGGTGTCGGATTTCGCGACGAGCGCTATTCTGCGGTCCGCCGATCGCTTGTGCATCGCGGCCCTCAGCGCTAGCACGATCTCCTTCTCGCTCGCCGGCCGTCGCAGCACGACGTCGGCCCCGCTTCGCCACAGTTCCCGGCGATCTCCTTCGTATGAATGGATGATCACCCGGTATCTTCGGTCGGCATCGCCAAAAAGGCCGCTCATGACGTCGGCGGCGTCGCTGTCCGGCAATTGGATGTCCGTCAGAACCACGTCGACGTTGCCTTGGCGCACCAATTCGAGCAGCCGGTTGGCCGAGTGGACGACCCGTGTCAGCAGGCCTCGCTCACGGGCCAGCCTTGCCACCGTCGCGGCCAGTTCCGGGTCCGCATCACAAACCAGGACCGTGCCCGTCGGCTCGCCGCTCGACTGCGGCTGCGGCCCGGTCTGCCCGATGGGCAGGGACACGCAGAACTCCGCGCCCTTGCCGACCTCGCTGTCAACCCACACCGAGCCGCCGTGTCGCTCGACGATCTGGCGCACGATGTAAAGCCCCAGGCCGACACCCGAGATCTCCCTGGCCTGCTCGCCGGCCAACTGCGTAAACCGCTCGAAGATCTGGTCCCACTTGTCCCGCGGGATGCCGGGGCCGTTGTCCCTGACGCGAAGCGCGATCTCGTTGTCAGACGCCTCGGCCGTCAACTCCACCTCTCCCCCGGCCGGCGTGTACTTCATGGCGTTGGCCAGCAGGTTGCTCAGCACCTGGCTGATCCGATCCGGATCCACCTGGGCGATCGGCAGCGACTCGGGGCATACCACCCCGAACCGAATGCCGTTCGCCTCGGCGATCGGCCGGAAGATGTCATCACAGGCTCGCACCGTATGCGCCAGGTCATGCGGACCGATGTTCCAGGAACTTCGTCCCGATTCCATACGCTGGACATCCAGAAGATCGTCCACCATCCGCGTCAGACGCGTGCATTCGTCGGTGATAATGCCCAGAAAATGCCGCTCATCCTCGCGGCTCAGGGCCTCGAGGTCCTCCTGGAGCATCCGCGAGTACAGCAGGATGGATGTCAGCGGTGTCCTCAGATCGTGCGACACCATCGACAGGATGTTGCTCTTGATCTGGCTGATTTCCTCGAGCCTGCGTCTCTGAGTGCGCTCGTCGTCCTCATGGCTGCGCCATCGGCTGCCCAGATCGAGCACCGCCTTGCGAAGTGATCGCACGTCGTTGGAGCCGGCCTCGGGCAGCGGCCTGTCCAGCATCCTGCCCCGGGCCATGGCGTCCACGGCCCTCTGGATCGCCTGGAGTAACTGAGACTGTCCGGACACCAGCGCCCAGCAGGCCAGGCCGGCCAGGCTGGTGCTCACGAAAACCGCCACCACCGGCAGCCATTGAGCCTCTCGAAGGAGCGAGTGCGGCGAGTGACTGAGACCCCAGACGGCGGCCAGGCCCAGCAGGACACTCGTCGCCGAGATCAGCGCGCACTGAAGCGCCAGCGAGAATCGCGCTCGCACGGGCCGCGCCCGCAAGTCGGCAGATCTGACCACCGAGGAGCCCGGCGGCGTCGGGAGCAGGCCCACTTCCGGCGGCGCCGGCTGCTCGAAGGTCATCCCGACCAGGTAGCCCTTCATTCCCAGCGCGCAGTAACGCACCGTACCGGCAAGCCACGTTCCCGGATGCTCATCGGGTTGTCCCCGAACGTGGATTCGGCTGCCCACCGCGAATTCCTGATCAGACCAGAATCCGACTCCGCCGCCCGAGATATTGTGCATGCGCACGCTGCGCGAGGCCCCGGGCGTGTCTGGGGCGGTGGTGACCTCCATCGACATGCCAACGAGGTAACGCGTCCAGCGCCGACGACCGACATAACCATCCGGCCTGCCGAGTTCGCGCGCTGCCTCGAGCAGCCGGGATATCTCGCCGTCACACTGCTTCACTGCATCCTGGGGCGTCTTCAGATTCGTGACGCGTCTCCGGTTTGCCCCGAAACGAACCGGGCACAAGCACTTGGCTCAAGAGTCCTGCGTCCTGCGTCATCCGTCGATTATGGGACCACGGCGGTCTGACGCGGACGCGCCATCGCAAGAGCTACTTCGACAGAACGGAACAACGACTTTCCGAAAGCGGGGTATTAACCCGAGTCGAGGCAGGAGATGATGCTCTGTCACGCCGCCGAAACGAGCCCTGGCCTGCTCTCACAGTTCAGGGGATGGCGGTGTAATAAACTGCTTACTGAGGGCGCAGGGACTCGAACCCTGGACCCACGGCTTAAAAGGCC
>CAZPIO010000116.1:0-12469 GCA_964586235.1 uncultured Planctomycetales bacterium
GGCGGATGTCGTCTTTGGCATCCTCTTCCCGTTCGCCCTTGCCGACGCAGGCCAGCAGCATGTTTTTCGCTCCCCGCCTGGCGGTGGTCTCGATGGCATCGGCGACCCACAACGCCGCCTTCGGCTCGCTCATCAGGGGCACCTCGTTGAGCACGCCCATGGCGGTTGATGCGATCGCCACGCCGGTCTTGCGCGAGGCTTCCAGGTAGGCTTTCTGCACCTCAGGGCGTCGCAGTTTGAGGTTGTCCTGCACGAAGCCGATGCTGACCTCGACGCCGTCCAAGCCGATTTGGCTGGCCAGTTCGAACGTGGTGGCGTCCGTGCGGCCGAGGGACCAGTCGCACATGCCGAATTTCATGCCCGCCTGGCGCGTCTCCGCCGCTACAGCGTTCAGTCGGTTCAGCGCCACCCCGGCCGCGATTGAACCCGCGCCGGCCAACCACTGTCGTCGTGAGAGCCTCATCGTTTCAATCCTCTGGCAACGGCTTATCTTTCGTCTCCGGGGCCCAGATGAGGGCGATGATCCCGAGGAAGTAGAAGCAGCACAGGATGACGGCGCCCCAGCGGAAGTCATTGTGGACGCCGAGACTCCGGAGCAGATCCCGCAACGAGTTTCCGAAGACGATGACGATGGCCGTCAGCACGCGGGCGACGTTATAGCAGAAGGCCGTGCCCGTGGATCGCAGCCGCGTCGGGTAAATCTCCGGGAAGTAAATGGAGTAACCTCCGAAGACGCTCAACGTGACAAACCCGACCAGCGGTAGCATCCAGTAGGCGTCGGACTCGGAGTTCAGGAACAGGAAGACGCCTGAGACCACGACAAAAGCGGCCGCGAACGAAAGCCCAAAGCCAATTCGCCGGCCGAAGCGGGTGGCGATGATCGTGAATACGAACATGCCGAAGAACGCACCGACATCCTGCAACAGGGTGCCCATGGTCTTTACCTGGCTGATGGTATCACGGATTTCCGGCGGCAGCGTCTTGCCCTGGTATTCGGCGGGCGTCAACGCGTGGTTGATCAGTTCAGGCGACCAGAATCCCACGCCCCACAAGCCCACGACACCTGCCACCGCGAGGGACATTCCCACCAGGGTGCTTCGCCGCCACCGCCGATCGGTGAACATGCCCTTAATGTCACCCATCTGTCTTTGCAGCTTGTCCTTAGCGGCCACCTTTCGAGCCTCGATCCAGGCCGGGGGATCTTTGATCGTCATCATGATGAAAACGACGAGAATGGCCGGCAGCGCTCCGACAAAGAACATCATCCGCCATCCGGCGACTCCGGCGTCGCCCAGAACACCTTGAAGCACGTATCTGTCCGGCGGAATCACGAATCGACCGATCGCCGATGCAGCGATGTTCCCGACGGCCGACAGGGCCTGGAACATCCCCAGGGCGAACGCCCGCGAGTGAGAAGGCACCGTCTCGGCGATCAGGGTCGCACCGGTGGCGAAGGCCCCGCCGATACCGCAGCCCATCAGGAACCGCCAGAGACAGAAGTCCCACCAGGCGATCGCGAACCCGGATAACCCGGTGAAAATCGAATAGACCAGCACCGAGGCCGACAGAGTCTTGGCCCGTCCCCACTTGTCGCCGACGATGCCGAAGTAGAAGCCGCCGACCGCCCAGCCCATCATCATGGCCGCTGTGGCGTAGCCTCCATATACCCCGACTGCCGGATCGGTCTGGGGCACGCCGAGAACCTCGGACATGCCCGGAGCCCGTGCGAGGATGAAGAGCCGCTGCGAAAAGGTATCCATCAGCCAGGCCAGAGACCCGACGCAGACCACCCACCACTGATAGCCGGTGAGTCCCTGGTACCAACGCAGCTTTCTCCCGCCGTCCGCCAGATACGGAGTCTCCTGGGCCATGCGCGTAACCTCTTTTCGCAAAAGATGTCCCGGCGTGCCGACACAGGGCGGCACCGATCAGTCCTGTCGGAGGGGATGGTAATGGAATCGTTCGGGGGTGTCCACGTTGGCCGGGCGCCCGACGCTTGCCGGCGTGAGTGATGCATACGGCGGGGATACCGTGCGGGTGGCCGGGGAAGGCTTGTCCGCGTTTGTGACCCGGCGTCACGGAAGGCACTGGCAGGCGAGCTGCCAGTGGCACCCGCCTTGGGCCTGCCTACCTCGATGGTTTCTCCCACGGCGGCCGATCTGATCGCGCGGGGCGATTCTGCTCATGTGTGATGGTGATCTCGACGGTCTTGCCGGATTCCACCTTGACCCGCACCGCTCCGGTGTCATCGCCCATATTGAGCAGGGGGTTGCTGCTGACCAGGTAGTCGCCCGGTGGGACGCCCTTGAACTCGAAGCGGCCGTCGGCCTCGCACTGTGCTCCACCGCCCCACGACCCGAGGCGATTGCCGCCGACGGGAACGATGTTGGCATGGAGCTGCCCCTTTTTTGGCAGGGACTGGCCCTCTTTGGGGACGACTTTGCCGCGCACGATGCCTGTGCCGGTCATCACGATGACGATGTTGTCCGAGGGGACCCGGTAGATCTGGAACATGGGCGTCTGCTGGTGCAGGCCTTCGGCCAGGCAACGGAGTTGGGCAAAGCCGCTGGGCAGGTCGGTAATCTCGAACAGGCCATTCTCATCCGTGGTGTCCTGGCTGCGGCCGGGATAGCCCAGTCCGTCGATGCCCAGCGTGTTTGTGGTCGCCACCTTCACGCCGGCCATGGGCTTGCCCTCGGGATCCGTGACGATGCCGGCAAGGCCACCGACGCGGGCCAGGAAGACGACGACCTCGCAGACATCGCTGCCCCGGTTCTCCCACGGACGCAGTGACCGCGCGGCATACTCTCGCTCGCGCTGGAACGTGGGTGTGTATGTTCCGACCGGGATCTTCTCGATCTGGAACCATCCGCGCTCGTCGGTTCGGACCTCGATCGGCTGGGCGGGCTGCGTTTCGGCCTTGGTCAGCTTGAGGACCACGGTGACGTTGGCGACCGGCTGGTGTGTGGCCGCGTCGTAGACGTTGCCTTTGATGACTCCGTTTGAGCCGCCGGTTGATGCGCCCGCTCGTTTATCGGTGACTCGGATTCCGTGGGGCACTTTCACCTGCTCCCAGACAATCGGCCCGCCCTTGGTGATGTAGACGTTGATCGCCGGTGGCGGGACGGGTTGACGAAAGCTGGGCTGATCCGACGACCACACGCTGTCGGGCATGTTGTAGAGGTGATTCCAGCTCGAGGGCAGCCACGTGATCAGCTCCCAGTCGATGCGTGACTTCTCCTTGTCGGCCTTCTCATCCCGTGAGTGGTCCAGCCAGAAGCTCCGGCCGGGGCCGTCGAGCACGACCAGTTGGGGCATCCGTTCCTTCGGGCGGTCGATGCTCTCGCCCTGAGTTGACGAGGATGCCTTGGGCAACTGGATTTCGGCAAACAGCTTGAGAGCGTCGTTGAACTCGGCGGTGTCCTTGCAGCGATAGAGGAAGTGGTATTCGCCGCCGCCGAAGGGCGGGCCCTCCCACCACCCGAGTCGGCTGGGCAGGTCGGTCAGCTTCTCGGTGCCCTTGGGCCAGCCGAGGTTGCCCATCGGCTCATTGCCGCTTCCGCCGGTGATCAGGCCCAAAGCCTGGACCGACGCCACGGCCAGCACGGCCGTTGCCGTTGCCAGGCGTCGCCGTGCCTGTTGCCTTTGTGATTCTGAAGACATGGCGTTCTCCTGTGACTGTCTCGGGCGCATGGGCGCACGCTATCTGGTATCACCTTTAGACGCGGAAGTCACGCGATGGTTCCAGAAATCCCCGAATGAAAACTCGCCCTGGTTGACTCTACCGCCCGTACTGCTCGGCCAGCTCGACCATCCGGTGCAGGCGTTCAGGCCGGACGCCCGGGGCGACCGAGCATGCCGACGAGAGAATGTAGCCTGAGCCCGGCTTGCCGATCGCCAGTCGCTGCTTTACGGCGCTCTCGAACGTGGCATCATTCGCCCGGAGCATCTCGTTGACCGCGTCGAGGTTGCCTTTGAAGAAGAACCGCTCGCCGAATTCCGCCTTGGCCCTGGCCAGATCGACCGTCCCCAGCGGGGGCGGGTCGAGCGTGTCGATGCCGTCCACGCCGGTCTGGGCCATCAGGTCCAGCCGATCGCCGATCTTGCCGCAGGTGTGAACGTAGGCCGGCAGGCCGTGTTCATGGATCGCCTCGACGACTCGCCGCTCGTGTGACACGACGAAATCGACGTACATCTCGCGGCTGATGAAGCCACCGCCGGCGAAAGCCGAACTGATCAGGATCGCATCGGGCTCGCACGGGGCAAAGCACTGCACCTGCGCGATCACCTGCTCGCTGAACCGGTCGAGGAGCCGCTTGCAGGTGTCTTCCGCCTCGATCAGGGCCATCAGCGCTGACTGGTAGCCGAACAACTCGAGCAGATGCGTGAACGGTGAGAACACCTCCATGTGCACGGACACATCGGGGCATGCGGTTCGTGCCTGCCTCAGCCCGCTGGTGAGCCAGTCGGGGTACGCCGACGGCCTGGCGAGGTCGGCATCATCCGCGATGTCCCAAAGCGTCGGGGCGTGCCAGGTGTTCCACACGTAGCCGGGCAGGCGGAAGATGCTCGGATCATCCGGATCGACGCTGTTATAGTCGGCCCGCGGCGACTCCTCGTGACCCGCCAGGAAGGTGTGCGGGTTGTCGTCCGGCGGCACGATCGTTTCCAGCCCGGATCGCCAGGTGAGCCGCTCGCCGCCGTCGCACGGCTCGACGCTTTGCAGGTACTCCCGCCAGTTCGTCGGACGCCCGGGCAGATTGATCAGAAATCCGTCGAAGCCGTAACGCCGCTGGAGGTCGGCCAGCGTCTCGATGAACGTCGCGGTATCGAACCAGATGTCGCACGGCCGCCGTCCGCTGTGCAGAAAGTAGTGCCCCAGGGCCAGTTGGCACATCACCGGCACCCGATCCACCGCCTGGTGCCGCATCGCCGCTCGAATTCGCTCCCGGGAGTTCATAGCGCACCTGCTATGTTGCCTCGGAGATTCGTTTGCACTCGGTCAGCAGCCCGGCGAGCTTTTCGAGCGGCCAGACGGTGGCCGGGTCGCTCTTGGCCTTGGCCGGGTTGTCGTGGACTTCGAGGAAGAGGGCGTGGGCACCCGCGGCCACGGCGGCCTTGGCCAGGGTAGGGACCAGCTCGCGCTGCCCACCCGATTGGCCACCTCCGGCTCCTGGCAACTGGCAGGAATGAGTAGCATCAAAGACGACCGGGGCGTAGTGGGCCATGCGGGCGATCGAGGTCATGTCGTTGACCAGACGGCCGTAGCCGAAGAACGTGCCTCGTTCGGTGAGCAGCACCCGCTCGTTGCCGGCCTCGCGGATCTTCTCGACCGCGAACTGCATCTCCTCCGGCGACATGAACTGCCCCTTTTTGACGTTGACCGCCTGGGCGTTCTCGGCCGCGGCGACCAGCAGGTCGGTCTGGCGGCAGAGGAATGCCGGAATCTGCACCAGGTCGAGCACCTGGCCGGCCGCCTCAGCCTGGTCGGGGGTGTGGATGTCCGAAGTCACCGGCAGGCCCAGAGCCATGTGGACCTCGGAGAGAATCGCCAGGCCCGCGTCCAGCCCCGGCCCACGAAAGCTGTTGATGCTCGAGCGGTTGGCCTTGTCGTAGCTGGCCTTGAAAATCGCCGGCACGGCGATCTGGGCGGCGACGGTCTTGATTGCTTCAGCCAGGCGCAGCGTGTGCTCGCGGGATTCAATGACGCAGGGGCCGGCGATCAGCACCAGCGCTCGGCCGGGACCGATGCGGATGCCGCCCACCTCGACACTCTGGGCAGGACAGAGATCTGTCATGGTGCGGATTCTACACTGTAGCCCTGTCGGGCGGAACAAGCACGCTCAGAGCCTGCGAACGGACGGATATGTCCAGCGGCAAGCGCCCCGCCGCCTCGCCGTCGAGTTCGACCGGTACGGATTCGTCCGACTCGATGCGAATCCGCCCGAGGCGGTGGTACCGCACGCCGCCGTGCTCCACGTGTGTACGGGCCAGGGTCCGCAATGCGTGGCCGATGAGCCCGATCCTTCCGCCGCAGGGAAAGACGCAGAGATCCAGCAGTCCGTCGTCGCAAATCGCGTCGCGGATGACTCTTAGGCCTAGTGAGTATCTCGCCATGTTCCCGACGAAAACCAGCCCGCGACCCTCCCACAACAGGCCCTGCTCGCCGAAAACGCGCAAATGCGGGAACCGATGCTCCCAGAAGGTTCGCCACAGCGGCGCGCTGTAGCTCAGGTGTGTGATGTGGCCGGTCCGCAAGTTGACCAGGCGGTGGACGACCTCGGCGTCGAAACCGATCCCGGCCACGATGAGGAATGACCGGCCGCCGGCACGCCCCACGTCAATGGCCTTGGCGCGGCCCGACTGCAGACAGTGCAGCATGGCGTGCGTCTCGGCCCTGAATCTGAAGCTCTTGGCGAAGAGGTTCTCCGTGCCGGTGGGCCAGACGGCCAGTGGCAGGGGGCTGCCGGTGAGTCCGTCGGCCACCTCGTGCACGGTTCCATCCCCGCCGACGGCGATCACAGCCCGGAGATCGTGCCCCCCGGTGCCCTCGCACGCCAAGCCTGCGGCTATTTCTCGTGCCTGTCCGGGGCCCCCGGTTGTCTGACAGTCGATTTCCACCCCCGCCTGCCGGGCGATCGAAATTAGGTGTCGAAAGGCGATTCCCCTGGAACCGGCCCCGGCGATCGGATTAATGATGGCGACAACCTTCACCATCTATAAGTGCTTTCGGTAGAACATCTTATAATCGATAGACGGACCGGACGCTGCCCTGTGGAATACCCGCCCGGGTTTCTCCCTGGGGCTGCCGGTCCCGCCGGCACCAGCCTATTCTGCCCGCAAGCACCGCCGGCGGGCAAGCCCCCAGAAGCCTGGAGGACCGTTCGGGGCCTTGCCGCGACCGACGGCCGAGCTGGGTGCCCACTGGGGGCGGGGGGCTGGCCGCTTGCATGGCGCGCGAACATGACTAAACTATGCGGTTTCCCCAAGGGTGGGATCGCCAGTTGACCCGCGGGGCCAACCTTGGAAAGTGCGCGCTGATTCTCACACAGGATGAAACCGGACCAGGAGAAATAATGGACACCGTCCTCGCGCTGATTCGTGAAGACAGGATCGAGGAGGCCGAGCAAGAACTCAACCGCTTGCAGACCCGAGACGCAAGGTATCACTGCGCACTGGGTCTGCTCCTGGAGGCCAGGGGCATGGCGGAGGAGGCCGTCGAGGCCCTGGAGACCGCTCACCAGATGGACGACGGGAATCAAGTCGCCACGTTCCATCTGGCTCGGATCAGCGACCTGCACGGCAACGACGACCGCGCCATCGAGTGTTACCGCAGACTGGTTCAACAGTCGTCAACTCAGGTTAACGTCCTGCTGAACCTGGCAGTTCTGCTCGAAGACCGCGAGCACTATGAGGAGGCCCTCAAGCTGGTGGAGCGCGTTCTCAACGAGCACCCCAACCACGCCCGAGCCTGTCTGTTCCTCAAGGACCTCAAGAGCTCACTGAACATGCTCTATGACGAGACGCAGGAGCAGAACCGAGAGCAGCAGACGGCCATTCTGGACACCCCGATCACCGACTTCGAGTTGAGCGTTCGCAGCCGCAACTGTCTCAAGAAGATGAACCTCAACACCATAGGCGATCTGATGCGGATTACCGAGGCCGAACTGCTTTCCTACAAGAATTTTGGAGAAACCTCGCTCGAGGAGATCCGGGCGATGCTGCAGCAGAAGAACCTGCGAATCGGGCAGCTTCGAGAGGAGTCCCAGAAGCCGGCGCGCCCGGCGCCGCCGCGAGTGGCCCCGCCGCAGGGATCGCCCGACGTGTTGAGCAAGCCGCTCTCCGAGATCGAGTTCTCCGGCCGGTCACGCAAGTGCCTGCAGCGGTTGGGCCTGGCCACGCTCGGGGATGTGACCCTCAAGACGGAAGCGGAACTGCTGGCGACCAAGAACTTCGGGCAGACCTCCCTGAACGAAGTCAAGCAGAAGCTGGCGGAGTTCGGGATGTCGCTCCGCAAGTAACAAGTAAGCTCACTCGTGCCGATATCATTACCTGGGCTTCGGGTTCGATCCGCGAACGGGCTGTCTGCGCGGGGTCGTCGGCCTGCGGTCCAGCCGCGAGAGGTATCTGCGATGCATTCGTGGGGCCGGCGACTGCCTGTGGTCATTGTCGGAATCGGGCTTCTGCTCGCGGCGGGATGCGATTCTCCGACAAACGAGCCGATCTTTCCCCAGCCCGCTGCTCCGTCGGCCGAGCCCGCCCGCAAGCTCGATCGCAGCATCCGCGTGCTTCTCGCCGACGAAATCGGAGGATGCGACCTGATCGTGCCCGGCGAGTTTGATCTTCTGGATGCCGATCGGCGAACGCCGCTTGTCCAGGGGGCTTCGACGGCCACGGCGCATCTGACAGTCGATTTCTCAGCGGGCTCGATCGCGATGGCCGAATTGCAGCGTTCGTTCGACGTCCAGGCCGTCGAGATCGTACCTCTCGGCTCGAGCCCCATCTCCATGAACGTCGACGGCGAGTCGCGCGACTTCTGCGGTTCATTCTGTGTTTATCGCCGGTCCGACAAGCTGGGGTCGGTGGTCAACACCCTGGACGTCGAGGAGTACCTGATCTCCGTGGTTGCGGCCGAGACCCCGGCGACCTTTCATCCCGAGGCTTTCCGGGCCCAGGCGATCGCCTCGCGGACGTACGCGTGGTACCAGAAAAAAACCGCCCCCCCCGATCGGCGGTGGGACCTCATGGCCACCGAGGGCTCGCAAGTTTACACAGGTCTGCCGCGCGGCGCGGCTCGCCGGCTTGCGGCGGCAGCGGTCGAGAGCACCGGCGGCGTGGTGTGCACGTGGGAGTCTCCGCAGGGCGAGCGGATCTTCTGCACCTACTTCAGTTCCACCTGCGGGGGGCACACCCAGGCGACCGGCCCGGTCAAGAACGAGCAGACCATACCGCCGCTGGCCGGCAACATGAAGTGCGACTACTGCACTCACTCGCCATGGTTCACCTGGGGGCCGGCCAGGCTCACCAAGCGGACGGTTACCGATCGATTGCGACAGAAGTACCCGAGGTTTCGCGAAATCGGCCCGATCGAGGAGGTCAAAGTGGTCGACGAGACGCCGTACGGGCGGCCGGTCCGTTTTCGACTGGCAGACTCGCGAGGCAGGGGGATCGAGCTCGAGGCGGAGAACTTCCGTTTGACGGTCGACCCGACAGGACGGATACTTCGGAGTACTTTCTTCAAGGTGCGGGCTGAGGCGGCGCGGTTCGTGTTCGCGGAGGGCAGGGGTTTCGGCCACGGGCTGGGGCTGTGCCAGTACGGGGCCGACGGGATGGCCAGCTCCGGCGGCAACGCGGCTTACATTCTGAAGTACTACTATCCGCATTCGCGCCTCAAGCGGGCCTACTGACGAGGCCGTCGCGGGATGCTCCTTGCCTGGGCAGGCGAGGGCCATTGCGTGCAGGTTCAGGAGTCTTTCGGGTGGTTCAGCCGATGAACTCTACAGCATGACGCCCCGGATGCAACGTCTGTCGTCCTTCCTATTCCGTTGCGCCATCTGCGCGGCGGCGGTCATCTGGCTGGCATACGAGATCGACTGGGAGAACCTCAAGCTCGCGGTTGGCAGGGCCAATTGGCGCCTGGCGTTGGTCGGTTTGCTGGTCTATGGTCCCGCCCCGGTTGTGCTGGCTCTCCGCTTGCGATGGCTGCTTGCGGTACACGGCGTCGCGATTTCCGTCTGGCAAGCAGTCAAGGTCACGTTCGCGGGCAACTTCATTATCGGGGCCCTGCCGGTCGGCACGCCCGGGGGCGACGCGGCGAAGGCGTACTACATTGCCCGCGACACGCCCCTCAAACACGAGGCGGTCACGACGGTCTTCGTGGACCGCGTTATCGGCGTGATCTCGCTGGTCGGTTTGGCGGGCGTGGTATGCCTGTTGAACTGGAAGAATCCATCGCTCTCGAAATACGGCCGACCGATCTCGCTGGCCGTGATCGCGATGGTGGTCGGCGGGGGAGTCTACTTCTCAAGCCGGCTGAGGAGCCTCCTTCGGGTCGACCGGGCCCTGTCGTATCTGCCGCTCGGCGGTCACATTCGCAGGATCGACCACGCGGCCCTCGAGTTCCGCAACCATCCCGGCCGCGTTCTTGGCGGTCTTTCCCTCACGCTGGTGCTGCAGGTGATCGCGATTGTATCCCACTTCCTGGCCGGCTGGGCCCTGGGCATGGTCGGGCCGAGTCCCTGGGCCACTTTGCCGGTTTATCTCGCCTTTGTGCCGATCTGCTTCCTGGCCGGAGCGCTGCCCATCGGGGCGATGGAGCTGATCTATATCGGACTTTTTGCCTATAACCCCGGCCTGGGCTCCCCAACACCCGAAACGGCCGTGTCGCTCTCGCTTCTGAGTCGGCTGATCCAGTTGCTGTGGGCCATGCCCGGTCTGCTGGTGGTTCTGAAGGTCGGCAGGCCCAAGCCGCTGACCGATGTGCCCCGCGAAGACCAGGACGCCGATCCCGTTCTGGGGGGCGGGTCCGGGTAATGCGCTGCCGGACGGATCTGCAACTCCTTTCAAAATAACAAGTGATATCCGATCTTGGTTTGGCGCTTTTGGGTGGGGCGAGGTCGCGCGACCGGAGGCGGGAGAAGGGGCTTGCTGGTAAATCCTTTCTGATCATGCGCTTAACTGTCGCGGGGCCTGGGCTCGTCCGGGTCATTCGCCTCATCTTTTCACCTCCTTGGGCCAGCGGGATATCAATCTGGTTGAAGTCCGCGGGCCGGCGTGGTTGGCGCGCGGCATCTCCGCTGGGCTCTTTGCGTACATAACACGGCAGCCTGCTCAGCAAAGCTCGATTGGAGCAGAACAACGGCCGCGGAAGACCCGGAGACACGGAGACGCGGAGAGTAGGGGACGAAAGGCGAGACGCTGGCTGCGGTCGCCACGCGTTCGTCGCTGGCGACCGGAGGCAGGTGGGCTCCGACACGGGGAGAGGACAAGGTGGTGTCAACCGCGAAACAGACGCCTGCCGCGCCAACCGCGGGCCTGCCTCGCCGCAGGCGGAAATGACACAAAAAAAGGGCCTGGCCGAGGCGTGGTTGCATCCCACAACCTGCGGGAGTAGGCTATATGCGGTGTGGTGCTCCTGACTTGCGGTGGATGGAGTGTTTATTCGTTCGGGGGGCGCCGGCCGTGGTTGGAGCGATCGGCGGAACCGGGCTCGGTGAAGAGGGGCACATGGCAGGGAAGGTAGGGATGTGGACGAGAAAAACGAACCTGTCCCACTTTCCCATTTTGTCCCGCTTTCCGATTGGTCAAACCAGCGGGTCCCGTAGGCTGCACTCGACAGGGTGGCTCCGCACACGACGTTTTGAAAAACGAACAGGGGAACCGTCCAGATGAGACTCTCGGCCAGTGCCGCCAGCCGGCCCACCCAGTCCAGCTTTTGCTCGTTGGGCTGATGGTCCGGTGGTCAAGCTGCATTGCATGTCATTCTCGATGATGAATACCACCGTCAGGATGGCGGACGTTACCCTGTTGGCTTGCTTTGCGTCTCCTTCGCCGAAGCCGGATCGCCGGGAACACCTTCGAGCGCGAAGAGGTGCAGGTAAATCGACACATTACCGGCCCAGATTCGGCCGGTGGGATGAGTTGCAAGGTTATCAACACAATCAGGCAATCGCGCTAACGGCTCGGACGTTGCGGCCGATTCAATCACCGTTTCAGAGTCACCGGCCAATGCTCGCCAGGGCATACGCTCCGCCCCGGCCGCAATAGCCGCTGTATCACCTGAGCCTCGGATAACCTCCAGGCACTCACCGCTGACGGCGTCCCACACGCGGATCGTACCGTCACAAGACTTGCTGACAATCTTTCGGCCATCGGGAGAAAACGAGACGCTGTTCACTGAGTCCTCGTGGCCAAGCAGACAGCGCAGCTCGGCCCCGCTTTCAGCGTCCCACACGCGGATCGTCTTGTCCATAGACCCGCTGACAATCTTTCGGCCGTCGGGAGAAAACGAGACACTGTTCACTTGCCGCTCGTGGCCGCGCAGGCAGCGCAGCTCGGCCCCGCTTTCGGCGTCACACACGCGGATCGTATTGTCGTAAGACCCGCTGACGATCTTTCGGCCATCGGAAGAAAATGAGACGCTGCTCACAAAGCCCTCGTGGCCGCGCAGGCAGCGCAGTTCGGCCCCGCTTTCGGCGTCCCACACGCGGATCGTCTTGTCGCCGCAAGACCCGCTGACAATCTTTCGGCCGTCGGGAGAAAACGAGACGCTAGACACAGCGATCTCGTCGCCGCGCAGGCAGCGCAGTTCGGCCCCGCTTTCGGCGTCCCACACGCGGATCGTTTCGTCGACAGAATTGCTGACGATCTTTCGGCCGTCGGGAGAAAACGAGACGCTGCTCACCCAGTATTCATGGCCGCGCAGGCAGCGCAGCTCGGCCCCGCTTTCGGCGTCCCACACGCGGATCGT
>CAZPIO010000116.1:12569-25509 GCA_964586235.1 uncultured Planctomycetales bacterium
GGCCGCGCAGGCAGCGCAGCTCGGCCCCGCTTTCGGCGTCCCACACGCGGATCGTACCGTCGTCAGACCCGCTGATAATCTTTCGGCCATCGGGAGAAAACGAGACGCTGTTCACGCTGCTTTTATGGCCGCGCAGACATCGCAGCTCGGCCCCGCTTTCGGCGTCCCACACGCGGATCGTCTTGTCTCTAGACCCGCTGGCTATCTTTCGGCCGTCGGGAGAAAACGAGACGCTCTCCACCAAGTGTCCATGGCCGCGCAGGCAGCGCAGCTCGGCCCCGCTTTCGGCGTCCCACACGCAGATCGTCCTGTCGCTAGACCCGCTGACAATCTTTCGGCCATCGGGAGAAAACGAGACGCTAAACACAACACCCTCGTGGCCGCGCAGACAGCGCAGCTCGGCCCCGCTTTCGGCGTCCCACACGCGGATCGTCTTGTCCAAAGACCCGCTGACGATCCGCCGGCCGTCGTCGGGAGAAAACGAGACGCTGTTCACACAGCTCTCGTGGCCGCGCAGCACGGCCAACTGGGCCGTTCCAAGGTGAACCGCTGGGGGACGGAGGGTCCGGACCCAGGGGAATCCGGGTGTAGGAGAGCATTTTTCATCGCGCCAAAGCACGAGCAACTCGTGCAGCTTGGGTCCCGGTTGCGCCCAGGGGGGCGCTCCCGTCCAGCCACCCTCAGGCTCGACATAATGTCGGGCCGCCTCCGGGCAGTCGTACCACCAGCACGAGTTCCACAAACATTGAAAGAGCCCCTGCGGGTAGTCTTTCGTGTAACGAGCGATGAAATGGATGTCCCGGCGGATCGCCTCCTCCAGCAGACGCAGGATGCGGCGTTGGGGATCGGTTGCGGGCAACTCGTGGACGATCTGGCTGAAATCGTTGGCGAGGTCGAACACCAGCCCGACCCCGGTCTTGGCCTCCAGGAAAGACAAATCGGTCAGCAGATGCTTCAGGTCATCGAAGCGTTTGGCGCCGAGCAAGTGCGCCGGCAGATGGCTGAGCCAGAACGAGGCCATGGAAGGAACGCCGCGCTGGTAGGCCGCCCAACCGGTGTTAGCCAACCTTTGGTGACCCTGGCCGCGACTGATGTAATATTCACTTCCTCGATTCTCTTCGGCGGTCAGCCAATCGGCAAAGGATTTATGAAAAACGGCGTACCGTCGCCGACCTTCCTCGTCCCGGCGGACGGGCAGGTACGGGGCGAGTGTGCGCAAGACCTTCGGTAACTCCTCCTCCGCCTCCATCCCGGTACACTCCGCCAGTAGTTCCTCCCGGAGCGGTTCCTTCGCGGCCACGATCACCTGCAGCAGGGTCCGCGCAGGAGCAAAACGGGCCTCGAAGTCAGCGGCACGTATCGGGAAGCAGCGTTCGAAGAACCGCTCATACAGGCCACCCAGGCCCGGAGGCAGGTCATCGAGCTGATCAAGAGCATAATGGCCGCGCTCGATCCCCTTGATAGCCTCGACCACGTACAGGAAGTTGCCTTGGCTCGTGTCCCGGAGGATGTTCTCGATCTGGTCGGCGTTCCGGCCGCAAGTGGCCAGAGCTTCGGCGAGATTTGGACTTTGCAGTCTTGTACGGATGTATTGCGCGATGTCCTCAATGTTGCGGGGGTCTTGAGCGTCAAGCTCCTGGGCCCGGAGGCCCTTCAATCGGGCCAGCACGGCGGGCTCCTTGCGGGTGGTAGCCACGATGCGCATCCAGGGGGGCATCCGCTCCAGCCGGTCGGAGAGCACGTCCACGATTGTGGTTTCCCCCACCTTATCCGCTCGGGCCAGGGCTTCGTCCAGGGCATCCACCAGCAGGTAGCGCACGCCCTCGGCCGGGGCATGCAACTTCTGTAGCGGAGCGAGGATGCCCTCCTCAAAAGCGCTGGCGGGGTCTGCGGCGCAGCGCGTCTCGCTGAGCGCCTCCTGGATCATCGGGTCGGAAAACGCTGCCGCGTAGCCATCCAGCTTGCTGGCGATCATGGCCGCCAGGCTGCGAACGAATCGACCGGGTCGGAGCGTCTCGATCGTGTCCGCCTGGCAGCAGTGGTAGGCCAGCACCTGTCCCCCCGGATTCCGGTGAACCAGTTCAGCCACGATCGCGGACTTGCCGATGCCGGGATCTCCGGTAATCAACAGCGTGCGTTCGCTGCTGGAGCTCCGCCAGGCATTGATCTCGTGGAAAAGCCATTGCCGGCCGGTGAAATCGCGGCGTCTGTCGTACAGGAAGGCTGCGAAATCCCACGATCTTAAGGTATGGTACCACGATCGGTAGCGTTTCTCGCCGCGAAGAGCCGCTTGCACGCCGTCAAGCAGCCGCCTGAACCCTGCCTCGTACTGGTCCGGGGAGTCGCGCCAGGCCAGCATGTCGACGTAGTCAAGATGATAGATCGCCAGGGGCGCCTCGCAAAGCGCCGCCATCACCGGAACAACCGGTTGGGGCGGGGGGTTGAACAGGGCGTAGCTGACTTCGCTGAGACAGACGCTGTCGATCTGGTCCGGGTTGCCCGGGTCATTGCTGGTACGGACCGAATGGGGGCTGAGCAGGTAGACGACCACTTGTGCGCTGCGCAAACCATCAACGATCTCTCGCTGCCAGGGCTGGCCGGGAGTGATATCAGTCCGGTCGCGCCAGACCACGAAGCCGTGCTTCTCGAAATCACGATGTAATCGTTCGGCCAGGGCTTCGGCATCGCGCCGGCCGTAACTGATGAACAGTCTCGCCCTGGTTTCCTCGGGGGCTGTGCCTGCGGTCTCTCCTGTTTGAGCGGTCCACCGATGATCACAGACGTCACAAATCCAATCGCCCCGCGTGCGACGGAAACGGACCTCCGCGGACCTGCATTGGGGACATGTTGCTGGTTGGTCGCTCATGGCCACCGCTTTCCTGTTGCAGTTGAAGGAGAGGCGTTGTGGAATCCAGGCAACGCCTGTGGGTATCTTATCACACGCGGATCAATAACCAAGATCATCTATCCTTTGACGGCACACCTCCACAGCCGGTCGAATCGTAGTCGGACCAGCCAGTCCCGCTCGGCGAGCTTGTCGCGAAAGGTCGAAGGACGAAAAAGGGGTCAGAAGCCATTATCAGTAAAGGTGTCAAAAAGAGGGCGTATTCCTCCGCGTCCTCGGCATCCTCGGCGTTCGCCATGGTCGCCAAGGCGGACCAGGGTCGCCACGGCGGACCACGGCGAATCTTGTCGCAGACCGATACTCCGCGGTTCAGTGGTCTTCCCGGTCGTCGGACGGACGGCCAAGAGGTTCTACCGCAGCAGGGCTCAGAGGGGGGCAGAGGATCGAAACCGCCTGATCGAAGTGGTGCCGGTCAGCCACTGAACCGGCCGGCCCGACGGACCCGCGTGCTGACCGATAACCGGATCTGTAATCTTTGCATTGTTTCCCCGTGGATCTCTTGAATTCCCGGCTTGAGCCCTGAAGAATCCTGCAAGCCGCCCGACTGGTTGGCGCGGCTCGTCGGTGCGTACCTCGCAGTCCCCGTTTCCAGGTGCGTACGGGCCCGGCGGGAGGCCGGAAATTGCTGTTGGTGCGGAACGGGGTTTTGGGGCGGAGTGGATGGAAGCGGTTATCGGTCGGAGGAGGGCCGACAATCCGGTTCTGAGCTCTAACGCCCGCGTTGACAGGAACCTTGGTGTCCACGAATATACGGTGCAGACACATTGCGGGACGGCTGAACCCGTGGTGTATTCCCACTGTGGGAGCTGCCTCGGAGCGACACTCCTCGATAATGTTAAGTATCTGTGGAGTATGAGTTTATGAAACGCCATTCTCGATCCCGGCTGGCCTTGGTCTTAATCGCGGGGTTACTCACGTGCCTTCCATTGCTTTTTGGGCAGGGTTGCCCGATTGAGCCTGGCAGACCGACACCGGGAGACAAGTTGCCGGTCGTCAATGTTGCGGCGCCTTCGGTGAACCGGTCGGCCGTGGTTGGCGATGTCGTCACCGTCCTGTACGACGTGCTCAATCCGCCCTCCGGACCCGCCGGCTCGATCCAGGTCTCGGCCTTCTGGGATACGGACGGCGTGTACGACGGTGACGAGGAGACCTTTGCCTCTTCTCTGCCCAGCGGTGAAGGCAAGGTCGCGTCGCTGAACACCAGCGGGCTGACGCCGGCAACCATCTACATCGGGATCGCCGCGGAGAACGCGGCCGGCAAGACGGTCGACTACGCCCCGGCCCGGATCATCCTGGCGGCCACTGCGGCGGTGTCATTTATCTACCCGACGGAAGACGTGACCGTGGGTCGGGGCGCGACGGTCCCGATCACCTTCACCGCCGGAACCGGTGTGACGGAATTCTCCTGGTCACTTTTTTACGACATCGATGACCAATTCGACGGCGACGAGTTTGTGATCGCCACGGGGGCCAACACGGCGAGCTCGATGGTGGACAGCGAATGGACCGTCGCGATCGACACGCCGACGGGCACCTACCACATCGGTGCTCGCGTGGTCACCGCCGATCAGGGCGAGAACGTCGCGTACGCCTTCGGCGCGGTGATCGTGACTGAGGGGCCGTTCGTGCAGGTTCTCCTGCCGGCTCCGGACAGCGTGGTTGCGATTGGCACGCCGATACCGATCGTCTTCGCGGCGGGCAGCCCGCAGGGCGGCGATCCGGCGATTCGCCTCTTTGTCGATCCGGATGCCGATCCCGCGAACGGCAACAGCACGGACCTGGCCACGGTTGCGGCCAGCACCGGCGGCTTCGTATGGCGGTCGTCGACCGATTTCGATCCGGGCGTTTACTACATCGGCGCCGAGATGATCGGCGTGGTTCCGCCGCTGTTTGACTACGGCGGCCCCATCCAACTGCTCGGGTCCGGTGATTACGGCCCGGGCGGCGGTGGGGGCGCGGGCGCGAGCCTGCTGCTGAGCATCCGAAACCCGGCCAGGGATGAAATCAAGTTCACGGGCGAGACGTACGCCATTCGCTGGAGCACAAACCTGACGATCGGGCAAGGGACGGTCGAGATCTTCCGGGAGCCCGACGTGGACAATGATGGCGTGCCGGACGGTGCCAATCGTCGCGTGGTACTGAGCCCCGCAGGGCTCGATGCCAGCACGATGATGCTGGACTTCGACACCACCGGCGTCACGGGCAAGTACTACATCGGCGGAACGGTGACGCCGGAAGGCGGCGCGCCGGCCACCGCCTATGCCAAAGGCGCGCTGACGATTCTGCCGACGGCCTTCTGGGTCGGCGACCTGCGCACTCTTAACGTCGACGAGAAGCCGAGCACGCAGAGCCTGTACTTCAAGGGGGCTGTATTCCGCGGCTTCAATATTGGCGACAACCTCGGCAGCGCGATGGTCATTGGCGATGACTTCGACGACGACGGCATTCTGGAGATCATCCTCGGTGCCCAGTTCGGCAAGCCCTACTACCTAGCCGCGGGCGGCCGGGGCGCCGGCGAGGCCTACATGATCTACGGTAAGGCCGGCAGTCGTTATCTCGGCAATTACGACGTCAACAGCACCGGGTCCGCGCGGCAGCCGGGAACGATCTTCCCCGGTATCGCCCCGAACCCGAACAACCCGAATACGCCCGAGGGCTTAACCGGCACGACCGTCGCCTATACCGTCGACGGCGAGCCGGCCCCTCCGTACAGCACTGAGGGGCTGCGGTCCATCATCCTGATCCCGGATCAGGATGGCGACGGCAAGAAGGAGATTGTCTTCTCCTTCCCGTGGTGCAACTCTTACAGCCTGTCGTACCAGGTGTTGAATGGCAGCCATCCGGCGCCGCGGCCCTCTCTGGGGCGCCTGGAGAACAATGGCCACTTCCTTCGGGGCGGTCTGGTGATCGTATCGAGCACCAACTCGCTCTTGAATTCGCGGACCGCCGTCAGCAGGCACTTCGACCGCGTGCTCATGCTGCAGGAAGTCGGGCAGGTGTTCAACAACATGGATCTCGAAGTCAACGGCCCCAGGTTCAGCATCCCGGCCATTGAGAACTTCATCCCGTACTGCTGCACGGAAGGCCATGACCGCTCCGACGATATCATCGACACGGCTTTCTTCCCTGGCGAAGGCTTCAACCAGGAAACAGCGCTCCAGACGCCGTTTCCGATTTTTGCCCTGGGTTACACCAGCGAGGGCACGGGCATCGATCCGCCTCGCCTGGCTGATCCGGTGAGCGTCGGGGGGGCGTTCCTGGCCGATAACGCATTAATGATCCCGTACGGCCAGACCGTCAGTCTGAGCCAGGTTGACCCGCCGCCCGGCCCGACGAGCGGGTATTTCGTTGGTGGCAGGTTGTTCTGGGGCTATGCCTGCACGTCGCTCAATACGGACAATGAGGGCAACCCGGTCGACCCGTTCGGCATATTCCCCATGACCGGCTACATGCGGGTACTGGGCACGGGTTTCTACTATGATGATTTCCCCGACCTGGGTGGTCCGGAATGCTCGCCGAATAACCTGCTGGGTCAGTACCGTGATTACTGCCCGAGCCAGCGGTTTGCCACTGCGTGGGAGCCCTTCGGTTGCCGCATCCTCGGCCAGACTACGACACAGTTGTTCACTGACCCGCCAACCACCGCTAACCGGTTCGGCCACAGCGTGGCGGTGTCGGGTGACTTCCTGTTTATCGGCGCACCGCTGCGGACGGCGAAGAAAATGGACGTCACTGCCCTGCGGAACGACCCGCTTGCCGGCGACCGGCCGGATTCGGGCACGGTTTACATGCTGCAGCTCAAGCGCCCGAACGTGCCTTCCTACAAGCACTTGTGGAACTCCCAGGGTGCGACAACCACGGATGACGAGGGCAACGTCACCGTATCTGACGGGACTTCCAGCTCCCCGGCCCCCCACAATTACATCATTCAAGACGTCGGGTACAGCCGATGCTGGGGTGCGGGAAGCCTCTACCTGCAGCCCGGCGACGTGGCGTTCGAGATGTCGCGTCCGTTCCATGTCGTTGGCCAGGCCGGCGACCGCATCGGCGACGTGACCGGCCTGCTGGATATCGACGACGACGGGGTGGAAGACTTTGCCGTCGGCGGCGCCGGCACGCACGGCGACCGCGGGGCGGTCTACGTCCTCTATCGCCGGCAGCCCGAGGTCGAGGCGGACTACCTGCTGGAGCGGATCCAGCTCGATCCGTCGAACCTCAACCGGCTCAACGGCCTCATGATCATCGGCCGACCCGGCGAGCAGCTCGGAACGGCCATTGCCGGCGTCGGACCGCGTCCGACCGAGCTCAAGGACGACTATAACGGCGACGGCTATTCCGACCTCCTGATCGGCAGTCCCAAGGTTGCCTCCGGCGGCAGGTTTGAGGCCGGCGAGGCGTTCATACTCTTCGGCGGTACCAAGCTGCTGAGCCCCGCCGGCGGGTCGACCATCCCCGAGCTTCGTGACGCGGGTCACGGCATGGTGATTTCCGGTGCGCAGGCGTACGGCCACGTGGGCACGGCGGTCGCCAGCGCCGGCGACATCAACAACGACGGTATTGCGGACTTGATGATCTCGGCCCCCGACGCCAGCCCGATGTTCGACAGTGACGGCGACGGGCAGGTTGACACGATCGGCATGGACATCGACGGCAACCGCATACCGGACGATCTCGACGGCAACGGCACGCCCGACGACATGACCGGCGCCGGCATGGTGTACGTGGTGTTCGGCGGTGAGCACTTGACGGGCACGATCGGGCTGGACCAGATCGGCACCGAGAACCTGCCCGGCTTTGTGATCGTCGGCCGCAAGGGCGGCGACCACCTCGGCGGCGGCCTGACCCAGAACGGCCAGTTGTCGCATGGGATGAACAGCGCCGGCGACCTGGATGGCGACGGGTTTGACGACCTGATGTTGTCGTCCGTCCTGGCCGACCCGGACGGCAAGACCGATGCCGGTGAAGTGTACATGATCTACGGTTTCTCGACTCCGATCGGGCCGAGAAACGACTGATAGCGGGGAGCCGGGAGAGTCCAGGGCGTCTGGCCCGAGGAAACAACGGCAGGTATGAAACGCGTGTGAGTGACAGGATTAATGACCATGTCGCACAAATCAATGAGTCGCAACTCAAGGATCCGGGGCTTGTCGCTGGTTTCGGCCTCGGCGATCCTGCTGAGCGCAGTGATCTCGACCGCATGGGCGGCGGACTTCTCCATGGGTCGCCGGCTGCCTCCCGGCAAGAGCTGGTGCCAGTACGCCCGCCACGAGGAGCGGATGGCAGCCGCGGCCAGCAAGGCCTCCCGGCAGAGCCGGGTGATCGCTCTGCAGGAGGTTGAGCCGAACGAGGACGCCGCTCTGGCCCAGTTCATCACGGTCAGTTCGGCCATCGGAAACGAGATCGACGTCACCCTGAAGGGAAGCATCAGCGAGGGGGCCGACGTCGACTACTATCGTTTCTTCGCCAACAAGGGCGACGTGATCGGCCTGACAGTTACGACGAACCGCGACCCGTTCGACCCTCAGTTGGACCTCGGGCTTGACCCCACGGTGGCCATCTGCGACCTTACCGGCGAGCCGTATATCGTAAACGACAACGATTATGTCACGGCCTCGTCATACCCCATGTCCTCCCCGCTGCCCGTGGTCGTCAACCCTCTTAACTGGCTCGATCACCGGGATTCCGGCCTCTCGTGGATTGTGATCGAGAGCGGCGACTACATGGTCCGGGTCGGGTCTTTCGAGGGTACCCGCCGGGGTGATTACGATCTGACGTTCGTGATCCGACGGCCGTCTTTCGAGACCCAGCCTGTTGGAGCCACCCAGGTTTTCTTCCTCGATTTCGACGGAGTTCAGGGCCTCAATGCCATGTATGCATTCGGGGCCGGCAACTTCGTGGCGAACCTGTCCCCGATGCGTGACTTCCTGCCGGATTGGGGGCTGACGGCCGCGGATGAGTCGGCGGTGATCGATGCCGTCCTGGCCCATTTCCAGGAACGTTTTGACAACCTCCGAGCCGCCGATCTGAACGGCGACCGCGACATCGATTTCATCGACGGGCACGTCGATTTCGAGATCCGCAACAGCCGGGACCACGAGGATCCCTGGGGCCAGCCGAATGTGACCCGGGTCATCATCGGCGGCACGATGGGCGAGCTGGGCATGGGTACGATCGGCATTTCCGAGGGCATCGATCCGGGCAACTTTGACCGGGAGCAGACGGTCGTGCTGCTGCTCGATACTCTGAGCGATCCCGACCCGGCAAACACGTACTCCATCAACAACATTCCCCGCGCGGGAAACCTGACCATTATCGACGCCATCGGCCGAACCGTCGGTTTTGGCGCCGTGCACGAGGTGGGGCATTCGCTGGGTCTCTGGCACACGGACAACCAGAACCCGATCGCATGTGTCATTGACGCCGGTGGTCTGCCCTCGGTGAATTACTATGCCGGTGCCGGTCCGGACGGCGTGCTGGGCACGGGTGACGACCAGATCCTGGAGTTCGTGCCGGACGAGTACATACCGGATGAGTACCCCCAGGACGACGATCTTCCGAATAACTTCGTGTTCAACATTGCCACCGGGATCCAGTACACAGATATCCGCGTCGCTTTCGCCCTGTCCACCGGCAAGAGCCTTGACGTCCCGCCGCCTCCGGACGACACGGAGGTCCCGCGGGTTTCGATTTCGGCCATGCCCGACATCGGCCAGGCTCCGCTGACGGTGAGCTTTGCCGGCGGCGGCATCGATCCGACGGGCGGCCAGTTCATCGTTTTCAACTGGAACTTCGGGGACGGGACGACCGGGACGGGTGCGTTCGTCACGCATACCTATGAGCAGGCCGGAAGCTACATCGTGACCCTGTCCGGCATCACCAACAACGCCGTATCCGCACAGGCCGCGAGCGAGGTGACCGTCCTGTCGCAACCCAATGAGAAGCCGCTGGCCGACATCACTGCCACGCCGGCCAAGGGTAATGCGCCGCTGCTGGTTGTCTTCGAAGCCGAGGCGGTCGATCCCGATGGCGCGGTGATAGGCTATGCCTGGGATTTCGGCGACGGCCAGACCGGAACCGGCCAAGCGATCGATCACGTGTACGTGACGCCGGGTGTTTACGTCGTGACGCTGACCGTTACCGATAATCTGGGAGCGATCCAGCAGGTTACCGCGGTGATCACCGTTCTGGGTACGGCCGCCACGGGCGGCGCGACCGGGAACCTGGACGGGCAGGACGATTCCGGATTACCCATTCCCGTGGTCGGCAACTGCGGCGCGGGCATGTCATCGGCAATGGTGGCCACCCTGGCCGGCATGCTGGGCATGGCCCTGATGCGGCGCAGGTACTGATATTCAGCCGAGTTTTCCGGCCAAGCCGGGAGCGACATGCTCCAGGAGCTACCACGCGGCCGACAATGACCTGTCGGCCGCTTGTTTGCGCTGGCGCGGATGGCATGCACGAGTCGGCCGCGGCGAACGCCGGCATGCTGTCAGGATCAATCACATGGCGGCGCCCCGATTTCACCGGACCCGGCCATGCCACCGGGCAGGTGGCAGACATAGCGGCGTCCGCCTTCGCGGACCTGCCTACCCAGGTTCTGAGGACCTCTTGGCACACGCTTTCAGACGGCGTCGGGCGCCGGATTGACCCGGCTGGTGAATTCTCCCTGGGCGGTTTCGGTGACCACGTCCTCGCCCGCCACGACCTGCCCGGCACTGGTGATGACCTGCCGATCGTCCCTGTGGCGCGTGATGGTGAATCCGCGGGCCAGCGTGCTGCGGTAACTGGTGGCCTCCAGACGGGCCTCCAGCGAGTCCAGGCGCTGGCGGACGGCCTCCAGGCGGTGCCGCGTGGCCCGGTGCAGTTCCCGCGACGCCTGCCGCAGTTGCTCGCGATGCCGTTCGATTCTCAGCGTTGGGGAGGCGACGGCCAGTGCCTGTCGGGCGCCGTCCAGCCGGCGTTCGGCTCGTCGAATCAGTTGTTCGAGGGCCCAGCGGAGCTGATACGCGGTGCGGATCAGGCATGACCGCTGCTGCTGGAAGAAGGCGGCCGGCTGGATCGAGCCGAGAGCCGTTTCGAGCTGGTTCAGTCGCCGGTGAGCCTCGCTCAGACGGCGTGACCAGATCAGTCGCAGGCGGGAGACGATCTCGTCAATCCGCTGTTCGTGCCGGTGAATCGGGGCCAGCGGATCGCGGAACCATTCGAACCGCTCCAGGCCGTCGAGCCCGGCCGACGCGAGCGTCAGTCGGTGCCCCATGACCCGCTGCAGCCTGCGGCTTAGATCCTCCAATGTCCGGGCAACGTCGACCACCGACGGCACGGCCATCACCGCCGCCGCCGTCGGCGTGGGAGCCCGCACGTCGGCCGCCAGGTCGCAGATGGTCATGTCCACCTCGTGTCCGACGCCGCTGATGATCGGGATCCGGCTCGCGGCGACGGCCCGGGCGACGATTTCCTCGTTGAACGCCCACAGGTCTTCCAGCGACCCGCCGCCTCGCCCGACGATCATCACGTCGATGCCGCCCAGCGATTCGGCCTGCTCGTTCAGCTTCCGGATGGCCGCGGCAATCTCCTGGGCCGCCCCCTCGCCCTGAACCTTTACCGGGTGGACCAGCACCGTCACGGCCGGGAACCGTTTCTGCAGCGTCTTGACGATGTCGCGGATCGCCGCCCCCGTCGGGCTGGTGACCACGGCGATCCGGCGCGGGAAGCAGGGCAGCGGCTTTTTGCGAGCGGGGTCGAAGAGCCCCTCCCGGGTCAGCCGATCGTTCAGTTGGCGGAAGGCCAGCTCCAACGCCCCGGTGCCCCGGGGATCGAGCTTGCGGATGTAGAACTGGTATTGGCCGCGCGGTTCGTAAACGTCCACATGCCCCGTGGCGATGACCTCCATGCCGTCGGCCGGCTTGAATTTGAGCCCCGACGCCGTCGATCGCCACATGACCGCCCGAATCTCGCTGCCTTCGTCCTTGAGCGTCATGTAGACATGGCCGCTGGTCGCCACGTTCAGGTTGCTGATCTCGCCGATCAGGTGGACGGTGTTCGGCAGACTGTCGGCCAGAACCAGCTTGATCAGGGCGTTGAGCTGGGTGACGGTCATCTCGCGGGGAATCGCCGGCTTGGCCTTCGCGACGGCCATGCGGTCCGGATCGAATGCGGGACGCGGCGATTCCATGACAAGCGATCGTATGGCTTCACCTGGTGCCCGGCAAGGCCGGTCAGGGGCGGACGGCCACGGCAGCTTCAGACGCGCCGGCAGGATCAGGCCCGCCTGCGTCGTCCGCGAAGCCCGAGGGTGCACAGTCCGGCGATGGTTGTCGGCAGAAGGGCGGCAGCACCGTTGCCGCACTGGAAAAGGCCGACCGTCGGCCGCGGCAGGCCGACGTCGTCATCCGGCTCTTTTTCCTCGCAGTCATCGATGATACCGTCGCCATCGCTGTCCAGTTCGTTCTCGTCAGGTATGTTATTGCCGTTGCAGTCTGCGATCTCCAGGCCGGTTCCTTGCAGCGTAATGCTATAGGGGTTCTGGTCGCTGCTGTTGGCCAAATTGAGGATTGCCTGGCGAGCCCCCGCCGCCGCGGGTGTGAAGCTCAAAGATCCGCTTGCCGAGGAACCCGGTGCGAGTGTCGCGACCAGCGCAGACGATGTGAAATCCGCGGCATGAGTGCCGGTGATCGAGATGCCGCTGACGTTCAGCGTAGCGGTTCCCGCGTTGGCGATCTGCATGGAGACCGTGCTGCTGCCGCCGATATTGATGCCGGCGAAGTCAAATGTGCCACCGTGGATGACGATCGTGTCGTCAATCCGCAGTTCAAGCTCGGGCGCGGCGGGCAGGAGTGCCTGGTTCACAAGAGTAAAGCTGAAACTCGGCAGATCCGGATCGTTCGTGGGCACAGTGAATGTGGCTTCGCGGGTCCCGGCCTCGGCCGGTGTGAAGACGATGCTCATTAGCGCGGATTCCGCTCCACCCGGGGCCACTGCATTGCGATCGATGGTCGCAGCGTAGTCGGTCGCGTGGGGGCCGCTGATGAGCACCTT
>CAZPIO010000117.1:0-25500 GCA_964586235.1 uncultured Planctomycetales bacterium
GAACCAGTCGTAAAACGACTGGCCTATTTGCCCTTCGGGAAAGACCGCTGAAGCGGCCTGCTTTCGGCTTGCCTTCTCGCCAATCGGGTCAACCGCGAGGAGAGCCGCCGCTTCTGTTACGGACCCCAACAAGAGTTGGGTTGCGGCCGAGGTCCACGCCAGGCTATAATAATGGCGCAAATTCCCTTTTGGGGGCGATTTGGGTTCGACCGGGCAAATGAGGTCGAGGCCGCGTGTCCAGGTTGTCAGGAGGCCTGGTTAAACACCTGGCAAAAAAACACAAATGCCAACGATCAACCGTTGCGCATGGCCGCCTGATTAAGGCGACCCGTCCTGTCGGCGACACCTGCTAGTTGACCGGACGCAGACAGCAGGCACGCCCGCGAGGGTAGGCGACGTGACGCGCGGGTAAGACTATCACGACGCTGGGACGGCCGGAGCCTGCCGCTGGGCGACGGACGTCTGAGAATAAATCAGACGGCTACACACGTAGAAACCTCGGTCGAAATGTCACGGGACGCGGGTTCGATTCCCGCCGCCTCCATCCTGCGTCGCTCCGGCCCGGAAACCGGGCCGGAGCTATGCAGGATGCCCTGCGTAGCACGAGCGAAGCTCGGGCGAAGCAGGGCGATTCTCACGCTGTGCAGAGGGTTCGGCCGATCAGGTATGCATGAAGTACGTGTACCTGATCGAGAGCGTCTCACATCCCGGCGAGCACTACGTGGGTTTGAGCATCGACTTCAAGCAACGCCTGGATCACCATAACGCCGGGAAGTCTCCCCATACCTCCAAGTACAGACCCTGGCGGCCGGTGGTTGTCCTGCGGTTCCACGATGACAGAAAGGCGGAAGCCTTCGAGGAGTATCTCAAGCAGGGCTCCGGCCACGCGTTTGCCAAGCGACATTTCTGGTAGAAGCGAAATCTGCTTCCGGCCGGGCGTTCGCCAGGAGGCATCTCTGACCGCGTGCCCAGGGCGCGATTTCCGGTTAATATCTCCCCACCCGGCGTGTATCCGGCACTCTCAACTCACTGGAGGTCCTGCGATGCGACGAATCGTGCTTCCGATGACGGCGTTGTTGTTGTGGACATCTGTTGCCTGCCTGGCCCAGAGTACCGCTCCCGGCGAAACGGACCCTCGCTGGTCGGACTGGCCGAATACCGACACGGTGTTCAAGCCGGCCAAATATGCATCGCTCGACGAGTGGAAGCAGCGGCGGGAGTGGCTGCGCGGGCAGGTGCGGTTCGCGGCCGGGCTCGATCCTGAGCCGCCGAGGACGCCGCTCAACGCCAAGATTTTCGGCCGGATCGAGGGCGACGGCTATACGATTGAGAAAGCCTATTTCGAGAGCATGCCGGGCGTCCTGGTGTGCGGCAATCTCTACCGGCCGCGGAATGCGTCGGCTGAGTGCCCGGCCGTGGCTTGTCCCCACGGACACTGGGCCAAGGGGCGTATCACCCACGAGGAACGCGGTTCCATCCCGGCGCGGTGCATCACACTCACGAAACTCGGCGCGGTGGTCTTTGCCTACGACATGGTCGGCTACAACGACAGCGGCAAGCAGCTCGATCATCGGGCGGCGGGCTGGAGCGAGCCGGCCAACGCGCTGTGGGGATTCAGCATGCTGGGTTTGCAGACGTGGAACGGCATACGGGTGCTCGACTTCCTGCAGTCGCTTCCGGATGTGGATCCCCAGCGGATCGGCGTGACAGGGGCCTCGGGTGGCGGCACGCAAACATTCATTCTGTCGGCCATTGACGATCGGGTTTCCGTGTCCGCACCGGTCAATATGATTTCCAGCACCATGCAGGGCGGGTGTGTTTGCGAGAACGCGCCGCTGCTGCGGATCGGGACGGACAACATGGACATCGGGGCGCTTCTTGCCCCCAAGCCGCTGCTGATGGTCAGCGCGACGGGCGACTGGACCAAACTCACGCCGCAGGTTGAGTTCCCGATGATCCGCGGAGTGTATGAGCTGTATGGGGCCGCAGATCGGGTGGCGAACGTCCATGTCGATGCCGAGCACAACTACAACAAGGCCAGCCGGGAGGCGATGTACAGATTCTTCGGCAAGCACCTGCTCGGCCGGCCGGATGCGGATTCTCTGAAGGAAGGCGACATCCAGGTGTACAAGGACGAGGACCTGCTGGTCTTTGCCAAGGATGCGCCCCCCGCGAATATGCTGACGTTCGAGCAGGTCCGGCAGCAGTGGAAGGAGATGTGCCGCAAGCAAGTCGAGGCGATGAAGCCGGACAATGCTGAGAATGCGGAGAAACTTGGCGACTTCGTGCGCCGTTCGCTGGGTTATATGATCGGCAGCCGATTCTCGAAGGCTGGTGAGGTTATCCGCAAGGAGCTCGCGTCTGACACCAATCAGTTATGGCCGTGCAAGGAATGTGTCTACGTTCGCGACGGCCGATCTGTGCGAGTGACCGAGGTGGGCTCGGTGGCGGCCTCGTTCAATCAGGGACACCGGGTAACGATCGTTGTCCCGGCCGAGGGGCTCGCCGTGCTGGATGGTATGAAGACACTCAAGATAGATGAGGGAACGCCGGCCCTGAAGTTGATCCGCCGCCGGGCCAACCTGTCGGACCGCGTTCTGGTGGTGGAGCCCTTCGGCTTCCGCAAGCCGGCCACGCAGCCTGCGCCCGGCCGTGGGGCGACCAAGTTCTTCACCTGTTTCAACCGGTCGGACTCGGCCGAGGCCGTGTACGACATCGTGACCGTCCTGGGGATGGCTATGAGCGACGAGCGCACCAAGTGGGTGAACCTGGTCGGATTCGGGAAGATGGGGCCGCTGTGCCTGGTGGCCAGAGCGATGGTTCCGCCGGATGCGGCCGAGGAAAACGGCGTCGCCTGCATGCTGGACATGAACGAGATCGACGATAGCGAGGAAGGGGCGTATCTCAAGCACCTCGATATTCCCGGCATCGAGCGGGTCGGCGGATTGCGGGCGATCGCCGCGGCCGCCGCGACCGGCCCGATGTGGCTGTTCAACACCGGCGACAAGTTTGACGCGACATGGGCAGAAAAAGCCGGCGCGGCCTACATAGCCCATATCGGTGTGGCTCGCGAAACCCCGGGTTTCGAGAAACTGAGTAATGCGATCAACAAGCTGTCGGAGTGGTGACCCGGCGTACCTCACGGCGCGTAGATAAGCATCGATGGACACGGAACTTCGGTCGGGTGGGCTGTTCCTCGCCCACTGATGCTCTTGCCAGGTTCCAAGGACCGGTGCTATGCTACAACCCCAATCGCCGCGTGAAGTACCGCGGAGCCGGCATGAAGAGCCATTACCTTGAACGATTATCATAAACGGGTCCTTATCGGGGTCGAACTGGAAGCCTACAGCATCGGATCGGCGGACTATCAGATTGGTCGCCGTCTGTCCCGGCCGCGGCCGGGCCTGTCCGAGGATGGGGAGCGATTCACCCGCGATACGTCGATCGGCAGCGAATACAACAGCCGGCCGTTCGAGACCGTGCGCGAGGCCTCCTTCCTGCTGAAGTCCGGGCTGCGCAAGTACATGCGCAAGCTGTACCGGAGCCAGCATCCCGGCCGCAAGCACACGGTGCCGCTGCTGGTCGGCGGCTGGAGCAACCGCTTTGCGGGCACCCATCTGCACATTTCGATTGCCGACCGGACGCTCGACCGCGACGACGCCTGCTCGCTGGCCCGGCACATTCACGACCACATTCCGTTTCTGATCGCGATCGGGTCCAACTCGCCCATCTGGGCCAAGCAGATCACCACGCGGGCCTCCAACCGCTTCCTGCGGGCCACGGATATTTATTTCCGCCCGGTCACGCGCGGCGAGCTGACCTCGCAGGACACCCACGAGATGGTCTTCAGCCCGGGGCGTAAGCGCAAGCCGCCGACGCTGGAGCTTCGCGTGCTCGACTCCAACCTGCCTCAGTATGTGGTCGCCGCCCTGGCCTTGGTCAAGGCCATCTCGCTGCGGTGGTTGAAGCGCAAAGCGGCGACCAACCGCATCCATCATTCCGAGTACGTCTGGGCGCGGCTCGACGCTGGCACTCGGGGCATGCGCTGCACGCTGCCGTGGCAGGGTGAATGGATGCTCGCCCGGCAATACCTCGACCGGTTCTTGTGGGAGTACCGCGAGGAATTTGAGCAGATGGACATCCCGGCCGAGGTCTACGACGTGCTCCGGCTGGTCAAGCGCGGCTACACCGGGGCCCGCCTGATCCACGAGGCGGCCGTCATCGCCAAGCGTGAGCATCCGCAAACCTGGCAGCGGCGATTCGCCAAACGCTACAGCGAGGGGCTCGCGAACCTGTTGAGCGGTAATTCCCTGTGGGACTTCGCGGCGGCGTTGCAGGTCGAGCTTCCCGATGTCAGCGACGTGTGGCTCGGGCGCCGCAATGCGCCGATAGGGGGGTGACGTCGGCGTCGGAAGGAGCTTCATGGCCGCGCAAAGCCATGGCCCCCGGCAATGATCGCGGTCAGAGACCGATTCCTACATTTGATCGCGGTCCGGGACCGCTCTTGCGTTGGATCGCGGTCAGAGACCGCTCCTACATTTGATCGCGGTCAGAGACCGCTCCTACATTTGATCGCGGTCAGAGACCGCTCCTACGTTGGATCGCGGTCAGAGACCGCTCCTACGTTGGATCGCGGCTGCAAGCCGCTCCTACCGGGGGCCGCTTAGAAGAGGCCGGTGATGCGGCCGTGCTCGTCGAGGTCGATGTTCATCGCGGCGGGGTGGCGGCCGAAGGCGGGCATGGTCTGGATCTGGCCGATGAGAGGTGTCAGGAAGCCCGCGCCGCCGGCGAGGCGGACGTCTCGAACCGGGACGCGGAAGCCGGTGGGGCGGCCGAGGCGGTTCGGATCGTGTGAGAGCGAGTACTGCGTCTTGGCCATGCAGATCGGCAGGTTGCCGAAGCCCAGGCGGGTCAGCGACTCGATGGCGGCGGCGGCGGCCGGCTCGTAATCCACGCCTTCACCGCCGTAGATTTCCCTGACAATCGTCTCGATTTTCTTCCTGACCGGCCACTTGTCCTCGTAGAGCATGCGGAAGGGCGCGGGCTTGGGCGCGGTCGCCGCTCGGATCACCGCGTCGGCCAGGGCTTCGCCACCGGCGCCACCCTTACCGTGGACTTCGCTGACGGCCACGTTGAACGCCCCGGCCTGCCGGGCGGCATCGGTGATCGCGGCGATCTCGTCATCGCTGTCGGTCGGGAAGCGATTGACGGCCACGACGCAGGGCAGGTTGAACTTGCCCACGTTCTCCAGGTGTTTCTCCATGTTGGGCAGACCGGCCCGGAGGTTCTCGACACTGGGCTGGAAGATGGTCTGGTCCATCGGCCGGCCAGGGACGACGTGGTACTTGCCGCTGTGGGCCTTGAGCGCCCGGACTGTCGCCACCAGAACGGCGACATCGGGCGCGCGACCGGAGACCCGGCACTTGATGTTGCAGAACTTCTCGAAGCCCATGTCCGCGCCGAAACCCGCCTCGGTGATGACGTAGTCCGCGCAGCGCAGGGCGACCTCGTCGGCCAGGATCGAGCTGTTGCCGTGGGCGATGTTGGCAAAGGGCCCGGCATGGACGAAGGCGGGCACGCGCTCGATGGTCTGCAGGACGTTGGGCATGATCGCGTCCCTGAGCAGGGCGGTCATGGCCCCGGCGGCCTGGATGGCCTCGGCGAAGACAGGGATGTCCTGGTTGGTGTAGCCGATGACGATGCGGCCTAGCCGTCGGCGCAGATCCTTGAGCGAGCGGGCCAGGGCGAGCACGGCCATCACCTCGCTGGCGCTGGTCAGGTCGAAGCCGGTTTCCCGAGGAAAGCCGTGTCCGCCGAGGCCGACGACGATATCCCGCAGTGCCGCGTCGTTCATGTCCACACAGCGGCGCCAGACGACTTTCATGGGGTCCAGACGGCCGGGGTTGCCCTTGACCATGGTGGTGTCGATCATCGCGCTGAGCAGGGCGTGGGCGCTGTTGACGGCGTGCATGTCGCCGGTGAGGTGGAGGTTCAGGTCCTCCATGGGCAGCACCTGGGAGAGGCCGCCCCCGGCGGCGCCGCCCTTAATGCCGAAGACCGGGCCCATCGAGGGCTGGCGGATGCAGCAGGCCGCCCGCTTGCCGAGGCGGGCCAGAGCCTGGGCCAAGCCGACGGTGGTGACCGTCTTGCCCTCGCCCAGCGGCGTGGGGGTGATGCCGGTGACGACGACGTATCTGCCGAGTCGCTCGTCGCCGAGACGCTCGATCGCCGAAAGACGCACCTTGGCCTTGTAACGGCCGAAAGGCTCGACCTCCTCGTCGAGCAGGCCGAGGCGGGCGGTGATCTCCTGGATGGGAAGGAGTTTTGTCTGTTGGGCAATCGCCAGATCGGAATCCATAACAGATCATCCCTGCGCTGCCGAAGCGGGTGCGGAGCGGGTGGCCGGCCTGGTCCTGGTTGCGAGCGGGGCAAAGGAGACCTTCGCGACTCTCCAATAGGACAGCGGCCCGGCCGGCTCCCTGGTCAGCTCGATTTCGATTGTGGCCGTCTCCTGTTTGGCCGGATCGGTCTCGGCCGGGTTGTGGCAGGCGTCAAACAGGAGATGGACGGTGCCGGCGGTCTGGGTTCGGACGTGCATTTTGCGGGCGGCGGCCGCGGAGTCGGTGTCAAAGCTGGCCACGTAGTGTGCGACGATGGGAGCCCAGTCCTTGACGGCGATGTACAGCCTTTTGTCACGGACTCTCGATCTGGCCGGCTCCGTGGGTTGCTCCTGGGACTCGCCGATTCTGCGGGCGATGGTCGAGTAGGCCGCCAGGGAGTGCGTCAGCCGGAGGGCCTCTTTCTGACGCTTCGTCTCGCGGGCCTGGGCGGCCTGGACGTCGTCGGCGATTGACCGGAGCAGCACGAAGGCGACCTGCTTGGGCGTCGCGTTCTCATCGAGCGTCAGCCCATATGCCGTGACCGGTTTGACCACGGCGCGGGGGGCCGGCTCCTCGGACGTGCAGCCGGCCCAGAAGGCGCCCGCGGCGGCGACCGGCAGCACGATAAACACCTGGCGCAGCGCCCAAGGGCGCCGGCAGGCACGCGTGGAATCTCGAAAGCCGAAGTTCATAACGGTCAGGAAGTCTAACCGATCCGGCGGGCGGTGCAAAGGCTTGCCGCTGTCTTCCGCGGCAGTTAGACTGCCTGCTGAAATGCCTGAGTTCAGTCGCAATCTGTGGGCCCCGTGGCGGATGGAGTACATCCGCTCATTGGGGGGAGACAAGGCCGACGAGGGCTGCTTCCTCTGCCGGTACGTCGCCAGTCCGGAGTCTGACGGTCCGCACCGCGTGGTATGGCGGAGCGGTCGGTGCCTGACCGTGTTCAACGGTTTTCCCTACAATTCCGGCCACCTGCTGGTGGCTCCGCTGGCCCACGTGGCGGATCTCGAGGCCATGGAGGACGAGGCTCTGGACGAGCTGATCCGGCAGGTTCGTGACGCCAAGCGGCTTCTGACGGCGGTTCTGTTGCCCCAGGGCTTCAATATCGGAATGAACTTCGGCAAGTGCGCCGGTGCGGGCCTGCCGGGGCACCTCCACGTTCACATTGTGCCTCGCTGGGAGGGCGACACGAATTTCATGCCTGTTGTCGGGGATACGCGGGTGATTCCCGAGAGTATCAAGGCGATCCACGATCGGATGCGCGAGGTCGCCCCCGGGCTCGGGCTGCCGACGGTTCGCGAGTAGTTCAGCTATGGCCTGGGGGTGGCGGCGTCGGGCGATCATCACGTTCACGGGTTGTTTGAGTCCTGACACGGTACAGTCACCATGAGCGGGAATGTGGGCTTTCTGGTCAGTCCGGCGGAGCAGGGGCTCAAACCCTATGCGGTCACCTCGGCCAACACCCGCGGGCGCGAGCACAAGGAGCAGTTCGGGCGCAACGTTGACCCGTACGCCGTCGATCGCGAGCGGGTGCTGCATTCGGCCGCTTTCCGGCGGCTTGCCCACAAGACCCAGGTGTTCGTTTCGGGCGAACATGATCATTTCCGCAGTCGCATGACCCACACCCTGGAGGTGACCAGTGTGGTGCGGCGATTGTGCGTGGCGCTGCAGGTCAACGGCGCGGTCGGTGAGCTGATTGCCCTGACGCACGATCTGGGACACCCGCCGTTCGGGCACGCGGGCGAGCTGGCTCTCCACAAGCTGATGATCCGCAATGGCGGTTTCGAGCACAACGCCCAGTCGCTGCGGATCGTCGAGTATCTCGAGCATCCCTACCCCGCGTTTCGAGGGTTGAATCTGACGTACGAGGTGCGGGAGGCGCTGGCCAAGCACTGCACGATCTTCGACCACCCCGGCATCCACCCGCTGGCGGACGGCACGCAGGCCCCGCTCGAAGGGCAGATCGCCAACCTGGCCGACCGGGTGGCTTACGACTGTCACGATCTGGAGGATGCGATCGGTGCCGGGCTGCTGGAGGAGGCGGATTTCAGGGAGGTGGATCTGTGGATCGAGGCCGCGGGGCCCGTGCGATCAGAGCACCCGGATCTGCCGCTTGCGGCCGTGCGGAGGCCGATCCTGGACCGGCTGGAGGCGCTTCTGCTGGACGATGTGGTGGCGGAATCACGGCGGCGGATCGCGTCGACCACCTTGTCCAGTGTTGACGACGTACGCGGTATGCCGCAGCCGCTGGTTTCGTTCTCGCCGGAGATACGGCCGCGCGTCGATCAACTGGAGTCATTTTTGTCGGAGAAGGTTTACCGGCACAGCCGGCTGATCCGCATGGATGACAAGGCCGGGCGTCTGATCGAGCAGCTTTTCGACGTCTACCTGGCCGAGCCCAAGCTGCTGCCCCAGCGGTTCAGTCTGAGGGTTGCCGAGCAGGGGCTGCACCGCGTGCTCTGCGACTACATCGCGGGGATGACCGATCGGTTCTGCCAGGAAGAGTACCGGCGATTATTCGAGCCGTTCGAACGGGTGTAGGGTGCTCGGCCTGCCGGACATCGTGGCACGGGCCTGGCGCGCAGCCTCAGGAATGACGAATGACGAAATCCGAATGACGAATGAAATCCAAAGCCCGAATGACGAATGCACGGCAGGACAGGATGCCTTGGAGGACCGAGGGTTTCAGTACACGCCGGCTGTTTGCGGTGATTTCATGATTGCCTGGCGGCAGAGGGCCTCGTCGGTGAGGGCGAACTCGCAGCCGATCAGGTAACCGTGTTCGGTACCGGTCGAGTGACGGACGACGGCCGGGACGTAGGCCGCCGACTCGTCGTAGCAGAACAGCTTGATGAAGACGACGGTGTCGGGCGCGACCGGATTGTGTGACAGGAAGGCGATGCCCTCGTCCGATGCGTTGTGCAGGGCAGCGCTGATGTCCACGCCGTGGTGCAGCACCGCGAGCGGCCAGGAGCGGTGATAGCGGCGATTGGAACGCCTGCGATGGACCGGGTCGCACTCGCTTCGCCGGCGGGCGACGTTTGTGAATCGCTCGACTTCATTCCGGATGAGATCGACGGCACGAAGATCAACAATGGTAGCCATGCATGCCCCTGGGATGGATATACGATTCAGACCGACCTGCGGGCAAACGGCGCGGTGACGTCCTGTAACTCCTCTGTTCTGTCCTCGCCCGCCGCGTGTTTCTCGGTGGTTAGTAAATCCAGAACCACGTCGAGCGGGTTGCCCGGCGCATGAGGGTCCGGTAGACTCGGCCCCGACGCCGCCGTGGGGAAGGCGGATAGGAGCAGGCCAGCGGTGATGGAAGAGTTGTCGGGATGCGCGGATTCGCAGCCGGCCGTCGGTGGGCGGCGACGTACGGGCATGCAACGGCTCAAACGCGTCGCGATTCTTTTGCTGGCTTTCTACCTCGCCTGGTGCGGGCTGTTGTTTGTCCTCCAGGATCAGATGGTCTTCCCCCGGCCTCGCGCTTCGGGCCCGGTGCCCGCTCCGCCTTTCGCCAATACGGAAATCATCCGGATTGACGTTGATGGCGGGCACATGGAGGGCTGGTTCATTCCGGCGCGGCCGTCCGAACCGGGCGAACGCGGGCCGCTGGTGGTATTTTGCCACGGCAACGCCGAACTGATCGACAACCAGGCCTGGTTTGTCGAGAACTACCATCGCATGGGATGTTCGGTGTTCCTGCCGGAGTATCGGGGCTACGGAAGGTCGCCCGGTAAACCCTCCGAGGAAGCGATCGTCGACGACTGCGTCCGCTTTTACGATTTGGTGGTCGCGCGGACGGATGTGGATCCCGCGCGAGTTGTCATTCACGGCCGGTCGCTGGGCGGCGGGGTGGCAGCGCAGATCGCCGCCCGGCGCAAGCCCGCGGCCCTGATCCTCGAGTCCACATTCACCAGTGTGGCGTCATATTCCCGTCGCTATTGGGTGCCGGAGTTCCTGGTCCGCCACCCGTTCAGGACCGACCGCGTGCTGCCTTCGCTGGAGGTGCCGGTGCTGATCGTTCACGGCCGTCGCGACAGGGTTGTGCCCGTCGAGCACGGCCGCCGGCTCGGACAGCTTGCCCGCAACGGCGTCTACGTTGAGTACGATTGCGGGCATGAAGACTCACCCGGAGCGGGCAAGGAGGCCGACTACTGGGGGCATATCGAGGATGTGCTGATTCGCGCCGGGGTGCTGCGGGCGCCGCTCCTGACGACGGCTGACTGATCGACGGGCGGTTTGGCGCGGCGATGCCGTGCGGGGCTGAGGTTGGCGAGGGAGGAAGACGCAGAGAGGAGGAGACACGCCGTCTTCGCTACGCTTCGCCGTGCCGAGGGAGATGCGGCGATGGGAGACAAGGATAAAGGCGGAAGGCGGAAGGATGAGTCAAGAGAGGCCTGCCGGCGACTGGCCGAAAGCCGATCGCTGACGGCTGGCCGCTCGGCCTGGCCAAGACGGGGTTGCTTCCCACAACCTGCGGGAGTAGGCTACACGCGATGTGGTGTGCTTGGCCTGTGGTGGATGGAGTGTTTGTTCGCCCGCGGGAGCGATGGCCGTGGCCGAGGCAATCGACAGGGCCGGCTCGGCGAAGAGGGATGGGGGTGTCAGGAGTCAAGAATTGAACCCGCTGACGCCCAGCTAGATTTCTCGTCAATAGCATTCGATAGACCATGGTCTGGCCGCTGAAGGCGGCCGTCTTCGGCAGGATCACCAATGTCCGGACTTCGAGAGGTGCTAGCTTCGCGCGGATTGGATCTGACCGCTCGCATCAAAGTTGTGCGACATCAGGACAAGCGACGAGACCTCTTTGCACTCGAAATGGATGCCCAACGGTTTGACGAATGGCAAAAGTACCAATCACGAGCCATCTTTGACTGCGACTACATCGTCTCGTTCATCGGGCTGCCGAGGTCGCGAGCACGATTTTACGGTGTATTTCGGGTGGGCGAGTGCATGCCTGCAACTAAACGGCCCTCTGAGTTCGCTGGTCCAGGCAACTGGTACTACGAACTGGAGCGAGTACCCGCCTTTGACGATCTGAAGGGGCGTTTGATCATTGAATGGGATGGCGTCGCAACCTCCTGGCATCGATGGCTCGATGAGGCACACGATAAGAAGGTGGTCGAAATCCTGCCGCAGGACTGAGTACCCAGCCTATTCGCTGGCAGCAAGTGGCGCTGCGAACACCTTGACACACCGGAAAGGCAAGACTAGCTCTCCTTTCTTCTTCGAGCTGAATTGCAGAACCTGTGGGCCAGCCGTGCGTTGTCAGGGATCGTCTTTCCTCCCAGCCAATACTGGTCAATGTGATCGACGGCAGCATCTTCGAGGCTGAGTATTTGCTGTCCACAGATTTGACAGGTTTTGTTGAGCCGAAACAACCTCTCTTTGAACTCGTGAGAGAAACAACGGGCCTGGGCATTGTCGTTCTTGACAATGGCATCAATTGCAGCATTGAACATACTGAACTTCTTACGTATTTGGTCACCCATACTAGTCCATTTTTCAATGGTGTCGACAAATCTCTGATCTTCAGTCACCAAGTAAATAACCGCCTCCCGGATGGCATCGAGGTTCCGGTAAACCATGTTCTTGTCAAGATGAAGCAAGCCGATCATTAATGTATCGTACAAAGCCGCATTGACTACAGTAGTGTTCTTCCAAGTGGCGTTGGGGTTTCCGGGATCGCCGCGCTTAATCTTCCTGAACGAACGATTGCCAAACAACGACTTATTGATCTGTACAGCCTTCTTGAACTTGTCGATGAGGTCTTCCTTATCAACGTCGGAGATGCCTTGATACATCTGCATTTCATTATTCAGGAAGTTGCTCATGCCACCTGAGTATTTCAAATACGTCTGGTGGTAAAAGGCCGCAAATCGTAACACGTACTCAACATCCTTCATTCTCTTGTCGGGGCCTTTGAAGCCCATTATGTATCGATAATCCGAGTCTTCAGATAAATGTTTCAACAAATCCAAATACCCGCCTCTGTAGATGCAGTTGCGCAGTTCTTGGTCGTTGAGCCTGACCGAGCCGGTGTTGAGCCTTTCAAAGATCTCGAATTTCAGTTCCGGGTCGGATTCTTTCTTGACGACGATCACCGAGAGCGGAGAAGATTCGAGCTTGTCTTGGTACTTCTCGTCAATCTCGGCAAACGTTTTCTGATTCAAATGCCTCAAAATCTTCAGGCCGACCAGGCCGAATTTCTTTCCGTCCGGGAAGCTGCCATCAATGAACGAAAAAACACTGGAGAGTCTTTGCTGCCCGTCGATGACCAAGAGCGTGCCGTCAGATTCCTCCGCGAGATAGACGATTGGCAGCGGAACGTCCAACAGTAATGATTCTATCAGACCGCTTGCTTTGGCCTTGTCCCACACGAATTGCCGTTGAAAATCCGGCTGAAGGTTAAGCCGCCCTCGCTTCATCTGCTTGTGCAGATGTTCAACGGTAGGTTCGGCCTTTTGCGTGAATATCTTTCGCTCGGCTTTGTACTCGAACTCATAGTCTGGCTCGCCTTCATCGAACACCACATCGCCGTTTTCCGATGGCTCCAACTCGTTGATATCGTCGTCAAGGTCTTCCCTGCTTCTCGGCGACACCTTCTCAAAGTCCCCAAACTTCCCGTTCGCTTCATACGTCTTGATCAGTTCCTGAACCACAGGGATCAAGGGCATTGCATGGTCCACGTAGGCCAGCAGCTCCCTGTAGCTGTCAGACAAGAGTGGTAATATCTTCTTAATAAATTTGCCTCGTTGATTCAGGTTGGGCTCGAACCCCTTGAATCCATCCTCGAACACGCCCCTTTCACTGAGAGCGTGATACAAATCGCTCTTGAACTCGACGCGATTCTCCAGGGGAATAGGGTTTTCAATACTTATCGAGAGAGCCAATTCGCCCCGGACATTCAAGGCAAACTGGAGGCTGACGCCGTTGACCTGAGACGAGATCTGCCACTCAGGCGGAATCAGCATGACGATGTTGTTCTTCAGGTCCTTCCGGATGGTCCATGCGGAAGCATGTCTGAACTCGTTGATGAATAAATCGACTTGCTGATAAAACAATGTACGAGGGTCCATTGAAGAGAGCTCCTGAGAGATTCGTCAGTCAACCTCGACCCGTTCGGCCAATCGCCGCGGCACAGAACGGGAAGCATTCTCCAATATCCGTCCCGTTCTCCCATGCGGAGGCGGAAGACAGCCCGCAAGACGCGACATGTTCGACTTTCGCTGTGGCGACGGGCTCTACTTCAACGCCGTTGCGGCGTCTTCTCCCTCCATCAGGCGGGTGGCTCCGCTGCATGGCCCGAGCACCTGGCAGCCGACGCGCAGCAACAAGTGGCGTTGCGCAATATGCAGGGAGTGTAACGCGCCGCTTCGAGTACTTCAAGTCAATCTGAAAGCTCAGACGATTGCCCGCCCGGCACACGCGTGGTGCAGTCCCCGGCTCCGCTCCCCGGTCTTGGGGAGTGTGGAACGGGCACGTAGCTCTTTGTTTGTACCATCTGTTCCCAGTCTTTTCCTTTGCGCCCGCTCCGCGCCCTTGGCGGTTCAAGGGTCTTCCCGGCCGTCGAGGGGGCGTACAAGAGCTTCTGCCGCAGGTGGTTCTGCTTGCGGCTGCCCGGCCCATCGACTGGAAGTCCACTCGGGCCGAGTTGGACGGCCTTCTCGCGAGGCTCGGCGGCCACGAGGAACAGAGGGCCGTGGCCTGAAGGCCAGAATGAATACGTCACCGAACTCACGAGTCAGAGCACTCAGGGAGCGCCTGAATCCTCGGATTCATCCTCGGCCTGGACGCCGCGAAGCTCGTCCCAGACCGGGGCCTGCGGCTCGGCGGTTTCGGGCTGGTTCCGCTTGCAGAGCGCGGCGTGGCAGGCGAGGCGGATGGCGGACTTCATGCTTTCGGCACTGGCGACGTTCTGCCCCGCGATGTCGAAGGCCGTGCCGTGGTCGACACTGGTGCGGATGATCGGAAGCCCCAGCGTGGTCTGGCAGGCGCTGTCAAAAGCCAGCAGCTTGACGGGTATGAGACCCTGGTCGTGGTACATGGCCACGACCCCGTCGAAGCGGCCCCTGGACGCGTGCCAGAAGACCGTGTCGGCCGGCAGGGGGCCCTCGACAAACCATCCGGCCTCGCGGGCCATGACGATGGCGGGTTCGATGATCCGCTTCTCCTCGTCGCCGAACAGGCCGCCTTCACTCGCGTGGGGGTTCAGGCCGCACACGGCGATCCGTGGGTACTCGATGCCAAACCACCGGCGCAGCGCCTCGCCCATCAGGTCGATGGGCTGGAACACGCGGCCGATGGTGAACGAGTTGCGCAGGTCGAAAAGCGGCTCGTGAATGCTGGCCAGGGCCACGCGCAGCTTGCCTCCGACGAACATCATGGTCACCCGGCTGGTCTTGAAGGCGTGTCCTAGCTTTTCGGTGTGGCCCGGGTAGCGGTAGCCGGCCATGTGCCAGCTTTCCTTGCAGATGGGGGCGGTGACGATGGCCTCGATCAGGTTTTCGCGGGCGGCGGCGATGGCGGTGTCGAGAAAACGCATGGAGGCGCTGCCCCCTTCGGCGCCGGCGCAGTGCAGATGGGGGCTGAAGACGGAGCATTCGTCGAAGTCGCCGACAATGACGCCGCTCTCGATGCGGGTGACCATCTCATGGGGAATCCGGAACCAGAAGGGATTGATTTCGGCCTGATCGGCCGCGAATTCGAGGGCCTCATCGAGGCCATAGATGATGAAACGTCCGAGGCGGCGGATCTCGGGATCGGCGAGGGCCTTGACGATCACTTCGGCCCCGATGCCGGCCGGATCGCCCATGGTGATGCCCACCAGCGGCCTGGGGTTTGCCGCGTTCGAAGCGGAGTTGGCGGAACTGTCTGGCGTCGGGTGGTTCATCGCAGGCTCACGCGTATCCCTGTTCACGAAGCAGGTCCATGGTAACACCGCCGCCGCGCATCTCGTCCCGCCATCGCTGCAGCGTGGTGACGATCGTCCGGGCGAGAATGTCGGTTTCGACGTTGACCCGGTCGCCGACGTGAAGATCGGCGAGCGTGGTGTCGGTCAGGGTGGTGGGAATGAGGGCCACCGTAAACTGGCTGCCGGAGACGGCAGCGATGGTCAGCGAGACACCGTCGATGGCGATCGAGCCTTTGGGGATGATATAGGGATGAAGCGAGTCGGGTGCTTCGAAAGTTACCACATGATCGCTGTTGATGCGGCGGGCGGTCGCGATCCCGTCCACGTGGCCCTGCACCATGTGGCCGTCGAGGCCGTCGCCGGCGCGGAGACTGCGCTCCAGATTGACGCGGTCACCCGGTTTCAGGTCACCGAGTGTGGTTTGGGCAAGGGTCTCGCCGACGACGTCGAACTCGAGGCTCTGGGCATCGCAGCGGGTGACGGTCAGGCAGGCCCCGTTGACGCAGATGCTGGCCCCACCTGGCATGGGGCGAGGCAGCCCGGGCGCATCGAGCACGAGCCGCGCTCCGTTGCCGGCCGGCCGAAGCGAACGCACGGTTCCCGTGGTTTGAATGATTCCCGTAAACATCGCGTGTCACCCGCTGGACATTTAACGCGGCGTGCCCCCGTACCCGCCCCATGCTAGCCCTGGGCGCATCAGCGTGTCAAGAAACCCAGCGGACACCCCGAGTTATATGCCCTGACAGAACCCCCGGGGAACCGTGGGACTGTCGTTCTGTCAGGGGCAGTCGCAGGGCCTGTTTCTGGCGCCGCGGTTTCCGAGCGGCATCCAGACTTTGCGACCTCAGGAATTGGCCTTCGGTCCCACGGGCGATCATGGTACAATGGTTGCAGTGAGGGGCCCTTCGAGTCGCGGCCGTGGAGGAATCACACCATGCATTTGTCCACTGGTGCCTGGTATTCGTGCTGCCTCGGGATCATTATCGGTCTGAGTTCGGGTGTCCGGCCCTGCGTTGCTCAGGAGTCCGGGACCGCCGATTTTGCAGACCAGTTAGCTGATGTTGTCTGGCAGACAGGTGATCCGGACCCGCAAAGCGGCGAGGCGCTGCTGCCGGCCGGCACGTGCCTGGATCGATTCGAGTGGGTCAATGGCCAAGCTCACATTGACTTGACGTTTCCGGCCGAGACGGCTCCCGATGTCATCCAACCGCTTGTGCTTGAGGGAATCTACGAGGTTCTGGCCAACGCGGTCGATCCGCTCCGGACGAGTTACGGCCTGGTCGTCCGGGCCCGCCGAGGGTCGACGGCGGACTACCTTCCCTTAGAGGGTTATGCCCCGCGGGCCGTGCTGCCACCCGAGCAGGATGTGCGCGAGGAGTCCGGGATCGCGGTCGATGAGCGGTCCCGCACTTTCGCCGCAGCTCCCTCCGGCGAACAGGCCGTTGAGGCCGCAATCGGCGGCCCGATTGCTCATGCGGGCACCCAACCGGTCGGCGCACTGACCGGCGTGACGGTGTTCTGTTCGGCAGGCCACGGCTGGACCGCTAAGGCTTCGTGGGTCTTACAGCGTTCCCTGCTGCTCGACATGGTCGAGGACTACGGCAACATCGATCAGCTCAACTACCTCGTCCAGTATCTGTACAACGCCGGGGCCACCGTTGTGCCCTTCCGCCCCGTCGGATACCAGGACACCGAAATCGTTCTGGATAACGATGACCCGGGCGTGACCTATAGCGGAACATGGACCAACAGTACCGCGACGACCGAGTATTACGAGAACGGCATTACCACCAGCGGCGTACCCTATCGCTGGGCCACTGCCGCAGTCACCGAATCGGCCACTGCCCGCTACACCCCCAGCATTCCCGCGACCGACTTCTACCCGGTCTACTGCTGGACACGTGACGGCACGGACCGCGTCCGCCAGACTTACCGCATCACCCACAGCGGCGGGGTCAGCTCGGTTATGGTGGACCATCGCATGGTCGGCAAGGGCTGGATCTGGCTGGGTGACTACTACATGCCGGCTGGAACCGGCAGCTACGTCGAGATCACCAACGCGTCGCCGGATACGGGCGTGGTCATCGCCGATGCCATTCGCTTCGGCAACGGCATGGGCGACGTCGTCGGTTCGGGCCCCGGCACGGTCAGTGGTTATCCCCGCAACGAGGAATGCTCCCGTTACTGGGCGGAGAGTGAGGCGGGCAACAACGCGGTGGGGATGCCCGATGTGTGGGAGACAAGCGGGGACGATGCAAGCGACAACGTCGGGACGGCCGCCCGCTGGTCCGCTGTCATGAACCGCCAAAACGTCAATGACGATCGCTGGCGACGCATTTACATCGAGTTTCACAGCAACGCCGCCGGGTGCGATCCCCCGCCGTGTCTGGCCAAGGGGACCATCTGTCTGGTCACCAATCTCGGTGCCACCACTTACCAGACCGAATACGCCACCATTCTCGGCGACAAGGTCGAGGCCGACATGAGGCTGATCGACGACGCCCTGTTCGAGTATCTCTGGGGGTTGAGATCGAATCCGTACACTTCTGCCTATGGCGCGATCTCCACCCCCAACAACGGCAATGAGTTCGACGCCACGATCATCGAGGTGGCCTTCCATGACAACGTCGAGGACACCGCCAACCTTCTTAACGCGACGGTCCGCAACGCGGTCGCTCGCTCGACGCTGCAAGGCATGATCATGTTCCTCAACTCACTGCCGGGCAGCACGGTGCCGCTGGTCTTTCTGCCCGACCCGCCGGAGCAGGTCCAGGCGGTGCACGATGAGTTCGGCAACATCGTGGTGTCCTGGACCGCACCGCCGACCGGTGGCGCCAGCGGTGGGGCGGCCACGGGGTACCGTGTCTACCGATCGAGCGATGGCTACGGCTTCGGGCAGGGCCTCGACGTCGGGAACGTTCTCAGCACGACCCTGGGCGATGTGCCTGCGGACACGACGACGTATCTGCGTGTGGCGGCGTACAACGCCGGAGGCGAATCGCTGCCCTCGCGGACGATGGCGGTGCGGCGCAAGGCGGGGGTGGGCGCCCCGCTGCTGATCGTGGACGGATACAACCGGGTCAGTCGGCAGCAGAACGTGGTCCAGACGATACCCCTCGGGGCGATGCAGCGTCCCATCGCCAGGAAGGTGAATTCCTTTGATTATGTCGTTCAGCACGCAACGGCGATCGCGGCCGGGGACGTTGCCTTCGACTATGCGGAAAACAGCGCGGTCATCAACGGTGGCGTGTCGCTGGGGAACTACCGGGCGGTGGTGTGGATTCTCGGGCAGGAGTCGACCGCGGACAAGACCTTCGATTCCACAGAGCAGACGCAAGTGACGGCCTATCTGAACGCGGGCGGAAACCTGTTCGTGACCGGCTCCGAGATCGGCTACGAGTTGGACGGCCAGGGTGCCGGCCAGAGTTTCTATGAGAACATGTTGAGAGCCAACTACCAGGCCGACAATGCCGGCACCTACAACGTGGTCGGCTCGGGCGGGATCATGGCGGACGTCGGTGCGTTCGATTTCGACCCCGCCAGCGGGGCGGCATACGTGGTGAACACACCGGACCGGATTGTCCCGCAAGCGGGGGCAACGGCCGTGCTCTCATACGCCGGCGGAAACGGCACGGCGGGCATCCAGTATGATTCGGGCATGTATCGGGTCGTGATGTTCGGTTTCCCGTTTGAGGCGATCAGTTCATTTTCCGCGCGGGCGGCGGTCATGCAGCGCGTGCTGGATTACGTGTTACCGGCGCTGGGCTGCCCATACAGCCCCGATGTCATCGCCGGTTTCGACGGTTATGCTGACGGGACGCAGGTCATGTTCCAGAATCCGCGGTACTCCGGCTCCTCGCTGGAGCATCTTGCCTTGACGCCCGACTCGGCGGCCGTCAGTAGCGAGGTTCCGGCTTACAGCGGCGGCAAGACGTGCAAGGTTGAATGGGCCTGGCTGGATGCGAGTCCCACGCGATGGCTCCGTCTGACGACGAACAACACCGCCAACGTGCCCAACCCAACGATCGATCTGCGTCGGCCGGTGAGAGTCCGACTGAGGCTGGACGCCGGCTCGTTCCTTCTCAGCCTCGGCGTGCGGGAAACAGGTGTGGACGTCGCGATCGGCGAGGACGGCGGCACCGGCGGCACCATCGAGTGGGTCGGGGCGACGGCGGTTGTTCCGGGCGGCGGCCCCGTGGGCACGCTGGTGACGGCGGCACCCGGCGTCTGGCAGACCATCACCTTCCAGCCATCGCCCGGCTTGATCCAGCCGATGACCGGTGACGGGAACCTGATGGCCGCGTATGACAAGGGTGTGTTCGAGCATCTTGCCTTCACCATTACCGACACCGTCGGGCCGATCACCGTGTACCTCGACGGCATCGAACAGCCGTGCCCGCCGCCGGCCGACTTTGACCTGGACGGGGACGTCGATCTGATCGATTTCGGGCTGCTGCAGAGATGCATGAGCGGTACGAGCGTGTCCCAGAACGATCCGGAGTGCCAGCCGGCCAAGCTCGACTTGGATAGCGACGTCGACGGGGATGATTACCGGATCTTCCGGAGCTGCCTGAGCGGCCCGGGGGTGCCGGCCGATCCTGATTGCGCGGACTGAGTCGGCAAGCGAGCACAGATTCAGCGGCGATCTGACTCCTGACCGCCATCTCACGGTTCCGGGAAGTTCAGGCCCATTGCGGCCATGAACTCCGCGGGTGAGCCGAACTGTCGGACACACATCGCAATCTGGTCCAGGGCTTCCTGCAGCGATTGGTCTTCCTCGGGGCTCACGGAAGATAGGAGTCTGTCTGTATTGTCCTCGGGCCGGCCGGCCTTGTGGTGATGCCTGCTGACAGGGTGTCTACTGCTTTGAGGGTCAGCGGTTCGAGCTCCTGACGGACCAAACCGTGGCGGCGGCCATCGATGTCGCCCTTGCCCAGCGTCTCGGCCAGCTTGGTGAAAGCCTCTTTGGCCAGTTCCAGTTTCGTGGCCGTGGCGGTGGCGTCGGCCTCGCGCGCGGCCCAGGCATCCTGGATACTTGACAGGATGGGTAATGCGTCGGTGTGGCGATGCAGGTAAGGCCGCAGGGTCTCGACCAAGGCCCTGTTCGAGGTCGAGGCGGCGATCCGGTCAAACTCCGTCTGGTACCTGGTCGTCAGGTCTGACAGCTCCCTGAGGCCGGCCTGCGTGGGGGCCTTCAGAAATACGAGCCGTTTCGTCCAGATTGCCTCATGAAGTCCGTTGACCCACTCAAACACCATGGGCCCGAGGGCATGGTTGTCGTCGAACCAGTAGAGGGCCCGGCGCATCGAGTCCTTCGGGTCGTACTGGTCCGGGTTCCAGAGGTAGTCGGCGGCGGTCATCAGCGGAACCTTGTAGATCTCCGCCGGGCCGTAGGTGTTGATGCCGGCTTCACCGTGCGTGTATCCGGCCAAGGTCGGCCAGGCGCTGGCGGCGATATGATCGCAGGCTTCCAGGTACGCATTCATCCGAAACACGTTCCCCCACCCCGGCGGCATCTTCAGCGTATTGTCCCACAGGAACAGATGCCGCTCAGCTCCGATCAGATCCTGGTAGGCTCGGATATCAGCGGCTTCCTGACAGACAGTCGTTACCGACCGGCCGGTCCACACGATGGAGATCTCGCGAGGGATATTGGCGCACAGGTCGCGCAGGTACTCGTGGGCCCACTCGTAGCCTCTCGACTTGTTGGCCGTCAGCCAGTAGGGCGGCGGGCACAGCAGGATCCGCGTGTTCGGATGCTTCGACCAGATCCGTTCGGCAAACCGCGTGACGATGCTCGCGTTGGCACCGGCGAGGTTGGCGAACTTCGTCTGGTCCTCCTTGGGCAGAAACGCGAAGTCGTCCAGGCAGAGCATGAGCTCGCCGCTGCCGTTGGCAAGGGACAACTCGAAGAAGGCGGCCAGCGTCTCGATATCCGCGTCCGAGGTCGCCCGGATGGCCCGTTCTTTGAGCATGTACGGGTTGCCCAGTTGCGTGATTCGCATGGTGCCCGATTCGCGGGCGATCCGGCGGGCGTCGGCCACCATGGTCTTGTAGCTCTCGGGCGGGCTGCGCCAGTCGGGGCAATCGGTGTAGCAGATGCCGAACGCGTTCCACTTGAAATGCGGCGCCCATCGGGCAAACATCAGGTTGTCGCGGTAGTACCAGCACTGCCCCTTGAACAGGCGGAAGGTGAATGTCGGCCAGTCCTGGACCTCGGCCTGGCGCACGGTGACTCCTTCCGGGGTGCGATCGAGCAACTGGATGAGCGTGCGGATGCCGTAGTACGCTCCGAGCGCGTCTGAGCCGCGGATGGCGATGGTCGTTTCACCGGTTTCGGTCGTGGTCACGGCGAGGGAGTAGGCCTGCGGTCGGTCGGCACGGGGATCGGGCAGGTGCGAAGTGCCGCCCGGCCAGTCGACGATGGTTCCGATGCGGATGCGGGCTCCTTCGTCGCCCGGCGCTGCCTTGGCCCCCAGTGCTTTCAGGGCGTCGATCAGTTCGCCTCGACCGGTCACGAGCGGGGTGTGGCGCCCGAAGATCTGCACGCGAATGGAGCCACTCACGCGTACCAGCAATCGCGGCGAGCCATTCTCGCGGTAGTCCTTCGGCTTAGGCAGGACTCCGGGAAACACCGAAGCGCTCGGGGCCTGCTCGGCCCCGGCGGCCACCGACAGGAGCGACATCACCAACACCGTGGTCACGGCATGTCTCATCGTCTGAAGTCTGAGGATTTCCCGGTTTTGCACGTCTCAGTCACCTCGCGGTTTGTCTGTACCTCTTGCCGACCTGTGATCTCGCCGCAAGCAGGCTTCGGCGAGCCGTGGAGATGTGCCTCAGGTTGACCGAAAACCGCCCGGAGATCAACCCCGTTGTTGACTGCCGTCCGAGTTCGCCCACAATGGGTCGATCATGAGATCCTTGCTTCTCACACGAGCGTTTATGATTCCGATCATGGTCGCCTGCACCGGCCGTTGGGCAACGGGGGCGGACGAACCGGCGCCATCGGCCATGCCGGCCGAATGGCTGTCCGCGTGGAAGGCCCCGTCGGCCGACCTGCGGCCGCTGCAGATCGTTCACAACGTGCCCGTCGATCGGGCGACGCCGACCGCCATGACCGAATTGAAGGAGTGGGGCCTCGGCGGGATCACCTGCAACGTCGACTTTGCCGATTACCTGGTTTCGGAGAAGAACTGGGCGACCCTGGTCACCGCCGTGGAATCCTGCCGCCAGGTCGGTCTGCGGGTCTGGCTGTACGACGAGAAGGGTTATCCCAGCGGCACGGCAGGGGGGCTGGTGCTCAAGGAGAACCCACGTTTCGAAGCGCTGGCCCTGGCGTTCGACGCCGCTTCGCCGGAGAAGTTCCTGGTGCGGCCGGCTTTCGAGCACACGCACGCGAGCAACAACTACTGCGCTGCCCGCCGCTACATCAACCTGATCGATGCGGCCGCGGTCCGGACGTTCATTGCCAAGACCCACGACGCCTACTGGCGGCACCTTGAGTCGCATTTCGGCAAGACGATCGAGGCTGTCTTTACTGATGAGCCCTCGCTGATGGCAGTCAACATCGGCCAGCTCCCTGAAAAGGCCCGAGCCAGGGTACCCGTGGAGAACCCGCTCGACGAAAGCGTCAAGCCGCTGCCGTCGGTCGCCTGGGGCAACGATCTGGCGGAGCAGTATCGCCGGCGTTTCGGCCAGGACCTGCTGGCTGTTCGCCGCAGCTTGTTTGCCGGTGACAGCGATGCCGATCGCCTGGTTCGCCGCCGCTTCTGGGCGCTGATCGCCGACCTGACCGCCGAGAGATATTTCGGCCAGATTCAGGAATGGTGCCACGATCACCGAATCGCCTCGTCCGGACACACCCTCTGGGAAGAGACGCCGATAGTTCACGTGCCGCTCGAGGGCAATGCCCTCAAATCGCTGCGGCGGATGGATATCCCGGGTCTGGACATGCTTTCATCGGACCCCGAGACGGTGATTCACGCCGGCTGGATGACGGCCACGCTGCCGCACTCGGCCGCCCTCATCGAGGGTCGCCGCCGGGTGATGACCGAGGTGAGCGATTTCTCGCAGACCCAGGCGGGTCAGCCGCCGGTGCCGCTGGGTGCGATGCAGGCCACGGCGGCCTGGCATGCGGCCCTGGGTACGACCGAGTTCACTTTGTACTACAACCGGCAGAAGCGGTCCCAGGCCGATTACCGCGCGTACTGCGATTACGTCGGCCGGCTGAATGCCCTGCTGCGTGACGCCCGCTTCGAACCGCGCGTGCTGCTCTACTACCCGATACACGACCTCTGGGAAGAGTACCTGCCGGTCGCAGAGCCGCTGAGGACGGAGACGCAATCGAAGCGGGCCCAGCGGCTGGTCAACTCGTTCCTGCGGCTCGGCCAGCATCTTCTGACGTCGCAGGTACCGTTTGTGATTGCCGATCATGAGGTGCTCGCATCCGCGGAGGTCCGCGACGGCCGGTTGTGGGTGCGGGATTACGGCTTTGCCGGAGTCGTGCTGCCAGACGGAGTCGTTCTGCCCGACGGCGCTCGGCAGAGAGTCGAGGAATTCAAGAACAAAGGCGGCCGCATTCTCACCGATGATCTGAAAGCCGCTCCCCCGGCTCTTCATCCGATCATGACGGCCGACGTGGCCGTGCGCCTGGATCCCCCGAGCAACCGGATCGTACTCGGCAGCTTCAGCCGCGACGGCCGGCAGGTCCTGCTCCTGGCCAACGTCGGCAAAGAGGCCTATGCCGGATCAGTGGTCGTCTCCCGGCCGGGCAACTGGACGCAAGCCGACCCCGCCACGGGCCGTCTGGCCGAAGTCGCCGTGGATTCCGGCGGAAAGCTCTCGATGTTACTGCCGTCTTACGCTTCGATGTTGCTGGTGAGTCCGCCGGAAAGGTAGGAGCGGTCTCCGACCGCGATTCTTGACGAGCCGGCGGGTTCATCCCGCCGGTTGAAATTGTGAGAATGGTTTTCCCCCGGGCAGAACAACTTGCAGCCGCGATTTTTCGTTCACATCACGGCAGGGTGATCTCGAACTGCCCGGTGACCGCTTCGACCTTTCCATCTGCGCCGCCGACGTGCAGCCAGATCGGCTTGTCGCACTCGACTGTGTAGTTGATCCCGTCAGTTTTCCTGTTCCAGTCGATGCGGATCAGGCCTTGCCCATCCGGCAACGGCAGCGAGCCTCTGGCCGAGGGGAGCGAGCCGGAGACGAGCTTGAGTACGTAATGGTTGCGTCCCAGGTCGAGGCGCGGGTGCAGGCCGAGCACGTATCGCGATAGCTGCCAGGTCGGGCAGCCGGCCCACTGGTGGCAGTGCGTCCATCGCGTGTCAAAGACCTCGACCCACGTGGTGCGGCCGTCCTCCAGGGCCCAGCCCCAGCACTTGCGGTATTGATCGAGCACGAAGTCCATCTCGCCGCGCTCGATCAGCGTCGGGAATGCGTAGTGTGCGAAGTAGGGGGTGATCAATCGCCGATTGTTGGCGTCCGGTGCCGAGAGTCGCGGGGCGTCCGGGTTGTTGGGGAAGCAGTCCATGATGTGCCGTTTGATGTAGGCGACGCACTCGCCCTCGCGCTGGCGGTCAATCAAACCGAGCCGCAGGCCGAGCACGGCACTGTGGTAGCCGACGGCCGTCCAGCCGTCTGGTCCTGCGGAGAGCTGCTCCTTGAGCCAGTTGCGGATGAGTTCCTCGATATGCTTCGCCATCGCGTCGTACTTGCCGGCCTCGTTTGACCTGTTCAGCAGGCCGCACCACCGGTTGAACGCCCGCAGGGCCGAGAGAAAGTGCATGTTGTAGGCGATGTCGGCCGGGCCGGGATTGCGAATGTAGCCCCAGTCCACGAACACCCAGCCCGCGCCGTCGGCCAGGCCGTCCTTGGTCACGAACTTCTCGAACGCCGCCAGGTTCCGCTGCGCGTAGGGAAGCATCTCCTCCAGGATCGCCTTGTCGCCGGTCAGCTCGTAGTAGTGAACGCACGCATCGATCCACTGGGCGGCGTATGTGGCCGGGAACGTGGGGCCGCCGGGACACAATCCGGCGACCAGTCCGTCATCCCTGGCGCACTGTGCGCTCTGCACCAGCCCGCGACGGCACAGCCGCAGATCGGCGTAAGCCACGGATGCGATGTCCATCCCGGCCGAGACGACGTCGCCGGTCCACTGCCCGCGCTCGCGAGTCGGGTTGTCGATCAGGGCATCCT
>CAZPIO010000118.1:0-25081 GCA_964586235.1 uncultured Planctomycetales bacterium
TGTACAGCTATCTCGCAAGCGAGAAAAAGGGTCCTGAGACGGTGGCCGTCCTGGCAAGAGCCCTTGGTCTCAAGTTGACGCCGGCCAAAAAGACGGGCCGCGAAAGGAAAGCCAGATGAGCGACATGCTACCTGAATCACAGAGCCGTCAGCAGAAGGCGCGACAGCGGGGTAACGGTCGCGGCTCCCTGATCCGGCGAGACCCGCAAGGCCCATGGATCGCGAAGTACTTCAATCACGAGGGTAAGCGTCGGGAGCGAATCACCGGGACCACCGACCGGGCGGCTGCCGAGCGAATCTTGAGCGGGTGGTTGAATGAGGTAGCTTTGCGAAAACGCGGGCTCATCGACCCGGCGCAAGAAGCCCTTATCGAGAAGAAGCGCAGCCCGCTCGATGAGCAAATCGACGCTTTTACCCGTCACCTGAAAACCAAGGGCTGTGTCCAAACGCACATTGTCCGGACCGGCAAGTACATCCGAGCGGCCGGGCGCTTCTGCGGCTGGCAGACCATCGGGGATGTTGGCAAGGATGGGCTGTATCGGTTCGCTGCCGATCTGAAGGATAAGAAGCGGTCCGCTCGCACGATTCAGGCGAACATGCACGCGGTCTGCCGGTTCGCCCGGTGGCTGGCCAAGACGGACAAGCTCCCATTCAATCCGCTGGCCGAAGTGGACAAGCCCGACCCCGAGGGCGACCGGCGACGGTTCCGGCGATATCTCAGTCCCGAGGAATGGGAGTGGTTGCGGTCCATCGTACCGAATACCGGCGAGCGGTTCGGCATGTCCGCTCAAGAGCGTCTCCTACTGTACGCGACGGCCATTCAGACCGGGCTACGGTCGAAAGAACTGCGGGCGCTGACACGCGGCCGGTTGTTCCTGAAGATGGACCCGCCGTTCATTACCTGCCCGCCCCATTCAACGAAGAATCGCGAGCCAGCCCGGCAGTACGTGAAGCCCGATCTGGCAATCGCCCTGGCAGAGCACATCGCAACCAAGGTCTCCAGCGCTCCGGTGTTTTCCATGCCGCGAGGCTGGGAAGTGGCCGAGATGCTCCGGGCCGATGTGGCCGATGCTCGCAAGGCCTGGGTGGACGCGGCCAAGCATGACCCTGAGGAGTATGAGAAGCGACAGCAGAGCGACTTCCTGGCAGAGACCAATCATGATGGCGAGCGGCTGGATTTTCACTCGCTCCGGCACTCCACCGGCGTCTGGCTGGCCATGTCGGGCGCCCCGGTGAAGGCCGTCCAATCGGTCATGCGACACAGCAGCGTCAAACTGACCCTGGACACCTACGGCCACCTCTTCCCCGGACAGGAAGCGGCGACGGTGGCCATGCTCCCGACGATGATGGCTGGCGAGCTCGAGGAGATGCAGGCCACCGGGACCGATGACGCCACCCCACAAAACGGCGACAGCCCCACCAGTGCGCCCACCAGTAGACCCACCAGTAGGAATGCGAACAAACCCCGGCCGGATGCGTCACAATGCAACGAACCGCACGATAGCACCCTGAAGGTGGTTGACCGTAACTCGCTGCAAGATGGGGTGTTGTGCGATTGTTTGCGAAGTAATGCGCCGAAAAAGCAGAACACGCCGGGCAGGACTCGAACCTGCGACCGCGAGATTAGAAATCTCGTGCTCTATCCAACTGAGCTACCGGCGCAAACCGTTACGTGATCATACCTTGCGGGGCCGGGCGAATCCAGCGGCGAGGGTAGCTGACCGGGCAGCGCTACGCGAGCCGGAAAGAAGGGCTTCCGGGCCCGCCTCGTTCCCGCTCGCGGCCTTCGGCGGTACGGCCAAGATGCGACAAAGGTGAGAGAACCGCAGGGCAGCAGCTTGATGCCAACCGACGGCGGAATCGGGCAGGGGCGTTCTCCCGAGACCTTGAGGCCGTAACGTCCGGATAACCGGTCGGAAAAGAAGAATGCCGCAATCGCGTTGGAGAAACACGTCTTGCAGACCGACTACAAAATGGTGAAGTGTGTTTTCGCTGAGTAGAAGACGCGACCATGTTGTCAGATCATGCCGTTCAGTATTTGACGAAGGACAAATGGCTGCAGGCCCTGTCGACCCACAAGCTACATGATTCACCACAATCGTTTGCCCGGGGGCGCAGAAAACACGTGCGGTTCCGGATAGACGCGTGGGCGATACTTACATTCGACTCGCCCGACAAGCAGGGAACACAGGCAGTCTGTTCCGGATGTCAGGTATTAGACGTTTCCGAAGAGGGCATGGCCCTCCGCACCAACCGTAAGATCGCGCCGGATACCCCCGTCTCGATCGAGTTGCACGTGAGCGGGCGCATCTTGTGGCTGTCGGGGAAGATCGTGTACCACGTCGGCATGGCGGGCTCAATCCGAACAGGCATCAGGCTGCAGTTCGACGCGACAGACAATCAGAACAAGCGGGACGATGGTTGAGGCTGATAGGCCCGTTGGAGGGTTCAGGGTTCAGGGTTCAGGGTTCAGTCGGATGGTCGGCCGGGGCCGACCCTACCTTCATTCCTCATCGTTCATCGTTCTTCGACACCCACGCGGATCCCGGTGTGGTGTAGTCGAGGATTTCCGCCGGGGTGAAATAGAGGGCGATTTCAGTGGCGGCGGACTCGGGGGCGTCGCTGCCGTGGACGAGGTTGTAGGTGGTGCTGGCGCCGAAGTCGCCGCGGATGGTGCCGGGCTCGGCGTCGAAGCCGAAGGTCTTGCCCATGAGCTTGCGGCAGACGCCGATCGCCCGCGGGCCGGCGACAACCATCACCACCACCGGGCCCGAGGTGATGTACTCGATCAGGCCGGGATAGAAGGGCTTACCTTTGTGCGGGGCGTAATGCCGCTCGGCCAGGTCGCGGCTGATGCGCATCATCTTCATGGCCGTAACGGTCAGGCCCTTGTCTTCGAATCGCTGAATGATCCGGCCCATCAGTCGCCTCTGGACGCAATCGGGCTTTAGAATGATCAAGGTCTGTTCCACGTGGCGGTCTCCATAAACGTGGTCGATCGTCGAAACGGGCGAATTCTACGCGGCGCGGGCACCAGCGGCAAATCGGCCGCGGGGCGCAGCGCGTGAGCGTCATCCAAGCGCCGCGTTCACCACGGTCGGATGTAGAAGACGTTGCCGCCGAGACCCCACTTGAGCACGAAGACCGTGCCGCCGATTGCGGCCAGGCCGGCGGCGAATCCTCCGACCGCAAACAGGCCCAGGGCGAAGCCGCCGAACGCCGCGAGACCCGCGCTAAAACCGCCCAAGCTGATACCACCCAGCGCAAAGCCGCCGATGGCGATGATGCCGACCGCGAGGCCCCCGATGGCGATCAGTCCTTTCGGGCGATCGCCGATAGCGATGATGCCAACCGGCCGGCCGTATTTCTCCTGGCCGTAGGGGCCGTTAGCGATGGAAACCAGGGGCAGGCCCCAGATGCGGATGCTGGATTCGTAACGATAGCCATGCTGGCCGGGGAAAGAGTCGCGGACGAGGACCTCGACGATGGGCCGGCCGCACCCGGGGCATTTGGAGGACTCGGTGAGCCCCCTGAGGGAGTACCCGCATTCCTTGCAGTAGGGTTGGTCGCTCGGCTTGGTCATGCCACCCTTGGCCTCTGGCCCGTCGCTTGCGCTTCGGGTTCTGACATCAGCCCGTCGCTCGCGCTCCGGGTTCTGAAGGAGCGAGGGCGAGCCTTTCTTACCGGCCGCGGGCGGCTGCGACCATGGCTTTAATGTTCACGGGCGGAACCGCGTGGGGGTCGTACGTGCAGCCGGGGGTGATCAGGATGGGCCGGTTGCCCGCCTGACGCAGGGCATCACGGACCTCGGCGGCGCAGCCTTCGGGCTTGCCCTCGGGCAGGGTCTTGAGGTTGTCGACACCGCCGGCGATGGCCGGCCTGGCCACCTCGCAGGCATACGCGACGCTCGGCCCGGCCGCACGGTCGGCCCAGTTGATCACCGCCACCGGGTAATTCGCAAACCGCTCGAAGTCCAGCGGACGGCCGCAGACGTGCACGAAATTGAACGGGGCACCGGCGGCCGCCTGGAGGATCTCCGTATCGGCGGGCAGAACGATGTCGTCATAGACGCCTTGGCCGTTGGCCGGGCGGTCGACCCAGTCGTCCCGCACGGAAAGGAAGATGCCCGTTGCACCGGCGGCAATGCACTCGCGGGCAAAGGCCGCCAGCATCCGGCCGATGGCCTGGACGGCCGCCTTCACCGCGGCGCGGTCCTCATGAAGCAGCCGGGTCAGCACGTCGTCGCGCTGATCCTGGCCGTTGAGTCTGGGCGGCCCATGCTTGTCGCTCGGCGGGGCCGTCCATATCCGCAGCACCGTCCAAGCATTGAAGAGCGTCGTGCAAGTGAACACCTCGTCGCCCAGCCGCGTTCGCAGTTCGCGCAGGAGGTCGAGCTGCCCCGCGAATTGCCCCGCATCGCCGGGCAGCGGCTTGATCTTTCGCAGGTCCGCCACCGACTGGACCACGGGCACATCGCCGCGCGGGTAATGGTGATCGTTCATCACCTTGAGGAAATCGAGGTCGTAGGTCTCCAGGTAGCGCAGATGGGCATCGAGCGCAGCCTGGCCGGTGATCTCGTGCGGTTCGAAATGGTGCCAGCAGCTCACCGGAGGGCAGTCCGGCTGACGTCCCTGGAGCACCGCCTCGACGCGCTGCCGTTTGGTCATCATGATGGGACTTTAGGCTGACCGGAGTGACCGGTCAAGCATCAGGCGGGTGGTTCCAGTTCTTCGTGCATCTGGGTCAGTGGTGGCAGATCGCGGCTGCAAGCTGAGCGGAGCGAAACCCGCCGTGGCGGGCCGCTTCTACGCTTGACGGCCGAGAGTCAACCGCAGGAGCGACTCGCCGCGGGAAGCCGGCAGGTCGGTCATCAGTTCGCGCGGTTCGGCATCGCTCACTGGGCGCAGCTCGGAGCGGGCGGCACATCCTGGCCGCTGTAGCACCGCTGGAGGACGCTGAAGTCCATCTGGTCAACATCCCCGTCGGGCTCCAGGTCCGCCTTGATACAGAGCGGAGTGCCCTTGTGTGGAATCCCCGGTCCGGACGCGCAGGTCTCGAACAGGTCAGCATCAGCACCATCGACGTCACCGTCCGTATCGAGATCCGGCGGCACGATCACCGGGCCGCTCACCGGCACCGTGACCGTTGCCATCAACTCCGGCGGGCACTTGTTATTGTTGTTCCACCGGTCGTACATCTCCTGCCCCTTGGTGTTCGTCTTGTTCTCGTCGCGAAGGAACTCCATGAACTCCTTGCTGGTGCTCTGGTAGTAGAGCGTCACCTGGGCCTTGGCCGCGCCGACGGGGACCTTGTACAGCGTATTGTCCCAGTACTGCCCATCGGGATAGCTGTACCCGACGGGAGCGCCGCCGAACGTCGCGAAGGTCGCGTTGGCGAAACCCCGAGGCGGTATGCGATTGTCCGTGAAGATCTTGTTGTTCAACACGAAGTGGAGCGACGGGCCTTCCGGCACGCCGACCAGGGGCGCAGTGATCGAGTCGAGGCCGGGTTCGACGTGGTAGATCTTGGCCTGCTCATCATGGCCGAGCTCGCCGGTTGCCGGGTCATACGCAGCCGACTCCGAAATCAGAGTGTCGGCGGCGTCGAGGAACTTGACGTTAATCCATATGCGGCGGCCCTCCGGGTAGCCGGTGGGCAGCTTGTGGCCGGTGTTGTTCGTCACGGTGACCTTGAGGTTGGCTCCTTCCTGGGCGGCCGCGAGGTCGGCCGCGTTCTGGAGCATGTACCTGGCACGTGCGATGCCGGCCTGCAAGGCCGCGTCGTTCACGAGGCCGGGGTACAGGGTGCTCAGGAGCCCGGGGAACCACGTGCTGCCGCCGGTCATGTCGTGCAGCGGCAGATCGGTGCGGACCGGCGGATTCATGTTGCAGCCCTGGCCGGTCACGTCGCGCATGTGGCAGTCCTGGCAGGTCGCTACGTACTGCTTGTTGCCGCCGAACTCGGGAGCCAACACGCCCCCCAGCGTGTTGTACTCGCTGTGGAACCACTCGCTGTAGGTCCGTTCGACCGGGGCGATCACCTGCGAGGAGAAGTTGGTTGCATGGGCATTGAACGCGTTGGGCACATAGTTGCCGTTGGCGTCCTTTTCGAACGCCGGGTTGCTCACGTCATGGCATGTGCCGCACAGGGCCGCCTCGCGATGGAACGGCGACACCAGAATAGGATGCCCGCTGGTGGCATCAATAAACGGTCCGCGCCGGGCACCGGTCGGATCGATCACGGCCATGCCGTTCGCGAAGACGCTGCCCGGAAAGCTCAAGGCGGCAAGGATCGACTGGTCCTGTATGGGGTTGGCAGCCGGGTCGTAAATCGGATCGACGAGCCGATGGCAGAAATCGCACGCGACGCCGTACTTGTCGGTACTGAGCATCTGGCTTCCATCCGTCGGGACGGAACGGCCCTGGTGCCATCCGCGCGGCAGGTGGCAGCGCAGGCAGATGTCGCCCGAGTCGGGGGCATCCTGGTTCGCAATCACCATGTTCGCCTCGAACAGGAGGTCGAGCGACGCCTGAGACATCATGCTCCCCTGCCAGTTGTGGAAGGGTTCGACGTTGGTGTCGTAGCCCCCGTGGCAGACGGCGCAGGCCGCGGGCGGATTCAGAATGCCCGACTCGAACGGCTGGCTGCCGGGCATATCAAAGTCGCGCAGCGTCGTGGGGACGATGCCGCCGGGCGGCGACTGAATAATGAACACATTATCGCTGGCATCCGCATTCGTATTGAACGCGTTGTCGGTCGCGACCACGCGGATTCTGGCGAGCGTCGTGGGCCTGTTAGCCGGGAACCATGTGTAGGTGCCCGTGTTGGACAGCCCCTTGGCAATCAGCTTGTAGGTCGTCCCGTTGTCGTCGGACAGATACAGATCGATCGCTGCAATGCCGCTTGCGTCGCCCGCAATCCACTGGACGGTTGTGCCCGCGTTTGCAGTCAGCGTCTCTCCGCCGTTCGGAATGATGAGCGTAACGGAGGGCGGGATGGTGTCCGATCCGCTGCTCGGCACGAGGTGCGTCTGGATCTCGGATACCGTGACGCTTGCCACGTTGCCCACGTTGGACGGAGTCAGACCGGGAAACGTCGGCGTGTTTGAGAAGGTCGTGGTGTTGGTGACTTCGGTGAGGGTGCTGAAGCCGTCGGCATCAGGATCCTCGTTCTCGATGAACTTCACGGCCTGCCTCCGACCGCTGTCCTTGTTCGGATAGTCGGGAAGCACTGCGGCGAGTCTGTCACCATACGGGTTTTTCGGCCCTCCACCAGCGAAATCATAATGGCAAACACCGCAGTGGCCGGGATGGCTCGGCACCGTATCGATCGTCGATCCGACGGCGTTCGAATAGACACCGAAGAAGGAATCGCGAATGGTCGGCCTGCCGAGGGCGGTCCCTGCGAGCACAAGCAGCAGGCACGCCGGTATGACCCCGTGCAGACTGCCACGCCGCCCGCCATAAGACAAAGTATGTCTACTCATGTGACCCTCCCGTTCTGCAGATCGCCATTGATCGCTGCGCCGTCGGAATCCTCACTCTATCCAAGAGCCTGCCACACGCAGGCGTCCGGTCTTTTCAATTAACCGGGCGACAGGGCGTCCGCATGCCACGGACACCCTGTCACTCGAATCTGCCTATCCACCTCGCTTGCTCGAAGCGGGTGGAGCACTCTCATCAGGGAACATACCCATCAGAGAGTGTCTTCATGAACGCCACGATCGCCGCCTCCTCGTCGGCGGTCAGGCCAAGATTTCCCAGCTCGTCGGTGTTGATGGTGTCAGGCACTTCTGGGGCCGGCCAGATCTCCACATCTCTGGTGTTGTAGAAGTGCGTGATCTCCTCAAGGCTCTTGAAGAAGCCGTTATGCCCGAACGCTTTCACAAACTCAGGATAAGGCCGCTTGTCCACGTTCCGCAGCGTCGGGACCTTGTGCTTGCCCCAATTCTCGAGGGCCAGGTCGGCGTATATCTCCGTGCCCGCAAGGAAGCCTCCCAGGCCAGGGTCGATCCAGTTCATGCCGTCCGGATTCCACTTCGGCGGCGCGGAGTAGAAGGGGTTCTCGAGGTTCTTCGGGACACCGAGGTTGTCATACGTGAAATCGGTAAACAGCGGGGGCTCCCCGTTGGGACCGGCCTGGCTGATGTGACAGGCCGAGCACATGCCCTTGCCTTCAAACAATTCGAGTCCCCACGCTTCCTGCTCCGTCAGCGTGGCCTCACCTTTGAGATAGTAGTCAAACTTCGAGGAGAACGGGTTCACCTCCGTGGATTTCTCATAGGCGGAAATGGACCGGGCAATCCGCTCGTATGTACCGGCAACGTCCTTCTTCCAATCCAGGGAGCCGGAGCCCCACACTTCCTCGAACAGGCCTGCATAGTCCGACTTGGCGACCTTGGAACACACCAGCTTGGCGTTCGGAACGTTCTGTTCCAGCGAGTTCAGGAACGGCCCTTGTGCCTGTTCCGCGAGGGGGTCACCCAGAGTCCAGCCGGTAGCCCGGCCATCCCAGAACATGCCGCCGATGAACAGCCCCTCTTCCTCCTCGAAGTAGAGAATCGGGCTCTCGCCACCGTACGCCGCGGTAGGAGGCTTGCGGTTGCCGAAGCGAACATGAACCGCTCCCGGATACACGGCACCGTGAGCATTAATGTCGGAGTTCGGCCCCGTGAAGCCAACCTCGGGGGCATGGCACGCGGCGCATGATTGCCCCGGTGGGATCGAGAGATTCTGGTCAAAGAACAGGTGCTTGCCCAGTTCTTCCAGTGGCGTCAGCTCCTGGGCCACAAGCAATTGGGGGCAGAGGAGGAGACCCAAGACAATGATCGATACCGCGGTTGCTGACTTGTTCATACTGCACGCTCCTTTCAAACTGGTGTTTCTGATCCGCACTGACACGCAAGGCCGCTAAGACCCGGCAACAAGCGCCAGTAGATTCCTCAGCCGCCATGTCCACGCAGCCGGCACGAGCACGGTTGGACGCACGTGGGTTGGCTCATTCGCGTCTTTGATTTCTTTCCTCCTGACCAGGATGTGCACAGATTTTCACCCAACTGAGAGGCCGGGCACTACGAACTTATGGTAGACCGCCGCCCCTCGTCGCGGCTACTTATCTCCTGGATTCTCCGACAACAATCTGGCCCCCCAAGCGTCTCGCCAGACCGCGACTCACAGCTTGACAGCCCGTCACTTAGAGACGCTGACATGCCAAGGCATTCGGGCGCTAAATGCCTCACCAGGCGACACTTTGATGTTTACATGGTACCGGGTGAGCACCGGCGGCTCTATTGGACTTTGGTCCAATGTACGCCAAATAGCACGGTATTGGTACTATTCTCCCGGAAACCTGTGGGACGGCAGAGTCATGGCCGTGGGTATAATGCCCTTGACTACTGTGGATGCCCTGTCGGCATGGTGCCGATGCAGGGCATATGGACAGGGATCGAGGCTAACTGGACCCATATGGCAGGCAGAAAAACACCGAATCAGAGAGCGGACCCCGTTCAACCCGCGGATACAGCGGCCCGGCCCGCCAGCCGTGCCCGGCGGCAGCCTAGCCTTCGCAACGACACCCGGCTCCGCGAACGACTCCACACCTTGTCTCAGAGCAGATGGCAGACGATCGGGGCGGTCCCCTTGGGCCTGCGCGCCCGGCACATGGCGGAAGAGCTTCGCTCGGTATTCGATATGGATGCCTGCGTCATGCGTCTTCTGGAGGGCGAGGATCTTGTTCTGGTTGCCTGCGCAGGATTACCGGACGGGAGCTGCCCGGAGCGTCTTCAGGTCGGCTGCGGGATCGCCCGCGAGATACTGCAGCGACGCAGTCCTTTGTTCATCCTGGACATCATGAGCCACCCGGTCCTCGCTTCGGAGAGGAGCCATCCTCCCGACCCGCGAGCATTTGTCTCATACGCGGGGGCCCCGATGCTGGCCGGAGACCGGGTGATCGGTCTTTTGGGGCTGTTCTCCAGGACCCGCAGGGACGACCTGACCCAGGCCGACCTGGACTGCATCCAGCTCATGGCCAACAACGTTTCGCTCGCCCTCGCAAACGACCAGCTTTATGGGCGGCTGATGAATCAGCATCTTGCGCTGGAGAAAGAGGCCTACACTCGCAGCCAGGCGGAAGAGGAGGTGAGGCAACTGCGCGACGATCTGGCCAGGAGGTCGCGTGTTTCGGCGATGGGCGAGCTGACCGCAACCATTGCCCACGAACTCAACCAGCCCCTGGGAGCAATCATGACAAACATGCAGGCCTGCCAGCGGCTGCTGAACCGCACTGATCCGGACCTCGAGGAAGTTCGAGCCGCCCTCGCCGAGATGATTCAGGATGGTTCGAGAGCCCGTGAGGTCATCGGTCGGGTGCGGGAATTCCTTCGGCGGGGCGAGGCCGAAAAGACGAGGGTTGATCTCAATGCGGTTGTGCGATCCGTCGTGCCCATGTTAAGAGCCCGGCTGTCGAAAGATCATGTCGAGCTGATGCTCGACCTGAAGCCGGATCTCCCGCCCATTCTCGGCGGCGTCGGCCAGTTGCAGCAGGTGGTTTTTAATCTGATCATCAACGCCGCCGATGCCGTCGCGGCTCGCGAGCCGGCGTCTCGCAAAGTGAAGGTGACGTCCGGCCTTCTGCTTGACGGCATGGTCTCAATCGCCGTGCAGGACTCGGGAGTCGGCGTGCCCGCAGAGAATCTGAACCGGCTCTTCGATCCGTTCTTCACGACCAAGCCCGATGGAACGGGAATGGGTCTGCCCATCTGTCGGTCCATCATCGAGTCCCTCGGAGGGCGGCTCTGGGCGGAGTCGGATGGCCGCAGCGGTTCGGTGTTCCAGTTCGCCATCCCGGCCACTGGAGACTTTCCGAGATGAGCGATGCGACGATCTATATCGTGGACGACGACGCGTCCATGCGGAAGGCCCTGGCCCGCCTGCTGAAATCAGCCGGGTTCAAGTCGGCCGCCTTCTCATCGGCGGAGGAGTTTCTCCGGTTCACCGTTCCGGACTCGCCGTGCTGCGTTGTGCTCGATGTGCGTATGGGGGGCATGAGCGGCCTGGATCTTCAGCGGGAGATGGAGCGGCTGAACCGTGAACTGCCCATTGTCTTCATCACCGGACACGGCGACATGCGCATGGCCGTCCGGGCCATCCAGGCCGGTGCGATCGAGTTCCTGCCCAAACCCTTTCAGGACGATGAACTGCTGGACGCGATACAGAGGGCGCTGAACCGCTGCGCCGGCATCCGCCTGAGAAACAAGACTCTCGACGACGTCGGCAGGCGAATTGGCTCGCTGAGCGATCGCGAACGCGAGGTCCTGGAGGGTGTGGTCGGCGGGATGCTGAACAAGCAGATCGGCGCTCAGTTGGGCATCACCGAGAAGACGGTCAAGGTGCACCGGGCTCACGTGATGGAGAAGATGGGCGTCTCGTCGGTCGCCGAGCTCGCGAGGATGGTCGCGGAGTTCGAGCGACTGAGCACGGCCAGAGGGCCCGAGTGAGTCGGTGAATTCTGTTTCTCAGAGTCACCATACCGGTTACGTGTCGGGCGGAAATGCAGGTGTAAACCGAGTCGACGATGACCTCGGAAACAGCACACCGATGACGGGCGACAACACCCTCCACTGACAGTTTACACCGGCTTCTGAGCCGACGATGCTGGTGCTGCTGATTGCGGGTGTCTCGGCACTACGGAGACGAAGGCGGCGACAGGAGTATGTTGTCGTACCGGCCTGTTCGAACACCGCGTTCGAGTCGCAAGGCAGATCCGTACCCACATCAATAGCAGGCGACTGTCTCGTGAATGCTCGCGGATCTCTCCATGCCAACGACCTGGGAGGCCATGACACCCGCTACAGAGGACCCGGAGGCCATGGAGGTTTCACATGCGGCATCTGATCCACCCTTGGACACTGGAAAGACACCTCCTTAGACCTGAGCTATTGAATGACAGTCTCACTGACTTCGCGCGTGGAACTTCTTGTTGAAAAAGCATTAATGGCTCAGGAATCTCAGAATCAGTGGTTGCGTTATCGTTTGCGGCGCGGTACAAATCGAGCCTGATTGGTGTCCCCGCCCAGGAGAGCGCACCAATCATCGCGGAGCGGAGGGCAACCCAGGGAGAAGAGAACAGATTCGGCGACGACGAGCGGTCCGCGGAGGTGCCGGTTTTGCGTTTCAGGGGGCGTTAGCCACCCGGAGGAATCGTTACAGCGTTATCTTGATGGAAGGAGGAATAGGTTATCAGAGGATTAATTATTGTTTTTGCGCTTTTATTGCTGGTGTTCAGTTGGCCAGCAACGGCTGCACCAGTATTCCAGGATCCTGTCGATACGTTCAATGCCGGTGCGGGCTGGATGGACAGTAATGACTCGGGCACCACGGAAGCACCGAACTGGAGCTCCAGCACGGAAATGATTAATGCCGGGAGCATGGTCGCCGACGGATGGTTCTTCGCGAGGCACTGGGTGACCTCGCCCGTGACCGTGTCCTCGGATTCCACGGTCCCCGGGCTGCAGACCGCCGCCGCCATGAAGATCGACCCGCAACTGGGTGGGAGAGACGTGGGCGTTGACTACTTCCACGACCAAATGGTCGGACGGCGAATCACCGGCCTGACTCCCGGCACGCCTTATACCATCTCGTTCGACATGGCTATGAGCCCCTCAATCTGGCAGAACAACGTACTACCAGGGGAGGTCGGCTCATATCCTGGAGAACCCGGGGTAAACGGAGATGGGGACCACCTGTCACAGGTGAACGCCATGATCCGTGGCAGTACAGAAGCCACAGGCCAGAACATGGGCCTCGGCATGGTGACCGGGGCGGGCTTCTGGGACATGGAAGACTACGGTGGCCATGAGCGCGGCAACACTCTGTGGATCGGCGATACGGCCGACTGGGACGGCGCGATGCACACTCATACCATGAGCTTCACGCCAATCGGGGATGAAGTCGCGCTGGTGTTTAAGTTACGACTCAGGGGGTGCCAGGATGATTCCGGTGCGTTCTGGATCGACAATATCATCGTGACGCCTGAGCCCGCGGCACTTGCCCTCCTGGGGCTGGGCGGGCTGGCACTCGTGCGTCGACGCGGCCGGTGAGAGCGGCCTGCTGCGACGCAAAGACCCGTCAAAGTAAAACGCCCCGCGAGACCACAATGCCTCGTGGGGCGTTCGCGTCTGGGCTGAGAGCAGGAGTTGGAGTGAGCCATGAAGAGAATCTCAAACGGCCGTAGCGAGTTTTCCTCAAACGGATCCAATCGTTTCATGGCCGGAAGCGGCCGATCGCCCTGCACACGCCCAGAGGCCCCTGCGGCAGGAAGGCTGTCGCGGCTCTGGCGGCAACTTGGGACCGTTGTGTCACGCAATCGCTTCGTCATCGTGGTCGCCTCGCTGATCTGGCTGGTCTGGCGGAGCGGATCGCAGCCGCGGCGGTTGAGCTATCCGTGCCAACAAGCGGCGGCAGCGAACCTTGGATGCCTGGCGGTGCTGTTTGTACCGGGGCTTGTCCGGTGGTGGCGCAGCGAAGCGAGGCGCGCCGGACAGGCGGGCAATCTGGCAACCGGCTCGGTGGCTCTGGCGGGAGTGCTCTTCGTCCTGATCGGTGCCGGCGTGGCTGTATTCTCGAATGCCGGTGATGACTACACGCCCGGCACCCCGGCCATCGTTCCCTGGACGCCGGTCGATCTCTCTGTCCCGACTGCCATGAGCTCAGAGCTCCTGACCCCCTCCGGGGACGAGGGAGTGGTGGCGATCAATCGCAATCCCTCGGTCACCTACGGCGTTCAACCGTATGGCCCCGGCACTAACACGGCATACGAACTGACCTGGCAAACGGTGGCGGACCTGCACCTCGGCCCCTATGCCAACCCGCTGGCCAACCTGGTCAAAGATGTCGACGGCGATGGCACGATCGAGGTGGTGATCAAGCCCAATACCGTCAGATACTTCAGCGACGATGCCGGTCAGCGGAATCCGGTCTACTCGCATCCGGCGATCGTTCGTCCACTGGTGGACATGCTCGCCGCCGCCGGGGCGCAGAGCATTTGCATCGGAGATGGCTCGAACGGCACCGGCGGGTTGTTCGCCAAGATGGACCAGCAGGGTTACACCCAGGCCTACATCGACCAGTTGAACGCGCTCTGGCCGGGCACCACCATCTCTCGCGTCGACTTCCAGTCGTTGAGCCGCTGGAGTTGGGTCAACCTGGGTGCCCACGCAGGAGAGGCGGGGGCAAGTGCCTATTACGGCAGCGGGTACAGCGATGCGGACCTGGTCAAGAGCGTCGACGGGGCGGCATCCACTTACTTCGGGGCCAGCGATCCCCATGGTCGCCCCGGGCCCGGACAATACAACTGCATGGGCTGGGAGGCAGTGACCGACTACCTCCTCGACGCGGACGTCGTGATCGACCTGGCCAAGCTGAAGGTCCACTACTATGGGGTCTCGACGGCCATTCTCAAAAACTGGGTCGGAATCACAATGTTCTCCACCTTCAACATGAGCGAGAACTACTGGTGCAGGATCGCCCACGAACCGACCAACCCCACCTCGTACGAGAAGACGTTCGGCAATGATATCCTGTGGCGGGAGGTGACTGATCTACACCGCGGGGTCCTCTATTGGCGGGATGGGGCGGTCTACTCAACGCCCCAGCGGAGGTGCCTCTGCATCCTGGATGCCATCAACTGTGGCGAGCGCTACCACGATCCGGACAAGCCCTGGCCCTACTGGCTCCACACCATGCTTGCCGGCGTCGATCCGATCTCGATTGACGCGGTAGGCGCCAGGCTGCAACGCTATGATTTCCGCAATATCGCGATCATCAACAACGCCCACGCGGCCTCGGCGGGCTCGGCCTGGCCGATCGGGACCGGGGACCCCGGCCAGGTGCGCGTCGTCGGCGGCCAGATGATCGACGGCACCTACAGCCACCAGTTCCTGTTCGATGATCGACACGGTCCTGACTGGCCAGACTGGGGTACCACAGTAATCAACGATCTGACGCCGCCCACGATCAACGCCGCCACGATTCAGGAAGCCGGCGGGGGCAATTGGATCGTCCAGGCCAACATCAGCGGCGCACACGTTGCCTTCGTCTACTATGGCGACGACGGGGCCGGGGCGCCGAAGGTCATGCGACTGGCGAAGAACGGCGATGACTACACCGCCACGGTCAGCGGCCCGCCGGGGGAGGCCTACGTGACAGCCCAGGACGGGTATTTCAACACCGCGAGGGCGGCTATCGTCAACCTTCCGGTCATCGGCCTGAGCACCGGCGCGATTGACCGATCGACCCACTTCGGGGAGAACGTCGTTCCGGGCGACACCTTCACCGTCCGCAACCTCGGGGCGGGGACGCTGACTTACTCGATTCGGGTCGACCAGACATGGCTCAGCGTGACGCCGACGGACGGCTCGTCCACCGGCGAAGAGGACCCGATTGCGGTTTCCTACGATTGTGCGGGCTTGGCGGCGGGGCTGCACACTGCCCTGATTACGGTCACAGGCAACGCCATCAACGACCCCAAGACGATCACGGCTACGGTTGTCATCGAGACAGTCAAACCGGATTTCAACGGTGACGGCGACGTCGACCAGGAGGATTTCGGCCATCTTCAGGAATGCCTGAGCGGCAGTGCGGCCTACCCTGCCGGCTGTGAGAATGCCGACCTCGACGGCAACGACCTCGTCGATCAAACCGATTACAGCATCTTGCAGGGATGCATGTCCGGCCCAAAGGTGACAGCCGACCCGAGCTGCGCCGATTGAGAGGATTGTCACGACGAGCGACCCGCCGCCCCGGCCTCGCATCGCAAACGGTGTACTGCGCCCATGGGAGCATCCTCGGATTCCAGCCTGCCAGGGTACAGGCAACTATGATTGCAGAGATCGATTCCGAAAGTCCAGGGATGAACCAAGGGGAACCAATCGCGGAATCGTGGCTGCGGGCTGCTGCTGATCCGCAGACCTCAATCCCCACCTCTCAGATCCTGGTCCCTGTGGCGTGATTGACCGAACGCTGCCGCTTCGCTACGCTGGGCACGACGCGTCACGGATGACAGAGTGACAGAGTCGGTACAGGAAGGACAATGGGCAAGGGCAAGGAACCAGACATTCTCGACACGTTTGATGTGGCGTTTGGTTTCGCCGAACAGCAGGTTCGGCGTCTGGTCGAGCGGCATCGCGACCAGTTCGTCGCGCATACCGTTCAGGGGCGCTGGGCGCTGAACCCACTCGCGAGGGCGGAGGTGTACAGAATGGACGGGCCGACGGGGGCGTCGGCCCCACGGGACCCACTCGCGTGGTCGGGGGCGTATAACGGTCTTCTGCCGGGCATGATGTGGATCTTCCATGAGGAGACCGGCGACGCGTGGTGGGCGGAGACGGCCGAGCGATACAGCCGGGCGGTCGAGATCCAGAAAGACATGCCCGAAGCCGGGCTGGGCCTGGTGTTCTATCACGGGAGCCACCGGCGCTGGCACGAGACCATGGTCCGGGCCAACTCGCCGCAGCAGGCGGTCGTCGACGCGATCCACCAGGCGGCCCGCAGTCTGGCAAAGCGGTTCAGCGAACCAGCCCGCTGTCTGCTCATGGGGCGGGGGGCGCCGGTGCTGGCCATCGAGGATCTCATGAACGTGCCGCTGATCCTCTACGCGGCCGGCCTCTGTGGGGATGACGATCTGCTGGGCGTGGGGAGCCGCCACGTGGCCACTTCGCGCCGGCACCTGGTCCGAGGCGACGGTTCGACCGCGGCCTTTGCCCTCGTGGGCGAGCGACCCGGCGAGTACCCGCTGCCAGGTGGTGAGGCAGGCTGCCGGGGGGACTCCTGCTGGGCCCGTGGTCAGGCGTGGGCGGTGTACGGCTTTGCGACCTGCGGGCGGCTTCTGGAGTTCGGACCGTGGCTGGACACCGCCCGCCAGTGTGCAGGCTATCTGGTCGAGCGGCTGTCGGGCGATCCGATCCCGTCCTGGGACCTCGACGCGGGGGTTGAGTCCGACGGGCCTCGCGACAGCTCGGCTGCGGCCATCGCGGCCGCGGGTCTGCTGGAGCTGGCCAGTGCCGAGCAGACAGTCGGGACCGAGCAGGCCAAACAGCGTCGCTACCTCCAGGATGCGGCCCTGCGTATCCTCGCCGCACTGTGCGACCCGACGTACCTCGCCATCGATGATCCCGGCTGGGAAGGTATCCTCAAACACGGGGTGGGCGACCTGGAGAAGGGTCTGGCCGTCGGGGAATCTCTGATCTGGGGTGATTTCTTCTTCACCGACGCCCTGCAGCGGGCCAGACGGCTGCTCCGCGCCAAGCACCACTGAAACCGACCGCGATGCGTCTCAGGCGGAAACAAATCGCCCCCCACCCCGTCTTACTAATCGGAGGCCGGATGCGGGCATGCGGGTGATAATTCTTGCCATGATTGAGGCGCAATCAAGGTAGTCGTACAATAAGTAGCTGACGAGGGACGCCATACACTGCCGGTGATGCTTCGCCATCCACAATGAACAACGTCTCGTCGGAGGCGTAGCACTCCAGGGGTGGCGTTTCCGAGCGGGTCTGCCGAGGCCGATGAGCACAGGAAACCGCATGAGATCTGTACGTGGAGCATGCGTTCTCGCCGTCCTTGTCGCGGCCGGGTGGCTCGTCGCCGACGTGAAGGCGGTTCATCTCCGCGGGCGGATCCTGAGTGTCGGTTTTTCGTCTAGCGACCCGTTCGAGCAGGATCAGGGCTATTTCCATTACAAAGTTGGGTGCTGGGTCCCCGTCAGGATCGACCTCACGAACGACGATGGCGACCTGTTCAACGGGTGGATTGAGGTGCGGCAGCCGGACGGCGACGGCGATCCGGTTGTTGCCCGGCAGGAGGTGTCCATCCGCGACAGCCGGACTTACTTCCTCTACGTGCCGGGGGCCAGGAACGCGCGTGACGCCCCGTTCAACATCCGGGTTTTCTCGAAGCTGGACGGATCGCTGGTCCCGCTATTCAACGATCGCAACGAGAGGGTGATCGATCTGGAGGCGGGCGACACGGTCAGGCAGATCCCGCCCACCTCGGTGGTCATCCTTGACATCAGCGAAGGCGGCTTGAACCACCTGGATCCACTGGCCAAGGCGCCGCGGACCTATGAGAAGCTGATCGTCGCGCGGTGCGCCCCGGCGGAGTTGCCCGACCTGGTCGCCGGCCTGGACATGGCGGATGTGATCGTTTGGGACGCGGCCGACCCGACGGCCATTGACCTGCATCAGCGGCAGGCGCTCATCGAGTGGACACGTTGCGGCGGCACGCTGGTGCTCGGGGTGAGCAAGAACTGGGATACGGTCAACCGCAGCGCGTTCGGGGAATTGCTGCCGGCCAAGCTCCGCGAGCCGACCCAAACGAGAACGAACGTGGACCTGCCAACAGACGCGCGCAATCTCCTGTTCGGCACCGACACGGAACACCCGCTACGATACCCGCTTTCATGCTGCCGACTGCAACGCAACGAGCTGGTCCGCGGCGCCAACTCGATCGTGCCGCAGGAGCTGCCAGACTCGCCGCCCGACGAGAGAGTTCTGGCGGCCAGTTGCCCGTGCGGGCGAGGCAACCTGGTGCTGGTCGCCGTGGAGATGCGAGATCTGTTCAAGGTGGTCTCGTATTCGGAGCCATTCCTCTACCGCGTCACCCTGACTCGCGAGGCGGCCCGCGAAGACCAATCGCAGTCGCGAGACCCATACGGCCGGAGCTATACCCGCGACATGGATCTTCACGCCCTGCACGTGGACAAGACAACCGCGTTCGAGGTGACGGCCGGGCTCTACTTCCTGTTCGCTTTTGCCTTCGTCGTCGCTTACATCGTGGTGGCGACGGTTGGAAGCTGGACATGGCTGAAGAAGCAGGGCCGCATCCGGTATTCGTGGGTCGCTTTCGGGGCGTTGAGCGTGGCGGCGAGCGCGACCAGCCTGCTGGCGGTGAGGCTGGTGCGCGGCATCGGCAACACGGTCGAAGCGTTCACTGTCGTGGACGGACAGGCGGGCTCGACGGAGGCCGGGGCCATCTGCTTCCTGGGCCTCAAGACGGCCACGTACAGCAACCTGGATCTGAGTCTGCCGGCCAACTGGCTGGACATCGAGAACTCGCCCGAGACTCACGCGTCGCTGCGCCCGCGATCGCCGGTGGAAGGTATGGTAGGGGAAGGCACGTACAAGGCGACCGCCGAGTATGCGGCCGTCCCGTTCGCGGGGCAGTTGCACGACGTGTTGTTCCGGGCGACCGCCAAGCAGTTCCTGGGGCGGTGGGAAGGCTCGATGGCCGGACGGCTGGAGGCCAACCTGCTCCGTAAGAACCCGACTGAGCTCACCGACGAGAGCTGGATCGAGAACAAGCTGGGGACCGACCTGGACTACTGCTACCTGTTCATTTCGGCGAGAGGCTTCGATGAGAAGAAGCCTCGGAGAATGGACATTTACTGCTATCCGCTCAGCAAGCTGCCGGATGGCAAGCGGATCACGATCGCGGCGGCCTTGGCCGACCTCACGCGCAAGTCCGATCAATCCGGCACGCGCACGGGGACGGGGACGGGCCTCGAGGACGTCCTGGAGAGTCCCCGGCCACGGGAGACTCGAACCAGCCGTATGCTGGGTTCGATCGCCGGATGGCGTTGGGCTTACGACATCAAAGCCAATCCGACTGCGTCCTCGATGGACGAGACAGCACGACGGGATCTTGTTTTCAGACATGATGCTTTCAGCGGGGCGATGCTGCTGCTGACGTTCTTCGACGAACTGAATGTGGACAGGGATGATGCCTTCAGGCGGTTGGATCGTTCCGAGGGGCGCCTGCTGGACCGGTCACTGGCGGTCACGCGGGACACCGCCCTGTTCGTGGGCTTTGGCGAGAACGCGGGACCGGCCCGGTTGTGCTGGCGCCGGAGTGGAAGCACCCGGGAATTCAGGCCGATCGAGCCGTCTGTGTCGCGGACCATGTACCGGATCAGCATTCCGGTCAAACCGACGGGGGGCCAATAGTACAAGGACTGTACGGGTCTGAATTCATGATCATCGAAACGATCAACCTGACCAAGCGATACGGGGACCTGGTGGCCCTGAACAACCTGCACCTCAACATCGAGGAGGGCGAGTGTTTCGGGTACATCGGCCCGAACGGGGCGGGCAAGACGACGACGATCAAGATCCTGGCGACGCTGCTGCAGCCGACCTGGGGCGAGGCCCGGATCTGCGGGCACGTTGTCGGTTACCAGTCGCGGCGGATCCGGCCGCTGATCGGCTACGTTCCGGATTCTTTCGGCACCTATTCCGACATGGTGGTCATCGAATACCTCGAGTTCTTCGCGTCGGCTTACGGCATCACCGGCCACCAGCGGACAAAGATCGTCGGCGACGTCCTGGAGCTGACCGACCTGAGCTTCAAACAGGATGCGCTGGTCGATTCACTTTCGCGCGGGATGAAGCAGCGTCTGAGCATCGCCCGCGTGCTGCTGCACGACCCGAAGGTGCTGCTGCTGGACGAGCCGGCCAGCGGACTGGACCCACGGGCGCGGATCGAGATCCGCGAGCTGCTCAAGGAATTGCACCGGATGGGCAAGACGATCCTGATCAGCTCGCACATCCTGCCGGAACTGGCCGAGCTCTGCTCGACGGTGGGCATCATCGAACGGGGAGAGCTGCTGTTCCACGGTCCGGTCGACGAGATCACCCGCAAAGCGCGGCGCGGGACTCGAGTGCAGATCCGGCTGCTGGACAAGATTGACATTGCGGCCGACACGCTCCGGCGGCTCGACGAGGTGAAGACCGTGCAGCAGGCCGACGGCTGCCTGTCCGTGGAGCTGAAGAACGAGACGCAGGACTTCACGTTTCTCGCTCGGGCGCTGATCGGCAAGAACCTGGCGATCCAGGAGCTGCGCGAGGAAGAGGTCAACCTCGAGACCGCGTTCATGCGGCTGACCAAGGGCGTAGTCCAGTAGGGTGCGCCCACAGGGGGAACTCACATGATCCGACAGTGCTTCCAGGCCGGGCTGCTGCTGGCGTTCGTCGTGTCGACGGCGGCGGCGCAACCCGCGGCCGCTCCGGCCGGTCGAGACGATCCGATGGCCCGGCCGACCGAACAGGGATTTCGGCTGACGCCGGGACTGGCCCGGCTGATGGCCAGGCAATACACCGAGCACCTGACCAGCGCCTTCGAGCTGGACAAATCGAAGGCCGACGAGGCAAGCGAGAAAGTCGCCCGGCGAATCATGCAGATGTTCCACGAGGTCGACGGGCCCGGGCAGGAGCTGATCGAGCGATTCATGGAGGAGCAGATGTCGGCCGCGGCCCGTGGCGAGCACTCGTTCGTGCCTCGCGGCTTCGGCAAGGAGTTCGCCGATCGCGTGCTGCCGCTGGTGCCGGCCATCCGCGACCTGACCCGCGGCACGGTGCAGGACGTCCGGCCGATGCTGCCGCTGAAACAGCAGCTCAAGCTGGCGGGCGAGATGATGGCCTTTAACACCGGGATCGACGCCTTCGAGGAACGCATGCGGGAGTGGTCCAACGGACAGGTGCCGGCGAACGAGGATCCCTTCGACCGCGGGAACCGCGAGATCAAGCTGGACGAGCAGGGCCAGTCATCGGCCCTCAAGCGGGCTCGCGAGCAGGCGAACAACGCCACGGCGAAGGGCTTTGCTGACGAGTGGGAGCAATACGTCAAGGACGCCAAGAGCTTTTACGCGTTTGACGCTTCTCAGTCGGCCACGGCGGATTCGGTCCTCCGCGAGTGCCTCGAGCGGGCGGACCAGATCCGCGCGGACGAGCTGTGGCGCACCAAGTATTACCGCAACCGGTTGTGGCAGCAGATGATCTTCCAGATGCCCGGCGGCTGGAACAACCCGCTTCGGCCGCTGCTGGAGCAGGAGAAGGACGATCTGAACGCGGGGATGGAAGCCATCGGGGAGGACCTGAAGGTCCGGATCGACCGCATCCCGACGACGGCACAACGCCGCGGCGCGGAACAGCGGATGGAATCGCTGCTGGCCGAGAAGGGGATTGACCTTAACGCCCCGCCCACCACGGCCCCGGCGGGAGGTGTCCAATGAGAACGTCAATTGCGGGTGCTCTTGTGACGATCAGCTTGCTGGCGGTCCCGGCCGCCGGCCGGGCGCAGGAGATGTCGCCCGAGGAGGCGGATCAACTCGAATCGCTCAACCAGGCAACGCCGGACGTCCAGCCACCCGGTGACGACGTCATGCGTCCGACGAAGCACGGGATTCGTTTGACGCCTGGGCTGGCTCGCGCCGTGGCCAAGGCGTGGATCGGAGAAATGGTCGAGAACGACATCGGCGCGATGCTGAGCGAGGACCAGAAAACCAGGCTGTCCGAGACCATGGCCCGGCGGATGATGGAGACGGGGCACAAGCACGGCAAACAGGTCGGCCCGTTCCTGGAGCTGACGCTCGAACACATAGGGCGCGGCAAGATCGACGTCAAACCCGAGGCGGTCAAGGAATTCGGTCGCCGGGCGAAGGAGACGGTGCCGGCCTGGCGGGACTTTTTCGGGCACATGAGCGAAGACTTCGGGCCGTACCTCGACGAGCAGCAGAAGGCGAGCCTGAAGGAGAAGCAGGACCTGATCCTGAAGGGCATCGATCGCTTCGAGCAGCGGATGGATCGGTGGTCGAACGGCGAGAGGAAGGAGAACGAGGAGCCCTTCGACGACCTCAACAACCTGGAAGAGGAGAGTGCGAAGGAAGGATCGCAGGACGGCGCGGGGAAAAAGCCGCCGGAGATGAAGGCTGCCGAACGGCGGGCGGCGTGGGCGATGCGCCGGATCGACCCGGTGAGTTGGCGCGAGTTCCTCAACAGCGTTCGAGACACCTTCAAGCTGACCGAAGAGCAGTACGCGCAGGGACAGGAACTGCTCGGGAAGTACACCGCCCAGGCCAGGGAGGTCATGACACCCGGATGGCGGGAGAAGGTGCGCAAGAATCAGATCATGCAGAACATGCGGGACACGTTGCGCAAGGAGTCGCCGGCCCCGTGGCTGTACCACCTGACCCGCGAGTACAACGAGCTGGTCAAGCCCGTCAGCGACCTGGAGAAGGCGTTTCGCACCGAGGTGCTGAACCTGGTGACTCGCGACCAGCGGGAGGCGGTGATCCGCGATCTGCGGGAGCTGGCGGCCAAACACGGCATGACCGCGGACGAGGCGGACATTCGTTTCCCGACGACGGGACCGGCGTGAGAGGCAAGTGATGCGGCCGATTGTTGCGGATGTCGGTTTGTGGTTGTGGCGGCTGCTGCCGGCCAACCCGATCGTGCTGCGCGTGGTGAGCATGGGCAGCAAGCGGGCCCAGCATTTCTGGGCGCGGACCGGCTACCTGCTCATTATGCTCTTCGTGGTGCTGATCGTCGCGCAGTCGGCCAAGACGGGGTCGTCGCTGGGCGCCCTGGCCAAGTCATCAGCGAGCACCTTCGAACTGATCTCGATTCTGCAACTGGCGATGATGTCGTTCCTGGCCCCGGTGTTCACGGCCGGGGCGATCTCCCAGGAGAAGGACGCCGAGACCTTCAACATCCTGCTTACCACGCCGCTGACCAACGCCCAGATCGCGTTGGGGTCGCTGGCCAGCCGGCTGTTCTTCGTTCTGAGCCTGCTGCTGTCCGGGCTGCCGATTTTCTGCATCACGATGCTTTACGGCGGCGTGACCACGCGCCAGATCTTCATCAGCTTCGGGATTGCCGCCTGCACCGCCATCGTCACGGGTGCGCTGGCCATCACCATCAGTGTCATCCGCATCGGCACGCGAGGGACGATCCTGTCGTTCTACGCCGGGATCGCGGTGTACCTGTTCGCCACGCTGGCCCTGGGGTGGTGGCCGCGGACTTACGTGCCGGAGTCCGTCGCCCCTGGAACAACCTCGGGCATGAGCTGGCTGGCGGCCTTCAATCCGTTCCTGGCCCTGCAGGTCGGCCTGAACATGATCCCCCCGCCGGCAAGGCCGCTGGTCACGCACTACGGCTGGCCGCTCTCGTCGATCGTGGCCGCCCCGCACTTCGCGTACATGGTGATCACGCTGCTTGCCTCGCTCATCATGATGGCACTGGCGACCATCTTCGTCCGGCGGGGCGTGAAGCAGGCCGAGGGCAGCCTCTGGAAACGGGTATTCCTCCGCATCTTCAAACGCAAATCAGCGGAGGGCGAGCGCCGGCGCCGGGCCCGGCACGTGTGGTCGAACCCGGTCGCCTGGCGCGAAGCGGCGACCCAGGGGAGCGCCGCCAGCAACCGGATGATCTATTACGGTTACATAATCGCGGGAACCGTGGTCGCGGTGACGCTGCTGATCGTCTACAACAGCGGCGGGCTCTCGGTATCAGGGGCCCCGGCGTCGGCTGGCGCCTCGAACGCACGGAACTGGCTGACCGGCATCGTCATGGTCGAGTTCGTGACCGCGATCCTGATGGCGATCAACAGCGGAGCCACCGCCATCAGCCGCGAGCGCGAATCGGGTACGCTGGAGCTTCTTCTGACCACGCCGCTGACCAGCGACTATATCCTCTGGGGCAAGTTCCGCGGGCTGATCAGCTTCACCGCCCCACTGATGGCGGTGCCGGCCCTGACCGTCCTGGCGATGGCTGTCAACGACGTGATGCACGGGAGCAATCCGCCCGTGGTCCACGTTCTCTCGGCGATCCTGCTGCCGCCGCTGCTGCTGGTGTACGCGGCCCTGGCCTGCGTGGTCAGTCTGCAGACGTCGCTCAAGAGCAAGGGGTCGGTCCAGGCGGTCCTGCAGAGCATGGCCATCATGACCGTCGTGGGGTTCGGGCTGGGCATGTGCGCGTTCGGGGCGATGCAAACGGTGGAGGCGATCGCGGGGGTTGCCGGGCCGCTCACCTTCGTCATGTCGATCTACATGGTGCTCAATCCCAGTGCGATCGCCGAGCACGGCCGCGGACGGTTCGGGATTGACGAGGCGGAAGTGCAGGCCTATCTCCTGGTCGGAACGCTCATCGCCATCTGCCTCTACGGCGGCATCGTGGCTGCCATGTACCGGACGATGAAGACCAACTTCGACATGATCATCCGGAAGGATATGCACAGAAACTTCCCCGATACGGATGG
>CAZPIO010000119.1:0-24934 GCA_964586235.1 uncultured Planctomycetales bacterium
TCGCACCTCCCGCGGTCGTCCTGCAGCCCGCTTCGGACCTCGCGTGCCGGCCGCAGCAACCTGCCTGTATGGACCCATCACTCCTTCATACGCAGGCCTCTCTCGACGCCATTGCCGTGGCCTCCGGCTGATGCAGGATTCGCTCGATGCGCATCTTCCGTACGCCGGCCGGCAGCTTGACCTGGATCACGTCGCCTGCTCTGCGTCCGAGTATGGCGGTACCGATCGGGGCCACCACGGAAATCCTGCCCATGAGGGCGTCCGCGTCGTCGGGGAAAACCAACACGCATTCCATCTCCTCGTTTGACGCAAGATCCCTCAGGAGTACGTGCGACTGCATCGTGACCACGTCGGGCGGCATCTGGTTGGGTAACACCACTGCCGCGCCATCCAGCGCCTCACGCAGGGCCTTCAGGTGGGCGCTGCCCTGCTCATGCCGCGACTGGGCGTTACGCAGATGTTCCCACAACCACGTGATCTCCTCGACGTTCACCCAGATGTTTTGTGCCCTCATGACATCGGCCTCCTTGACCCTTTGTGGCCTCGCGTCTCACGCCTCACATCCTGTCACCGTGGCGACACGCGCCGAAACGGCCCGTTGCGGCGGAATGACCCGTTTGGACCGTTCCTCCACAACCACGACCGAATTCCATCCCCCCAGAGGCCCCCGTTCCACACCGAACGCAGCGAAGTCAAGGTATCGCTTGCCGTCCGCCAGGTACTGGAACCGGTAGACTCCGGGATCGAGCCGCAGCCGGCAGGTCCAACATCCGTGGTTTCCCTTCCGCATGGGGAGCACCGACGGGTTCCAGTCGTTGAAGTCGCCCACCAGGCAAACCTGTCGGGCATCCGGCCGGAAAAAGCGAAACTCGACATCTCCGTTCGAACGCTGATTGACCATCGCCCACCTCAGTTAAGACTGGTACGCTTGCCCCTGACCCGCTTCCCGGATCCGTCACGCCCGCTTCGAGATGCCAGGTGCCGGAGCCCTTCAAGGAGGCCTTCCGAGAAGATGAACCGGTCGGTCTCCGTCGGCAGCCAAGGCCGAAGATTCTCAGGATTCGCACAGAATGCCATGAGATCCTCGATGCGATCGCTGCGCACTCGTTCAAGAATCAACTGCACCAGATGGCACGCGGCGTTATGCAGGATCCGCCCGTGCCCACATCGCCGGCGGAAGTATCGAAGGATCCAATCCGTTTCGGATGTCATGTTGCACCTCCTGCAAATCGTGCCCTGCGCGGACTGGCAAGAGCGGCCGGCCCGGACCGCTTGCCGTCGCTCACCTTCGGACCCAGTACCCGTGCCCGGACGTCCATGACTCGGTTCGCCGCCCGATCCCCACGCCGCCGCCCCGCAGGGCGGCTCGTCTTCTCGCTTCCCAGCGGCGGCGCAACTCGCGGGCCACGGCGCGTCCTGCCCGATCCGCGGCCCGATCGATTACCCCGCGAAGATCCGCGTCCGTGTCCTCGATCACGATCCTGCCCGTCGGGATTAGGTGCGCCACGATACGGCAGTACCGGTCTATTCCGCCCCGATCGCCGTTGACGTCGGCCAGCCGGACCCCAACCTCCCGGATGCGCGTCGAGAACCGCGCAAAGGCGAACTGCAGCCTCCGCTGAACGTACTCTTTCAGGACATCATCCACTTCAATGCCCTGTCCGTGAATCATGACTCGCACGCAGATCTCCTTGTTGCCTTGCCGCCTTGCGATCGCCACACACAGGTTTATACGCTTGTATCATCCTGCGGACTAGCAGAATATTCCTGAGCTATGGTTAGAAAATACAGAAGTATCACGGCCGTGCCACCGGCAGGCGGCCGGGGGTGCCGGCTTCGGCAAAGCGGAGTACGCTTGCGGTCAGCGCGGGATCGTGATACGGGCGGGCTTCCTCTGCGCGACGGGCCGGCTAGCGTTCCGAAGTATCGCGGCAACCCGCGACCAAGATCGTCGCTCCGGGTAGCGCAACCTCAACGCATCGCTTCGCATGTTCCCGAAACTCTTCGTTCAGGCCGAAGCCGAGCCCGTAGACTCCTAAACGAAGCTTCCCTTCGGTGGTTGACAAGGCGCACCCCCTTCCTGCCCCTAGCATACGCCACAGCGTATGCTTAGGCAAATAGATAATGGCGAATTGACACATCCAAATAAACGAAGTATCATACGACCATGGACTGGCTGAATTACCATCACCTCTTCTACTTCTGGAACGTAGCCCGGACAGGGTCGATCGCCGCCGCCTGCAAAGAGTTGCTGCTCGCCCCGCCGACAATCTCCGCCCAGATCCACGAACTCGAAGCATCGCTCGGCGAAAGACTGTTCGATCGCGTCGGACGCAACCTCGCCCTGACCGAAATGGGCCGCGTCGTATACCGGTACGCCGACGAGATCTTCTCACTCGGCCGTGAGATGGTTGACACAGTGAAGGGCCGCTCCACAGAGGTCTCGGTTCGGATCAGCATCGGCGTGAACGACGTGATACCCAAGCTGGTTGCCTATCGGCTTCTGGAACCGGTCATTCAACTGCCGGAACGAAGCCGCATCTCCTGCGTTCAGGGGACGCCGACCCAGCTACTCCCCGCACTCGCGGTTCACGACCTGGATCTCGTCCTCTCCGACGCCCCGGTCGATCCGTACATCAAGGTCCGTGCCTTCAGCCACCTTCTCGGCGAGTGCGGCGTCACCCTGTTTGCCGCTCCGAAACAGGCTCGTAAGCTGCGCAAGAACTTCCCACGATCCCTCAACGGTGCACCCGCACTGCTTCCGGTCCCCGGAAGCGTGCTGCGAACAGGACTCGACCGGTGGTTTGAGTCGGTCGACGTGAGACCCGACGTTGTTGGGGACTTTGAGGATATCGCCTTGCTCAGCACATTCGGCGAGCACGGCCAGGGTTTCTTCGCGGGCTACGATGTGGTTGAGTCGGACATCATCAGGGCGTTTCACGTGGAGCCGATCGGGACAGTCGAGGATCACCGCGAGCAGTTTTTCGCGATCACGGTCGAACGTCGGATCAGGCATCCGGCCGTGGCGGCTGTCACCCGAGCGGCTCGCGAGAGGCTTTTCACGTAACCCCAAGCCTCTGGATCAGTTGTCCTGGGGCCGCAGCCGCGGAGCCACCACCAGTCTGCGACAGAAAACGGTATTGAAGGCGGCGCCCGGCCGATCTCAAGACTCATCGATGCATCGGCGGGCGGATGGGTGAACCGCCGCAGCGAGGTTGTGCCAGGAATGCCGGTGAGTACCATAGAGGCGAAGCTGACGCTGCCGGAGCATCGACGTGAAATCGTTTGATAAGCCAATCCTGATGACAGGCTACGGGGTGGTCGCTCAGGCGCTGCTGCCGATGCTGCTGAAACACCTGGACGTCTCGTGCCGGAACATCACCGTGGTCGACTTCGTGAATCGCGAGGCCCTGCTGCGCCCGTGGCTGGCCCGCGGCCTGCGATTCGTGCAGCAGCGGGTCACGCCGTTGAACCTCTCGCGCCTGCTCTCGGCCCATGTCCGATCGGGAGGCCTGATCATCGATCTGGCCTGGAGCATCGACTGCTTCGAGGTCCTGGAGTGGGCACGAAACCACGGCGTGCTCTACGTCAACGCCTCGGTCGAGTCCTGGGACCCCGGGGCCGAAACGCACACCAAGACCGCGGTCGAGAAATCACTTTACAGCCGATACGCCAGAATGGTGGAGCTTGTGCCCCGGTGGCAGGGTGGCCCCACGGCGGTCATCGATCACGGTGCGAACCCCGGCCTGGTCTCTCACTTTGTGAAGCGCGGTCTGCTGGACATCGCCGCGCGAGCGATTCGGGAGGCTGACACAACCAAGCCGCATCGGCTGCGGCTCAAGCGTTTGACGGAGGAGGTTCGCTTTCCCGAACTGGCCCGCGAACTGGGAGTCAAGGTGATCCATTGCAGCGAATGGGACACTCAGCGCGCCTGCCGGCCGAAGAGACCGGATGAGTTCGTGAACACCTGGAGCGTCGAGGGCATGTGGGAGGAGTCGATCTCGCCCTCGGAACTGGGATGGGGCACGCACGAGAAGTGGATGCCGCCGTCCGCCAGCCGGCCGGAGTTCGGCCCGGGCAACCAGATCATCCTGTCACAGATGGGCCTCAATACCTGGGTGCGCTCCTGGGTGCCGCACCAGGAGATCGTGGGCATGATTGTGACCCACGGCGAAGCTTTCAGCATATCGCACGCGCTGACGCTCCGCGTGGCGGGCCGGGTGGTCTACCGGCCCACCGTGCACTATGCATACATGCCTTGTCCCGACTCGATCGTCTCGCTGCACGAGCTACGCTGCCGCAATTACGAGTTGCACCCCAGGAGCCGCATCCTGGGCGACGAGATCATCGAGGGACACGACGTCGTGGGCGCGCTCATCATGGGGCACCGCTACCAGTCGTGGTGGACAGGCAGCATTCTGTCGATCGACACGGCGCGCAAGCGGGTCGCGCACGCGAACGCCACCACGGTCCAGGTGGCGGCCGGCATGATGGCCGCCGTCCGGTGGGCCATCCGCAACCCCAATCGGGGCCTCTGTTTCCCCGAGGATCTCCCGCACGAGGAGATCCTGCAGTATGCACGGCCCTACCTCGGCCGCACCGGATCACTGCCCGTGGCCTGGACGCCGCTGAATTCCTATCGCGTTTACTTCGGCGACTACCCCGAGGCTCAGTCGGATCCGGCCGACCCCTGGCAGTTCCGGAACTTCCTGTTCCGGCCCTGACGCCTGCGTCAAGCGGGCGGCCGGGGTGACCCAGGTTAGACACCTGCGAAGTGGAAAGGCCGTAGCGCCACGGCCAATTCGGGGCGAAAGCACGCAGAGCGCCGATGGCAGAAGCCTCCTGGCTCGCGGGCCCCCGGCCCACGGCATCCGGCACGCGCGGTTGTCGGTGGAGACCACCCGCGCCGGCGGCGTTGCGGCGCAAGAAAGCGGAGTCCAACAAGCTGCTGGACTCCGCTCGTGAGCGTCCCCGGGTTCCACGGGGGCTTTATGCGGTTGCATGCTTGGCGAGATACTCGGCCACGCCGTTGGCTGTCGGCTTCATGCCCTCCTGACCGTGCCGCCAGTTCGCGGGGCATACTTCACCGTGCTTCTCGGTGAATTGCAGTGCGTCCAGCGTCCGCAGGGCTTCCTCGACGTTGCGTCCGAGGGGCAAATCGTTGATCAGGCAGTGCCGGATGATGCCGTTCCTGTCGATCAGGAACTGGCCGCGCAGGGCCACCTGGTCGTTGAGCAGAACGCCATAATCCTTGGCGATGCTCTTGTTCAGATCGGACACCAGCGGGAACTCGATCTGGCCGATGCCGCCCTTCTCCACCGGCGTCTGCCGCCAGGCAAAGTGCGTGTACTGCGAATCGATCGATACCCCCAGCACCTCGCAGCCTTTCTCTCTGAACCGCGGCAACTGCGAGTTGAACGCCAGGATCTCCGAGGGGCACACAAACGTGAAGTCGAGCGGGTAGAAAAACAGCAGCACGTACTTGCCGCGGTACGAAGAGAGCTTGATCTCGGTGAATGCGTCGTCGGGCATCACCGCCTGGGCGGTGAAATCGGGTGCCTCCCGGGTGATGAGGTTGCACATTTCAGGTCCTTTCCGGAGCGTGGCGGCCCCTCGCTCCTGCCTATCCTACAAGAGTCCTCAACTCGATTACGCACTGAACTGCACGAATTAACGGTCGAACGGTCAACTGCCTCGCTTGCCCAGCTCGGCGTCGAACATGAAGATCGGGCCTTTGCTATCGCCCACCGCGCCCAGCTTGCCGGCAATCTCGGCGGCGTGAGCTTCCTCTTCCACCTGCTCGCTGACGAACCACTGCAGGAAATTCTGCGCCGGGTGGTCCTTCTCCTCGACGGCCAGGTCAACCAGGTTGTGGATCATGCCCGAGATCTTGCACTCGTGCTTGTAAGCCTCCTTGAACGCGGCCGCGGGCGAGGCCCAGTCCGCCGGCGGGGCGTCGATTGCCGCCAGCTTGACCCGTCCGCCGCGGTCGTGGATGAAGTCGTAGAACTTGCGGGCATGGTCCTGCTCCTCGCCCGCCTGGGCCCGCATCCAGTGGGCCATCCCCTTGAGGTTCTCCGACTCGAACCAGGCGGACATCGCCAGGTAGAGGTAGGAGGAATACAGTTCCGCGTTGATCTGCTTGTTGAACGCGCTCTCGATTTTCTTGTTCATCGTTGGCACTCCTTGGCAAGTACTCGGTGGTTCATGTCCGTTTCCTCGTGCCTTTCACCGATGGCCGAGCCGCGATTCCCATCCGCGCCGTTCCGGCCCGGTTGCTTCGGTTTCGGGACACGTCCGGCGAGCCCCGCACTCGGGACAAACGCCGACAAATTCGAGATGGCGAGCGAGAACCTGGAAACCGGTCATCCGGCTGACCTCGCCCAGGTCGATCTGATCGAGGGTGATTCCGTGCACGTCCGCAATGCGCCCGCACTCAGTACATCTGACGTGATGATGCCCGCTCACATCGCCATCGAAACGGGCCTCCGAGTGGCCGTGAATAAGCTTCCGTATAAGACCCGCCCCGGCCAGGGCCTCGAGATTCCGGTACACCGTCCCCAGACTGACCCGCGGAATCTCGCGGCGCACGAGTTCATAGACCTCAGGTGCCGTGGGGTGCGTCTTCAGCCCCCTCAGCGTCATCAGGATTGCCTGCCGCTGTTTCGTCTGTCGTCTGAACCCCATGACAGCTTCCCATAAAACAAATAATTACTAGTACCGTTAGTCGCTGCAGACCAGTCAGAAGACTGAAGAATATTATAAGTACTTACTAGACAACGACTTACATCTATTCTGCGGATCTGAAAACGTCCGAGAGGCGGTTAACTGCGCCAATGGCGGTCAGATTGGGCGATCGTGTGATGTTCCCTCTCCCGGCCGCGCCCTCCGCCTCGGCAGGCAAGTCTGATAAACCTGCGGCCGTCTGCGTGCTCTGACGCCGCGGGGCTCCGGGTCGACAAATGCCCCCGGTGACCACCGCCACCGCAAGCGCCCAGATTCAGTCCGCCACATCGAGAACCGATATGGAACTGGCCCATGGTGACGAAGCGGAGACCGTTCGTACGGGTGTGCGCATCGAAGCACAGAGGGTGACAGGCTCATGGACGTCAGATTCATCAACCCCTTCATTGTGGCCGTCAAGCACGTATTCAAGACGATGCTGTCTACCGACATCATCATCAGCAAACCGCGTTTGAAAGAACCTGACGAGTCCAACGCCGACGTGTCGGCGGTTATCGGCTTCTCGGGCGATGCCGCCGGTTGCGTGATTCTATGCTTCCGCACCGAGGCCGCCGTACAGACCGCCTCCAAATTCGCGGGAGCCCCGCTGACCCCACAGCACCCCGATTTCTCCGATGCTCTCGGCGAATTGGCGAACATGGTGGCCGGCCAGGCCAAGTCCCAGTTCGAGGGCCTCAACGTCAGCATCTCGCTGCCCAGCGTGATCATCGGGCCGGAACACGAGGTGCTTCAATCCAAGCTCTCTCCGCGATTGATGATCCCCTGCGACAGCGAGTTGGGGCGTTTCGCGGTCGAAGTGGCGATGGTGATCAGGCAGCGCGGAGCTGCGCGAGCCCCGACGGCCGCCGCTGCCGTGGCTGGTTGAGATGGAGTGTAGAGAAGATATGAGAATACTGCTTGTTGACGACTCGCGCACGATCCGGAACATCCAGAAAAACGTCCTCGGCCAGCTTGGCCACACGGACATACTGGAAGCCTCGGACGGCGTCGAAGCCCTCAAGATCATTGGCGAAACCCGCCCCGACCTCGCGCTGATCGACTGGAACATGCCAAACATGGACGGGATTACGCTGGTACGCAAGATCCGCGAGACCGATAAGGCGCTCCCGCTGATGATGTGCACGACCGAGGCCGAGAAGACGCGCGTCCTCGAGGCGATCAAGGCCGGCGTCAACAACTACGTGGTTAAGCCCTTCACCGCCGAGACCCTGGCCGAGAAGATCACCGCCACGCTGGCAAAGGTGCAGCAGACAACACCCGCCTCGACGTAAAGGCAGGCTTGGCTTCTCGGAAAACGTCAACGGGCTGGCTCGCGCGATTCAAAGCGACGAGCCAGCCCGTTTTCCTGCGCATCGTTATTCGGTTTCCGGTTCCGCCTGTTGTGACCTCGAAGAAGAGCCCTTCACGCTTCCGGGGTGCCGCGTGAGCCGTCCCCCCAAGCTTTGCCTTCCATGCTCAGGCACGGCTCACACGGTGTTTGCCCCGGGAATGTCGCCCCGCATTGTCTACTGAAGCACCGGATCCGCCGCCAGTGCCTCGCGGAGCTTGCGTATGGCGATGTTCTGTATCTGCCGCACACGCTCCTTGCTCAACCCAACGGCGTCGCCGATCTCCTGGAAAGTAAGTCGCTCCTGCCGGGTGCTGGTGAACCGTTGTGAGAGCACGCGAGTCTCCAGGTCGGTCAGGTGGCCGACGTTGCTCTGCAGGACCTGCGACAATCGTTCAACGAACAACTCGTGCTCCGCGTCCGGCATGATGGCCGGCCGCTCGAACGAGGCGTCGAACTGAACCGGAAACAGCCGCCGGCGGTTCCGTTCGCGTTTGCCCCGACGCATCAGGGCACGCACGATCACATTGCAGGCATACGTGCTGAAGCGGTAGCCTTTCCACGGGTTGAAACGGTCAACGGCCCTGGTCAGTCCGAGCATCGCATCACTCAATAGATCGTCTTCGTCGACCAGCCGGGTGTTGAAGCGGCTCATCATCGAGTAGGCCAGACCGAGGTTCTGCTGAACAATGTGCTCGCGGATCGCGGTCCATCTCTCCGCCCAGATCTCGTGATCCTTGTCACCTTCTTTGACCGCCTTGTTGGCCAGGTAGGCACAGGTGTGCATGGCCGCGAAGATCGCCTGGTCATCTGGTTTTTCATCCAGTCCCAGGCCCGTACGAGCCAACTCCGCAAGCCTTACCGCATCTCTGGCCGCTGCCTTACTCCGAAGCCGAGGATCCGGCACATACCATAGGGGTTCGGTCGACAAGACCTCGTTTCCCAGACGGCTGTGGGTTTGGATTTTCATCGTCGTTCCCTTTCGTAGTGACGTTCGCGGGCGCAGTCCCACGATTAGGACTAATTCGGTGCTACTAATATAGCACTATTTCGGTCCCAATGCAAGCGGGATTTACCCTATTTGTCCGAAAAATGTGACGACCGGGTATCCCGAGGAGGATTTCGTGCGGTTTCATCTGAGCCATATCACCATAAACGCATTTATGGAATATACTTATGAACGTCTGACCAGCATTCCGCATCTCCACGCTCCGGCACAGAACGCGGTGAATTCAAGCTTTCTCCGACGACAACTCGCCTATAGTCAGGCCGTATGTGCGGACACCCGTGAAACCGGTGCCGGTCCATGTCCGGCCGCTCTCCCTGCGGTTAGAATGCCGCTCATGGACCCCCGGACCCGCCGCATCCTCGCCATAGAGACCTCCGGTCGTACCGGAAGCGTGGCCCTGGCTACGACCGGTGGTCGGGTACTGTCTTCAGCCGAGCCCCTCGGAGTCCAATCGCATGGATCCGAGCTGATGCCGGCGGTGGAGCGGATCCTGCGAGAGGCGGGCTGGTCCGCGGATTCGCTTACTGACGTTTTCGTGTCAATCGGGCCGGGGAGCTTCACAGGGCTCCGGGTGGGGGTCTCCATGGCCCGGACCCTGTCGTGGGCGGTGGGGACACGGACCGTGGCCGTGCCGACGCTCGATTGCCTGGCCTGCAACGCCTTGTCTCTTGAGGAGCCCCCACCCGATCTTGCCGTGGTGCTTCACGCCCGGAGCGATCGGGTGTTCTGCGCGGCCTACGAACTGCGCGACGGCCGATATGAGCAAACCAGCCCCACGCAAATGGCCGAACCGCGAGCTTTCCTTGCCGCTTACCCTCGCCCGCTGGCGGTTCTGGGGGAGGGGGTTCCGAACCACCGTCAAGTCATTCTCGACAGTGGTGTGGTCATACTGGATTCGGGGCTCTGGTCGGCCCGAGCGGAGAATGTTGTTCGCGTGGGCATAGCCTTGGCTGAAGCCGGGCGATACACCCCGGGGGGCGATCTGATCCCGCTGTATATCCGGCGGCCGGACCCCGAGGAGAAGTGGGAGAGGCTCCACGGCCACGCCTGAACCTCGCCGGGCCTGAGTTCGTAACAGCTTGAAAAACACCAATCGGAACACGTAAATTGATGTGTTTTTGGATCTGGGAAACGGGCTGGAGCCGGACAGGGGTGGCGTTTTTCCTGAAGGTGAGAACATGACAACTGACGTCAAACGGATTGGAGAGCTGGTCGCGGCCGAGAGCGCGCCTATACGGACGCTCATCGACGAGATCGGCAAGGTGATTGTCGGCCAGCGATACATGATCGAGCGCCTGGTGGTGGGGCTGCTTGCCAACGGGCACGTGCTTCTGGAAGGAGTGCCCGGGCTGGCTAAGAGCTTGACGGTGACCACCATGGGCCGGGCAATCCAGGCCAAGGCCCAGCGTATCCAATTCACGCCCGACCTGCTGCCGGCGGACCTGATCGGCACCCAGATCTACAACCAGCGGACAGGCGAGTTCACCGTCCGTAAGGGGCCGATCTTCGCGAACATCATCCTGGCCGACGAGATTAACCGGGCGCCCGCGAAGGTGCAGTCGGCCCTGCTCGAGGCCATGCAGGAGCGCCAGGTCTCGATCGGCGAACAGACTTTCAAGCTCGATGAGCCTTTCCTGGTGCTGGCCACGCAGAACCCGCTGGAGCAGGAGGGCACCTATCCGCTGCCCGAGGCCCAGGTGGACCGCTTTCTCCTCAAGCTGCGCATCGAGTATCCCTCGCGCAACGAAGAACGGCAGATCGTGGACCGCATGTCGTTCACCAGGCCCGACGGGCAGGTCAACGCGGTCATACGGCCGGAGGACATCCTGCGACTGCGCGGGATCGTCGATGAGATCTACGTCGATGAGAAGATCCGCGATTACATCATCGATATCGTGTTTGCCACCCGCGAGCCGGCGGCGGCCAAGCTGCCGGACCTGGCCAACCTGATCGAGTACGGGGCCTCACCGCGTGCATCGATCGCCCTGACGCTGGCCGCCAAGGCCCACGCCTTCATGCAGGGCCGGGGCTACGTCACCCCGCAGGACGTCAAAGCCATTGGTATGGATGTGCTCAGACACCGGGTCATTCTTACCTACGAAGCCGAGGCCGAGGAAATGGGCCCCGAGGATGTGCTCAAGAAGGTGTTCGACTCCATCCGCGTGCCGTGAGGACTTGACCACATGGCCCAATCGCAGGAGACCGTCGAAAAGACCCGCGAGCTGCTCAAGAAAGTGCGGCGGATCCAGGTGCGCGCCGACAGACTGGTCAATGACGTGATCGTGGGTGAGTATCGGTCGGTGTTCAAGGGTCGCGGGATGGAATTCGAGGAGGTCCGCGAGTATATCCCCGGCGACGACATCCGCGCGATTGACTGGAACGTCACCGCCCGCACCGGCTGGGCACACGTGAAGCGATACGTCGAGGAACGCGAGATGACCGCGATCCTCCTGGTTGATGTGAGTCTGTCGGGCCGGTTTGGAAGCTCGGAACTGCTCAAGATCGACCTGGCAACCGAGATCAGCGCGGTTTTGGCCTTCTCGGCGATCAAGAACAACGACAAAATCGGCCTGCTGATCTTCACTGACCAGGTTGAAAAGTACATCCCGGCCAAGAAAGGCAAGCGACATGTACTGCGGGTGATCCGCGAGCTGCTCGGCTTCGAGCCGCAGACCGGCGGGACCAATCTGGCCGGGGCGCTGGAGTTCCTGAACAAGGTGCTCAAGCGCAAGGCGGTCGTGTTCCTGGTCTCCGATTTCATCGACACCGATTTCGAGCGCGATCTGGCCCTGACGCGGACCCGGCACGACCTCATTCCGGTCAGGGTTTCCGACCCTCGTGAGATGTCGCTGCCGGACGTCGGCCTGATTGAGCTGGAAGACGCCGAAACCGGCGAGCGGGTCATCGTGGATACACGGCGGAGCCGTATCCGCGACCTGTTTTCCGAGGCCGGGCGCCAGGAGCAGCAGTCGCTGAGCGGGCTGTTGCGGTCCATGGGCGCCGATTCGCTCGAGATCTCGACCGATCGGCCGTATATGAAAGATGTGATGGCTTACTTCCGCCGCCGCGAGCGGAGGATGAAGCACTGACCTCCGAATGATGAATGCAGAATGATGAATGGTGAATGAGGAAGGCAGCGTGCCCCATCCCTTGCGGAGCAAGGGGTGGGGAATCACCGCGATGTGGCGTGTTGTCTTACTGGTTCTGGCTGGCTCACTGATACCATCGGCGCTGATCTCCTGCGGCAGGGAGCAGTCGCCGGCGGATGGTGACGCTGCGCGCGCCGGTTTTGAGATATCGAAATCCTACGGCACGGGGCCGGTGCGGTTCACGCTAGAGATGTCGGCCAGGTCCATCACCACCTCGGATTCGTTGGTCTGCCGCATGACCATGGATCTGGCCGACGGCTACGAGGCCGATTTCCCGGATCTGGCATTCCCCGACGACGTGCCCGGAACGATCCTGACCCGCTTCGATGAGCGCGAGAACCAGGAAGGGGATCATCGCCTGCAGGTTCGCGAGTATGAGATCGAGCCGGAGTACGAAGGGTCGATCAAGTTTCCGGCCATGGAGGTCTACTACCGGCGCAGCGGCGAGGTGAAGGAGGACCGGCTGGAGATCGAGCCGCTCGAAGTGTCGGTGACCGCCGCGTCTGTCAGCGGCGGCGTGCTGGAATTCAGGCCCGCTCGGGGGCTCATCGAGGCCGACCGCATCGAGGCCATGGAACGGCGGGTTTGGCCACAGGTCGTCATGGTCCTCGCTGCAGCAGTCGTGGTCGTGGCACTCGTGGTCTGGTGGGTCCGTCGGCCCAAGGTCGAACCGCCACCTCCGCCGGCCCACGAGATCGCCATCAGGCGTCTGCGCGAGCTGGAGCGAAGCGATCTGATCGGCCGGCGCAAGGTCGAGCCGTTCTTCGTGGCGGTGACGGAGATCGTGCGCGACTACATCGAGGGGGCGTTCGGCCTGCGGGCTCCCGAGCAGACGACCGAGGAGTTCCTGGCAAGTCTGACGAACGCGAAGGCACTGACCGATCACCGGCAGGTCCTGCAGCCATTTCTGACCGCCGCCGACGAGGTCAAGTTCGCCCGATTCGATGCCGACGAGACCGCGATGCGGAGAGCCTTCGACACTGCCGAAAGCTTCGTGCTTCAGACCAGTCAGAGGGAGGGCAGGGGACGATGAGTTTCGTCGAATTTGCCAACCCCCACGCTTTATGGCTGGTCTTGCTGATCCCGCCGTACCTGTGGTGGTCGCGGCGTCGTCGCACGACCGCCGCCCTTCGATATCCCTCGGTGCGCAATCTCAAACGCCTGCCCAGAAGCCTGCGGCAGCGATGTCGATTCCTTCTGCCGGTGCTGCGCACGATTGCGTTACTGCTGCTGATCGTGGCCCTGGCCCGGCCGACCCGCCGGCAGGAAACGCAGGAACTGCCCAGCCAGGGCCTGGCGATCGCGATGCTGCTCGACCGCTCCGGCAGCATGGCCGATCCGAACGGGAAGCTGATGTACGAGGGCAAGCTGGACCTGCGATTCAACATTGCCCGTGACCTGTTCGAGGCGTTTGTCAAAGGCGGGCGCGGCGATCTGGAGGGTCGACCTAACGACCTGATCGGCGTGTTCACGTTCGCGACTTACCCGCGCACCGACCACCCGTTCAGCCTCGATCACGACTCGCTCGCCGCCATGGTCGAGCGTCTCTTGGCCGAGAAGCCTTTCGTCGACGAGTTCGGCCAGGCAACGGATGACGAGCGCAAGGCTGCAAAGGTGCGCGACCAGCATGGGCGAATCATGCTGAAGCCGAACCCCATGCAGTTCACCGACCTGAAGACGGCCATCGAATACGCCGCCAACAAGCTCATCGTCCTGGACGAGGATCTGGCCCGCCCGAGTGCCGGCAGACGCAAGTACGACGTCAAGAGCAAGGTGCTCCTGCTGCTCACGGATGGCGAGCCCACGGTGGCCGGCGGGCGCCGCGACGCCGAGTATCCCGACGAGGAAACGATCAAGAAGCTCACCGACGCGGGCATCCGGGCGTACTTTGTGCAGATCCTCTCGCAGCAACAGTATCGCGAACTGCCGGACGGCACGGTCCAGGTGATCGTCCCGGGAAACAATCCGTTTTTTGCCGGGCAGGCGGCACAGATCGCCGCGGTGGTCAACAAGGCAATTGACGAGGCCCGCAAGCTGGCACGGCGAACCGGCGGCGAGCATTTCCTGGCCACCAGCGGCGACCAGCTCGAGAAGGTCTGCGAGCGGATCAACGAACTTGAGAAATCGGACGTCGGAGGCCGGACGATCTTCTCGCACGAAGAGCGATACCTGCCACTGGTATCGGCGGCCCTCGTCCTGCTCGCGGCCGAGGCCCTCCTGGGCCTGACCTGGTTGAGGAGGCTGCCGTGATGGAGACGCAGTTCTTCAACCTCAACCATCCCGAGATGCTGCAGTGGCTTTGGGCGCTGGCGATACCCATCGTGCTGTTGGCGATCGACCTGCGTCGGCGACAAAAGGCCGTGGCTCTGTTTGTATCGAAGTCACTCCTGAATGATGTCTGCCCGAGGCGATCGGTCTGGCGGCCGATCGTGCGGCTGGTGGTGCTGCTGTGCGGTCTGGCCTGCCTGATCGTGGCCGCGGCTCAGCCCCGCTGGGATCCCAAACAGATCGAGATGCCTCAGCAGGGCCAGAACCTGCTGTTCTGCCTGGATGTCTCCAACAGCATGAGGGCCCGCGACGTCGATCCTTCGCGGCTGGAGGCGGCCAAGGCCGCGATCCGGTCGCTGGTCATGAGACTGCCCGCGGGCAACCAGGTCGGCCTGCTGGCTTACGCCGGCAAGAGCGAGCTGAAATGCCCGCTGACGCCGAACTACTCGCACTTCCTGTCGGTGTTGCAGAGCGTAACGTTCAACAGCGTGGACGAGGGCGGCACGAACCTGGGCGATGCGATTCACGCGGCGCTGCGAAACGTCTTCGGGCTCGATCCGGACCAGGCCGCCTCCGACCAGAGGGCCACGGCCACGCAGCCCTCGACGCAACTGAAAGCCGAGCAGCCCGAGGGCCTGCGCAACGCCGATGTCCTCGTGGTCCTGACCGACGGCGAGAACCACGAGGGCCACGCCAAAGACATGGCTGCCCTGGCCCATCGACTCGGAGTCGGCGTCTACGTCATCGGCTTGGGCACGGCCGCCGGCGCGCCGATCCCGATCGAAATCAACGGCAAGATGACAACGCTCAGATTCAAGGACCAGGAGGTCATTACGAAGTTCGACGACGCCTCGCTGCGAAGCGTGGTGGCCGATCTGCCCGACCGTTGCGGATACCTTGCGGCCGGGGCATCCAACGTGGACCTCGTCGACATCTACAACAACGTCATCGCCAAACAGGATAAGCGGACCAAGGACATACGCGTCACCGTCTGGCAGGAGAAGTTCCAGCTCTTCGTGGGCATGGGACTGGCGCTGGTCGTGCTCTCGACGCTGATTAGCGAGCAGAGGCCCGCGCTGCGGATGGGGGGTGCGCGATGAAGTGGGCGGCGCGCATATTGCCCGGTGTGTGGCGGGTGGCCCATCGCTTCAGCGGTGGGGGAGCGAATTCATGGTGGAGTTGGTGTCCCTCCACGGCTGGAACCATGGGCTACCCACCGAATTCCCGGACAGCCTCGAGCAGGCCGCCAGTGGCACCCCGCATCCGGTACATGGCTCGCTTGCTGGTGGCGGCGTGGCTGGCCCTGTGGCCGTCGGTCGTCGTCCGGGCCGATATTCGACCGCTGCTGCTGGAGGCTCAGGATCATTTCGCCAAGAGCCGCTTCGACCAGGCGCTCAAGCTGTACAAGCAGGCGGATGAGGCGGAGTCGAACCACCCGGCCGTGGCCTACAACATCGGCCTGTGCTACTCGAATCTGGGTGACAGCGACAAGGCCATCCAGGAGTTTGAGAAAGTGGCCAGCCAGACGGGTGTTCCGGCGAGCCTCAAGCAGGATGCGTTCTATAACATCGGCCTGGAGCGGGCCGAGTCGGCCAGGCAGAAGCTCAACGAGCTCATGGCCCCGGCCACGCAGCCGACCGACCGCAAGCCCGCGCCCGACGACCCGGCCAACATCGAGAACCTGCAGGAGATCGCCGACCAGTTGCTGCAGGCCATCGGCGCGTTCCGCCAGGCCCGCGAGCCCAAGACCGACGACGACACGGAACACAATATCGTCGCCGCCCGGATTCTGCGGCGCAACGTGCTCGGTCTGCTGCAACGGGCGACGGAGGCAAAAGAGAAGGAAGACATTCTCAAGGACCCGCGAGCGTACCTGGAGGCCCTCATCGCCGAGCAGGACCAGCAGGTGAGCCTGACGCGGCTGCTGATCATCAAGCCGCCGGCGGACCCGGCCGCGGTTCGTCACGCGCGGCGCACGGCCATTCGCGGGCAGCGCAAGCTCATGGAGCGGACCGGCGAACTGGCCGACCAGTTGACCCAGTATCGGCAGGGGCAGGCCGACAGTGCGGCGACCCAGCCAGCCACGCAACCGGCCGAGGCTACGCCCCTGGAAAAGGCGTATCACGCCGCCGCCGAGCAGCTCAAGAAGGCGATTGACTCGCAGAAAGACGCATGCGCGTTCCTCCTCGACGGCGAGATCCAGCCCGGCTGGGACAAGCAGTTCAAAGCCCTCGAGCAGATGTACGGGGCCCTGTTCCTGTATCCGCTCGATCCGGCGCTGGCCCTGGCCAAAGCCAAGGCCGTGCAGCAGATGCTTCGCGAACTGGTCGAGAAGATCAGGAAGGACTCCGACTGGCTCAACGACCCGATCCTGGGTGACGTCGAGTGGCCAAAGGACGCCACGTGGGACCCGGACAAGACCGGTATCTTCGTTCAGCAGAGCGTCGTGGTCGGCACCCTGGTCCTGCTGCAGAACCAGTTCCGGATCCTGTCCACGCGTCCGGCCGACGAGGCCGGCGTGCCGCAGGAAGCGAAAGAGAACCCCATGCTCGATCGAGAGCTGAACGACAAGCTCTCCAAGATGCTTGAGTCGGCACCGGAAGTCGGGCAGCGATGCCTCAAGGCGATCACGGATCACAACCGCAAAGACACCCTGGCGGCCCAGGACGAGCTGCTGAAGATGATTGAGGCGGCGATGGAGCTTCTGCCGCGCACGATCGAGCAGCGGCTGAAAGAGCTGATCGCCAGGCAGGCGGAGCTGAATTCGCAGGTCAAGGCCGAGGCTGGTGATGAGCCGCCGGGCGAGTCGAAGAAGCCGTCGCCGCTCGACGAGATCCGCAAGTGGGCCGCCGATCTCAAAACGAAGCTGCTGGCCCCGAAAGCGGCCAAGGTCGCGGAGGACTTCCGCGCCCGCCAGGAGAAGATCGAGAAGGATACCGGCGTGGCTGCCGAACAAATCCGGCAGGAGATCCCCGGTGGCGCGGCCTCACAGCCGAGCGCCGCCCCGCCGGCCTCGCAACCTTCGCGCCAACAGGCTCTGATCGAGGCCGGCAAGCACGTGGCCTCAGCCGACGAGCAGATGGTCCAGGCGATCGAGGGGCTCGACAAGGCGGCGGTTGAGAACTCGCGCAAGCCGCTCAAGGCCGGTGGACCGGTACAGGTCCCGCAAGCCAAGGCGCTTGAGGAACTGCTGAAGGCGCTGATGGCCCTGCAGCCGCCGCAGTCGCAGCCCCAGGACGATCAGGAGAATCAGCAGGACCGCCAGCAGCAGGAGCAGCAGCGCGATCGGCAGGAGATCCAGCGGGAGATCGAGCAGGCCGAAAAGCAGCGTCAGGAAGCCGAGCGGCAGCTTCGCCAGCGTGCCCCGCGAACGGTGATCAAAGACTGGTGATCATGATGTCCACTGCGTGGAGCAGGTTACGTTTTCGCATGGCCGTTGTAGCATGCCTGCTGTGCGCGCCGGTCGTCGCCCGCTCGGCCGAAGTCAATGCCCGGCTTGACCGTGACACGATCTACCTTGGCACGCAGACGCTGCTGGTGATCGAAGTCGAGAATGACGCCGGCAAATGGCCGGAGATCGGCGCCGTCGACGGCGTCGTGATCAGACGTTACGGCTCGCCATCCATCATGCACGACCTGATGTCCGGGCGGGTGCAGCGATCGTACCGCTTCCTGGTCAGTCCTCAGCGGGCCGGCACCTTCCATATCCCGGCAGTGACCCTCCAGGTCGGCGAGGAGACGGTTCAGCGCGGGCCGTTTGCGCTTCGGGTCATTGAAGCACCGGTCAAGTGCCTGGGAGCGAAGCTGGACCCGGACGAAACGGTGGTGGGTCGGATGGTAACGCTGGTCGTCGGATACCAGGGGTACAAGCCGGGGGCCAGACCGCAGGTGCCGCAGATCACGGGCCTGACCATCACGCCTCTCGGCGAACCGCAGACGGACCTGGATGCCACAGGGCTGCCGCAGATCCTTCTGCGCTTTCGCGTAACGCCGTCCAGGCTGGGCACTTTCAGAATCGCCGGGATCACTTTCGCGGGCGCGGCGGCGGCCGAGGTCACGCTTACCGTCTCACCGTTCGTCGTGGTTCGCGTGCAGACTTCCGATCAGTCGCTGACCGTTGGGCAGCAGGCGGAGTTACACTTTGTCACGCTCGGCCTGGCGGCCGATGCCAGGCCGATGCTTGTGGCTCCTGCCGGACTCAAAATCACGCCGTCCGGCCAGCCTCGCCAGGATTCCCGCGGCGAGACCACCTTCAGCTACATCGTGTCCGCCTCCGAACCAGGCAGCCCGACGATCAACACGCTCAAGCTCGGCGACGGTCGCCAGGTTCCCCTCAAGCGGCCGATCACCTTCTCCGTTCGTCAGGGTGGGGAGGGCGGTATTCTCTCCTTCAGCGGCAAGGCCCGCAGCGACGAGACCGCCCTTGGTGAGCCGTTCATCGTCGACTACGACCTGATCTTCCGCGGCGACCTCCGCGGGGCGGCAGTCGATTTGTCCAAGGCCGGCTTTGCCGACAAGGCGTACATCAAAGTCGAGCCGGTCAACGACCTGAAATACCCTGACTGGACCGGACAGCCTCTCCAGATCAATCTCCTTCCCGACGGCCGGATCACCGCCCTGGTCGGCAGCGGCGACTATGAGGGCCAAAAGGAGCAGCGGATGCGGTTTGCGTTGAAGATCACGCCGCTGGCCGCTGGCGAGGTGCCGCTGACCGGCGTGCGCGCGATCGTCCGCCTGCACATCAGCTCGCGGCAGCAGAGCCCGGGCTTCATTTTTCAGAGCGAAGCCGACCGCGATTTCGAGGAGACCGTCGATCTCCCGCCGCACCGGGTTGTGGACCCGCGCGGCAAGAAGGCCCCGCCCGGTTATCGCGGCGCCGTTGGAGCGAGCTTCACCTTTGAGACCTCGCTGGACCGCACCACGGCCGCGGCGATGTCTCCCCTGACGCTGACCATGAAGATCACCGGCGAAAGCGTCGGGCCGCAGTCTCAGCCGCCCGCCCTGGCAGAAGTGCAGGAGTTGACCCGCGATTTCGAGCTTTCACCGAGCGTCCAGGGCGGCGAGGTGGAGGGCAACACCATCACCTTCACTCAGACCATCCGCCCGCGGACCGAACGGGTACGCGAGCTTCCATCGCTGCCGCTGGTTTTCTACAACTATCAGAAACAGCAGTATGAGACCGTCTACAGCCTGCCGATCCCGCTGGAAGTGGTTTCGGGTAGCGTCGTCGGGGCCGAGGCGATGCAGACGGCCGTGGGCACGCAACCGGCCCCGGAATTCATCTCGCCGGCCGCGACGCAACCCGCGGAAACGCAGGGTCGGATTTCATTGGGCGCGAATTTCAGCACGCTGGGTAGTGTTGCCCGCCGCGAACCCCTGGGTCCTGTCGGTTTGCTCGCGGTGCTGATCGGGTGCCCCGCAGGCGTGGTGCTGGTACGGGCGGGATATCTGCTCTACCTGCGCCGAAGGCCGGCAAGCGAGGTGCGCCGCCAGCGGGCCCGCCTTCTGGCATCGCTGCACAGTCTGCGTGACACGGATCGCTTCCACGGTGAGCTGGCGGAGCACGTACAGGCTTTCCTGCGGCTGAGCCTTGGCCTGCCGCCGGGTGAGATCTCGGCGCACGAACTGGAGCGGTTGCTCGAGCATCGCCGGGCGGACGGAGATCTGCGACGGGCCGCGATGAATCTGCTGGCCGAGTGCGACGCCGGCCGGTTTGCAGCAGGCCTGGTCGGTCAGGCCGAGCGGGACCGGCTGATCGGGCAGGCTCGCGAAGTGTTGAGGAAGATCGAGCAGCTTGAGCAGAATTGAGCATCTGGAATTGAGAATTGGGAATTGCGAACCTCTGTAGGAGCAGCTTGCAGCCGCGATCCTGTCCGCCGTGTGCCACTGCTCTGTGAGCAGTGCCCAGAGTGCACCGGAACCGAGCGAGCCGCAGTATGACGCGAATGCGCGACCTATGGCCGTTGACGCTGATTGCCCTTGTGGTGGCAAGCGGCGGCGCGCGCGCCTCGGGGGCATCGGCGGAGGAGCGTTTCGCCGAGGCCCAGGCACTCTTCGAGACCGCTCAGAAGCAGGTTACTGCCGATGGGGCCGATTCGATCGAGGCTCGGCGGCTGTTCCGCATGGCCGCCGAAAAGCTCGCGGCCATTGCCGCCGACGGGCTCGCCAGCGTCAACCTTTGCGTCAATACCGGTAACGCCTATCATTTCGCCGGCGACAACCCCCGGGCCCTGTTATGGTATCTGCGAGCCGAAAAGATCGCCAACACACCCGAGGTGCGGGCGGGCCTGGCCACGCTGCGCCGGCTGTGCAACGCCGAGGAGCGGCCCCCAGAGCGGATGTCCATCGGTCGTGTGCTGATGTTCTGGCACTATGACCTCTCGGCGTGGACCAAGCAGGTGTTCCTGCTGGCGGTTTATCCGGCCGGGTGTGCCCTCCTGCTGGCCGGGCTCATGACCCGCCGGCGGGCGCTGACCCGACTGGCCGTCGCTCTCATCGTGATCGGCGGGATCATGGGCGTCTCAAGTGCGGCAATCGCGATCCGACCGCCCGTACCGTGGGGCGTGGTGGTTGCCGCTTCAGAGGGCCGCTCGGGCGATGGCCCGGCGTATTCGATCGTCGTCCCGTCGATCGTTGCGGGTCAGGAGGTCCGCATCCTCGAGACCCGCTCCGACTGGATGCAGGTCGAGATGCCCTCCGGCCGGCGCTGCTGGCTGCCGGCCGAGGACTGCGAACCTGTTTGACCTGGGTGGCGTGCCCAAGTCCGCCGGCATCGGGTGGCATGGCCAAGTCCGCCGCGGCGGACGCCGCCACGCCTGACCGCCGCAGCGATTTCTTCACCGAGAGGCGAACAAGACTCGGCCGTCTCTGCGGGATCGGGCCGTTCAGGCCGCCGCATTTCATTTCCGCGCACGGTCCATTAGTATGCTGCCCGGACGCAGGGGGCGTCGCAGAGAGTCAGCGGAGATTACTGGAAGCCCGGGTTGGCGTCGCGGGCCCTTGCCCGTGCGGGAGAACTACTCATGGCCACGGCCCCAACGAGTGCGACGAAGACTTCGCTCAAAGATATCCTCTCGTACGCGTCGGGCGATGCGGTCAACTCCCTGGTGATGAACACCTTCTACTCGTTTGCCATGCTCTACTACACCAAGGCGATGGGCATGAGCGGGACGTACGCCGGTGTCGCCATGGCCATCGCCACACTCTGGGACGCCATCACCGATCCCCTCATGGGACACATCAGCGATAACACCCGCTCCCGCTTTGGGCGGCGGCACCCCTATATGCTGATCGGCGGCATTCTTGCCGTGGTATGTTTCTACGCCGTCTGGGCGGTGCCGTCGTTCTGCCAGACGCCGGTACGACTGTTCTGGTACCTGGTGGTCATGAACATGCTGCTGCGGACCTTCAGCACCGTTTTCGCGGTGCCCTTCGTGGCACTGGGTTTCGAGGTCTGCACCGACTACAACCAGCGGACCACGCTGCAGAGCATCCGCGGCGGCCTCAACATGGCCCTCAACCTGATCGGCCCGGCGCTGCTGGGCTGGAGCGTGTTCCTCCGCGACCGCGACGGCGTGAAGGGCAGCGGCGTCACCATCGCCGACAATTTCCAGCGCATGGGGCTTACATTCGCCCTTATTGGCATGGCCTTCGTGGTTTTCGTAACCTTTGCCACGCGCAAGTACGCAGTCGATTCGCGTGGCCGCCCCGACATCGTCGGCAACAGTGTCGTGCAGATCGTGATCGACCTGTTCCGCGTCTTCATCGACCGCCTCTCGCTGGCGGTCTTCCTCTTCATCTTCATCCTGTTCGTCGGCGTTGTCCTGGTGACCTCGATGCAGATGTACGTCTATGACGACTTCATGCACTTCGCGGAGTGGCAGAAAACGTTCGTTCATGGGGGGACGATGGTCGCGGCCGGCATCGGCGCCCTTCTGGCGGCGCCGGTTGTGCGATTATTCGACAAGAAGCAGGCCATCTATATGTTCCTTTCTCTATCCTGCTTCGGCAACGTCGTTCTGCTGGTCCTGTTTGCCACTGGTCGCATCGCCCCGGATCTGGCCTGGGGGGCGATCCCCGCGGCGATGCTGATCTTCATGGCCTTCCACGTGTGCTTCCACCTGGGAGCCACCGCGGCCAACACCATTGCCAGTTCGATGATGGCGGACGTCTCGGAAGTGAACCTGTTTCGTACGGGCCTGCTCAAGGACGGCAGCTACTCGGCCATGCTCAGCTTCGTCCTCAAAACCTCCATCACCGTCGGCCTGGTACTCTGCGGACTGGCCCTCGATGCGATGGGCTTCGATTCGACAGCCCAGCACCAGACACCCCAGGTGGCTAACCGTCTGCTCCTGGCCGGTTTCGGCGGTGGGGCGGTCATCACCGTGCTGGCCATGGTTGGTCTCATCTTCTACCCCGTGAACCGAGAGTACATGGCCGAAATCAAGCGCCGCCTTGCCGCCGGCCGCGAACCCCCGGGCGGCCTCCCGGTGATCCCGGCAGAAGGTCCAGGCGGCGACAGCGCGGGCTCGTAGCCGCCGCGTGCCACGGGCGGCTCGTCCGCCAGTGTATTCACTCCGACAAGCGAGCACGGGCGACCCGCCTCCGCGAGGGCTGCGGCGAGGCAGGCAAGCTGCCCGTGGCACCCACCTCGCCATTTGCGTGGTTCTGGTTACTTCGCGCGATACCGGCGGTCGATCTCGTCGGTCTTGCGGTGAAAGTTCATCCTTCGGGGCTCGGTGGAAGGCTCGGTGGCCAGCCAGGTGTCGACGATCTCCTTTGCGTGAGGTTCGCCGGTCAGCCGCATCCCCAGCACGATGACGTTGGCGTTGTTGGCCAGCCGGGCGATCGACGCTGAATACGGATCGACGCACAGGGCCGCTCGCACGCCGGGCACCTTGTTGGCGATGATGGTAACCCCGGTCCCGGTATTGCAGAACAGCAGTCCCTGCTCGCACGCCCCGGAGGAGACCCTCTCGGCGACCTCGCCGGCGGCATCGACATAGTCGGCCGTCTTGCCCGCCAGCGCCCCGCATCGAACCAGTTCGACGCCCTTGGATTCGAGGTGCCGGACGATTTCGTCAGTCAAGTGATTGCTGCTGTCGCTGCCAATGGCCATTTTCATGATCTGCCTCCTTCCGGCATTCTACCTTCAACTGGCAGGCGTTTCACAGACGTATTGCCGGTACGCACTGACCGTCTGCCGGGCAGCAGCGTCCGCATCCGGGTGGGGGAAGACCTCCGCGGCCAGGCAGCCCTGATAACCGATCTCGCGGAGAACCCGTCCGATTTCGCCACAGTCCAGGTGTCCTTGCCCCATGGCTCGCCGGTTGCTGTCGGCAAAGTGGACATGGCCGATGTACTCGGCGGCACCTCGCAGGGCGGCTGGGACGCTCGCTTCCTCGATGTTCATGTGAAACAGGTCGGCAAGCAGCTTGACGTTCCGCGTCTTCAGCGACCGGATCAGCGCCACGCCCTCGTCCAGCCGGTTGTACCACGGCGATTCATACCGATTGAGCGGTTCGATGACCACGCAGGTGCCACAGGCCGCCGCGTGACGGCCGAGTTCATCCAGCCCCTCGCGCAGCCAGGCCTCGGCCTGGGTCCGATGCACGCCAGGCTCAACGAAGCCCTTGACCACCCCCACGATCGCCCGCCCGCCCAGCGGCCCGGCCAGATCGATGATCTGCCTGGCAAATTCGATCGCCCGCCGGCGGGTCTCGGGGAGTGGGCTGCACAGGTGCAACCGATTCACCAGATACGCCGCCCCGGTGCTGATGGTGCTGACAGCCAAGTGGTTGGATTCCAGAAGATCGTGGAGCACGGCCGGGCTGACCGCATCGGGCGAAGGGGGCAGCAGTTCAACCGCGTCGAAACCGGCCTCGGCCGCCCGGCGGCAGCAGTCGGGCAAGTCTCCCGAATAGAGGAACGGCCCGCCCGCAAGCTCGGGGATCAGGCAGATCGTCGCGGACAATCGCATCACCGTTCTCCAGTCAGGCCACACTGGTGGCCGTCGCGGGCCGTTTGGGGGTGCGGATCCACAGCACCAGCACGGCCGTGCCGACCAGGTGCATGCACCCGACCATGGTGAATACCGGCACATAGCCGACGGTGTCAACGATTCGGCCGACGTAGAGCGTGAAAGCCGCTCCCGCGAGGAAGCCGCACATCGCAGACAAACCATAAGCCGACGCCACCACCCGCTTGGGAAACAGATCGGCCGGCAAAGTGATGAAACTGGCGGACCAGCTCTGGTGGCCAAACGTGGCGATGCTGATGAACACCAAGGCCGCTATCGGGCTTTGGGCTCGCACGGCAAGGATGGCCATCGGCATCAGCATGGCGCACAAGCACATGGCCGCCTTGCGGGCTCGCAGTGTTGGCCAGCCAAGCCCGGCGAACGCCGATGAGATGGATGCCGCCCCCGCTCGATCTGTC
>CAZPIO010000120.1:0-24848 GCA_964586235.1 uncultured Planctomycetales bacterium
GGTATCGCCGGGAGCAGGCTGTTAGACCAGCGACTTCGACGCGGACCGCGACGTTGACCAAGCCGATTTCGGCAGCCTCCAGGGGTGCCTGAGCGGGTCGAGCGTGGGGCCGGATCCGAACTGCGCGGGGTAGCACCCTGACGGGCAGAACCCGGCCTACCGCTGATTGCAGATTCCAGGTTTCAGAGTCGTGACCCCACCCATCCGGCCATTCCTCACTGCTTCCAGAGCAGTGGCACACGGTGGACGGGTAATCGCGAGCCCAGGTTCAGGAAGAACCTGGGCCACCCGGCGGCTCTCTCACGGTCGCCACGGCGGACCAGGGTCGCGGTTCTGAAAGAGCCGTAGCCTTTCCCCGGTTCATTTGCCACGAATCCGCCCTACGGTTTGTCGGGTTTGGGGCCGATGAGTTCGCGGACGACGTAGAGGGGGCGTCGTTTGACTTCCTCGAAGATGCGGCCGATGTACTCGGCGATGATGCCCAGGGAAACGAGCTGGACGCCGCCGATGATCAGGATGCTCATGATGAGCGCCGTCCAGCCGCGTTCGAGGCTGCTGGCATCGCCGAAGAGATAGGTGTAGAGAATAAAGACGGCATAGCAGCAACCGGCGAGGATGGTGATCATGCCGGCCAGCGACGCCATCCGCAGCGGGAGGTTGGAGAATGACAGGACGGCATTGAGGGCCATCTGGGCGGTCTGGTGGAGGGTGAAGGCCCGCTGGCCGGCGAAGCGGCCGCGGTCGCTGTAGCCGACGCCGATCTGGCGGAAGCCGAGCCAGCTCATCATCCCGCGGATGAAGCGGGCGTGCTCGGGCATGCGGCAAAACGCGTCCACCATAGCCCGGCCCATGAGCCGGAAGTCGGCGGCCTCGGCCGGGACGTGAATCTTCATCAGGGCGTTGATCAGCCGGTAGCCGAAACGCGGTTTGACGCCCTCCCGGTAGGCATAGACCAGGTCGTAGCCCTCGCGCCAACGGCGCACGAATTCCAGGATCAGCTCGGGCGGATGCTGGAGGTCGGCGTCCATGACCACGACGGCGTCGCCGGTGGCATGGTCGATGCCGGCCGAGAGGGCCGCCTGGTGGCCGAAGTTGCGCGACAGCGAGACGACGCGGACGGAGGGGTTCTCGCCGGCCCAGGCCTTGAGGCAATCGAGCGTCCCGTCGCGGCTGCCGTCATCGACAAAGACGTATTCGATCTGGTCGATGCCAGAGGCGGGGTCGGCCAGCAGTTGCTCGGCGACGTGGGCAAGCTGCCGGCGAAGCTCGGGGATGTTGGCGGCCTCGTTGTAGCAGGGGGCGATGATCGACAATCGCATCACGAGCCTCCCTGCATGGCGTGGAGCTTATCGAGTTCGCCGGCCTTCATGTGCGGGGCGTCAGACTCGGTGGGGAATCGGCCGGCTCGGATGTCGTCGGCGTAGGCCTTGAAGGCCCTGGTGAGGATCTCCGAGAGGTTTGCGTACTGCCGGGCGCCGCGCGGGGGGTGGCCTCCACCCAGGCCGAGCAGGTCGTGGAGTACGACGACGGTGCCGTCGCAGGCCGGCCCGGAGACACATCCGATGACCGGCAGGGTGGAGCGGGCCGTGATCTCGGCGGCGACTTCGCTGGCGACGGCCTCGAGAAGCAGCATGCAGGCCCCGGCCTTTTCGAGCCGTTCGGCGTCACGGATGAGCTGAGCGGCCGCGGCGGCGTCGCGGCCCTGGGCCCGATAGCCCTCGCGCGGGTCAACCCGTTGCGGCAGGAGGCCGATGTGGGCCACGACCGGGACGCCGCGGCGCGTGGCGATCTCGACCAGCGAGGCGTCGCCGCCGGTGACCTCGATCTTGACCGCGTCGCTGCCGGTTTCCTGATAAAACCGGCAGGCCCATTGGGCGGTGGCGTCGGGATCCGCCTCGACGCGGCTGGCAAACGGCAGATCGGCCATGACAAAAGCCCGGGGGGCCCCCCGCCGAACGGCTGCGGTCAGGGTGAGCAGGAATTCGGGTGAGATTTCGCGGGTCGAAGGGACTCCCAGGACCACCTCGGCGGCGGTGTCTCCGACGAGGAGCACCTCGATGCCGGCGTCCTGCATCAGCCGGGCTGTGGCGGTGTCGTAGCAGGTCAGCACGCTGAATTTCTTGCCAGCCTGCTTGAACGCCCGCAGAGTATCCAGCGAGATCCTGGGCTGTGGCTCCATGCTGACGACAGGATAATGCGGGCAGACAGCGTCCACAAGACGGGGGTTGAATTGAATCACCCGTGCCCCCATAATAGTAAGTCCGCCTGATGCTGGCGGGACACGGGGCGCCGGGGGGCCGGGGGGGACCTCGCACGACGGTGCCAGGCGTGTCGGCTGGATTGACAATCCCATACGGCCGGCTCACTTGCCGGCAGATCGGAATACATGAATGGGCGCGACCCTCGAGGCCTTGCAGCGTCTACAACGTATAGAAACCCAACTCCGCTCGGTTCGCGGGCAGATCGAAGCCAAACAACGTTCTCTCCAGGCACACCAAAGACGAATCGCCACCCTTGAAAGACAGATTGCGGACACGCATGATTTGATCCGGCAGGCCCAATCGGATGCCGACCGGCTGGAACTGGATCGCAAGAGCCACGAGGAGCACATCAAGCGGCTGAGAGAGCGGCTCAACCAGACTAAGACGAACAAGGAATACGCGGCGACGCTGACGCAGCTCAACACGGACAAGGCCGATGCTCTGAAGACCGAGGACAAGGTGCTGGCGGCCATGAGCAAGGTCGATGAGCTGAAGAAGAAGGAAGCCGAGCATCGGGCGGCCCTCGAGAAGGAGAAGGCCCGCATGCTCGAGACCAGGAAGTCCACGGCCGAGCTGGAAGCCAGGCTGGCGGCCGAGGTCAAGGAGCTGGAGGCACAGCGCGAGGAGGCGTCGGACGGAGTGCCTCCGGAGGCCTTGCGGACTTTCGAGCGGGCCCGCGACAAGCACGAGGGCGAGGCCATGGCGATGGTTGAACAGACCCACCCGCGGCGAGCCGAGTACATCTGCTCCGGCTGCAACATGTCGATCCCACTGGAAACGATCAATTCGCTGCAATCGCGGGATGATGTGCAAGTGTGCCACGTCTGTTCGCGAATCCTGTACCTGGACACGACGGCGAGGGCGGCGACCCGCTGACCACCGCAGGCCTGAGCCATGAGCTGGACGGCGCACATCGACGGAGGCTCGCGCGGGAATCCCGGACCGGCCGGGGCGGGCATTTCCATTGACGACGACAAGGGTCGAGAGGTTTTTGCGGCCGGATTCTTCCTGGGGCGCAAGACGAACAACCAGGCGGAATACACCGGGCTCTTGCAGGCGCTCAAGGTGCTGCGGGCGGCCGAGGCTGACTCGATCCGCATCCTGACCGACAGCGAACTGGTTGCCCACCAGATCAACGGCGTGTACCGGGTGAAGTCGGGCGATCTCTACCCGCTCTACGCCGAGGCCCGCAAGCGACTATCCGGCTTCAAGGAATGGAAGGTTGAGTACGTCCCGCGGACCCAGAATCGATTCGCGGACAAGCTGGTGAACCAGGCGCTTGACGCCGGGCGCGGGGTGATCGTCAGGGACCGTTTGAGGCTGGCGGATCGGGGCGCTCTGGATCTGCCCAAGGATGCCGCGTCCCCCTTGTTTCAAGAGACTCAAGAGGCTCGACGCCCGGCGGCGGGCGCACCCCAAGGGGCAGCAAGTCGACCCTCGCGACAAGGGTTCGAGGTTGAGGTGGTCGTGGCTCGCGCGCCCAGGAAGGGTGTCTGCCGGGCGGGAATGAAACAGGGGCAGCGGTTTGTATTCACGGATATGACACCGGCGGGGATGTGCGTGGAGGCGTGCGCGACGGTGATGGAGGCTGTGCTGGCGGTCCGTGATGCGGTGGCCGATGGGGTGACCTGCGATGAGGCCACGAGTTGCCGATGTAATCATCCCGATTGCGGGGCGGTCTTCGACGTTCGGCAAGCCGGCTGAGTGGAGGGGGCGGAAGGTCGCCGCCGGCCTTCGCGTGGACATCTCTTGATGTAAGTCGTTTTTTAATAGCAACTTATAGCCGTTTTGGGTTCGTTTGGCGCAGGCAAGCGATCAGCGGTCGGCGGTGCGCGAGGCGAGGCCGATCGGTGGACTTCACCTTTCGAAGAGCGGGCCGCGGGATGTAGGGCGAGGCTGGTCGGCGCGCGGCGTCTCCATCGGGCTCTGTGTGTTCATAACACGGCGGGGTGTTCCGTGATTGAAAGCCCTATCCTCTCTACGTCCTCCGGGGCTGGATCTGGATAATGCCTCGGTGGCGAAGGCAGACGGCAGAGATGGAAGAGGCGGGGTCGTACGGCTATCATGTAAGCATGGTTGCATTCAAGGGCCATTTCGACGGGCGGGTAATCGTTCCATCAGGTCCGGTCTCTCTGCCGTGTGGTCGGGAGTTGATGTTCCGGGTCGAGGTGGAGGATCTGCGCCTGGGTGACGCCGCCGAGTTGCTGGAGCTGGCCGGCGCGCTTGATAAGCAGACCGTCGCCGAAATGGAGGCGGCCATTCAGTCCGAATGCGAGCGGATTGACGATGAATGGTAATGACATGTGGATTGCCGCGTCGGCGATGCAGTATGGTTTGACATTAGCAGGCCGAGATGACCACTTCACCTGGATCGACGGGCTGGACTACGAGGCCTGGTAGATGACCACTGACGTGGGGTTAGTCTTCAGTCCGGAAAAGGAGTCCGCCCGGAAAAGGGCGTCCGGAGACGTCGCAACGGCAACGCAGTTGCGTCCCCTCTGCGACGTCCGCTACTTCACAGAGCAGCAAAAGTCGCTTCTGCACGGGCCCCGAGGCAGACCGCCTTTTGTCGGGCGTAACCCAAGAGGACCTGCAGTCCGGAAACATGCGCGCAGACCATGCTCATCCCCGGCCGTAAGATCCTGAAGGGCATCCTGCTTCGCGTCTGATAATCACTGGTCCGTGTGAGACGTGTGTGAGAAGGGCAGGCCTAGCTGGACAGAATGGCGGGTCGCGGTCGCGACGGCGACCCCGCCTGCGGCGAGGCAGGCTTGACGCTGCCCTACCGCTCAGCTCGGTCGCTTTTCACACCCCCCTGACAATCCGGGCTGGTCGGGGCTGATCTTTGGGTCGGTTCTCATCCGGATGGGAGTGCACCCGGGTCTAACGGCCATGCCGGCGGCAACCGATATGGCCAGGGAGTGGAAACGGGTTATGGCGAGGGGCTTGAGGTGAATTGAGGTTCCCGAGGGCCGGCATGGCCAAGTGGTTTGCGGTTGCGGGATTTGTGCTCGCACTGACGTGCGGGTGCATCGAGCCGGCCGACAGGGTGGTCGTGGTCTCACCTCTGCCGCCGCCCCACTACATCCCCTACGTGCACGATCCGAAGCCGGTGACGCCGACGATTGTACCGGCGAAGGAGAAACCCGACCCCACCAAGGCATGGTATCCGAGCAGACCGCTCTATGATGCCTGGGGTTTCATCGTCATCCACCACACCGCGATCCCCTACGGCTCGATGCGGGAGATCGACCGGTGGCACCGGAATAACGGCTGGGACGGCTGCGGGTATCATTTTGTGATCGGCAACGGCACGCGAACACCGGAGGGGTTCATCGAGCCGACGGACCGATGGAAGATACAGGAGATGGGTGCCCACACCCGCCTGGATACAAAGCTGGCGAGGAAATCCGGGGTGGAGCCGACCTACTACAACGATCATGGGATTGGCATCGTGCTGGTGGGGAACTTCGACGAGACGTGCCCGACGGCCGCACAGATGGCCGCGACAGCCGAGCTGGTGAAATTCTTGATGAAGCTCTGCCGGATCCCCGAGGATCGGCTAATCCGGCATGGTGATGTGGATGCGACCGACTGCCCTGGCCGGCATTTTTCGATGGACGACTTGAAACAACGGGTCCGTGCACTAAAGTGGCCGACAACGGCACCCGTGGACATGGCGTCGGCTCATCCGAGCGCGTTGACCGGGCAAGCCGCTGGCAGGGGGTTCGGTCGATGACAAAACAGTACAAATGGCTCCGCCTGTGGCTGCGGTTGGCCGGTCTGGCGTCGGCGACCGTCGTTTTCAGTCCGCTGGCCGGCTGCAGGCAAGAGGTCGTGGTGGCCTTTTACACCGGCCTTGAGGAGCTGATCATCAGCCTGATCCAGACGTACTTCGAGGCCGTTACACCAACGACCGCTTCTGCCGCGGCCCAATCGCTGACATGGGCGGCGGTTGTACTCTGAAAGAAAGCGGGAAAAAGTCATAAAAGGCGCCAGGCCGCCTTTAACCCTTGCTGGGGCGGGAGTTACGGCGTTCTGTGGGCACCCTAACACCGGGGGGGCTGGCCGCACTCGAATCGGCGGTTTTGGGCCATTTCGGGCACATCGCGTGACAAAAGCCAAATGCCGCAACGGGTGTTTTACCAAGCACTTAAGGCCTTGACTGTAAAAACTTAGGCGGCGAGTCTGAAAAACGGTTCCGAGGGATGTTAGGGTCCCTAGCAATTGGCGTGCCAGAGTTTGGCCGGGGGGGGCGGATATCAATCTGGCTGAAGTCGGCGGGCTACCGCCGCTTGCGTCTCTTGGGTGCTGGGTTCACGGCTTTGCGCTCACCTTTTGCCAGATGACGAATCCAGGCGAGGAACTCGCCATGGATAGGGTGTGATGAGAGGAACTCGCGGGCAAGCTTGGTGTTCTCTGAGTTGTCTGTCGCAAAATCCATGATGGTCCCAATCAGGTAGCCGTGATCTGTAAGCGATTTGCAGGGGGCGGGAAACCCTGGCACGTCGGTCAGGTTGCTCTGCTCTGAATACCCAACGGACATTCTAGCCTTTTCGACAGCCCATAAAGCGATCGCCGCCTGGATTTCCGGCCAGGAAAGCGCAGGTGGCCAGAAGTGAATCTTGAATCCGGGGAGGACCAGGTTTAGCGGCGGCCAATCCTGAGTGTCATCAAACAGCCATCGAGGGTCTACGCCAAGGGTTTTGGCTATCGCTATCCCATTGGCTGCATTGGGGATACGCTTAGACCCGGGCTTCGCGTAGGAGCGGACGGCCTCATACCCTACGCCAGACAGATCGGCAAGGGCCGGCAGTTCGATGTGCCACTCCTCGAGTATGTGGGCGAGCTTCTCGTGGAAGGTCATGGTGTGGGTAGTGTAGCCGGATGCCCCGGAAACGGAAATACTCTTGACAGGCAGCTTGAGAAGTGGTACAGAATATGTCGATAACGTATTTAGCGAGGGCACGATGGGACAGGAACGATTCATTCTGGACGTGGCTCTCCTCAACCGCAGGCGCGTTGAGAGGGGCCTGAGCATGAGGGACGTGGAGCGGGCAACAGGCTTGTGCCATTGTACGGTTATCAAAGTGTTCAACCGGGGTGACGTTTCGCTGCGGACCTCGCGGCTCGTCTGCGAGTTGTTGGGGTTGACCGTCGGGCAGTGCTTGGTGAGCGATCGGACCGGCCGGCCGTGGAGGGAGTGCAGCCGATGAAATTGGCGACCCCACGCGAGTGGAGCAGGCTGCCAGCTCATATCCAAGAGATGGGGCTGTTCCGCCTGCGATCTATCCGCCGGTTTGAAGAAATCGTGAAACACTCCCGTCCGGGCGATCAATGCCGGCTGGCCCGGCAGTTCGTGCGCGATCTCGGGGCGGCGGAGAGGAGACAGGTTGTTTCGTATACGAATTTCAACCGCTGGCTCGCGCTGTGTCGGGACGGCCGGGCGGTCGAGATCATCGGGCGCCGGTGGGCTCGCCGCTGTCGCGGCCAGGCGGCGGCGGTGAACGGTAAGCGGGTAGATGATATGGACGCGAGCGAAATCGCGGACGTGTTGTCCGCGATCGGGCAGCGCGTGGTAGTTCTAGAAGGAATTGGCTCATGAAAGGGGTGAAACATGCACAAAGGAGTGCACTCAATTACGGAGACGCTACGCGAGGCGGGGGTCAAAACCGCCGAAGCATTCAAGCGCCAAGACAAAGAGTTTGACCGGTGGAGTCGCGCGCTGCTTACCCCCCAATGCACCTACACCGATGAGCCAATCCCAACCGAGATCGTCGGTTTGCTGAATGAAGCGATCCTCAAGGCTGGTCAGGCGGAATCGTTGGCGAGACTTTTGGACTGTGCCGTCGACGACGACAAACTGCGAGAGCACGCGGCTAACGTGTTGCCGCTCGTGGCGCGCAGCCTCGCAGGGCTGCAGGCGATCATCGGGCTGTGCCTTGGGCGGGCGTGCGAGTTGAAGCACCCGGCGAACGCCGTCCCGGCCGGCAAGAAAAGTGCGAACGGCAAAGCCGCGAGGGCGGCGCGAAGACGGTGATTTAGCGGCCAGCCTGGCGGGCGGGCCACGGATGGCCGCCCGCCGGGCGAATTGTGGGTGGTGTAATAGTGGGCATCAGGCGACTTGAACCGGGTGAGAGGTGGTGGGAGCCGCAGCCGGCGGAACCGCCGTTGCTGCCTATCGAGGCGCCACCGGTGCCCATAACCCCACAGCAAACCGAGCTCATCGTCGGCCCGGCGCTGCCCCTGGTTGCCGAGCGTGGGGCAGGCAGTGATTGAGACGGAATTAATAGCCATGACGGAGAAGCTGCAGCAGTTCATCGAAGCAGGCGCGGCCCGCTGGATCACCGAGGCGATGCACGGGTTTGCCGTCGCGGGTCGGGGGCTGCTGCTGGTGGCGGTCGATCGTGAGTGCATGGTCGGGCTGACTCACTTTCTCCCGTTGCGCGAAGTGGAGCGAATCCCGGCCATGATCTGCTGCCTGGTAACGGTGCGGAACTATTCACCCGAGCATGAGGCGGCGGTGGCCTTCACCCACGGCGGTGGAAAGATTGACGTACTCACAACCCTGAAAAGACAGATGATCCGGCCGGATGCCGGTGAGGATATCGAGCAAACCAAAGAGTAGGGCAGGATGCCCCGGCCGGTTGGCCGCAAACGAAAGGATTTCGAGAATGGTTATCAAGAGTACCGGACTCAGCACCGCCGGCCTGCGGAGCGAGTTCTTCGCCGGCTACACACATATCGCGCGGCCGTATGAGGATTTGTGCACCATCTATACGAGCGACAAGGACAAGGAGTCCCACCGGTGGCTCGGTTCGCTCCCAACCATGCGCGAGTGGGGCAGCGGGCGGCTGGCGAGAGGGCTGCGAACCGAAGCGTACGACCTGACCAACCAGAAGTACGAATCTACGATCGAAGTTGATCGGGACGAAATCGACGACGATCAAACCGGGCAGATCCGGCAGCGGGTGAACGCGATGGCACAAGCGGCCGCGCAGCATCCCTGCCAGCTCCTGGAGGGACTGCTCAATAATGGTGCCACGGCCGGCTACCTGGCGTATGACGGGCAGATCTTCTTTTCCGATGCCCACGAATCGGGCGCGAGCGGGGCGCAAAACAACACCATCAGCGTTACCGCTGCCACCGGGACCGACCCAACGACCGCGGAGTTCCGGCAGGCGATGAAAGAAGGGCTTGCGCGCATGATCGGGTTCAAAGACGACCAGGGCGAACCCGTCCGTCCGCCGATGGATGCGCAGAGCATCGTCTGCGTTGTTCCGCCGAGCATGTATCTGGCCGCGCTCGAAAGCGTCGGCCTGGCGTTCGCGCCGTCGGCGGAAAACCCGCTGGCCCGGAACGTGCTGCAGGCCGCCGGGCGGGTGATCTGTCTGCCCGGGCTGACCAACTCAGCCAAGTGGTTCCTGTGCAACGTGGGTGGCTGGATTCGGCCGTTCATCTTCCAAATCCGCCAGCCGGTGGAGTTTCAAGCGCTCGACGAGGGCAGCGAAGAAAGCTTCAAGCGAGACAAGTTCCTCTACGGCGTGCGAGCACGGTACGCAATGAGCTACGGCATGTGGGCGTTCGCTATCCAAGTGACGTTCACTTGATCAAGCGTCAGAATGGGCTCGTGTGGGGCGGCAGAATCCAGACTCCTGAGAAACCCGCATCCTTTCCAAATGATCCGCCCCCACGGGCCTGTTTAAGCGAGGCCCCGATGCCTGAGTCGATTCCGATACCCGGCCTGGCCGGGCTGAAGGACCCGGAGCTTGGCGAGATCCAGCGACGGCGCGAGATGCTCTACGACTGGGAGACTATGCGCCGGGGGTTTCGGGCGGCGGGGCGAACCATGGCCGAGGCGGACAAGATATTCCTGGAAACCCATCCGGAAGTGAGTCTCGGCACACTGTATGCCTGGAAAGCCAAGCGTGACAGCGGGGACCCGCGAGAGCTGCTCGATAAGCGTTCGATGATCCATCGTGCCGGCGTCCAGGAGCCAGGAGTCGAGGCCTGGAAGCGGTTCAAACAGCTCTGGTTGACCCGGCAATGCCGCACGGTCAGTCTGTGCTTTTCGATCGTGGCCAACGAGGCGAAGCGGCGGGCAGAAGACCCCGCCTGGACGTGGCTGACATACCGAAGAATTTGCGAAAAAGTTATTAAAGATTTACCGCCGATCGTGGCCGACTACTGGCGTCTGGGGGAACGCGAGTGGGCGCGGAAATGGGGCAAGAAGAACAGGCGGGACTACTGCGAGTACCGGGCGGGTGAGACGTGGATCAGCGACTTCCACGATTGCGACACGTTCTGCAGGCGCAGCGACACGGACCCCCGGATTGTCCGGCCGAAGATCTGCACCTTCAGCGACCTGCGGACCCGGATGATCATGGGTTGGCGGGTGGTGCCGTCAGAAAATCAGGACGCGGTGTTGCTGACCTTCCGAGACGGCGTGCTGGAATTCGGCCCGCCAGAAGAAGCGATCATCGACAACGGCAAACCCTACCGTGCTCGGGGCGTTTCCGGCGGACGGCCTGGCCGGCGGATTGAGGATGAAAAGTACGTGCGCTCGGTGTTCGGCGCCCTGGAGGTCCGGGTTCATTTCTCGCTGCCGTACAACCCCGACAGCAAGCCGCTGGAAAGGTGGCACCTGACGTATGAGACCCAGTTCGGAGCCACGTTTGCGAGCTACTGCGGGGGGGACAACAAGAGCCCGGTGTGGAGGGCGGCTGCCGAGCTGGCCCGCCGGCATCCGGAGCAATGCCCGACGGTGGCTGAATATGCCTCAGCCGGTCGACAATACATCAACGCTTTCAACGAACGTCCACACCGGGGCGTGGCCATGCGGGGGCTTTCGCCCGCGCAGGCTTTTGCAAAATTCGACCCAATCCCGAAGGCGGTGGCCCCGGAGGGTACGGTTGACCTGCTGCTCAAACGGCTGACTAAGCCGGTAACCGTCAGTCGGTTCGGTGTCCGCTACCTGAACGTGGAGTATGGCCAGAACAACCAGCAACTCTTCATGATGCAGGGGCAGGAGGTGCTCTTGCGGGTCGATCCACAGGACGCGTCATACGTGATCGTCTGCGACCTGGAGGGCCGGCCGATCCTGAAGGCGATCAACAACCGCCTGGCGTTGAATAAGGTCAGCCGTGATGACCTGTCTGAAGCCATCCGTGAACAGCAGCGAGCCAAGAAGACCATCAAGCAAATGCAGGAGGGGGCGGCCCGCGTGGCCCTGCAGGACATCACCACCCTGGCTATCCAGGCGCAACAGGCAGAGGCACAGGAACACCGGGCGGCGACGGGCACGTATGATTCAACCCCGCGAAATATCCGGGCGCTCAAGACGGATTTCACCGAGGCGGTGGAGAAGATGAACAAGGCCGTCGCGCCGACCGTGGCGCCCGAGGCGCCGTGCTCCTGGGCCGATGTGGAAGACGCGCTGGACGGGCTGCCCGAGCCGGAGCCGCAGGAGCCGGTACTGAGCTTGGCCGACCTAGATGAGGCGTTGAAGTTGCCGGGTACGGGGGCGCTGGACAGGGAGACCAAGCGGTTATGGGGGGCGGGTAAATGAGCGAGCATGAACAGCAGCCGACCGAGCGGGCACCTTCAGCCGAGGCCATGGAGGCCCTGCAGAACGACGCCCGGATTGAGAACTACCCCCGGATGCCGGGGCCGGATGCCGGCGGGGATCGCCGCGAGGCCTGGCAAACCGCAATCGAGAACATCCGCCGGTGGTGCAGCGAGTGGAAGGTTGATTACACCAACCTGGCCCGCCGATCGGGCCTGAGTTACCGGGTGGTGAGTGAGGTTTTGCGAGGCAAGTATCAGGGCGACACGGAAGGCGCCCTGCAGAAGATGGAGGCGGCGGTCTCTGCGGCGGTGAGCCGGGAGGATGCCCCGTCTGCCGGCGTCCAGGGATTCGTGTTGACCGCCGTGGCCCGCGAGATATTCGCCATCGTCAGAACAACGAACAAGCTGGGGCGAATCGGCGTGCTCTACGAAGAGTCCGGCGCAGGTAAGTCAATAGCCTTGCGGGTGGTGATGCGCAAGGAATTCCCCAACGGCCTGCTGATCGAAGCAAATGAGGGGACGGCTTCGCCGGTCAATTTCCTGCGAGCGATGGTCCGCCAGATTTTCAAACGGAGTCGTGAGCAGTTCCGCAGCCGAGCCGAGGTGTTCAGTTTTGTGACCGGCTGTCTCGTCGGGTCCCGGCGATTGATTGCCGTGGACGAAGCCGAAAACCTGACCATCGACACACTGAACGTCATCCGTCAGGTACACGATGCCGCCGGGGTCCCGATCGTCCTGGCGGGCCGGCCGTTCCTGCGCAAGAAGATTGATCGGACGATGAGAGACGAACGGATCGGCGGTTCACTGCGCGGTCGAATTTGTATCGAGTGCCTCCTGTCGGCACGGGTGGGCGGGCCGGACGGCCACGGCGGGCGGTGGCTGTTCTCGGAGGACGAGGTGACCGAGATCCTGAGTCGCTACCGCGTGCGATTTACCGTCGACGCGGGCCGGTGGCTCCATGCTTTGGCCAACCTGAGTTCCTTTGGCGGCCAGCAATGCGAGCAGGGAGCCCTGCGGTACGCGGTATCGGTGTTTGAGATGGCCATCCTACTGGCCAAAGGGCAGGAAATCACCCGCGAGACGGCCATCCAGGCAAACACGCTGCTACGGGGCGGGAGTTTCAACCCCGACCTGGACCCGATCATTCAGGAACGCATGAGGAGAGCCAGAACGGCCAGCTGACCAAGGGAGTACGCAATGCCCGAAGAGTTCAAAACGCTGTTGAAAGTTGAAGGGGACGCCTCCGGCGCCAAGAAGGCGGCGGAAGAGACGAAGTCGGCGACGGAATCGCTGGGGGCAAGCCGGCGGCGGGTTGACAAAGATGCGGTCGACTCGGCCGCCGCATCCGTCAAGGCCGGTGATCAAACAGCACAGTCGACAGCGCGGACAACTGAGGCCCTTGCCAATCAGACAGAGGCAGCAGGGAGGGCTCACTCGGGAATCGATAAGCTGGCGGCGTCGATGGGAGTAAGCAAAGAGGCCGCCCTCGGCATGAGGCAGGCACTGGGTGCGGTCAATCCCGAGTTGGCCCGCCTCGTCGAAATCGGGGCCAGGCTGGAAGGGGAGGTGTCCGCTGGCATCGGCAAGATCGCCATAGTCATGGGCACGATTGCAGTTGCGGCGGCTGCGGTGGAGGCCGCGTTTGACAAAATACAAGAGGCAATCGGCCGGGCGGAAGAAGCGGCCAAACGGTATGCCGCCACACAGCAGCGCATCCGTGCGGAGGCCCAAGAAAAACAGAGCACGGCCGCAGAGGGAGCGGCCTCGGCCGGCTTGCCGCCCGCCGCCGCCGGGAAGGTGCGGGCGATAACCGATCGATTGGCTGCCAAGGGTGTCGATCGGGCTGCGGCCGAGGCGGCGGCACCCTACTTTGTCGATGATACTGGGCGACAGCTTGTTAGTGACGAAGAGATGGCCAAGATCACAGCCGCCCAGCAATTTGGATTCATTGAGCCCATGACGGGGGCAGGGCGCAAGCGGCCCGCGGCCCTCGCCAAGGCTCAACGACAGATGCGACGAGGCGAGACGGAGAGTCTCGCCCAGAATGCTGTGAGGAACCTCCAGGCGGATGTAGAAGCAAGGCTAGACGCCCTGGTGCAGGGCCAAGACGAAAAGGCAATCCGTGACTTCGTGGAACGGGAGACAGGCCTTTCCGGGAAAGATCTCGACGCGCGCGTGGACAAAGTAATTCGGCAGATGCGCGAAGGCCCAAGGGGCTGGGCTCGCCCGGGAGAGGTGCGGCCGCCGAGTCCATTTAAGTGGGATCTGCCCGACATGTGGCGAGCCATAAAAGAGACGCTTCCGGAAGAGGAAGATCCTCTCGTTCATTCGATCCGATCCACGGGGAGGCGAGGAACACGGCCAGCGGCGGCGGGCGAGGCGGCGGCGGGTGCGGCGCAGTCGGCCGCCGGGTCGGTGGTCAACTACATCACCAACCACTACAACCACGGCACCATAAACCAGGGCCGGCCGAACAGCCAGCCGGTGCAACGGGGCATAGCACCCTGACCGGGGCTGGACGATGAGCGCATGATCAATCGTGCGGAGTTCTGATGGGCCACGAAACAACGACGGCTGACGTTCGTGAAACCGCCCTGGCCATCGGCTGGCCACCAAACGAGGTGAACGATCGTCTGAAGCAATGGGTCATTCGCCTGTGGCCCGGCGCCGAGTCCGTCGATGACCTGTCGGAAGAGCAACGAGCGATCTTCACCGGCCAACTCCTCGCCGGGGCTGGCTGTGAGCTGCCCACCATCTTCCGGCCGCGACGTCGCGGCCAGGCTGGGTACCGCCCCAATGCTCATGAGCCCGTCACGCGCGGTCAGATAATCAGGGTGAACATCCTGGCCGGCGAGCTCGGCTGGTCTCGCTCGCTGCTCGTGCGGTTCCTGCGCAGGTTCTTCCGCGTCGACCGCCTGGCGGATCTGAGCACAAAACGGGCGGCCGACACAGCCCTGAAGCAGCTTGCCGCTTACAAGCTAAAGCGCGATCGGCGCCGCGAAGCCGGATCGGCGGTGTTCTGAAGCAACGGCGTGACCGCCGCGAGAAGGTGTGTCACGCGCATCGAGGATCGTTAGAAAGCGGTTCGAAGCCGGAGATGCCCCAGAAGATAAGCCCAAAAAAAACTTCGATTTCAGTAATTTTTTAAGCCGCAAACGCTCGTGAGAGTGGCTGCGGATTCCCTTTGCGCCCACATTTTCCGAACTAGCCCGCCTGAATTTCAGACTGTAACCGCGCTCCATGGCTGAGCTGGTTGGCCTGATCGGCTCGGGGGATAAAACGCCTTTCATGCGTTCACCTGCGGCCGGGACCCCATCCCGCAAGTGTCTTTCTCACAATCAATTACAGTAAGCCGTAAAAATTGCTATTTTTTACTTGCCCCGAAATCAATTATGGTGTAGATTCTGTTCGGTTTATGTTAGGTCTTTTCGTGCCGGCGCGGCGGTCCGCGAGGGGCAACGGGGGCAACGATGGCGGAGGCGAGGGAACACGGCGGGTGCTGTCTGGAGGGGGATGAAGCCCAGCCGGGGTACGCCGCAAGGGGGGTGAGGCTGACGGTCGGGCTGCCGGGCGTAGCGGCCCGACCGACGCCTCGGCTGATGGAGGTCTGCCTGCGGTTTGGGGTGCCGCTGGCGGGCGGTGGACGGGTGTTGGTGTCGGATCTGCCGCTGTGCCCGGGCCGAGGGACAGTGACGCTGATCGCCGGGCCGTCGGGATCGGGCAAGACGCTGCTGTTGCGCGAGATTGCGCGGCAGTGTGCGAAGAGCCGGGTGGTCGGCAGCGAGGCGTTTCCGAGGGACGTGGCGGTGGTGGATGCGGTGGCCCCGACGAGGCCGCTGAGCGAGGCGCTTGGGCTGCTGACTGCGTGCGGGCTGGGGGAACCGACGCTGTGGGCGCGGTCGTTTGACGGACTGTCCGAGGGCGAGCGGTTTCGAGCGCGATTGGCGAGGGCGCTTTCGCTCGATCGTCGCGGAGGCGGCCGCGGGCCGATCCTGTGCGACGAATTCGGCTCGCTCCTGCACTCGAGGCTGGCAAAGGCCGTGGCGTTCAACCTCCGCAAACTGGCGACGCGCGAGCGACTGGCCTTGGTGGTGGCTACTTCGCGCGGCGATATCGAGGAGGATCTGCGACCCGATTGCGTGATCCGGCTTGGCAATGGCGAGCGGGTCGTCGAGTCGCGGGCGACGCGGCCCGGAATCGTCGGATATTCCACGGCCGGGGTTTGCGCCGAGCCGGGTCCTTCGTTTGCGAGTCAACTGCACGTCGAGCGAGGGACACTGGGGGATTACGAAGCGTTCGCGATGATGCACTATCGACACCGCCAGCAGGTAGGGTTCGTCTCGTCGGTGTTCGTGTTGCGACACGAGGAGAGTCGGGAACCACTGGGGGTTGTGGTCTATGGGCACTCGATGCTGGAGCTGGCACTGCGGAACAAAGCGACCGGCGGGCGTTACGTGAGACAGGGGAATCTGCTCAACCGCGAGTTACGGGTGCTCAAGCGGCTGGTGGTTCATCCGGATGTTCGCGGCTGCGGTCTGGGGCACCGGCTGGTGCGGGAAACGCTGCCGATGGCCGGGGCGCGGTTCGTCGAGTGTCTGGCCGCGATGGGAGCGGTGAACCCCGTTTTTGAGAAGGCGGGGATGCGGCCGGTGGGCGTGTGCAGCGGGTCGGCGGGGTCAGTGGCGGCATTGGCGTGGTTGAGGGCTGCGGGGGCGGACCCGCTGGCGGCGGACTTTGCCTCGCAGGTGCGATGCCGGCCGGCAGTGCGGCGGGTCGTGGCTCGCGAGGTGGCGCACTGGTATCGAGCCACGACGGGCGGTGGAACGGAGCGTGTGCGGCGACAGACGCCGACGTTCCTGGCACAGACGTATCGGCAATTGGCGGGTTCGCAGCCGGTGTATTTCATCTGGGCGGCGACGGATGCGGATTGGAGGTTCATCGAGGCGAATCTTGGGGGCGACGGATTGCAGATCGCAGACTCGAAATTGCAGAAGTGAAGGTCGCGGCTACAAGTTGAGCGGAGCGAAACCCGCCGTGGCGGGCCGCTCCACCGGGAAAGGACCAATGTCGAAGCTCGAATAACGAAAGAATGACCAAATCCGAATGAGGACGGAAGACGGGATCGCGGCTACAAGCCGCTCCTACAGAGGAGGTCGCGGTCGGAGACCGCTCCTACGGAAACAGAAGGAGGTGGGGGATGCGGGTATTAGATATGTTGCGGCGGGTGGGTCGGCCGCTGGCGTCGCGGAAGGTGCGGGTGGCGCTGGCGACGGTGCTGGCGGCCTACGCGGCGGAGTGGGGGCTCGCGGTCAGCGAGGAGATGGTATTGACCATTCTGGGCGTGGGGGTGGCACTGATCCTCGGAATCGCTCACGAGGACCAGGGGCTTAAGCGGATTTCGGGCGGTTCATCGGGGAACTGAAATGGGGGAAGGCTATGTGGAAACGACGGGGAAGGTTTGTGGTGCCGGTGTCGTGGCCGGTGATGCTCTGGGTTGCGGGGTGCGGCGGCGACGCGCGGCTGGAACTGGCGGCGGCCGACGCGCTGGCCGCGGCAGCAGAGCGAATGCAGACGGCCGTCGACGAGTACCACGCGGAGATGACGGCGTTCGACGACTCGCGAGAGGAGGCGGTGACGGAAGCGTTCGTGCAGAGGGTCAGAGCCGGCGCCGCCGACGAGCAGGCGGTGGCCGTGCACTCGGCGGAGTTCAAGTCGGCGCTGGGGCGGATTCGCGCGGACCGTGCGGTGGAACAGCAGCGACGCGCGGCGGCGGTGGAAAACCTGGGGGTCGTACGGGAGGTGGCCGACGGGCTGCGGCGGATGGGAGTCGAGAGCCTGACGCTGAGCGACGAGATGCGGCGGTACCTGAGCGGGTGGATCGAGGCGAGGAAACAGGCAGTGGCGGCCAAGGCGGTGGCGGCGGGCAAGACCGTGACGGCTTGCGGGCCGGGAAAGGGGTGCAACCGTGACGGGCAGTGATGCGACGAAGGTGCTGGAGGAGCTGATGACGACACTGGAGGCGGCGGAGCAGAAGAGCGGGGGTAAGGGCGACGCGATCGACGCGGTGCTGAGCGGGACGCCGCGAAACACGCAGGTCACGTCAGCGCGGGACACGCCGGAGATGGAGGCGTTTCGACAGGAGCTGAGCGACGGACTTGTCCGGGTGGACACGGTGAATCAGGTCCTGCGGTTGCTGAACGAGTGGATCACCAGGCTGCTGTGACGGCGTGCGTGAAGACTGCGGCTTGTTTCTGCGAGGTGGCATGCCCGAGTTTGCCGTAGACCGGTGTGAGAGATAAGAGGGGGATGCAATGGGATGGGAACAGGTGGGGGTGATGGTGGGAGTGCTGTCGCCGCTGGTGGGCGTGCCACTGGGGATGATCGCGCTGTACCTGCGGGCGATCCGCGAGCAGCAGTCAATCACGACTTCGGAGATCGCCAGGCGGATCCACACGATCGAGGCGTCGCTGGATCACCTGGTTCGGCGCACCGCGGAATACGACCGCGAGTTTGCGACGAAGGAAGAATGGCTGCGCGAGTCGATGCTGGCGCGGCAGAGGCTGGAGCGGCTGACAGAGCTGGTGACGCGGATCGAGGCGGAACTGGACGGGGAGCGCGGGCTGGCGGCAGAGATCGGCCGGGCGACAACATCGATGATCGCGCTGGTGCGGCAACTGGCGGGGTCGGAAGGGCTGAAGGCGGCCTTAGACGGGCTCCCTTCGGGTCTGAGCCTCAGGGTAGAAGACAGGCCAGGGAAGGATGAGGGATGAAGGATGAGTCAGAGGGAGTGGGAATGACGAATGTCGAAGACTCGCCGTGGCGAGACGAAGCCCGAATGACAAATGAAACCCGAAGCGCGAATGACGAAGGCAAGTGAGATCGCGGCTACAAGTTGAGCGGAGCGAAACCCGCTGTGGCGGGCCGCTCCAGAGCGGATCGCGGCTACAAGCCGCTGCTACGAAGGAATCGCGGTCGGAGACCGCTCCTACGGGAGATCGCGGTTGCGGGCCGCTCCTACAGGTGCGAAACGGAGGGACGTGCGATGGGCAGGAATGGCGGGGTGCGGCAGATCAAGCGGGTGCGGAACGAGGTGCTGGTGGCATTGAAAATGCTCTACCCGGCGGCGCTGCAGGGCGATCAGATCCTGCGAACCCTCCTGGCACTGTTCCCTCAGTTGGAGTGGGACCAGTTGAAGAAGGACCTGGCGTACCTGTGCGAGAAAGGGTACGTGCAGCGGATCGTCGCCGAGACGGAAGAGGATGAGCGGGCGACGTCCTGGCGGAAGCGGTGGTTCCGGCTCACGTCGAGCGGCGTGGAGATCGCCGATCATTGCGTGGAGGACAGGGCGCTGGAGGTGTAGGAGAACAAGGATAAAGGATGAGGGATGAAGGATGAGTCAAGGCAGTCTCGGGCGGTAATCGTGAGCCCAGGTTCAGGAAGAACCTGGGCCACCCGTGCTGTCAGTGGGCGGTGGAATCGTTCTTCCTGTCGGGCGGGGGGAGGATGTCGGCCTGGTCGTTGCCGAGGGACTTGGTGTCCTCGTGCTCGGCCTCACGGAGGCCCTTCTTGAACTCGACGATGCTGCGACCGAGGGATTTGGCCAAGCCGGGGATGCGGTTCCCGAAGATCAGCAGCGAGACGAGAGCGATGATGACCAGTTCCGGGATACCGATCGCCCACGCGATCATGTTAAAGGTGAAGTTCATCAGCATCTCCTGAGGCAGCCGCTGTTGTGCAGACGACAAATGGAGCCCGTGTTCCATGTGGGCTGTGCCGGCAACGGCTCCCGTCCCCGCAACGCGAAACCTGAGCCGTGAAGTCAGCTTTACCGCCTGTCCCCCTGGCGGGACAACCCGAATTCGCGATCCGTAACCGCGGTCAACGTTGTGCCGGACCACCAGGGGCGTATTTCTGACAGACCCATCTTACGAGACTTCGGGGCCGGGGGTCAAACATGCAATGACAGTGGCTCCGGGGAGCACGTCCGCCGAGGGATGGCAGCCTATCGGCAGGCTGGGTATCGGGACTGCTCGCCGAGCAGTGGCACACGGACGCGGGCTGTGCAGCCGGGCATCAGATGCCCTCGGCGGGCTGGGTCTGGGCGGCGTGGCCAAAGTCGGCCGTGGTGGCGTCGGGATCGGGCGACTTGCCAGGGGCACCGTCGTAGTCGCCCTCGAGCACGCCGTCACTGACCCAGGAGGTTCCGGGCGGCTGGACGACCACGCTAACCGGGACGGCGACGGTGTTGAGGATGAAACGGCCGAGGCCGTATGGCATGCCCGCATAGTCCTGCCAGGTCCAGGCGAACCGGGTGTCGTCGTTGCCCTTGTAGATGAACGGGTCCTGCCACCAGAGCGGATAGTGGGGGACGGTGGACCTCGCCAGGACGAGATCCTGCTGGGGGCCACCCCGCTGACGCATGACGGGGGCGTGACCGGCCGCAAGCATTCCCTGTTCGCTAGGGGTGGTCCAGGCCTCCCGGCCGATCGAGTCATCGACCCAGGGGTTGACGGTCGGGGGCTGGTTGCAGGCGGTTACGGCGAGGACTACGGCCATTGCAGCGAAGGCGGTTTTGATGAGGTCGTTCATAACGGTTGCTCCACCTGGTAATCGATGGCGTAGTTCGGGGCCTCTCGGGTGATGGTGATGTTGTGCGGATGGTTTTCGACCACGCTGGCGGCGGAGATGCGGATGAACCTCGCGTTGGCGCGGAGTTCCTCGATGGTCGGAGTGCCGCAGTAACCCATGCCCGCGCGCAGACCGCCGACCAACTGATAGACGAACTCCGCGAGCTGGCCGCGGTAGGGCACACGGCCCTCAACGCCCTCGGGAACGAGCTTGTCGGTTTGGGTTTCGCCGGCCTGGCCGTAGCGGTCGGCGCTGCCACTGACCATGGCGCCAAGCGAACCCATGCCGCGATATTCCTTGAAACGACGGCCTTTCCAGATGACGATCTGTCCGGGGGACTCGTCGAGGCCGGCAAACAGCGAACCGACCATGACCGAGCTGGCGCCGGCGGCGATGGCCTTGGTGATGTCGCCGGAGTAGCGGATGCCGCCGTCAGCGATCACCGGGATGCCCGCGGGCTCGGCGACGGCGACGACGTTCATAATCGCGGAGATCTGGGGGACGCCGACCCCGCTGACCACGCGGGTGGTGCAGATGGAGCCGGGGCCGATACCGACCTTTACGGCGTCGACGCCGGCGTCGATCAGGTCGCGGGCGGCCTCGCCGGTGGCGATATTGCCGGCGATGATATCGATGTTGTGCTTCTTGCGGATGTTGCGCACGGTCTCGATGACGTTGTCGCTGTGGCCGTGGGCGGTATCGACAACGATGACATCAACATCGTTGGCGATGAGGGCCTCGACACGCTCGTAATCGTGAACGCCGACGGCGGCGCCGACGCGGAGACGTCCGCGTGCGTCCTTGCAGATGGTCGGGTAGAGCCGGCTGCGGTTGATGTCGCGGATGGTGATCAGGCCGGCCAGACGCCCGTCGGGGTGGATGAGCAGGAGTTTCTCGACCTTGTGGCGGTTGAGAATCCGCTCGGCGTCCTCGAGAGTCGTGTCGGGCGGGGCGGTAACCAGGTTGGTCTTGGTCATCACCTGATCGATCGCCACGTCGTTCGAGCCTGCCGGGAGGAACTTCAGGTCCCGGCGGGTCAGGATGCCTCTGACCTTGCTGCCGTCGTCCGTAATCGGGACACCGGACAGGTTGTGGAGGTTCATGACCTCGCTGGCCCGGCCGACGGTATCGCTGGGCCGCAGGGTAATGGGGTCGATGATGACGCCCGATTCCGAACGCTTAACCTTGTAGACCTCGCGGGCCTGGGCCTCGGCAGAGAGGTTTTTGTGGATCACGCCGAGACCGCCCTCCTGGGCCAGAGCGATGGCCAGGGCCGATTCGGTGACGGTGTCCATGGGGGCCGAGATCAGCGGGACGTTGATCGGGATGTTCCGGGTGAGGCGGCTGCGGACATCGACGACGCGGGGGATGACGGACGACCGTGCAGGCACCAGCAGCACATCGTCGAAGGTGATGCCCTCGCCGATGATGCGGGAACTTGGCTTTCCGGCCTGACTCATGGATTCGACCGTTTTGGGGGTACTGTGGGCCATGATGTTATATACCGGCGGGGTGGCGGGGGCGTCAAGGGACTGGGGCGAGGGGCGAGGGGCGAGGGTTCGGGGTTCAGGGTTCAGTAAGACCAGATGGGAACACGGTCTGCGTCCGGGGTCGGAAAGCGTGTCCAAAGCAACTCACAATAGGGGCTGATCGAGAGACGCGGTTGGACTTGCGATGGAGTGATCGGGGTCCTTAAGATCGGTGCCGGCGGTCGAGTGTGAGGGAAAGACACTGGCGGACTAGCCGCCAGTGGCACCTGGAGCAGGGCCACCCAAGATGCCGGGGCCTGAAGGAGTGGCAGGGATGTCGCCTGGGAAATTCACACATCTGCACGTTCACACGCACTTCAGCCTGCTGGACGGGGCGATCCGCGTCAAGGATCTGGTGGAGAAGGCTAAGGCCCAGGGTTCGCCGGCTGTGGCGATCACCGACCACGGGAACCTGTTCGGGGTGGTGCCGTTCTACCAAGCGGCGGTGAAGGCGGGGGTCAAGCCGATCCTGGGCTGCGAGATGTACATGGCTCCGGGCGACCGGCGAGAGCGCGAGTCGCGGGGGATCCAGGATGCCAGCTATCACCTCGTTTTGCTGGCCAAGAACCTCGCGGGTTACCGTAACCTGCTGAAGCTCGGCTCGATCGCTTATCGCGAGGGGTTCTACTACCGGCCGCGGATCGACAAGGACGTGCTGCGGGCGTGCAGCGAGGGGTTGATCGGGATGAGCGCGTGCCTGGGCGGCGAGGTTCCGCAGGCCCTGCTGCGTGGGGACATCCAGGCGGCCGAGGAGATCACGCGGACCTACCAGCAGATCCTCGGCGAGGACGGCTTCTACCTGGAGCTCCAGGACCACGGCATGGAGGAGCAGAAGCAGATCAACCCGATGCTGATCGACCTGGCCCGGCGGCTGGGGGTCGGACTGGTGGCGACCAACGACGTTCACTACCTGACGGCGGAGGACTTCGAGGCCCACGAGGTGCTGTGCTGCATCAGCACGGGCAAGAAGCTGGCCGACGCGGACCGGCTGCGGTTGCCGTCCAACCTGTACTACCTGCGATCGCCGGAGGAGATGCAGGAGGCATTCAAGGACTGCCCGGAGGCCCTGGACAACACCGGACGCATCGCGGAGATGTGCAACGTCGAGCTGGAGTTCGGCAAGACGCACGCTCCGGTGTACCGGGTGCCGGCGGGCAAGACGGACCGCGAATACCTGCGCGAACTGGTCTACGAGGGAGCCGGCCGCAAGTACGGCGAGATCACCGACGAGATCCGAGAGCGGATCGACTATGAGCTGGAGGTCATCTCGTCGAAGGGCTTCTGCAGCTACTTCCTGATCGTCTGGGACTTCGTGAACTACGCCCGCTCGCGGGGGATCGCCAGCGGGGCCAGGGGCAGCGGTTGCTCGACGGTGGTGGGCTACTGCCTGGGGCTGTCGGCCCCGGATCCGCTGCGTTACGGCCTGTACTTCGAGCGGTTCATGGACCCGGACCGCGACGAGATGCCGGATATCGACATCGACATCTGCCAGGACGGGCGCGAGGAGGTCATCGACTACGTCCGCAAGAAGTACGGGCAGGTGGCCCAGATCATCACCTTCGGGACGCTGCAGCCGCGGGCGGCGGTGAAGGACGTCAGCCGCGTATTGGGGCTGGGGTTCGAGGAAGCGAACACCATCACCAAGCTGATCCCCGAAGAGCTGAAGATGACCATCGACAAGGCGATGGAGAAGGAGCCGGACCTGCGGCGTCTGTGCAACGAGAGCGAGCAGGTCGGCAAAGTCATCGACATCGCCCGGCGCCTGGAGGGGCTCTCGCGGCACACGGGCGTGCACGCGGCGGGCGTGGTCATCTGCGACGAGCCGCTGGAGAACTTCATACCGCTGTTCCAGCCGGCCGGCACCGAGCAGGTGATGACCCAGTTCGACGGGCCGAGCGTCGAGCAGTGCGGCCTGCTGAAGATGGACTTCCTGGGCCTCAAAACGCTGACCGTGCTCGAACGGGCCCGCCAACTGGTCAAGAAGCATCACGGCCTCGATCTCGACCTGGACAGGCTCGACCTGGACGATCAGGAGGTCTACCAGCTTTTCGTCCGGGGCGAGACCAAGGGCGTGTTCCAGTTCGAGTCCGGCGGGATGCGGGACGTGGTGATGAAGATGAGGCCGAACCGCATCGAGGACCTGATCGCGGCCAACGCCCTGTACCGGCCCGGGCCGATGGTGCACATCGATGCGTACGTTTCGCGCAAGCACGGCGAGCAGTGGACCACGCCGCACCCGATCATGACCGAGGTGCTCAAGGAAACCTACGGCGTCCTGGTGTACCAGGAGCAGGTGTCGCGGCTGGTGAACCGGCTGGGCGGGATCGAGCTGAAGCAGGCGTTCCGGCTGGCCAAGGCGATCAGCAAGAAGAAGACGCAGATGATCGAGTCGATGCGCGAGCCGTTCGTGAAGGGCTGCGCGGAGAAAGGGGTCGCTCGCCCGACGGCCGAGGAGATCTTCGATAACATCCTGCGTTTCGGCGGCTACGCGTTCAACAAGTCGCACTCGACAGGCTATGCCCTGGTCGCTTTCAAGACGGCGTACATGAAGGTGTACTACCCCACGGAGTACATGGCCGCGCTGCTGACGCTCGAAATGGGCTCGACCGACAAGGTGGTCGAGTACATCGAGGAGTGCAAGCGGATGGGCATCCGGGTGGACGCCCCGGACATCAACCAGTCGGACAATGATTTCACGGTCATCCGCTCGGAGCGGGGCAGGGGCGAGATCCGGTTCGGCCTGCAGGCGATCAAGGGCGTGGGCGAGAAGGCGGTGATCGCGATCCGGGCGGCGCGGACCGAGGGCGGGCCCTTGACATCTTTCGGAAATGTCAAGGGCGGGCCGTTCAAGTCGATCTTCGAC